>CAKRGM010000012.1 GCA_934330725.1 uncultured Lachnospiraceae bacterium | reverse complement strand
ATGAATCCATCTTTCTTATAACTCCTTCAAGATTAGAAGATTCTGTTCTGTATTCTCCTGCTCTTGCTCTCATTGTGTCCGGTGTCATTCTTATTTGTCCCGATGCCATATTTTTTCCTCCTGCAATCTGATATTCTATCAATTATTTGATACCATAACTAAAAGTTAAAAATGAATTTTAACTTGCTTTCATGTATATCTTTCAACTGATATTTTATATATTACCATATTTTTCCTATGATTTATATAGTACTTTTATACTATTTTTTATCATTTAATGCCAGTGGTGTCTTTACTTTATGACATTCATTTTTTACTATATAATATCCATCTCCTATAGTTATTCTCTTTTTATTATTTCGGATATCACTTATTGCAACATCGACAATTTTACAGTTTTCAAGATCATCAAAAAATACAATATTTTTTTCATCCCTTATACATCTATATACTTCCGGAGTTCCATACGGAATAGGAACATTAGGGACATCTCCAAATATAAAGAAAACATTTAGCATCTTATATTTTCCTATTGCATTTTTAAATATCTGCAAAGCTTCTTTATCAGCACTTACTGCATTAATTACATCTGCATTATTTATAACTATTACTCTCCATGATTTATCTACTGAAACATCATTAACAAGATCATCATAACGCTCATCAAGACTTGCTCCAAGTTCTGTAAATACCTGTTTTATTGCATTTGTACCCATATAATAATATACATTTTTCGCATCTGGCATTCTAAGCTTCTTTTTATAATTGTCAAATACATAAATCTCCGTGTCATTGCCTTTATTAAGAAAATAGTGCATAAAATATTTAATAAAATTGGCTTTTCCAGATTCTTCACGCCCAGTAACCGCAATCAAATTATTTTTTACAATATCAATTATACAAGGAGCTATAGTTTCATAATCTAATCCTACAATAAATTTGTCCTCTGATGAATTTATTGTTTTAAAATTACTAAATATATAATCTTCCATCAGCATGTCAGGAATTTCCGGAATAGGAACTGCACTCATTCCTGGATAAATATTATTTATACGTTCTATGAATTCATGCATATTTTTTACTCTATCTATTTCTCTTTCACCATCAAACGCAAGAAATGTCTGGCACTCGTAAAGAGTTTTGTCAACTTCAACAATACCTCTGCCTGGTGTATCATCTGGATATATTTTATTGCCTGCAAACAAAGAACTATATTCCCCATGCTCATTACAAAACAGTGCTACTCTTCCAGCAATATTTGACAAATACTTATAATTAATACCATTTACCAAAGAATTGGTAATTACAAATGTAATCCCAACTGATATTCCTTCTCTGCATAAAGTAAGCAATACATCATCGTCCTGCAAAAACAGTTCTCTTAATCCTGTGAAATTATCTATAATCACAAGTATGTGTGGCATATCCCTATACCCGGCTTCTTTATACGATAAGAAAGAACTTACTCCTGCATCGAGCATTTTCTTTCGCCTGTATTCTACCTGATCTGTTAAATATTTAAATAAATTTTTAAGTTTTTCATCATCTGAAGGGCACACAACTCCTCCAACATGATTTAATTTTTCAAAATTTTTTAATACCATTGATCCAAAATCAATAATGTATATATTAATATCATCCGGAGAATATGTTCCTGTCAGATTACGTATCAACACTTCTACCAGATTAGTCTTTCCATATTGTGATGCCCCTATTATTACAGTATTCTGCGTTGCTATATCAAGTGTTGCCACATCCTGTCTCTGGTTATCAGGATCATCATATATACCTATTAAACATTTCATTGTAAATGTTTTCTGCAATGCATATTTTTCATGATTAAAAAAGATTTTATGTTCAAGTGCCGGAAGACATATATGTGGCAGCGCTTTAATGTTATTATCCCTGCAATACCTGCTTATATAATCAACTACTGCTTCCAATTGTGTTATATTACTCTTTTTCTTCTGTGCTTCCTGTTTAAATATTATTTTTCTTTTTCCACAAAAATTAATACTCGATATTTCAAACTCCTTAATATTATTATCATCACTTTGTGCTGGAGCTCCTGAAAACCCCGACTGAAACAGCTCAAATATCTCATTATTTCCCACCTGCAGATACGCACGTCCCGGCTCTCTTATCTCTGCCGCAAGTGGCGACCTTAATACTTCATTACTGTCTTCCTGTGTCTGTACTTTAAGACATAACTTGAATTTGGAATTACTCCATATCTGCTCATTAACCTGCCCCGACGGCTTTTGCGTTGCTAAAATCAGATGAACACCAAGACTTCTTCCTATTCTTGCTGCACTTATAAGTTCTTTCATAAACTCGGGCTGCTCTGCCTTTAATTCTGCGAATTCATCTACAATAATCACCAAATGTGGCAATGCAGTTGTAACTTTTCCCTCTTTATAAAGTTTTATATATTTATCAATATGATTAACTTCCACCTGTGCAAATAGATTCTGGCGCTTTAACAATTCTGCTTTTATTGACTTTAAAGACCTGTCAATCTCCTTCCCATCAATGTTTGTTATGGCTCCGATAAGATGCGGAAGATTCTTGAACTGATTTACCATTCCACCACCTTTAAAATCGATAATTACAAATCCGACTTCATATGGATGGAATAATGTGGCCGCACCAAGAATATACGTTTGCAGTATCTCACTTTTTCCAGAACCTGTCGTACCAGCAACAAGACCATGAGGTCCATGAAATTTTTCATGCAAATCAAGCGATACAATATCATTTTTTGCATTAACCCCCAGCGGAACTGCCATGGAATCATATACCTTTGATTTTTTCCACCTTTCACTAATATTAAGATCCTCTGCCGAATATATTCCAATAAGTTCATATAATGAAATACTTTTCCTCAATGAGCTTTCAAGACTTATTTCTTCACAGTACACCGGTGAGAGCTTTCTCGCTGCTGCCCATATCTGGCTATCATCTATGCTTTCATATACAAACCGATTCTTAACCGCCTTATTAGCACACTGATATAAATATCCGTTTCCACTATCCTCAATTCTTGCAATCCTGCTACAATATAAAGGAAGCAATTCTTCTTTTTCCTCAAAGAATATAAAAACTGTATTTAATTCTGCTGCCTTTTCAATAAATTTAGATATTGGATGACTTTTTATTCCATATTCATTTACAACCAAAATCACATTATATCCGGCACATGGCGTTTTAGACTCCATCCTATAACTTAATTCTTTATACAAATATTCATATATATTATTCTTGCTTT
Organism: uncultured Lachnospiraceae bacterium; assembly: GCA_934330725.1. Taxonomy (GTDB): domain Bacteria; phylum Bacillota; class Clostridia; order Lachnospirales; family Lachnospiraceae; genus Lachnospira. The sequence continues at coordinate 58,472 of CAKRGM010000012.1, read as the reverse complement.
CATTATTACAGATAATATTACGTACGCCAGATGGATTCTGTATATGAGGTAATAATTTAAGCCACTCATACTTTGAAGTGTCTTCATTAAGAATCGCATATAACCTTACATCCCCATAATACTGCCGGCTTACTATATCTGTCACAATATTTTTAAACATCTGATACTGCTGCTGAGGTGGTGCCACAATTCCTACCGCATTAGCATCTTTTAATTTCATTACAATAGGTGCCCCTTCAACATATTCAAAACGCTTTGCAATATCTATGGGTATCGTAGCCAAATCATCACTGTCTTCCAGCATTTCTTTCTTTTTATAATCGATTTCCTTTAAAGCTTTAACACGTCCTGTTCCAAGATAAACATCGAGGAAATCATCATCACCAGGGATTCTGTCAAAGAGAGTACTGTCAAATTTATTAATATGTAAAAGATCCTGATTAATACTATAATATGTGTCTTTCAGACAATTAAGTTCCATTTCTCTTGCACATGCAATCTCTTCCCTTTTCTTGTGTATATATCTGTTATACTCTGAATATCTTTTCCTGCATTCTTTTCTATACTTGCTTTGTCCCTTTACAATACTAAGAATTGATGTAACAACCCCCAGTCCCATTGAACAGATACTAAAAATAATATACATTCCACCTGAAAAATTCAGTACTGCCCTTAGTATAACAATTAATGCAAACATTCCAAGAGTAGGCATTAATGAAGTTACAATGTTTAACTCTGGTTTTTCAGGCTTTTTTGATGGTTCAAGAATCTGTATTTTTTCTGTATCAACTTCTTCTTTAACTCTTGAATTACGAATAAATAATGGATATTTAAAAGTACTTTCATTCATTAACTGTTTTATATGCATGCCCCCTGATATACCATCATTATCAAAAAACAGCCTTCGCCCCGAATAATAGAAACTATAATTAGCAATAGATAGGAAATCATTTTCATGCATTATTGTTCCATTATATACTTTTGCACCATTTAAATTAATACCATACTGCGTCCTTATGTTATTTATTACAAGATTTTCACCATCAGGTGTTAAAATCACCTGTTCACCAACACCAAATGGTCCTGTGATTTTAAGGTCTGCATTGTCACATGCATTAATTACAATCGGTCTGATTTCGTCAGTCTGTATATACCAGTTATAATCAGGCACCTTAGCCTCAAAGTCTATCATAAACCTCAATTCAAATGCTTTATCTTCACCAGCCGCATAATGTACAGATATAATATCACCATGCTTAATACTTATTGACATAAGTTTACGCATATCTCCTACATTAAAATATATATCATTACTGCAATCAGCATGCCACCCATCCTCTTTTTTTTCAAATTCTATTTCTACTTCTCCGAAAAAATTATCTTTATTTAATCTTAATTCGCAAGTAGAAAGAGTTCCCATTCTGATATTCTTTACATCTGAATTAAGTTCAAACTCCTTATATACACTTACATTATTTACAATTATCTTATACTGATATTCCATATTTACCTCCGGAAAATAATGTAAGAACCATTTCTGATTCCAAATTCTCTAAGAGTTTTATTACCACGTAAAAAAGCAATCGGATTTTCTGCTGCCAGATAACAGTTAAATATATTATCTATGTCTACCCTCAGTGAATATGCATCATTTAATGCCAGAATTAAATCGTTTGCCGTAATATCCAATGGTATTTCAATATCTGTTTGACTATTATCAGAATAGTTTACAAATTCTACTACTGCCTTATCTTCCATTAGCCTGCTCCTTGTCTATATAAACATATAAGATAGCCTTTCTATCCCTTCTATATACATTGTTTGTTCCAGTTTTTCTATTGGCTCTTTAAAATCATATATATATTCTTTAACAGGAAACTGTTCCTGTAAATTTGAATTAATATAACTGTTTTCCTTTGTACTATTGTATCTTGTACATATAACCATATATTTTTCACGATCGCTAAAATTAAGATTTTGTAATAAATATTGCATTTTATGAACTGAAATTTCATCCTGAAGTGTTACCACCAACACTTTATCAGCATCTTCCAATAACTCTAAAATACTTGTTTTATATCCTGCCTCAATATCTACTATAATAAAATCATATTCACCACTGTTTTTTGCGCTTATTATCAGATTATGATATATTTTAAAATCAAGTCCTCGCGCATCAAGTGTTGAATAAAAAGCTGGAAGGTAATCAAAATACTCCTTGCGCATAAACCTTTTTAAGCCAGCATAATCATTGCCACAAGAATTTTTTATATTCCTGTAACCCTCATTTGTTATCCAGCTTCTATCCTTAAAATAATAACCAAATTCCTGTATCGACTCTGTATTAATATATAAAACATTCTTATGTTTCTTTGAAAGACATCCAGCAAGTCCCAGAGAAGCAATCGTTTTCCCTGAGCCACCAATAGGAGAGTAGAATGCTATAATCCGTGTATTTCTTATATGTCTCTGCTCTTTTACAAATCTTTCACGGCTCTTGTATGTAAGTTCATTATAAAGTTCACGAATTCCAAGATATTTATATATTCTTGTTATATTAAGCTGGTGCGTATTTCCAATTTCCCTGCTTTCTGATAATACAAAAAGATTTGCTATATTGTGACGTAGAATTTTCTCAGAATAAAGCCTTTCCTCAACCACAACAATTTCTGCTGTTACTGGTTTTGAAAAATATTTTTCAAAATACTCGGCATCTGATATAATATCTAAATCGGCCCTGTCATCAAGCTCTCTTAGAAACTGTTTTACTAATATTGATAAATACTCCTCATCTGTATCCACTATAACAACAAGCGGTTTACTCATACTTGTCTCCTCCTGACAACAAATTCTATATCTGCAATAGTTATACGGCTACCTAAATGAATCTGCTGCGGATTATCAGCTGTAACACGCATACCATCTAAAAATGTCCCATTAGAACTTCCCATATCAGCAATAAAATAATATCCATTACGACACAGTATTTTACAATGGACCCTGCTTACGGCAGAATTTCCAATTATTACTCCATCCACCATTTCCCGTTTTTTTCCAATAATGTAGTCATGTCCATTTATTTCAAATGAAATCATTCCATTTACTGACTTAAGACAAATTGTTTCATTCTGTAAAATTCCTTCATCTGCCTGTATTTTATATTCAATAGTATTATTTATATTTTTCTCATTTCTCAGATTCAGTATTCTTTTTCCAATTTCCTTTAAATCTAATGAATTATCATTAAAACAATTTATCATATTCTTTATTATTGGATTATCCGCCAGAATAATATTTTCAAGTAATCGCCTAAATTCTTTTTTTACATCTTCTTCAAACACATCTCTGCTTTTTGTTTCACCGTAAATACTTACAGGTATATAAATAATCTGCACTGTATTTGTACTCTTATTTATATACACTTTATTTAAACTGTTTATAACGTATTCCAGATTTAAAAATCCAATATTTTCTATATTAATAAAAGCATCTATAATCTTACATATAATATTTCCAATTAATTTAACATCCGTTTTTTTTATTAAATGTTCCACAGTTATAAATTCATTTGTAAAATAAACTAATTTTATTTTACCATTATATTTATATCTATAACATTTGAGCATATCTTTATTTTCTGGATTCTGCATAATCTTAAATCCTGTATCATAAAATACATCATTCCTTTCCAATACATATTCTGTATCAGAAGAATCTGTTACTTCCATAATGCCTTTTTTAAAAAATTTCTCCATACACTTTACCACCTACTAATGTTTTATTTCCTGATATATCTGTGGATAATGTTTAATAATATAATTTTCCACCTCAAAGATATCATAATTAAAAGCGCTCCCGACAAAACACTGAAATTTTCTACATTCTTCTATCAAATTGCTATCTTCTGTTTTAATTTCATTCACGAACTTTTTTAAAAAAGTGCATACATCCACACATGTTTTAATGTTATCAGATAAGGGCTCATACAAAAAAATTAACTCACCGGGTATTTCTTTTACAAATACCATTCTTAAATCAAACTTTAACTTATGTAGCGATAATTGTTTTTTCTTTACTAATTTACTTACCTCTAAAATCTGTACAATAACCGAATAAAATTCATACACACTTATATTTTCTTTTATATATTTGTCTAATGGTATAGTCCTATCTGTATTATAGTAAATTTTATGTCTACTCTTTATAAGCGGAACAAGAAATACCCCTTCTTTATTTTCTCTGCATATATTATATTCATCCCTGTCAAGTGCTATTTTCTTTAAGCTACTATATACAACACGTGTACCATTTTTATTTTCTGAAACCCTATACCCTGGCATTGTATCTATTCCTTTCTTTAAATTATGTATCCCTTAGATATTGTAAAACATGATTTTTTTATTATAACATTTATTTATATATAATGTAACTATTTGCTTTTAGTACTATTTATATCATTATTTTTATTATCGTTTTATAGTATTTCAATATTCTGATTTTATATTAAAGTGCTTCTATTTTTTCTAACAAACATGTAATATTCTTCCTCCCTCCTGCATATAATTTAATGAGAATTAGTGTGCGGCGCAAAGCGTCTGCGGAATGGAGATTAGTGTGAAAAGAACTTTTAAATTATACATTATTATAGGATTTATATTTGTATCTGTAGTCGGAACTCTGTCACATTTTGTATATGAATGGTCAGGAAATAACCGGTACGTATCTTACTTCGTCCCTGTAAATGAGTCAACGTGGGAACATATGAAACTGCTGTTTTTCCCTACTGTCCTGTACATGCTTATACTTGTATTAATACACCGAATCAGATGTGCCAGAGATTCAAAACTATATCTGGAATTTAACAAAACGTATCCTTGCTTTTTTTACAGCATAAATCTTGGACTGATAAAAGGACTTGTATTTATTCCTGTAAGCTTTTATGCATATAGTGGCATTTTAGGCTTTAATGTAACATGGATTGATATGGCTATTTTTTTCATAAGCGTTTTAATTGTGTTTTTTACAGTATATAAAAATGCGTACAAAAAAAGCAGGAAGTTCAGCCTGATTTATCTTTTTTCGCTGATACTCCCTGCAGTCTGCTTCTTCTATTTTACCTGGAATGCTCCAAAGCTTGCACTTTTCATATCTCCATAATTGTTATTTAAATACCGGTTAGCGGCTCAGCACATATTGGTATACTTTTTAAGTGCCTCTATGTACAAGTTGCCAAACCTTCCCGGAACTATTTTTTTATGCGTGATATATCCTATTTCCATATAATCATCAATTTCAAGAGGAATTGCAACAATATTTTTTCCATTAAGCTTTTCATTTATAACGCCACTACAGATTGTGTAACCATTAAGGCCAATGAGCAGATTAAACAATGTAGCCCTGTCACATACCATTATGTCCTTTTTACTCTCAAGTGTACTTAAGATTTCCTCTGAAAAATAAAATGAGTTATGCTCACCCTGTTCATAAGATAAACGTGGATACGGCTCTAAGTCTTTTAGAGTAACTACTGACTTTTTTGCAAGAGGACTGAATGAACTTACAAATACATGGGGCTCTGCAATAAAAAGCCTGTGAAATTTCAAATCATTCTCACGTAATGTCTTTTTTAAGATTGCTTCATTGAATTTATTAAGATATAATACGCCGACCTCGCTTCTAAGCTTCGCAACATCTTCAATAATCTCATATGTCTGTGTTTCCCTGATTCTGAAATCATACTCTTCACCGCCATATTCCTTAAGCAGGTCTACAAATGCTTCAACTGCAAATGAATAATGCTGTGTAGATACACAGAACTGGTGCTTTACTGATGTCGCTCCAAAATATTTTTCTTCAATAAGATTAGTCTGTTCAATTACCTGACGCGCATATCCTAAAAATTCTTCTCCATCCGTCGACAGCATTACACCTTTATTAGTCCTGTTAAAAATCGTTATTCCCAGTTCATTTTCAAGTTCTTTAATCGCCGCTGTGAGACTTGGCTGTGAAATATACAGCCTTTTGGCTGCCTCACTTATTGTACCTGCTGCTGCAACTGTTACAATGTATCTTAACTGTATAAGTGTCATTATCTTATTCTCCATGCCAGAACGATCTATTATTGTCCTTAATCATCCCACTTTATCAATATATTCCATAAGTTCTTTAAAGCTCCCGCCTGGATACTGAGAAATATCTCTGTTCTTTTTATTTATAAGGCAGTCTGTAAGTAAAAACACCTTAATTCCAAGTGCCTGTGCCGCCATATCCTCCTCAGCATCGTTTCCAACCATCATGCACTCCTCAGGTTTATACCCAAGCTTTTCAAGTATCTGCCTGTAATAATCCGGATTAGGTTTGCAGTAGCTTGAATTCTCATAAGTTGTGTATATTTCAAAATCTTCAGGTTTACAGCCTGCCCACTTTATACGTTTCTTTGTTGCAATTGCCGGAAAAATGGGATTTGTTGCAAGTGCTACCCGATAGCCCTTATCCTTTAATATATTTATTGTCTTTGAAGCTTCCTCATTATAGCCACAGGCTTTCTGTGCATTATCAAATTCATTTTCATAATAATTCTCAAATAAAGGAATATCAGCCCTGACCTCTTCTCCATACAGCTCTATAAACTTATTCCAGAATACATCTTCATTTGACTGCTTTCCATTATTCTGTACCATTGCAGCCGTGCCTTTCCATACGCTGTCTATAAGCTTTTTAGGATCATATCCATATCCTGTAAACTTTGCTGCAAGTTCCTTAAAATAAGCACCTGTAAAAACATCCTGATCCATAGGAAGAAGAGTTCCATCAAGATCAAACATAATAAGTTTAATATTCATATAATTTCCATTCCATTTCAAATTTTTTATATTAGATTTTAACTGACCTTATCCATTATTGCCGGACAGTATAAATATTACTGTTCACATATGCTATCACAAAACGCACTTTCAGCGTCTTTGTATCATATAAATATTTTAACATTGACCGGAAAATATCTCAAGGTTGATTATTAATCTGTCATATAATATAATGTATACAATTCTGTTTGTTATAACAAACTCTATACGGGCATGCTTTTGGCATCCGCCTGAAATATTACATAATTGAAAGGAAAACAACTATGCATAAAAACGAAGTTACCGTACCTATATTCTTTTCAGCTGATGATAATTATATCGACCTTCTTGAAGTCGCAATAAGATCTATATCTGATACTTCATCTGGTGAGAATACATACGATATTTATATTCTTAATACAGGACTCTCAAAGGAACATATTGACATAATTAGTAGCTACAAAACATCACATATTAACATTAATTTTACAGATGTATCAAAAGATATCAATGCAATAAATGATAAAGATGCCTTAAGACTCAGGGATTATTATTCAAAAACTATCTATTACAGACTGTTTATTCCTAAGCTTTTTCCAGATATTAAAAAAGCAATTTATCTTGACGCAGATGTAGTACTGGTTGATGATATTGCCAATCTGTTTCGCATTGATCTGGGTGATAATATGGTAGGCGGTGTAATGGATGAAGTCGTTGCAACTGATCCTGTATTCAGAGAGTATTCTCTTAAGTCTCTGGGACTTGATTATACACATTATTTTAACTCAGGAATGCTGCTTATGAATCTTGATGAATTAAGGAAGGTTCAACTTGAAGAAACATTTTTCTATCTTTTCAATAACTTTGACTTCAAAACTATCGCACCTGATCAGGACTTCCTTAATGAAATATGCAAAGGAAAAGTAACTTACCTTGAAGCAGGCTGGGATAAAATGCCTATACCTGAACCAGATTTTAAAGAAGAAGATCTTCATCTGATTCACTTTAATATGTTTGAAAAGCCATGCCTTTATCATGATATTTTATTTGAAAATCATTTTTGGAAATATGCAAAGAAAACATCAGCATATGAAAGACTCCTGCAACGAAGAGATAACTATACTGACCAGGATAAAGAAAATGATAAGCAGGGACGCATTAACATGCTTACACAGGCAAAGGAAATTTCTGACAGTCCAATGACACTGCAGACAGCCTTTGCTGCTTATACTAAAATGGATAAATAAAATAATTAAATCTAAATGGCGTGTAAAAAAATGAATTGACATTTTTTCACACGCCCTTTTTATTATGTATGCTAATATCCATGCAGCTTTGCACCGCTTTAATCACCGGATGTAATTAACCCAGAGTATTTCCCTTTGATTTATAATATTCATCAAACATCTTATTTGCCGCATCAATTGTATTCTGACAGATATCAGGAAGACTCTTTCCCCATGATTTTGTTGCCTCGTTAAATCCCTTCTGCATTGCTTCCTGCATTTTTTTCATCTTTTCAACATCATCTCCTGCAAGTGCACTTGCAAAATCAAATAATCTTTGTGATGTCTGCTTTACGCCATAATATCCATCATCAGAAATATCTTTCTGTGCCTGTGCCTTTGTATCTGCATCAACTGTAAAGTTTCCTCCTGCAAGAAACTTCCACATTGAATCACTGTCATTTGCCATGCTGTATGACTTTGCCTGCTTGCCTATGATTTGTTGGACGATATTTATCAGGTTATTCTGCCTCGTTTCCTGATCCTGTTTTAACTGCTGTACGAGCGCTGCCCTGTCGCTGGCACTCATCTTATTAGCTGAATAGGCTGCATTTTTTGTATCATCTGCCTTTTCATAAATAACTCCGTCTGCAGCTGCTTTAACTGTTGTATCATTCTTTACTGAATTACTATCTGTACTTTTTTGTGTTTTTGCAGCATTAGCACTGACCATCGCATCATACTTATCTTTTACCGGTGTACCTGAAATTGAATTCAAACTCATAATCCCCATCCTCTCTTAAATCTGCTTCTCTTTTTGTATTTTTGTATATGTTACTTTCTCATCCTGCTGTTATATAGTATATCGGCATGTTTATATATTATTTTTATATCTTTACAGTAATTCAGGCAAATTGACTTTCAGGCTACTTATTGTTACTATAAATAATAGTATAAGGTGTTTGTGAAACTCTAAATTTGACAATGAACTTTGCAAAATTAACAAATCAACGCAGGCACGCTCTCGCTGCTTATGAATTTGTTAATTTTGCCATACATTTTCTGCAAACACATCTAACTATAAAATATAGTAGAAAGGAATCATATTTACAATGAAAAAAGTAGGTATTGTCGTATGTAATTATAATAAAGCTGAAGCTGTTTCAGACTGTATCCAATGTATTTTTGAATCCAAATTTAAAGACTTTGACTTATATGTCGTAGATAATGCCTCAACGGATGGTTCACCTTCGGTAATCCGTGAACGCTTTGGTGACTCTGTTAATCTTATTGTAAACTCTCAGAATCTCGGTGGCTCAGGTGGTTTTAATACCGGATTAAGAATTGCATATAAAAAAGGCTATCCTTATCTTATGTGCGTAGATAATGATGCAATGCTTGATGAAAATGCCATTGGAAATCTTTATGAATTTCTTGAATCGCATCCTGAAACAGGAATGGCAGGCTCTAAAATATACCATATGGAAAATCCTGATTATATCCAGCAGTTTGGACAAACTATAGATTTTGATTATTTTTGTACGGAAGTTCCATATTTAAATCGTATTGAAGATGGTACTCTCCCTGAGTATCTGTATGTTGACAGCGTAGCTGCCTGCTCTCTTATGATAAAACGTTCAACTATTGAAAAAATCGGACTTATGCCTGAAGAGAATTTCCTGTACTGGGATGATACTGAATGGTGTTACCTCTGCAATCGTGCAGGTCTTAAGGTTGCATCTATCGGTAACTCTGTTGCACTCCATGCAATGGGTGCCAAAAAAGAAGACGTCAATACATTTCCTACTTATTATGCATGGCGCAACTGGATTTCATTTTTTATAAAATACACTCCAGAGGAACGCCTTAGTGATATGGCAGATACATTTTTAAAATCTGTTTTTGAAGTAGTCTACGAAGGTCTCCATAAAAATGAAAAAAATAAAGCCTGCACCGTTATGATGGCATACGATGATGCTATTCACAACGTTACAGGCAAAGCCGGTGACAATCGTATTTTTGATCTCGATATAAACTATTCCTCATACACAGAATTATTCAGATCCGGCAATTCGTTTTATATTAATGAGAATAATTTTCCGGTACTTGCAGAAAGAATCCGTAAAATTTCTGACAAACTCTGTATAGCAGTTACCTGGAAATCTGCTCCATCTCCTTCAGCTACAAATATCATACTTTGTGAAAATATATTCCACATTGATGATCTGTCTCTTAAAAATGTATATATTGATGTCAATGACTGTATTTTAAGAACTGAAGATGATGCACTTAATGTAATTAATTATAACTATAGCCTTAGAAGCTTCATGTTTGCCCAGAAACCTGTATTTATGGAAAAAATTAAAGAGCTAAGGGGACTTTAATCCCCTCTGCTCTTATACACAGCTAAAGATATCAGCTTTTTAAATTCTTTTTGATAAGTGTCCATCTTCTATAATCACGTTATCTTTTTCATTGATATTACGTTCATATAAAAGTGCATCTTTTTCTTCAAATATCTGCTTTGTTCCATCAGGTGCCTGTAATGTTACATCCACCATCGGTTCCGCTCCATCAGGTCTTCCCTCACAGCCAAAGTCCTGCTCATCTATCCTTAGTATCTTATATACCTTTTCCATTTACTACTGCCTCACCTTCTATATCTAAGCTCAGTCATTGTTATTATGCTGTTGCTATTCTGTTATTATTATATGCATTTATTTATTCCAGTTCAAATGCTCCTGTATACAACTGATAGTATGTTCCCTTCTGGGCAATCAGATCATCATGACTTCCTCTTTCAATAATGCGTCCGTGATCAAGCACCATAATTGCATCACTGTTTCTAACCGTTGAAAGACGGTGTGCAATTACAAATATTGTTCTGCCTTTCATAAGGTTATCCATACCCTTTTGTACAAGTGCCTCTGTTCTTGTATCTATGGATGACGTAGCCTCATCAAGTATCATGGCAGGTGGATCAGCGACTGCTGCCCTTGCTATTGATATAAGCTGGCGCTGTCCCTGTGAAAGGCTGGCACCATTTCCTGTAAGCATTGTATCATACCCTGCCGGAAGCCTCTCGATAAATCCATGTGCATTGGCAAGCTTTGCTGCTGCAATACATTCCTCATCAGTCGCATCAAGCCGTCCGTATCTTATATTTTCCATGACTGTTCCTGTAAAAAGATTTACATCCTGCAAAACAACACCAAGAGATTTTCTTAAATCAGGCTTTTTTATCTTATTTATGTTGATTCCGTCATAGCGTATTTTTCCATCAGGAATATTGTAAAATCTGTTTATAAGATTAGTAATTGTAGTCTTTCCTGCACCGGTTGCACCAACAAATGCGATCTTTTCTCCAGGTTTTGCATACAGTGAAATATCATGCAGCACAAGCTTTTCAGGATTATATCCAAAATCAACATGCTCTAACTGCACATCTCCTTTAAGCGGCGTATATGTTACACTTCCATCTGCACTATGTGGGTGCTTCCATGCCCACATTTCTGTATGTTCACTTGTCTCTTCAAGTTCCCCATTACTGTTTTTCTTAACATTTGTAAGCGTTACATAACCTTCATCTTTTTCCTCTGTCTGGTCAATAAGCTCAAATATTCTGCTTGCACCCGCAACACCCATTGCAATCATGGATACCTGCATTGATGCCTGCCCAATTGTCTGTGAAAGCTGTCTGGTCATTCCAAGAAATGAAACTATAATACCTATTGTTACAGGACTTACTCCCTGAAGACCAATATTAGTAGCATTAAAATAAACAAGCAGGCCACCAAACACAGCCAGAAGAACATACATGATATTGCCGACATTATTTAATATTGGCATAAGAATATTACCATAGCTGTTGGCACTTTCACTATCCTTAAACAGCTGTTCATTCAACTTTATAAAGTCTTCTTTGCTCTCGTCTTCATGACAGAATACTTTGACAACCTTCTGGCCATTCATCATTTCCTCAACAAAGCCTTCCTCTTTGGCCAGGGAACGCTGTTGCGCCATCATATACTTTGAACTTGCACCGCCAACTTTATTAACAATCTTTGTCATAATGAAAATAAATACAAATACTGCTATCGAAAGCCAGAGGCTGTAATACAGCATCATAAGAATCATAGCTGTTATTGTCAGTGCCGACTGTATGACTGTTGGTAAACTCTGTCCGATAAGCTGTCTTATTGCATCCGTATCATTTGTATATGTACTCATGATATCGCCATGTGCATGAGTATCAAAAAACTTTACCGGGAGTTTTTCCATCTTGTCAAACATATCAATTCTAAGATGCATAAGCGTTCCCTGTGTAACAACTGCCATTATTCTTGTATATATAAATGCTGCTAAAACACCAAGTACATATACTGTAGCCATCATGGTTATTATAGAAATAAACTCTTTCCATACTGCGCCCATTCCGGACTGTACACCCGGAAGAATACATTCATCAATAAGACGCTGCAAAAATACACTGGCTATTACCGATGCTATTGAACTAATAATAATACAGATAATTACTGCTATAATATGAATACGGTAATGGCTGAATATATATGATATAAGCCTTGCAAATGTGCCTTTTCCAGCATGTGGCTTCTGTTTCATTTTCTCATTCATCGCTATTCCTCCTATTCCGTCTTACTTTTTGTCTGTGAATCATACACTTCACGATATATTCCATTAAGTTCCAATAATTCTGCTGATGTTCCCTGCTCAGCAATCTTTCCATTATCAAGCACAACTATCATGTCTGCATCTTCAACTGAAGATACTCTCTGTGCAATAATAATCTTTGTAGTATCAGGAATTTCTTCCTTAAATGCCTTTCTTATCAGTGTATCTGTTTTTGTATCAACTGCTGATGTTGAATCATCAAGAATAAGTATCTTTGGTTTCTTAAGAAGTGCCCTTGCAATACACAGTCGCTGCTTCTGTCCGCCTGATACATTGGTTCCGCCCTGCTCAATATAAGTATCATATTTGTCCGGGAACTGCTCTATAAATTCATCCGCCTGTGCAAGCTTACATACTCTTACAAGCTCCTCGTCACTTGCATTCTTATTTCCCCAACGCAGGTTTTCTTTTATTGTACCTGAAAAAAGTACATTCTTTTGCAGTACAACTGCAACCGCATCCCTGAGTGAAGTAAGATCATAATCTTTTACATCCTTATCACCAACCAGTACGCGTCCCTGTGTGGCATCATACAGCCTTGATATTAACTGGATAAGAGTTGTTTTGGATGAACCTGTTCCACCAATAATTCCAATCGTCTGGCCTGACTTTATCTTAAGATTAATGTTTTCCAATGCATTTTTCTCTGATTTTTCAGAGTATCTAAATGAAACATTTTCAAATGTAATATCACCATTTTCTACAACTGTTTCACCATTTTGGGGACTTACAAGTGAACTTTCCTGGCTAAGCACCTCTGCAATACGCTTTGAAGACTCTGATGCCATTGAAATCATTACAAATACCATTGAGAGCATCATCATTGATGATAATATCTGGACACTGTAATTGATAAGTGATGAAAGTTCACCTGTTGTAAGCTGTGTAGCACCCGTATTAATTATAAGTTTTGCTCCAAAAAAGCTTATTAAAAGCATGGTTATATATATACAAAACATCATTATCGGGTTATTAAATGCAAGAATTTTTTCTACATTTGTAAAATCTGTTCTTACCTCGTCAGCCGCTTTATGAAACTTCTTACGTTCAAAATCTTCTCTTACAAATGATTTAACGACCCTTATACCTGCTACATTTTCCTGAACCGAGTTGTTTAGCGCATCATACTTTTTAAAAATTCTCTTAAATATTGGAAATACCTTAATTGCAATTCCAAACAACGCAACTCCAAGAATCGGAACTATTACAACAAATATTAATGACATTTCTGCATTTATGCTGAAACACATAATTACTGAGAAGATAATCATAAGAGGTGTTCTTACCGCAACCCTTATAATCATCTGATATGCATTCTGAACATTTGTAACATCTGTGGTCATTCTTGTTACAAGTGATGAAGCTGAAAACTTGTCAATATCTGCAAATGCAAAATCCTGTATCTTATAAAACAAGTCCTGTCTTAAATTCTTAGCAAATCCACAAGATGCCGTAGCTCCTGTCTTTCCGGCTGTTGCACCAAAGAAAAGTGACGCAAATGCCATGACCAGAAGAATTACACCATACTTAATGATAGGTGTGAGACTTTCCCCTGTCATCTCATCAATTAACTGTGCCATTATCAGTGGAATCAGACATTCTATAATTACCTCACATGCTACAAGGACCGGTGTCTGTATTGATTCCTTTTTGTACTGGCGAATACTTTTCATTAAAGTCCGTATCATACTATCCCTCCATATTCTAATGTTATTCAATATTCTTTCCCAATCTTTCAAGATAACTTTGCAGCTGCTCTATCTCATCTTCTGTAAATCCTTTTTTTAGCTGGCTTTCCATTCTGTCGGCATCTGCTTTAAGTTCATATGCAAGCTCCTGCGCCTTTTTCGTAAGCACTAACTTCTTAAGTCTTGCATCATGTTCAACCGGCTGATGCTTTACAAGTCCTTTCTGTTCCATCAGCTTTATTACTTTTGATACTGATGACCGTGTTACTCCGAACGTGTCCTCAATATCCTTCTGGAAAACATCGATTCCATTTTTACTCTTCTCATCAATATATGCAATCATCCACGCATTAGTTCCGGTCATATCAATAACCTTCTTCGTTACCGGGCTGTTATCCATGCGTCGCCTGATCATATTATTAATGTTTTTGATCTGCATGCCTATATGCATATTAATCTCCATTTCTGCGCCGCTTCCAGGACGCATCTCAAATTTGTACAAAGCACAAATCTTATATTGTTTTTGTCCAGAAACAAACAGCCATATAAATGTTGAATATTCAATTGTTGAATATCTGACTGTTGATTATTTAATTGTTGAACATCTGATTGTTGAACATTCAACATTATCTGTTTGCTTATTATATGCTTTAATCTGATTAATTGCAAGTATTTTTTTTATTTTTATTTTCTTTACCACTATATTTCATAATCATCCATAATAAAAAGATTTTTCTCTCCCGTGTAAATACACAAAAATATGTACCCCCTTTACCTGTATATCCACATGGTAAAGAAAGCACATATTGAAAATAATACATTAAATATTAAGTTTATGATACATTGACGCAAAATGATTTTTCATATGTAAGGCAATGGAATAGGACGTAGCGGCAGCTGCGTCGACTGACGCAATGCCGTATACGAAAATCAGCTTTAAATTAACCTTCAATCTCACTTATAAGGTTAACCATCTCAATTGCCCCTTCCGCACACTCAAATCCTTTATTGCCGGCCTTTGTTCCGGCTCTTTCAATTGCCTGCTCAATCGTATCTGTTGTGAGCACACCGAAAAGAACAGGAATATCACTATTTAATGATACATTTGCAACTCCCTTTGATACCTCGCTGCACACGTAATCATAGTGGCTTGTTGCACCTCTTATAACGGCTCCAAGTGCTATAACAGCATCATACTTTCCACTTTTTGCCATTTTAGATGCAATCAGAGGGATTTCAAAAGCTCCCGGCACCCATGCAACATCAATGTTGTCTTCGCTCACATTATGTCTCTTTAATCCGTCAAGTGCGCCACCAAGAAGCTTTGATGTGATAAATTCATTAAATCTTGCAACTACAATACCAATCTTAATATCCTTTCTGCTGTCAACTAACTTTCCTTCAAAAATATTCATCTTTTAAATCCTCCATTTTTATTTTTTAAATTCATTGATTTCTCATTACATACTGAGCATATGTCCCATTTTATTCATTTTCGTCTTTAAATAGAACTGATCAAATGGTGTTGGCGGCACCTGAAGCGGAACCCTCTCTGACACTTCTATTCCATACTCTTTGAGCTGACCAATCTTATCAGGATTGTTTGTCATAAGCTTCACGCTCTCAACCCCAAGATCCTTTAATATCTGTGCAGCAATAGTATAATCTCTTAAATCTCCCGGAAATCCGAGTGCCAGATTAGCTTCAAGTGTATCCATTCCCTGATCCTGAAGCTCATAAGCACGAAGCTTATTTACAAGTCCTATGCCACGTCCCTCCTGACGCATGTATAAAAGAATGCCATGTCCGTTTTCTTCAATTTTTTTCATGGCCGCTTCAAGCTGCTGTCCGCAATCGCATTTTAACGAACCAAAAACATCTCCTGTAAGACACTCGGAATGCACTCTGCAAAGTACATCTCTTCCTTTACAATCTCCCTTTACTAATGCTACATGATGACCGCCATTTAATTTATCGATATAACAATACGCCTCAAACTGTCCGTACTTTGTAGGAAGCTTTGTAACTGCACTTCTTTCAATAAACGTTTCATGTTCCTTTCTGTACTGCTGCAATGCCCTGATTGTAATAAACTTAAGATTATGCTTCGTTGCAAATTCCTTTAATTCCTCAGTTCTCATCATAGTTCCGTCTTCACGCATTATCTCACAGCAGAGTCCGCATTCCTTAAGACCTGCAATTCTCATAAGATCAACAGTTGCCTCTGTATGTCCGTTTCTTTCAAGAACACCATTTGGCTTAGCCTTAAGCGGAAACATATGTCCCGGTCTTCTGAAATCCTGCGGTTTTACGCCATCTTCAACACATTTTCTGGCTGTAATTCCCCTTTCAACCGCTGATATTCCTGTTGTTGTATCAATGTAATCAATTGAAACCGTAAATGCAGTTTCATGATTATCTGTATTCTGTGCTACCATCTGTGGCAATTCAAGTTTTTTACACATTGCTTCGCTCATTGGCATACATATAAGACCCTTAGCATAAGATGCCATAAAATTAACATTCTCCGTTGTTGCAAACTCTGCAGCACATATTAAATCGCCTTCATTTTCGCGGTCTTCATCATCTGTCACAACAATTACTTTTCCATTGCGTAAATCAGAAACAGCCTCCTCAACTGTACTAAATTCAAACATATTTATCCTCCATTCAATATTCAATATTCATTAATCAGCAAAATCCATTTTCAAGTAAAAATTCTTTCGTAATACCTCTATCATTTTTAAGCATCTTCTCCACATATTTCCCGATAATGTCATTTTCAAGATTCACTGTATCAGATACTTTCTTTTCACTAAGTATTGTCTGTCCCATAGTGTGCGGAATAAGGGATACACTAAAGGTACCTCTTGTTACTTTTGCAACTGTAAGACTTACACCATCAATTGCTATTGAACCTTTCTCTACTATATAACGCATGATATTATCAGCTGCGGCAACCTCAATCCATACTGCATTATCATCCTTTCTTATTGAAACAATCCGGCCTGTTCCGTCAATATGTCCTGAAACAATATGACCTCCAAATCTTCCATCTGCAGGCATTGCCCTCTCAAGATTTACATGTTTCCCGGCTGTAAGCCCTGCAAGTGACGTTCTGTTAAATGTCTCATGCATCACATCTGCTGTAAATGTATTATCAGTTAAATGTGTCACAGTTAGACACACACCATTAACAGCAATACTGTCTCCAATAACAGTTCCTTCAAGCACCCTGTCTGCCATAAATGTAATGCTTGCTGATTTGGCACCTTTTACTACATTTTTTACTGTTCCTATCTGCTCTACTATTCCCGTAAACAAGCTGTTCACCACCTCTTATTTTAAGTATCCTTCTATCAGAAGGTCATCGCCGAAAGCCGTTATGGTTTTATTTTTTAAAATAAATGCCTCATCTGGAGAATTAACGCCTCTGCCCGCAACTGGTGTTTTGGCATCTGCACCACCAAATATCTTCGGGGCAATATAAGCCTGCACTTTATTTACAATTCCCGCCTTAAGCGCTGACCAGTTAAGTGCTGCACCTCCTTCAATAAGTACACTGTCTATTTTTAAATCCGCAAGCTTTTTCATAAGTTCATTAAGATCTATATGTCCATCGTCATCCCTTTGCGTTACTACAAGAATTTCAACACCTTTATCAGTATATTTCTTATGAAAATCTTTATCTTCAACTTTTGTGGCAATAATAGTTCTTACATCTTTCGCCGTCTTAACAATATTGGATTCTAACGGTGTCCTTAAATTAGTGTCACATATAACTCTTATTGGATTACATGTTTCTATCTGATGTCCGTTTTTTTCAATTCTGCATGTAAGCATCGGATTATCTGCAAGAACTGTACCAATGCCGACCATAACAGCCATATATTTATTTCTGTCCTTATGCACATTCTGTCTTGCTTTCTCTCCTGTTATCCACTTTGACAGCCCACTGTATGCAGCTATTTTCCCATCAAGTGTCTGTGCATACTTCATAACGACAAACGGCATATGTGTTTCCATATTATAAAAGAACACTTCATTCAGCCTTCTGCACTCTTCCTCTAATATTCCACACTCTACTTCTATTCCATGCTCTTTAAGGATTTTAATTCCTTTGCCACCGACTAAAGGATTATTATCTTTTGACCCGATAACTACCCTTTTTATCTTATTTTCAATAACAGCCTCTGTACACGGAGGCGTCTTACCGTAATGGCAGCATGGTTCAAGAGTAACATAAAGTGTTGCACCTTCTGCAGACTCTGTAAGACTTGCAAATGCATTTCTTTCAGCATGCAGCTGTCCATATTTCCTATGATATCCCTCTCCTATTACTCTGCCGTTTTTTACTATAACTGCACCCACCATAGGGTTTGGATTAACAAATCCCTCCCCCTTTTTTGCAAGTTCAAGCGCACGACGCATGTACTTAATGTCCTTTGCATCATTATTACATCCTTCCGGTGTATGTCTGCATTCCTTTGACACATTACTGTAATCCTGATGCTCTGTAATATTATTTAAATCTTTATTCATAACCGGTCTCCATCTTTGTTTAACAATTCTCTTTCCTGACTTTTTTAAAATAGCAGATCTTAAAAACCATATGCTACAAAGCGCATCATGAAAAAAGCTCCGAACTATATATGTCCAGAGCTTTTAATCATAAAAAAACTCTGAAATAACCTAAATTATTCCAGAGCTTTTAAATTCATATTATATTCATCGAAAATCATAACGATTATATACTTCTTTCATCCAGACTATAACTGTCGGCTTCGGAGTTTCACCGAATCATACCTTGCGGCTCGTGGGCTTTACCACCAGTAGAGAATTGCACTCTGCTCTGAAGCATATTTAGTTGTTGGTGTAATTATAGCACACACATTATATATATTCAATAGCTTTCTTACATAAAACACATTTGAAAAGCCATTGAAAATTCAACCAGGGTTTGGGTCTGGTTATTTACAGGACGATGTACTATGTATTAATTAGCAAGTTCTTTCCTTAACCTGTCAACCAGTTCCTTATATCCTACTGCTGAAAGGACTACCGGCTTGTCCTCATAGTACATATTCGAATAATCATCACTGTTTTTTTTATATTTTGGAATAATGTCAAAATGTATTGGGGACTGCCCATCTCCTACACACACATAATCAAAATCATCAGCGTTAAATATTTTTTTTACTGCTTTTGCTGCCAGTGTTACATCCTCAAAATACCCATTTCTTTCAAACGGAAGCAGTTTTATAATGTCCGTTTTCTTCTCTTTTATCTCAACTATTATATGGCCTTTTCTGTTCTGATTCTTAGAAAGATAAACTGTACTGATATCAAGATTACACACTTTATATCCATACTTTCCCTCAATAAGCTCAAGATCTTTTGTATCCTTAGCAAGCTTTGTTTCTACCTGCTTCCGTTTCCATTCCATATAATACTTTGCAAATTTAAAGTCCTCTGTCATAATGTGCATAAACAACAGCCTTTGAAGATTCTCCTTAATATTCGTAAATTCTTTATATGGACTTTCCTTTATCTCAGGAAGATTGAGATTCATTATATAGTCAACTTCCTTTTTATGACCTTCCTTATGTTTTTGTATATCAGGATACTTACATTCTTCCATCATTTTTTCTTCGGTATAGTAATGATAATTTGTAAAATCACGAAGCTCCAGTATGATATCAAGCATCTGTCTGTCAGTTACACCAATACACTTTTTTATCAGCAGCTGTTCAATATCCCTGCCAATTTTAAATAATTGGCGATGCTGATCATCTATATCCTTCACTCCTGTTTCAAAAGATGACTGCCAGTTAAATACAAAATCATACATATCCCCACATCCTCATAAAAGTTCTGATTAATATCTTACAATAAATAATATTAACAATAAATAATATTAACAATAAATCTATTACCAACATCGTTCAATGATTATAAACTAAATCTTAAGCTGTGTCTATCAGTTTTTCTTTTGATAGATTAAATCCTGAATAAAATATAAAAACCTTAAAAAGCAATGTCAATTATCAGAACAAATAAATATAACATTTCTTTTTAAGGTTTTCTCTTTTCTGACAGATTTTTATAAATCATCGTCCTTCATGATTGTTACTGTTATGCAGGTTCCCTTACCAACTTCACTTTCAAGGGCAAGGCTGACATTATCATGATGTGCAACTATGTGTTTTACTATAGCAAGACCAAGACCTGTTCCTCCTGTGGACTTGGAACGGCTTTTATCTACACGATAGAATCTTTCAAATATTCTCTCCTGATCTTTTTCAGGTATTCCAATACCTGTATCTTTTACCTCAATTGTTGCTTTATTTTCATCTCCGGTTACAGTAACATCTACCCTTCCACCCGGATTATTGTATCTTATTGCATTATCACACAGATTAAATATAAGTTCGTCGAACATTTTTCTTTCTACATTTACAACCTGCTTTTCACCATGCAGCCTGACTGTGACATTGTGCTTATTAGCTGATAGTTTCAGCATATCAAGACAGCTTTCTGCCATTTCATAGATATCGACTTTTTCTATTTCTTCTTCATATGATACCTGATCCAGTTCTGATAGTCTTATTATGTCATTAATCAGTGTCAGAAGCCGCTTTGAACTCTTATGAATTTCTATTGCGAAATGAACTACATCATCACCAGTTGCCATTCCATTTTTAATAAGTTCTGAGTAACCTGAAATAGAAGTAAGAGGTGTCTTTAACTCATGCGATACATTTGCTGTGAATTCCTGCCTCATCTTGGCATTCTTCATTATATCATTATGCTGTCTTTTAATTGTCTCAACAAATGGCGTAAGTTCCTTATAAGCAACAACCTTGTCTGGTGAATCCATATTGTCAGCCAGTCTTTCTATTGGTTTTACTATGCTTTTTGTAAGAAAATGTGAAATGAATATGCAGACAATAAGAAGTATTACACATATTACAAATATTACAGGCCATGTATTAGAAACTAATATCAGCATGCTTCCTACATCCTTTGATACACGAAGAATATATCCGTTATCCAGACGGACTGCATAATAAAAAGAACTCTTTCCAACGGTTTCTGACTTTCTTACATTGTGTCCCTCACCATTGCTTAAAGCTTCTTTTATCTCCGGTCTGTCTTTATGATTAACCATAGATGCCGCATTATCCAGGCTGTCATACATTACCTGTCCATCGGAAGCTATAACTGTTATCCTAAGCTCGTTATCATCTGTTTCGTTACTTCCAAAAATATCATAAGGTATTTCACTGTTACTGTTCAGACTTTGCTTAAGCTTATTCCATGTGTCTGTTTTTAATATAAGCTCCGAATATGTTTTTAAGCCATTTATCTCTTCTTTCTCAAGCATATTGTAAAATACGCCCGATTCTGTCAAAGCCGTAGCTATTATAGCTATCATGGCAACTATTATAAGACACACATTGATTTTTTTCTTCATGTCTTCTCTCCCGGTCACTCTACTGTGGTTTTATATCATCTACATCAAGAAAATATCCTACATTTCTTACTGTTCTTATATATGAACCTGCTCCTTTAAGCTTATGGCGGAGTGTCTTTATATGTACATCAAGCGTTCTTGACTCTCCCTCATAGTCTGCATTCCATATACGTTCCATAATATTATCTCTTGATAAAACAATACCCTGATTTATAGTAAGGTATTTCAAAAGTTCATACTCTTTATATGTAAGTTCAATTGGCTCATCATCAACAAATGCCGTATGTTTCTCGTCATCAATAAAAAGAGAACCTACATGAAGGAATTTCTCTGCTTCCATTCCTCCGACTCTTCTTAATAAAGCCTTAACTCTTGAAATAAGCTCCATAACACCAAATGGCTTTACAATATAATCATCCGCACCAAGATCCAGTCCTTTTACCTTATCAATTTCGCTCGTCTTAGCTGTAACCATTATTACCGGTATCTTTCTTGTTTCCGGTGTCGCCCGCAGCTTTGTAAGAATAGAAAGGCCATCCTCATCAGGCAACATGATATCAAGCAGCACCAGATCCGGAATTCTTTCTTTTAAATGTTTCCTGAACTCTTTTGCACTGTCGCACTCAACTGCCTGATGTCCGGCATTTTTAAGTGCAAACCTTTCTATTTCACTAATATTTTTATCATCTTCTACTATATATATTAGCGCCATTGTAATCACCTCGCCTTTCTATTATCTATCTGACAGCATTATAGCAGTTTTTTACACGTTTGTCATAAACTAATCTCACCTTTATGTTTTCCTGTGATTGAAAAAATTACCCATTCTGAAATATTAACAGCATGATCACCAATTTTCTCAAGATATTTTGCTATAAGAAGAAGATTAGCTGCCTGCTCGCCGGCGTCTACATCCTGATGTATTATATTTACAAGTTCATTTTTTACCTTACAGAATAAATCATCAACAATGTCATCATGTTTTATGACATCCTGCGCCTTTTCTATATCTTTATTTACAAATGCTTCAATGCTTCCTACAAGCATTATCATTGTCTCTTTACTCATTTTCTGGATGTGTTCAAGCTTTTTTATATAAGATGCATCTGACATAATAACTGTAATCTCAGAAATATCAGCCGCATGATGTCCGATTCTTTCCATATCTGTTATCATCTTAAGCGCTGCTGAAATAAGTCTCAGATCCTTTGCTACAGGCTGCTGCTGTAATAAAAGCTTTAAGCACAGATTCTCCACATCTCTTTCAGCTCTGTCAACTTCCTCATCTGAATCGATAATTTTTTTTGCGAGTTCTACATCCTGATTAACAAGTGCATTGATTGCTGTTTCTATATCTGTTTCAATCATACTTCCAAAATCAACAAGATCATCATTTAACTGCTTTAACTGCCTATCAAATCTATTTCTCATCTTCAATCCTCCATATCATGGCAATCCGCAAATGCCGGTTACTACACAGTTTAAACACTGCGGTAATCCATAAAATAATTACAATACTACTATCTATTAATTCTACTATTTTATCTTTTTTATAAGATCAGCCAAATCTACCTGTTATATAATCTTCTGTCTTTTTATTCTTAGGTACAGAGAAAAGTTTTTCAGTATCATCATACTCGACCATTTCACCAAGCAGGAAGAATGCTGTCTTATCAGAAATTCTTGTTGCCTGCTGCATGTTATGTGTTACCATTACAATTGTATAATCTTTTTTCAGTTCTATCGCAAGGTCCTCTATCCTTGAAGTAGAAATAGGATCAAGGGCTGATGTAGGCTCATCCATAAGTATAACCTCAGGCTCTACTGCAAGTGCTCTTGCAATACATAAACGCTGCTGCTGTCCACCTGACATTCCTAAGGCCGATTTTTTCAATCTGTCCTTTACTTCATCCCATATAGCTGCCTGACGAAGTGACTTTTCAACTATTTCATCAAGGCGTGCCTTGTTATGTATACCATGTGTTCTTGGACCATATGCAATATTGTCATATATACTCATTGGGAAAGGATTTGGTGACTGGAATACCATTCCAACTCTTTTTCTTAAAATGTTAACATCAATATCACCATAAATATCCTTATATCCGTCATCACCATTAAGCTTGACATCACCTGTAATCTTACAACCTTCAACAAGGTCATTCATACGGTTAAGTGACTTAAGAAATGTTGATTTACCACATCCTGACGGACCAATAAATGCAACTATCTGTTTTTCAGGAATATCCATATTTATTCCTTTAAGGGCATGGAAATCTCCATAATATAAATCAAGATTACTTATTTTAAATTTAGCATTATCTTTATTACTCATCTTACTGACCATTCCTTTCTATTGTCTGCATATCTTTCTTTTACGCTTTTGATGCTGCAAGCTTGCCTGCAACTAACTTAGATAACATGTTTACTATTACTACCATTATAAGAAGAACTACGGCAGTTGCATATGCCTGATCAGTATTCATACCTTCCTTTGATAGGTTATACATATGAACTGACAGTGTTCTTGTAGATTCAAAAACGCTCTTTGGAACCTTTGCCACTGTTCCTGCAGTGTAAATTAAAGCTGCTGTTTCACCTACAATTCTTCCTATGGCAAGAATAACTCCTGAAAGAATTCCAGGTACTGCAGACGGAAGTACAACTCGAAATACTGTTCTTAACTTTCCAGCGCCAAGACCGAAGCTTCCTTCTCTGTAACTGTCAGGTACTGCAAGAAGTGCTTCTTCTGTTGTTCTCATTATTGTTGGAAGTACCATTATTGCAACTGTCATTGCTCCTGATAATAATGAATATCCAAAATGACATGTTCCAACAAAGAACAACATACCAAACAGACCATATACAATAGATGGAATACCTGATAAGGTTTCAGCCGTAACACGTACTACAGCTACTACTTTATTTCCTTTTTTAGCATATTCAACCATATAAATAGCTGCAAAAATTCCTAATGGTGTTGATATTATCAATGCCAGCGCTGTAAGAAGCAGCGTATTAATAAGTGCCGGAAGCATAGATACGTTTTCTGAGTTATAATTCCATGCAAAAAGATCCGGTGTAAGATGCGGCACACCTTTTATCAATATGTATACGACAATAAATCCCAGTGCCAATACAGTAAGAAATGCTGCAAAATTTGTTATTATAAATGTAATAAAGGAACCTGGATGTTTTAAATATGTATTTAACTTATTTTTCATCAGTTAAATTTCTCCTTTCTTTTAAGAATTGAGAACAGGGTATTTATGATAAGAATAAATACAAACAGAACAACACCTGTTGCTATCAGCGCTTCTCTGTGAAGGTCTGTTGCATATCCCATTTCCATTACGATATTAGCTGTAAGAGTTCTTATACCACTTAATATACCCTTTGGCATTCTGGCCTGATTTCCTGCAACCATGATAACTGCCATTGTTTCACCGATAGCACGTCCTATACCAAGAACAACTCCGGCCATAATTCCGGATTTAGCTGCAGGTACTACTGTCCTGAATACACTACGCTCATGTGTTGCACCAAGTGCAAGCGCACCCTGATAATATTTTTCAGGCACTGCCCTTATTGCAGCCTCCGATATACTTACAATTGTTGGCAATATCATAATTCCTAAAAGAATAGAAGCTGTAAGTATACTGTTTCCATCTCCGCCAAATACATCCCTTGTAAATGGAACCAGTACACACAATCCGAAGAAACCATATACTACTGATGGAATACCTGCCAAAAGATCAACTCCTGGCTTAAGCACTTTATAAAGTCGTGCCGGACAGAATTTAGCGAGATAAATTGCCGTAAGTAATCCAATAGGAACACCTATAACTACAGCACCTGCCGTAACATAGATACTTCCAAGTATCATTGGAAATATTCCATATAAATCATTACCGGGTTTCCATTTTCTACCTAATAAAAAGTCAAAGACCCCTATTTCTTTCATGGCTGGAAAACCGTTTGCAAATAAAAATATACAAATCAATGCGACTGCACAAATTGACACGCAGGCGCATAAGGCAAATACTATTTCCATCCCTTTTTCTTTAAACTTTGCTCTTTTCACAGATACTCCTTTCCAGTTTGGGTCTGGATTTAATCTATCCAGACCTTTTTTACTGATTTAAAAATATTTATTTAGCAATATCGCTCCACTCAGTTGTTTCACCTGTAAAGATTGATTTTACCTGAGCTGATGATAATTCATCTACGCTGTTGTTCTTATTTACGATTACTGCAATACCATCTAAAGCGATTACTTTTGATTCAAGACCTGCGCTCTTTTCGCTGTCCTTAAGTTCTCTTGATGCCATACCGATGTCACATGTACCATCTTTTGTTGCTGTCATACCTGTTGTTGAATCACTTTCCTGAAGTTCAATTTCAGCACCTGTATTTACCTTCTTATATGCTTCGATAAGCTTTTCCATAACTGGTGTTACTGATGAAGAACCTGCAACAACAATCTTTCCTTTAGCTCCGTTGCTTGTAAATGCACCGCTGTTACCCTCTGAAATATATCCGTTGCTTTCTACAATCTTCTGTCCGTCTTCACTTAAGATGTAATTGATAAAGTCTGATGCAACTTCCTTTAAGTCACCCTTTGTAGCAATGTTAAATGGTCTTGAAATCTTATATGAACCATTCTTTACATTTTCTGCTGTTGCTTCTGCTCCATCAATCTTAACAGCCTTAACTGTTGAATTTAATGCTCCTAATGATGTATATCCAATAGCACTGTCATTTCCAGCTACTGTTGTCATAACTACTTCTGTACTGTTTACAACGTTTGCATCATCTGTAGTCTTATCAACTTTCTTTCCGCTTTCGTCTTTTTCTTCAATTCCGAATAATTCGATAAATGCTCCTCTTGTTCCAGAACCATCTTCTCTTGATACAACAGAAATAGTCTTTAATGCTTTTGAATCCTGTGATCCTGCAGCACTTGAACCATTATCTGAAGAAGACTTGCTTCCTGAACCGCATCCTGCTAAAGCTCCAGCCATGCATGCAATACTCATTGCAACAACTACACATTTTCTCCAATTTTTCAATCTCATAATTTTCTTCCTTTCCTTTGGATTCCCAGGCTGTATTTTTTGCCCGGCATACGAAATTTGTTTTTCACATTGATTTTCGTATAAAATAAAAAAAGTATCTGTTGAATTAATTCAGCTTTACAATAAGCTGTTAATTTTTTCAACAGATACATAATATAAAGATTATGTAAAATCCACTACCATTCATTTCTGAAATCTATGTAAAGTTTTAGTAAATTTATTTTACCCTTTAAGAACTTTTTATAATAATAATATCGTTTTTTTCTTCTGAAAACCTAAGATTTATATTGCTAAAACAAAGTCCTGATTCTCTGCGCCGCAGCTCTTGGCTGCAAAACCTCCCTGCATGGCTTGTGAATCTGCTTTTTTATATCCTCATACTCTTTAAGCTGTGCCATGTAAATCTCCTGCGCTTCCTGTATTCCTATCGCTTTAAATTTTATAACGTCATTCTGCCTTTTTTGCACAAGTACCGGGATATCGCTGCTTATCACAGTTGCAATCTTAGTATATCCACCTGTAGTCTGACGATCCGCAAGCATTATTATTGGCTGCCCATGTGCAGGAACCTGCACAGCGCCTTCACATATCCCGTCAGAAATAATATCCGCACTGCCATTTTTATGTTCAATATAGCTTCCTTCCAGTCTGTATCCCATTCTGTCACACTGTGCTGTAAGTACATAATCGCTGCTGTAAAATGTGTCAATTCCCTTTTTGGTAAAACAATTGTCCTGCGGACCCGGAATAACCCTGACCATATTATTATTATAATAATCAAGATACTTATCACTTATCTTTCTTGAAAGGAAATCTGTAAGATATGTTACGCTTTCCTTAAGCCTTATATAATCACCGTTTTTTAACTTTCTTCCATGAAATCCTCCAATAAGACTTTTAGTATTTGTAGAATAGCTGTTCATTTCCTTAGGAATATCAATCCCACCTGCAAATGCAATATAGCCAAAGCTTCCCTTAACAGCCTGTCCAAATTCCAGGCAGTCTCCCTTATGAACCTGTATGGCTGTATTTTCCTGTACAATATCGCCATTCAGCCGTGGTGAAAAGCTCCCGCCTGTAATTGCAACAAATGTATCCGTTTGTATCTGTATTGACGGTCCTACCATTGTAAATTCAATGACAGCCTCTCCTAAATCATTGTCAAGCAGCATATTTGCCAATGTATACGCCTTCTTGTCCATAACTCCGGATGTAGAAAATCCAAGGCTTTGATAGCCATATCTTCCCATATCCTGAATGGTGGTATACATGCCGCCTCTTTTAAAAAGTATTCCCATGTGTGTCTCCATTCATGTATTATATGCTATGCACTTTCAATTTGTATTTTCCAGCTAAATCTTCCTGCCTTATTTTCTCATACTCATCTTCTGATACCGGAACAAATCTTATATAATCACCGGCTTCATATATTATTGCCGGCTGCATTTCCGGTCTGTATGGTCTTACAGGGGTTCTTCCAATAAGCTTCCAGCCTCCAGGTGACTGAAGCGGATAAATCCCTGTCTGTTCTCCTCCAATACCAACACTTCCTGCCGGTATCGATATTCTCGGTGTTTTAAGCCTTGGTGTGAAAATTCTGCTGTCAAGACCACCAAGATAAGGAAAGCCAGGCATAAATCCAAGCATATATATAAGATAATCCCTGGATGAATGTATGTCTATCACCTGTTCCTGTGTAAGCCCGGCATGAGCTGCTACATGTTCAAGATCTTCCCCATAACACCCGCCATAACATACTGGAATCTCAATAACTCTTTTACCAGAACCATCATTGTCAGACTTTTCTGACAATACTTCTTCTATTTTTGTATGCAGCTGCGAATATGAAATATTACCCGGATCATAGTTAACAAGTACTGAACAGAAAGCCGGAATTATGTCCGTAATTCCTGTTATTTCTGACTTTTTCAACTTTATTACAAATCCGGTAACTTCTTTATTAGTTTTTTCATTTATTTTATCTGAAAATTTCACAAGCACCGCCTTATCACCTGATAAAAGGATTTCCGGCATCTTTATTTCACGCTTATTATCCACATTAATCTCCATTCCTGCACCGCTTTCAGGGAGTCCCTCAGTTTTGTATAAAACACAAATCCTGTGTGTGAAAATAAGCTGATAAACTTATATTTCACACATTGGACACACCTTAATGTCTTCCTTTTCAAATACCTCTCTAAGTTTGACAATAAATTCAAGTGCTTTTGCCCCGTCTCCATGGACACATACCGAATCGGCTTTTATATCAATAATGTTTCCGTTAACAGTACGCACTTTTTTTTCTTTAATCATCATGATTACCTGTTCTATCGCATCATACGTTTCAGTTATCATAGCTCCGGGCTTTGTCCTTGCCACTAAAGTTCCATCATCTTCATATGCTCTGTCAGCAAATACCTCGCTGGCTGTATAAAGTCCCGTTTTTTCTGCTTCAGTTATAAGCCTGCTTCCACTTAAACCCAGCAGAATGAGTTTCGGATCAACCTCATAAATGCCTTCACATATTGCCCTTGCAAGTTTAGCATCCTTACATGCCATATTATACAATGCGCCATGTGGCTTTACATGCTGCAGTTTAGTTTTATGTGCTGTTGCGAATGCCTTTAGGGCACCTATCTGATACTGTACAATTGCCTTTACTTCCCTGGGCGATACGTCCATTTTCCTGCGTCCGAATCCGACAAGATCAGCAAAACCGGGATGTGCTCCAATTTTTATGCCACTTTCTGCCGCCATTTTCACAGTTTTATCCATAACAACAGGATCTGAAGCGTGAAATCCGCATGCAATATTAGCCGATGAAATAAGTGGTATTATTTCACTGTCCATTCCTATCTTGTAAGCTCCAAAACTTTCTCCAAGATCGCTGTTTAAATCAATCTTATACATATTAATCTCCATTCCTTATGCACCATTTCTATATTTCTAATACTTTAAATTTATATTTTTGACATCTGTTATCAGCATATGTCCCGGTGCATGGGTTATAACAAAATCAGGCTTTGTATTCATAATTACATTCTGTGGTGTAACGCCACATGGCCAGAATACCGGTACCTCTCCAGGCTTTATTGTAACACTGTCACCATAGTCCGGCTTATCAATATCATTTATTCCAATAGCCTGTGGATCTGATATATGAACAGGTGCTCCATGCACTCTTGGCATGCCTGCTGTTATATTTACCGCTTTTATAACCTGGTCATATGGAAGCGGTCTCATGCTTACAACCATATTTCCCTTAAATATACCAGCCGGCTCACATGCTATATTAGTATTATACATAGGTACATTTTTATTTTCTTCTATATGTCTTACTGTAACTCCGGCTTCAAGCAGCTCCGCTTCAAACGAAAAACTGCATCCAATAATGAAGCTGACAAAATCATCTTTCCAAAATTGCGATACATTTGTATATTCTCCTGCAAGCGCACCTTTTTTATATATTCTATATTTTGGAAAATCTGTTGCAATATCAATATCCCTTCCCATATATTTTAATTTACGGCTGCCTTCATCACTCACTTCAAGTATAGGGCATGCCCTTGGATTTCTCTGCGTAAACAGTAAAAAATCATATGCCAGATTCTTTGGAAGAATAACCAGATTTGCCTGTGCATACCCTGCACACATTCCTGATGTCGGGCCTGTAATCTTTTCCTCCCTTATCAGCTGGCGTACTTCCGATGGTTTCATATCTGAATAATTCACATTAATCCTCCATTTCTTAAGCCGTTCCTATTCTGTCATAAAACTTAAGTTCAATTACCTTATCAAACCATGTCTTACATGTATCCTTTAGCTGCATTGCATTTATTACACATTCACGCATAATATTTACAATTGAACGATTTAGGGATACACCAAATCCATCAATTGCAGGAACAAGCCATCCATACATATCAATCATGTCATGCCTGCATGCAATATTCATAGCCTTTTCTTCAAGCTCCTTAGTATGCATAATATTAATGTCGCCCTTAAGATAGGAAATAGCTGCAATAAGTCCATATGTTCCCCAGTCAGAAACTGTTGCCGTTATAATATTATCGGCTGCTGTAGACGAAAGAATTCCTCCGCCACATCCGCAGCGACACGCTCCATCTGCTGCATATGGAACATATTTTTTAATATGCTCTCCAATTGTTCCCATGCCCAGTTCATTTCCGAGATCTCCAATTGCAATATTTAAAACACCTGCTGCTTTGAGCTTGTTGAACAGGTAATCTCTTTTAGCCTCAAGATCAGTAACATTAAGACCCGTTGCATTATGAAATTTTCCCTTACTGTTTTCTCCGGGACACTCGATTGCAATGACTGCTGAAGGGAATGCCTTACTCATAAGTTCATCCGACTGTACTTTTGCCTTTTCTTCATCTGATGATATTGGAATACCCGCTAACGCTACCGGATATTGTTTTAATTCATCAACACTTTTATAAAAATGTAAACCCATTTCATATGATAGTGCTTCTACTGCTTTCATATTCTCCTCTGCACAAACAATAACAGGTTTTACACCATATGCTTTTACAAGTGAACGTGCAAGAAGCATTGTACTTATAATTCCGTCTGTTTCCGCCTTTTTAAAAGGAAGAAGTACAAAGCCTGTCATCAGGTATACAAAATCATCTTTCTTCAGTGTTTTATTAAGAAGCTCTGCACAATGCATGGTTAATGGCTCCCCTGTATAATCCCTTGATGCAGCATAAAGTATACGGCACACTCCGTATCCTCTTGGATCAAGATTTATAATCTGGTCAAGATTTTCGCCCAGGTTGTATTTTGTTAATTCTTCCTGATTCATAATAATCTCCATTCCGCAGGTGCTTTGCGTCGAAGGAATCGTGAGCTGAATTTCAGATTCAGCTATGCAATCATGGCTGCTTTGTGGCGCCTGCGGCACAAATAGCCGTATGAAAAATCATTGCATCAGCATGATTTTTTACACTAACCATCAACTTTCTACTACTGTTAATCTGTAGCTTTTATAAATTCATCTACAAGTGCTGCTCTTAATTTTTCCACTAATTCAGGTGCTTTTCCACCTGCAGGTTTCCCATCTATCTCGCAGGCATGAAGGCAAAAATTACTTGAGCTTGTAACAAGTATTTCGTCCGCATTATACAGGTCATCAAGATAATATGGTGTTTCACTTACCGGAATTTCGAGTTTCTTACACATTTTTATCAAATGTGCCCTGGCAATGCCCGGTAATATTAAGTTATCAGTCGGTGCTGTTATAAGCTTTCCATCTTTTATAATATGTACATTGCTATGTGCACACTCAGTTATTCTTCCATCTTTTCTGTAAAATACTGATTCATCGCAACCTGCCCTCTTTGCTCTTTCAGCCGCCCGGCATGATGGAATAAGATTAAGTGTTTTAATATTACAATGGAAAAATCTTGTATCTTCAGTTGTTATAAGCCTGATTGGCTTAATTCCATCGCAATATCCATCAGGTTTAAGCATAATCCAGAGATTTCCCGGTCCCTGTGTATATACATGATTACGTATGCCAGTACCTCTTGTTACCTGATAATACACAAACAAATCGCCGGTATCCATTTTGTTAACCATTTCCTGTAAAATTTCTTTAAGTTCCTGCTTTGTAACCGGCATCTCTATATCTAATAATCCTGCACTGTTAAAAAATCTGTCTATATGCTCATCTATTGCGTATATTTTATAATTTCTGCTTGGACCTGCATCATATACGCCATCGCCAAACCAGCATACACGATCATTCATTGGAATTGTCATTTCATCAAGTTCACCGAATTTTCCATTGTAATAGCCTAATGTCTTCATAATAATCGTACCTCCTTAATAATCATAACCTGAACAATCATAACCTGTGTATAAGAAGAGCTTTGAACGACCTTACTTTAAAAGTAAAAAAAACAGACAGAAATGAAATCCAAATGACTCCTTTGTCTGTCTGTTATACATAACATATATAGCTTTCTTATGGCAATAAGCATAATATTTAAATTATTATTTAGCAACATATATCTTAATTTTCCCAAATTATTTTTTAAATAGCATTGTTATACCGAAAATTTTTCGGTCTGCTTATCTATTTATTAGATTTTTTATTATTTGTATCTGGGAACGGAATATAAATATCTGAACATTTTTCAGTTCTTAACACATAATGTGTCCTTGTAGCCCTTACTCCCTTAAGATTCTTAATCCAGGTATGTATCTGTTCCAGTTTTTCTGAAGATTCACAGCTTATTTTGGCAATAAAATCAAAATCACCGGTTATATAGTAGCATGCCTCCACATTAGGATGACCAGCCATATTTTTTGAGAAACTGGCATTGTATCTTTCGTGCTCGATGCTTATTTCCATAAGAACTGTAACATCATTTCCTATTTTCTGGTCATTTGTAAGAATTGTGTACTTTTTAATAATTCCTTCGGATTCCATCCTGTGAATACGTTCAATTACAGTTGATACAGATAAATGAATTTCACGGCTGATATCAGAGGCTTTTATTCTGGAATTGTTTTTTAATAAAGTAAGTATACGATAATCAAGATTATCCATGATAACCTCCATTCTGAATAATTTGTTACGAAATGTTGACTCGATTGCTCTCATTATACCATAATATATGGAATAAAAAAACACGTAGGTTTTTTATATTTATTTAATATTTATCTTATATTTGTTTAATTTTTCTTGACAATTTTATAAAAAGCATTTAAGATATGAGAATAGACGACGAAGTCATTTTTCGATTTCGTCGTCTTTTTTATTTTTTGTTAAGGGGTGATATTTATGGAAACATTCAGTAATATTGTAGATTCCATCGATTCATTTGTATGGGGTCCGGTAATGCTCGTTCTCTTAGTTGGAACAGGTATTTTTTTAACAATACGATTAAAATTTCTGCCATGGAGAAATCTTGGTTATGCACTCCACAGTGTATTAAGTAAAGAAGCAAGAACAACCAAAAGGGGAAGTGGGGATGTTTCTCCATTTTCAGCTCTAATGACAGCACTTGCCGCTACTATTGGTACCGGTAATATTATCGGTGTTGCAACTGCCATGTTTGCAGGTGGTCCCGGCGCACTGGTATGGATGTGGGTTTCAGCCGCATTTGGTCTTACTTCCAAATTCAGCGAATGTATGCTGGCCATAAAATACAGAGAAGTTAATGCCAAAGGTGAAATGTCCGGCGGCCCAATGTATACCATGAAAAATGCTTTTACAAACAAAACCTTTGGAAAAATAATGGGATTTTTATTTGCACTGTTTGCAGTCCTTGCTTCATTTGGTATTGGTAATATGACACAGGCTAATTCAATCTCAGGTGCCTTATCTGAAACGTTCAACGTTCCAACATGGGTAACAGGAATTATAATTACCGCACTTGCATTTATAATTATAATTGGTGGAATAAAAAGTATATCAAAAGTATCTTCAGTCGTTGTTCCATGTATGGCTGTATTCTATGTTATAGCCGGAATAATTGTAATACTTCTGAATATCCAGAATCTTCCTCACGGTTTATACCTTATATTTGGTATGGCCTTTGCACCTCAGTCTGTTGCAGGTGGTGTGCTTGGTACTATAACTGTATCAATTATGAATTCTATACGATATGGTGTTGCACGTGGTGTATTCTCAAATGAAGCAGGCCTTGGTTCAGCTGCCATAACTGCTGCTGCTGCCACAACTGATGATCCGGTACGCCAGGGTTACATAAATATGACAGGTACATTTTTTGATACGATAGTTGTATGTTCAATTACAGGTCTTGCTATTTCAGCTTCAGGTGTCCTTGGCACAGTAGGTGCTGATGGTACTCCGTTAAAGGGTATTTCCCTTACCATGGCTGCATTTGCAAGTGTACTTGGTCCTTTTGGAAAATATCTCGTTTCACTCGGAATCATCCTGTTTGCATTTTCAACTATCATCGGTTGGGAATATCATGGTGAAAAAGCATTTGAATATCTTGTAAATAATCACAAATATAACATTATATACCGCGTTGTTTTTTCACTTGTTGTTTATATTGGTGCAACACAGACACTTGATCTTGTATGGAACATATCTGATATAATGAATGCACTTATGGCAATACCTAACCTGATATGTATGCTGTTGCTTAGTGGTGTAATCGCTAAAGAAGTAAACCGTTTCCAGCCAATACTTGATAAAGAGCGAAAGGCTTACAAGAAAAAAGGATAACATATTGTTGAACCACAACTTATGTCTCCAATATAAATTTAAATTGTACGCAGAAAGACCGGCTATTCTTTTATTAAAGATGTGCCGGTCTTTCTTACTTCCAAACTATTTTTAATTATTTTAAAGGCTATCTTAAAATAAGAAGTACAAGTATACCAAGTATAATTCTGTACCATCCAAATACTTTAAAATCATGCTTCTTTATGTACTCCATAAGGAACTTGATTACAAATATGGAAACTATAAATGCCACAAATGTTCCAACAAGAAGTATCACTACTTCAGCTCCTGTGACTGATACTCCTGCTGCCATGAATTTAACAATCTTTAAAAGACTTGCTCCAAACATAACCGGAACAGCAAGGAAAAATGTAAACTCTGCTGCTGTTGCCCTTGAAACTCCTATAAGAAGTGCTCCTACAATTGTTGCACCTGACCTTGATGTTCCCGGGAATACTGCTGCAAGCAGCTGGAATAATCCTATAAGCACAACTACTTTATATGACATCTGTCCAATACTTGTTATAGCAGGCTTATGCTTTCCTTTCGTTGATTCTACAATAATGAAAATAATACCAACTACGATAAGAGCTATTGCAACCGGTACCGGATGATAAAACAATTCATCTATTTTATCATCAAATAAAACACCTACTATCGCTGCCGGAATACATGCAACGATAATCTTTATCCACATATCAAGTGCTCCGTCTTTCCAGCATATACCACCCTGTTTTGCTTTTCTTGTGGTAAATGGCCACAGCTTATTCCAGAAAAGAACTACAACTGCAAGTATTGCTCCGAACTGTATTACAACTTCAAACATTTTCCAAAACTCTTCTGTTACATTAAGTTTCACAAAATGCTCAACTATAATCATATGTCCTGTACTACTAACCGGCAACCATTCAGTTATACCTTCAATAATACCAAATAATATGGCTTTTAATAATTCTATAAACTCCATTTTTCTGTTTAATGCCTCCTTGATTAATACATATTCTGATTACACTCATAAAATGTATTGTACCATACACATATCATGAAAAAAAGTTTATTTTTCATACTCTTCCTGCTGTGAATTAACTAACTCTTCTTCAGGTCCTTCTGGCATTATCTTTGTGTACTGACCATTATTGTTAAGCTGATGTGCATTTACATTATCATGGAGCATTATGTTAAATTTATCACGTATTCTTGTTTTAATATCTTCATCATATATAGGTGCGGCTACTTCAACTCGTCTTACAGTATTTCTTGTCATAAAATCTGCTGACGATATATATATATTGTCTCTGTCCGGAGTACCAAATATATATATACGTGAATGTTCCAGATATCTTCCGACAATACTTATTATTCTGATATTTTCCGTATATCCTTCAATCTGTGGTATCAGACAGCATATTCCTCTTATTATGAGATCTGTTCTGACACCTGCCTGTGAGGCTTCAATAAGCTTATCAATAATTTTTTTATCTGTAAGAGAATTCACTTTCACACCAATATACGCAGGTTCATTATTTCTGGCATGTTCGATTTCTTCATCAATGTAATTTAATATTTTATTCTGAAGACACTTTGGAGCAACCATAAGATAGTGTGTTTCATCCATTACCTCTGCCATACACAGCTTGTTAAATGTTTCCGCTGCCTCTCCTGCAATACGTTCATCAGCCGTCATCAAAGAAAGATCTGTATAGACAGCTGCTGTCTTTTCATTATAGTTTCCGGTTCCTATCTGTGTTATATGTTTTATCTTTTCGTCATCTTTATAAGTTATAAGACATAATTTGGAATGAACCTTGACATAATCAATTCCATAAATAATACGGCATCCTGCATCTTCAAGTCTTCTTGACCACTCAATATTATTTTCCTCGTCAAACCTCGCACGAAGCTCTACAAGTACAACAACATCCTTACCATTTTCAGCGGCATCAATAAGTGCCTCAACAATCCTTGAGTTTTTTGCTACTCTGTATAATGTCATTTTTATTGAAATGACATTTTTGTCATGTCCTGCTTCCTCAAGCAGCCTTATAAATGGTGACATGCTCTCATACGGATAGCTAAGAAGTATATCCTTTTTTCTTATCTGTTCAATCATAGCCGTATTTTCATCAACGTATATTGATTTTTGCGGTTTTCTCTTTGGATAAAACAGTTCCTTTTTTGCTCTGAATACGTCCTGAATTGTTGATACAAATGACATTTCAAGAGGCG
The DNA here is from genome assembly GCA_934330725.1 of uncultured Lachnospiraceae bacterium. Classification (GTDB taxonomy): domain Bacteria; phylum Bacillota; class Clostridia; order Lachnospirales; family Lachnospiraceae; genus Lachnospira. The sequence goes on along the minus strand of CAKRGM010000012.1, from coordinate 21,013 downwards.
CTTCACATTTAAATACCTGCTCCTTTTTTAAACCGAGCTCTTTGCAAAGATAAACTATTACCTTTTCATCCGGAACTCTTGTATATTCCATCTTAACAGGGCAGAGCTTTCTTCTTTCCTTTATCAGCCTCTCCATTGCATTACGGTAATCAATATCTTCATCTTCATATGCTTCATCCACATCAATATCAGCATTACGTATTATTCTTATAAGAGACTTGCTTTTTACTGTATAATTGTCAAATATTTCAGGCATAAAATGTAATATAAGTTCTTCCACCAGAATATACTTTTTCTTATCTGATGGAATTGATATAAGCCTTGAAAATACTTCACTGCTGCATGGAACCACTCCAAGCTTCTCACTATTTTTAGCCTTTAACAGGGCTACCGCATAAATCTCTTTATTCTTAAGAAATGGAAACGGCTGCTTTTTACCAATTACCTGTGGTGACAAGATAGGCATAATTGATTTTTTAAAATACTGTTTAAGATAATCAACGTCTTCTGTTTCTATGTCTTTGAATCTTATTAACTCAACGCCCCGCTGTTTTAACTGATCCATAAGTTCAAAATACACATCATCTTTATGCTTGAGCAGTTTACGTGTATCTTTAAAAATATGTACCAGCTGCTCTGAAGCTGTCATTCTGGTTTTATTTTCCCTTGAGTTATCAAACAGGAGCATCTGATCATATAATGAACCTACACGTACCATAAAAAATTCATCCAGATTACTCTGGAAAATTGATACAAATGATAATCTTTCGCATAATGGAACGCTTTCATCTTCGGCTTCTCCAAGAACTCTTTCGTTGAACTTAAGCCAGGAGAGTTCACGATTTGCATAACATGCTCTCTTTCTTATTACAGGTCTGTTATCATCCTCTATAACTTCTTCTGCGCTTACTGCGCTATCCTGTTTATCCTTTTCTTCTTTATCTTTTTCCTGTTCATTATTTTCTGATACTATCATTTTCTTAATTAATTCCATAATCTGTACCAACATTTTACCCTTCAAAATTATTTTTCTTCCTTACTGTAATCTCCAAAACTTATACCCGTCATTCTTGCCTGACTTACAATCTCTGAATCCGGGTCAACAAGTTTTAATTTTCCGGCTACCTTACCAAGAAGTACTTTATCAATCTTACCTGCCGTAAAGCTGACCATATAACCATATTCCTCCTCGATAATCATCCTTGCAGCCCTTGCACCGAGTCTGGTTGCAAGCACCTTATCATATGCACATGGCTGGCCTCCACGCTGTATATGTCCCGGAATTGTAACACGCACTTCACTTCCAATACTTTCCTCAAGCTTTGCTGCAAGCGCCTGCGCTGCTGAAACAACCTTTTCCTTCTTTCTTTTTTCTTTACGCTCTTTTTTAGTCATAAGAGCCTCTTCATTTGAAATAATCCCTTCTGCAGCCGCAATTATTACAGAACCTTTTCCACTCTTTAACTTCTTACGCACATCTTCTACAACCACATCAAAATCATATGGTATTTCCGGTATAAGAATCATATCTGCTGATGCTGCTATTCCGGCATACAATGTCATCCATCCGGCTTTATGCCCCATCAATTCTACGACAAACACTCTTCCATGTGACTGTGCAGTTGTTTTTATATTCTCTAATACTCCGGTCGCTACTTCTACTGCTGAATAGAAGCCAAAGCTTACATCTGTTCCTGCTATATCATTATCAATTGTCTTCGGCAGAGTTATAATATTCAGTCCTTTTTCCATAAGAAGATTTGCCGTCTTATGTGAACCATTGCCACCTAAGACAACCAGGCAGTTTAACCCGATTTTATTATAGGTCCTGACCATTGAATCAATTTTATCCTTGCCATTTTCATCTGGAAGCTCGATATACTTAAACGGCATTCTTGAGGTTCCAAGTATTGTTCCACCCTTGTCCAGAATATCTTCAAAATCTTCAAGGCACATACTGCTGTAATCTTCATTAATAAGCCCTTTATATCCATTTTTAAAGCCATAAATTTCGACCTTGCAGCCACTGCCTAAAAGTCCAAGAGCCACTCCACGCATAGCTGCATTAAGTGCCTGACAATCACCACCACTTGTTAACATTCCAACTTTTATCAAAGCATTATCCTCCAAACCAAAATGTTTAATTTGCTACAGTTTAATTTAATATGGTTAAATCCCATATAACTTTCTCTTATAATTTAAAATGCCCAATTTGATTAATTTTAAACTGTATATTATTAGTTATCTTAAGTCTATGAAAGAAATGTAAATTCTGCTATCTCACTTATGTAAAATGCATGTTAAATATATGTAAAAAGCCGGGAGGACTGCACTTAATGATGAAATCCTTTTCCCAGCTTCTTTATTCATAGACCCTGCTGCCATGTGCAACAGCTATCTGCATATCAATACTCAATATACCTGTTATTTACTAAATGTCATACCTGTCAGCTTTATAATGAGCCGGGTGATTTTTTCCATTGACTGGACACAGCAATACTCATATCTTCCATGAAAATTATGTCCGCCTGCACACAGGTTAGGGCACGGCACTCCCATAAAAGAAAGCCTTGCACCATCAGTACCTCCTCTTATTGGCTGAATCTTAGGAGTTATCCCTATATCCTTCATGCATTCTGCTGCATTTTCAACTAAAAACATTGAATCGGCAAGCTTTTCTTTCATGTTATAATACTGGTCCTTTAGTTCAACCTTAACACTTCCTGCACCGTATTTTTCATTAAGCTCATCAGAAACAGCCTCCATAAGCTTTTTCTTTTCTTCAAACTTATTTCTGTCATGATCACGTATTATATATTCCATATACGCCTCTTCCACATCTGCATTTAAATGTACAAGATGAAAAAAGCCTTCATAACCGCTGGTATTGTCAGGTCTTTGTTCCTTTGGAAGCATTTCGTTAAATTCTACCGCAATAAGCGCTGCATTTTTCATTTTTCCTTTAGCTTCACCCGGATGAACATTTCTTCCTTTAATTATTACCTTTGCAGCTGCAGCATTAAAGTTTTCATATTCCAGTTCTCCTATTGCACCACCGTCAACAGTATATGCATAATCTGCTCCAAAACGTTTCACATCAAAATGATCCATGCCTGCACCAACCTCTTCATCAGGTGTAAATGCAATTGCTATATCCCCATGTTTTATCTGTGGATGACTGCATAAATATGCTGCCATTGTCATAATTTCAGCAATTCCTGCTTTATCATCTGCTCCGAGAAGTGTATTCCCGTCTGTCGTAATGACATCCTGACCTTTATAATTTTTTATCTCGGGAAAATCCTCCGTCTTTAAAACTATGTCCTTATCTTTGTTAAGGATAATATCGCCACCGTCATAATTTTCTATTATCTGCGGTTTTACATCCTTTCCACTTACTTCAGGTGAAGTATCCATATGGGATATAAATCCTAACGTGCAGCCTTTGTCAGACTCGTTAGTAATATTACCAGGAATCTTACCATATACATAACCATATTCCTCATCATAATCCACATGCGCCACACCTGCTTTTTTTAATTCATCTGCAAGAATTACTGCAAGATTTTTTTGCTTTAATGTGCTGGGAAATGTTTCTGAATATTCATCTGACTGGGTATCTATCTTAATATACCTTAAAAAGCGTTCAACAACTTCAGTTTTTATATCATAATCTGTATCCGGCTGCTGACCTGCATTTAATGCTGTACAATTATCCATATGTCATTTACCTCCAATTTATTTAAGATTATCTTTCTATAACTTCACCAGTGACTGGATTTACTGAAATTCCGTTGACTTCCAGCCTTTCATCAATAGGTATTACAAGACACTGCTTACCATCTATTACCTTTGTCTCAACCAGATCAGTTCTTTCAGGATTTACCTTCACAACTACATCCGGCATTTTAACCTCAAACTTTCTTGTTTCTGCAATATTAGAAGCAAGCAGCGTAGCATTTTCACCTGCTTTCATTTCAAAATGTTCTTCAAAGCTGTCAAGCCTGTCCTCTGCAACACCACTTTTCTCAAGAAGTCCACGCACCTTAGTTTTATCAAGGCGCACCGGTTCAGGATTATTTTTATTTTCCTCAATCATCTCATTAAGATTTTCATGAATGTTCTTTATTGTTTCATAATCGCATTGCTCGCCAAGTGTTTCAGTTACAAGACTCTGAAATGTCTCTTTCTGATTTCCTGCCGGCAGTGGTACTTCACAATCAAGTACGTCATCAAGAAATATGCTCTGAAAATCATCCGCATCTTTTGAATAAAACAAAACGCTGTCCCCGTCTTCACTGCGGTCATTAAATGCAGGAAATAAAAATCCGATATCCGGCATATCTACCATATGATGCTGTATCTGGTTATGAAATGTATTATCACCCTCGTCGTATCCAAGCCCCGGCTTTGAAAGTGTAACATGACAGATACTGCATAATATGTAACTATAAACTTCATCAGATGCATCTTCCATCTCAATGTTATCTGATGTTTTTCCCGGCACATCATACACCTGGTTAATAAGAAGAATAAGATAATTTCCTGGATAACTGTATGATCTTATTACCTTGTCATAAAATTCATCAAGTATATCGTCATCCTTTAGTTCACTGTCTCTTAATTTATATAAAAATGACCTTGCACCATCCTCTGCATATGAATCTGTTGTAAATCGCATATCAATGAGGTTTTTCCCCGGCGTTCCTGATAATGTTTTTCTAAATATATCAAAATATTTATGCTTTTCTTCATCCGGAAGATTAAGAAATGTTTCATCAAGCCTTGTTACTTTCTCTTTTTCTCCATTCACATAGCATCCCCTGAGTTTTAAAATGCCACATTCTTCAAGGGTATACTGTCCCTTAATTTCATTTATTTCTTTTCTTATCATTATTAATATTTCTCCATACTCTTTATTATACCGCTTTATGTACCACTGTCAGCATTAAACAGTGCAAATGTACCCGCGGTGAATTGCTAATCATGTATAAAATTACTTAAAATTGTAAGTTTCCTAATTATTTAATTATAAATTTAAAAATCAAAAAAATCAATCATTACACCCATGCGTCTAAAATGTTACCAAAATATTATCACTCAGTATGGCTATTTGTCTAACTTTTCTCAAGTTTCACCATATTTTTACCTGTTTTTATTAAAATGTTCTTATTGTATTTACAAAAAGTTAACATTTTATCGCATTGACTTATTCTTCAAATAGGTATATAAATGAGAAAGTTGTAAAAGTAATAATGAATTCACCCACATTATTCTTTAGCAGCATAAACTAATATTGAAAACAAAAAACAAGGAAAACATGAAAAATTAGTAAACCAATCGATTATGGAGGTTGCGGCTATGAAATCAGATAAAAATTCATTAACATTTAAAATTTTACTTAAAGATACTGACAATGCTTTAAAGTTTGTCAAAACAGTAAATACTCTTGATGGATATTTTGATATCTGCATGGGTAATTATTTCTTTGATGCAAAATCAGTGCTTGGCGTTTTAAGTATGGATCCAAGACGTACAATGACACTTCGTGTTATTCGTAACGACTACAATGATGCAGAAGAGCTTCATTCAAAGTTAGAACCATTCTGTGTAGAAGCTTAATTTACAGATTAATTTACAGCCTAATCTGCAATGTTATAAAGTTATATCAATACTGCTTTTGCAGTTAATATTGATGAAACTAATTAAAACACCTTACCAAAGATATCATGTAACATTTTACATTAATTATTCTTTGATAAGGTGTTTTTTTTATATTTTTATACTTTTATTTTTTAAATCTATAATTCTCTAATTTTCTTTTGTATTAATTTATTTTCTTATTCTGTCATAATATACAGTCTACATTTCCCTGAGCATCTGTGATTTTTTCATTACAGGTCTTAATGCAAGATATATTATTGATGCTACAATAACTGCTATTACAGCATTTACAGAAGTTGTAACTGTACCGATTTTTGCTAATGCTTTTGCCATATCCTGTGGTACTCCGAAAAGATACTGCTTATAGAAATATCCAACAAGTGGGTCTGCAATTACATTAAATGCCATACCACATACTGATGCCACAATTGTTCCTGCAACAACTCTTTTTGCCGGAATATCCTTTGAAAGCTTAAATATCTTATGTGCAACAAGACCAACTATAAGTCCGATACACAGCTTTAAAACAAATGTCTTTGGAGCACTTGTTACATACTGTGTTGTAAGGTCGCTTATTGTCATTCCAACTGCTCCGGCAAGTCCGCCCCATAATCCACCTATCAGAAGCGCTGCAAGTACGCAGAATGTATTGCCAAGATGGAACATTGTTCCTTCTGTTCCCGGTACAGGAATCTGAATTTTAATAAATGTTGCACCGATATAGCATAATGCTGCACAAAGTGCTGCCTGTGCAAGTACCTTTGCATCAACAGGTCTGCTGTCATGCTTTCCAACCAGATTATAAATACCTACAATAAGAATCAGAAGTCCGATAATTGCAAGAAGCAGACAATATGCATATGTTGTATTTCCCTTTTCTACATAGTTGTTAACACCTAAAATAACGCCTGCTACAGCAATGATAAGTCCAACTATGACAGCTATTAAATTTTTTGTCTTATCCATTCCTTTTTCCTCCTAAAGTGATTTAAATTCATTCTCTTTAGGATAGTATTAAACTGACCATTTTTGAAGTGCCAGATACGTGCGATTTTTTAATGGTCAGTTTACTGTATTTTATATCCAGTTTATATATTTTTTATGGTCAGTTTATATATTTTCTCTGTCTGATACATCATCAGCTTCTTCTTCATCAGTTGCGTCATTCCCAGCTTCGTCATTGCCAGATTCAGCATTGTCAGATTCTTTATCAGATTCAGCATATTGGGCACTTTCATCAGCTGTACTATCTGAAGCCTCTGCCTTTGCTTCTTCTCTTTGTATATCCTCTTTTTTCTTTTCAAATGTCTCTTCTATCTTGCTTCCGGCTTTCTTTATTCCGGAACCGACACAACGTGCTGCATTGCATGCCTTTTTATCTATTTCTTTTTCTTTAACAAAATTCTCAACCTTATCAACTGCTGATGAGACCTTTTTATCTATTCCTTTTTCTTTTGCAAAACCTTCAACCTTATCAACTGCTGATGAAACTTTTTTATCTATTCCCTTCTCTTTTGCGAATTCAGTCACTTTATCTGCTGCATTATTAGCTACATCTACTGCTTTTCCAACACCATTTAATACTTTTTCTTTATTTATAAGTGTCATATAAATCCCTCCATTTCCGAAGCAATTCGCCAATTATTAGTTAATAACTTTATTTTACTATTATATACTAATTAAACAATATTATCAATCAACTGTCTGCTGTTAATCAGACTTATATACTATACTTATGATATTGAAATCAAAAGATGCCTTATGGATTGTTTCCTGCTTCGCACCCGCACACTATAAAGCTGACGCTCCACTTTTATTTAAATGAGCCGAATATTTTCTTCATATATAAGCCATACTACAACTACGCCATAACTTTTAATCATAACTTAAATCACAGATTATAATTCTTAACTAACACATTATAATTCTTCATAGCTATTTAAAATAATCCAAAACTTTAAAACAATTTAAATCTGATGAAAAGAGGTTCAATATTATTATGAATAATGAAAATAATAGTGAAATTAAAAATATTCTGCCTATTATGGCATTAGACGATATCCCTGAGGCAAAACAGGATGCCAAGGATATTGTAGCGCTTGTAAAATCAAAGGGGTCCGTTACAGGATATAAACTTTCCAATGGTCAGATAGTATCACGCGACGAAGGTGTTGAAATGGCTGAACATGGTGAAATACGTGGAGTTGGAATAGCTCATAAAAAAGATACCAGATATTTGAAATCCATTCCTGATGGAACCGATGAAAATAATCTTGGCAATCTCCCATCCGTACACGGATTATCCTGAAAAATCCACACAGGAAAAACTGCTTTCATCTATAAAATAATTATCAATAAGTTCCTCTGACTGGTTTTTATCTGTTACAGTCCCAGCCTGTGATCCGGTTGATGAATCTGCATATGACTCTGTTGAAGTTCCTGATAACGATTCTGTCAGCGACTTTGTCTTATCATCTTCACCGGATTTTATAGAATGTAAAGAAGCCTTTGTATTATTCTTTTTTTCATTGGCTTCTTTATTTGTATCCGGAAGTGATTTATATTGGGAAGTTTTCTTAAATTCAGCTTCAACATCATTACATGCAGCATACAGTGCCTGTGCCATTGGATCTTTGTCACTTATAAGTGAGGTCTGCCTTAAACATGTATCATTTACCTCTTCCTTGGATCTGCAATGCTTAACCTGTTCCTCTAATGACTGCCTTTTAAGCTGTACACGTACAACCTGTGGATACATTTCCGGATAATTCACTCTTATAAACCTTAACTCCTCTGCCGTAAGCTTCTTTCCTGTACGAAGCTTATACATTACACGGTTATAATATCTGGCCTTTTTAGCTTCTGACATACCACCTGTCGGGTCTAATAAACTCTTTACTCCATTGCGGAATGCTTCAATATATTCTTTTCTTGCTGCAAAAACATCAGTCTTGTCCTCTGACCCGGAACCAGCTATGCTGCTTTTTTCTGTCTTAGTACTGCTGTCTTTAAGCTTATTATCATCAGATGTTCCGTCTTCTGGTATATTAACTATATATTTTTTCGTTGTTTTGCTATCAGTACTCTTTAAAATATCCATATAACACCCCTCACAATCTGTATATAAAACCTTTCTATACTAATATATCGGTGTTAAACGTCATTATATTATACTTACAGCTGAATCTGATAATCTACCAGAAATGTTTTCTGGCCGGTTCTATAAGCTTACAATCAGCAAACACTGACCTGACCGCGGCCTCATAATCATACATATGCTGTGCTTTTTTTATGCTCTTATATTCTTTTTCACAATTATCAAATGATGTTTTCATATACGACCACACTTCTTTCATCTTATGTATGACATTCTTATCGCCTGACATTATCTTAAGATATTCCCCATAAACTGTATCATGAAACTCTTTTAGTTTTTTCCGTTCATCTGCTTCATTAAATTCGCAGTCATCCATATCTGCATTTATCTGCCTGATCCTTACAGCAAGCCACGGCGAAGCAATAAATCCTCTGCCTGCCATAACAGAACCGGTATTTTTATGCTTTAATACAAATTCTTTATAATCTTCCCTTGTAAATATGTCACCATTATAACCTACAGGATTTCTGCTTATAGCCGCAGCTTTTTCAAATGCCTCAATATGCGGCTGGTTTTTATAATAATCCAGACGTACCCGCGGGTGTATGATAAGCTCTTCAAGCTTATATCTGTTAAAGACATCAAGAATATTTTCAAATTCTTCTTCTCTTTCAAGTCCAAGCCTTGTCTTTATTGAAATCTTTATGTTATTGTCCGTTACTGTCCGTGATGCAAATATATTATACAGAAATTCATCTATTTTATCAGGCTGTGCCAGAAATCCGGCCCCTTTATATTTACTTACAACAGTTCCCGACGGACAACCCATATTTATATTTATTTCCTTATAGCCATATTCTGACAGCATCCGGGCTGTTTTAATAAAATGTCCACTGTTATTAGTAAGTACCTGCGGTACCAGATTATCACACTTATTATTTTGCGGCAGTATTTCATTTATCTGTTTTGATGTAAATCCCTTATTTTCACTTGGTGATATAAATGGCATAAAATATTTATCAATACATCCATGACCATAATAATGATCATATGCATTTCTATATATATAACCTGTAATTCCCTCCATTGGTGCAAAATAGATTTTCATTTATCCAACCTGTCCTTTAAATTTTAATTTATTATATTGATTATAGTTTAAATGATTCCTTATATTTTCTTTTATAATCATACATTTTCATATCAGCCAGATATATTGCCTCATCAATATTAATTACGTTATTTTTTGTACTTACAACTTTCCCTCCTGAAACAGACATCATGTATGGTATATTTTTTTCACTCCTGATATTTTCAAGGTCAGAATTAATTCTTTCCAGTACGGATTCAAAATATATCTTTACTCTCCCCTTATAGGCAATAAAAAATTCATCACCGCCATATCTTCCACAAATATCAGCCTTACAGAAATAATCTGAAATCAATGAAGAAACTGTTTTTAAATATGTATCGCCCGCTGCATGTCCATAATTATCATTGACATATTTAAGATTATTAATATCAAGAAATATTACTGTATACTCTTCATCTTTATTTTGTCTTAATTCCCTGATAAACTTTTCACAGCGCATTCTGTTAAACAGCCCCGTAAGACTGTCTGTGTATGCAAGCTCCTTAAGCTGTTCATTTTCACGGCTCGCCTCATAAGATGACATAATCATTGAAATATTATTCAGCAGTAAGGCTGCAATAAACAGTATCACTCCCATTGGAACCAGCGAAATACCTAACAACGGTATTTTAATATTCAAATATTTGTCCGCATTATACCGCAACACCTCCAAAAATATAATTACAAAAAATAAAATCATACCATATGGTGCAATTTTTGCTGTATCATATGTTCTGTTTTTCTCATAAATACTTACAAATATAAGAATTACAAGCTCAATCATCATCAATACCTGAACCGGCAGGATAAAACGTATGTAATGATATTCCTCCGTTGTATAATTAAGTATTGTACAAATAATTCCAAATAGAAGAAACAATACATCCGTAACAAGTAACAACCTTTTTATCCACTTTTCATGTACTATTTCTATATAATATGCAATTAACGGCACTGCCACGAAAAACAGACTTATATATTCAATATTTGAGGCTATAAGTACATTATCAATAAATATATTATTGATTCCGAAATATGAAATTATATAGCACGATACTATTGCGGCAAATAATGAAAACCATATTGTAATTCTTGTATTTACATTTTTAAGTTCTCCCGTCAAAGATATAAACAGCATTATAACCGCAAATACGAAAAGTGGCACAAATACAAAGAAAATCCCAATATGATCAATCAGAACTGCCTTTGATGCATCAGATGCCGGAAGCAGTGTGACGCCTTTTATATGATTTGATTCATTATTCTCTTTAACATCACACGTGAGAGTCACCTCACTGCCAAACGCCTCATCCGGAATATTTACAGTTCTGTAAATTGCTCCTATATGTCTCCCGCGTTCCGCGATATCGTATCCAAACCTGTATAATTCTTTGTCTTTGAAGCTTACTGTAAAAGCCGTATTATACACATTAAATGCTATTGCTGCATTTTTCATTTTATATTCCTGTGGTATATGTATGTGAATAACAATCCTGTCATTTTTATTTAATACTGAAAATTCATTACTGTCATAACTGTATACATCCCCATTACTTTTATATAAATCTGCAGTTATGTACTTATCAAGATTATATGAATCTATATGATTTATCCCGAATTTACTATACGCAAACATTACAAGAACTACATAAAACAGCAGCAGAAGCAATAATACCTTTTTATACCCCTTTACCATATTTTTCCCCTAATAAATTAATATATAAGCAGAAAGTGCCGCATGCGGCACTTTCTGCTTATTAAACTTTTATTGAATAAACAATAAACACTCACTGTCTAATTATCCTGAAGTCTTCTCACCATTGCCCACATAGCTTCAGCTGAATTGAAATTTTCAGGTACAATATCTACAGGTTTAATTTCAATATCAAATGTATCATTAAGTTCACCAACTATTGATACTATATCAAAGGAATCAAGTAATCCATCATCATATAATGTATCACATGTCTCAAAATCAATATCAGCATTAACTTCCTTTAAAATGTCTAATAACTCGTCCATTTTTATCCTTCCTTTTCTACAGTTATTATTATCTTTTTATATTCTATGCACTAAGTATATCATAGTCAAGAATTTTCAGGATGTTTCACTAAGTTTTAAGATTTATTCAGTTTTACAGACCATATCTTGCAAGAAGATTTCTAAATTCCTGTGAATTTGCAAATCCGGAAACAACATCTTCACGTGATCTTTCACCTCTGTTAAGTGCCAGCACCCAGCCCACACGTTCTCCTGAGCCAGGCCATCTGTTAAAGAATATCACATACTGATTATCTACAAAATCATCATTACTCAGGTTCTTATTAGCATACTCAGGAGTGAAGATAAATCCTTTAGCAGCTGCCTCCGGTGTTATTTCTCCTGTATTGATTCTGTTTGACCAGTATTCAACACCTGATGTCTCACCTTCTCTTCCTAAAGCCTTATTATACAGTCTTAATACAAAATCCCTGACGCCCTTGTTATACAATACATTTCCACCTGCCTGCATTGTTCCTCTTGCAACGCCATATGAATCACATAAATTTGCAAATTCCTGTGAGTTAACAAATCCTGACAGCACCTGTGAACGTGGTGCTTTGTTATTTAACATGCTTACCCATCCATCCAGTCCGCCATCTGCATCACGATTAAAGAATGTTCTGTATAACGTCCTTACAAAATCATCATTTGAAAGTTTCCTTGCCTCAAACTCTGCACTTCCAATAAATCCATGAGCTATACCTGCTCCATCAATTTCACCATATACAAGCTGTGTTGTCCAGTAATTTAATCCTGACTCTTCCGCCGGACGGTTAAGAGCTACTGTGTACATACGTGCAACATAATCAACCACACTGTTGTTTACTGTTGTAAGTGCATTTTTATTTACCCACATTGCCGGTCTGACACCTACAATTGTATTATCTGCTGCCATTCCATCATATCTTACAGAACCGGAATAGTGAGCATATGCAACATTATAATCAAAATATCCTGCTGTTCTTGTCCAGTAATAAGATGTTTCAAGCGAATTGTTTCTCTGTGCAGGATCATTTCCCCCTGAAGCCAAAGCATACTTTGTGCAGTCGGCACGCTTCTGATAATCATTTGGCATGTATTTATTTATTTCATCAGCACTAAGTATAAACAATTTGTCAGTTGTATCGTTTCCCGATGATGTACCATATTTCTGATTAACTGTATTTGTTACATTTGTACTATAAATATAATCTTTTTCTGAATCACTGAATGCGCTGTTAATAAAGTCGTTATTCAGCCAGCTGCGGACTGAACTGTTTTCCCATAATGCAGCCTCCTGATGAGTTTCTTTATATCTCATAAACTTAAGAACATCCTTGCTGACAATAAGTACCCTGTCTCCATTTACAGCTAAAACATTCCATTCTATTGCTTCTGCACCATTACCTGTGTTATTATCCTGTTCAAAGCTTCCAAACTTAACTGTTCCACCGGTATGTATACCCGTCTCAATTGTCCCGTGTGATGCACTTCCACTTCCTGTGCACACTACCTCCGCAGTAGTTAACTTTGTATTATCATTGCCAACTTCACACACAAATGTATCCCACTGATTATATGAGCCCTCATATGTTACTTTTCCAATTGCTGCACAATCTTTAAATGCTCCATCGCCAATATATGTCACACCGCTTCCCAATGTAACATCTGACATACATCCACAGCCTGTAAATGCATGATCTCCAATCTGTCCCTGCTTAACAGTTATTGACTTAATCGGACTACATGCAAATGCATTAGTTCCTATATAATTAACTGACCATGGAAGTGAAATATCTGATAAATGCAGACACGAATCGAATGCACTTGCCTTAACTGTTTTAAGTCCATCTCCCGTAAATTCTACACTCTGAAGATTCGAGCATTCAAAAAATGCATATTCTCCTATAGTATTTACACTTCCCGGAATTATAACCCTTGTGATATCCTCATCATTAGCAAATGCATAATCACCTATTTCCTGTACTCCATCCGGAATATAAAGCTCTTTTATCTGCTGTCCATTCAGATACAGATGCTTTGCATATTGAAGTGGATTGGCAAGATAACTGCCAAAATCAATTGAACACCACTTTTTCAGATCACTGATATAAACAGAATTAATTGAACTGCAATCTTCAAAAGCACTTATCTGCATTGCAGTAACATCAGCACCAATTGTTACTTTCTCGACTGCCCTGTCTCTTATAAATGCAGATTCACCGATAACACCTGCTGCAATGTTTACCTCTTTTAATGCATCACACTGGCCAAAAGCAGCAAAGCCAATGGATTTTAATGATGATGGTGTAGTTATCCCCGTTAAAGCCCTGCAGTTCCAGAATGCACATGAGCTTATTGATGTAACCCCTTCTGAAATAACAACATTTTTTATTGAATTCCTAAGATAATACCATGGACTGCACATTGTAGAATTCGGATTATTATAAACAGGATACTCATGCATATCCCCACTACCACTTATCGTTAAAGTATCTCCTGAAAAATCCCATTTCAGATTATCACCACAGGTTCCTGATGTTACCCCATTCTCCGGCCTCGTCGCCGCTGCCATTACCTGCCTGTTCGGAATCAGTATGCCGGACAGCATAAAAAGAACTAATGCCACGGCCATAATACGTCGTTTCATAAAAAAATCCCCCCTGTTTTTTTTTGAAATAATTAATACTTCTAGACTACAGTCTATGTTATATTTTATTGCTGCTTATGTCAATATTTATCAGCTAATATGATTATATATTTAATATATATTTAGAAACAGACGTTAACGTTTACATACTTCATTCTTAAAAATAAAATCACCCATGCATTAAGCCTGTTTTATGGTCTTAATGTATGGGTGATGATAATTTTTCTTGATTTCCAGAATATAATTTTTAAAGCATGTTTTTAAATATCTGATGTATTCTGTAATCTTTTGTAAGTTCAGGATGAAATGACAGTGCAAGCTGATTTTTGTAACGTACCATAACTGTATTTCCATCAACTTCTGCACAGACTTCAACATCATCTGCAGTACTCTCGATATATGGAGCTCTTATAAATCTCATTGGAAAATCAGCTATTGTCTGTCCGCCTATTTTAATATCATGGTCAGTTGCAAAGCTTCCAAGCTGTCTGCCATATGCATTTCTCTTTACAGTAACGGGTAATGTTCCAAGATGAACCACAGGGTCATTGCTTAAATTATCAGCAAGAAGAATAAGACCTGCACATGTCGCTAAAACAGGCATTCCTTCATTTATATGATTTTTTATCGTATCATACATATCAAGTTCCCTGATAAGCTTACCCTGAACTGTACTTTCCCCGCCTGGGAAAACAAGTCCACTAATATTTTCTTTAAGATCTGACTTCTGTCTAAGCTCTACACATTCTATCCCTAACTCATTTAACGCCTGTTCATGTTCAGCAAATGCTCCCTGAACTGCAAGAACTCCAACCTTCATCGCAAATGCCTCCTACTTTCCTCTTTCAGCCATTAATAACTGGATTTCCTGTTCATTAATACCAACCATGGCTTCACCAAGATCTTCTGATAACTCGGCTATGAGCTTAGCATCTGTATAATTTGTAACAGCCTTAACAATTGCCGCTGCTCTCTTCTGTGGGTTTCCTGATTTGAATATACCAGAACCTACAAATACACCTTCTGCACCTAACTGCATCATAAGTGCGGCATCTGCAGGTGTTGCAACACCACCGGCTGCAAAATTAACAACAGGAAGTCTCTTATTCGCATGTACATACTGTACTAATTCATAAGGAACCTCTAATTCCTTTGCTGCCTGGAATAATTCATCCTCACGAAGTGAAGCAAGTCTTGCAATTTCACTGTTCATTTTTCTCATATGTCTTACAGCCTGAACAACATCACCTGTTCCCGGTTCACCTTTTGTTCTTATCATTGACGCACCTTCATTGATACGTCTTAAAGCTTCTCCAAGATCCTTTGCACCACATACAAATGGAACCTTGAACTTTGTCTTGTCAATATGATATACATCATCTGCAGGTGATAAAACTTCACTCTCATCAATATAATCAATTTCTATAGCCTCAAGAATCTGTGCTTCTGCGAAATGTCCAATTCTGCATTTTGCCATAACCGGAATTGTTACTGCTTCCTGAATTCCCTTAATCATCTTTGGATCACTCATTCTTGCAACACCACCTGCTGCTCTTATATCTGCAGGAATTCTTTCAAGTGCCATAACTGCACATGCACCAGCCTCCTGAGCTATTCTTGCCTGTTCTGGTGTAGTTACGTCCATGATGACGCCACCTTTTAACATCTGTGCAAGTTCTTTGTTTAATCCATGTCTGCTTTCTGGTATACTATTTTCACTCATTTTCTTATATCCTTTCCTTGTTCAACAATTTGTTTTGTTAGAACATATTATATTCCCTTCTGGATATATTAAAATGCTCATTTTTATATTTTTTTGTGATACCAGATAATAGTCAGATATCTCTATCTGACCATATATATCATACATATTTGCAATTTTTGATATAGTCAGTTTTAAAATCTGCTCTGAACATATTCGAAACAGCTTATAAATGCCGTCTGGCACATTTACAGCTGGCTGTTGATTTTATTAAGTACTTCTAAAAGATTATATACATACTCACTCTGTTCCAAGTTTTTCGGATACCTTTACCACTTCTTTCATAAGCATTATACGTGCATTATTAACTGTTTCAATCTTCTTGTAATATCCATATGTACCTCTTATGATAGCACTTGTAGAATTACTTGCTACATTCTGCATATATTTAAGCCACATACAGTAAATCATGTCTTGTGGAACTGAATTCTTAATTCCTGCCTTATCAAACAGACGCTTAACGGCGCTTACCCTTTCTGTCAGCACTTCACCGTTTTTCTTTTCTCCAAACATTATTCCCTCTCCGGCATCTGAAAAAGTAAACTCCGTTCCTTTATTTATTGCGCCTATCCATGTAAGCCCATATAATAATTTATCACTTCCATAAGCTTCTCCCAGACATTCCTCACTGTCAATACCATTCATAAGTGACAAAATAATAGTATCTTTTCCGACCTGATTGGCTATATCCTTTACCGCCTGTTTCAGTGCAGCATGTTTTACAGTAACAAATACTATGTCTGTCGGCTCCATCTTTTCTTGAGGATCTGCTACAAAAAAATTATATGGAACGCCATTTACAATTGTCGGGTTATTCTGAATACGTTCTTTTCTTTTTCCACCGGCAATAATCCTTACATTTTCATATCCAAGCACCTTCTGTATAAATGGTGCAACCGTACATCCAATTGCCCCCAAGCCTATTAATGCTGCTGTCTTTATTTCCATCAATTAACAACACCTGCCCTTTTATCCTATAATTTTTCATTTATCCTTTTTATATTGGACTTTATATTGAACTTACAAATGCCTCTATTCTGTTAAAAGCTTCTATTAGATTTTCCATTGAAGTAGCAAATGAAATACGTATATAATTTTTGCCACTTTCTCCAAATGAACTTCCAGGAACAACTGCAACATTCCCTTTTTCCAGAAGATTGTTGGCAAATTCTTCTCCTGTCATATTTGTTTTAGAAACATTTATGTAGAGATAAAATGCCCCCTGTGGTCTTTTGCATGATAATTCAGGCATCTTATCTATTCTGTCACAAAGATAATTTCTTCTCTTCTCATACTCACTGCACATAAATTTTCTATAATCCGCACCTGTTTTTATCGCTTCTTCAGCTGCAAACTGGCACATCGTTGTAGCACATGAATAAACATTTTCAATTGCCTTTGTACATAATTCAATCAGTGTCTGTGGTCCTGTAAGAAATCCTACTCTAAAGCCCGCCATTGCACTGCTTTTCGAGCAACTGTCAACAACAATGGCATTCTCTTTCATCTGCGAAATTGATGCAATACTGTAAAATTTCTTATTGTCATATATGATATGACGGTATACTTCATCACTTATCACAAAAATATCGTTTTTAAGTGCCAGTTCTGCAATTTTAGTAATTGTATCCTCATCAAGTACCTGACCTGTTGGATTACATGGGGAATTCAATATTATAGCCTTAGTTTTGTCCGTGATATACTGTTCTATTATTTCGGCTGTAACCTGAAAATTATCCTCCTCTGTCACCTTCATTTTTACAGGGGTACCATTTGTCATCCTTATCATTCCGTCATAATTTGTAAAATATGGTTCGCTTACAAGTACTTCATCACCCGGATTTAATATACTGCTTAATGCCAGATGAAGTGCAGACATTCCTCCAACTGTAACCATTACATTATCTACAGTATAATCTGTTCCTATTTCATCATTTAAATATTCTACATATGTCTCTCTTAATGAATCTATACCTGCTCCCGGAGCATACCTTGAACTTTCCTCCATTTTGGATTTAGCATATTCAATAACATTAGGTTCCGGAATAAAATCGGGTTGTCCCGGACTTAGTGAAATTACGTTATCCTTAGCAGCTGCCTTAACCATCATTGCCCTGATAGGTGAAGCTTCCATTTTAGTTATTACCTTTGAATATTCCATAACATGCCTCTTTTCTACGCGCGCTTTTTACTCTTTTTCCTTTATCATTTTAAATAACTGAACGCGGTTTTTCATTCCTAATGTCCTCATAAACAACATCCCACATAATAAAGGAGGTCTATCATTAACTGACAGACCCCCTTTGATCAAATACAATTATATATACTGATAAAATAAACCTCAATATTATTAATTAAAAAGCTTGATAAATATAACAACTTCTTTTTTTTGTTTTATATAACAAAGAAATTGGCATATAATCCAAAATATTATAATGCAAAGCCATATTACCGTAAAGAAAAAAGACGTATATGAATCTCTTCACATACGTCTTTGTATTATGTTTGCCACCCTTAAGGGTGTATTAATCATCCTCCTTATCCTGATGAAATTTGATACCTGACAGTATTTCTTCTTTGTCAGCTTTTCCATCGTTATTTAGCGGAAAATTTATAAAATAAGCGCATTTTCCCATAGAAACCTCATCTGGAAGATTGTTTTTTACCTCACTATAAATACAATCATCAATATTGCTTATATCTCCAGATTTTTTGACAGCCTCTATACAGCCTATATTATCAAGAGCCGACACCTCATGTGTCTTTATCTGAAATCCTGAGAGTGACAATATTTGAGCTAACTGATCCATTTGTGGAAACTGTAAAGAATTTTCCTTACATTCCAGTTGTTTTTCAGCATTTTGCAGCCGCAATACATAAGATGAAACCAGTGACATTATATCCTCTTTTACATGATTAATTATTATTAATTTTCCATTGGCCTTCATCATCATATTAGACAGTTTTAGCCCGTCCATGCCATTTTTAAGCTGATGGAGTGTATTGACAGCAATAACATAATCACATGATTCAAGATATTTATGCTCAACGCATCCATGTTTTACAGCAGAATACCTATATGTATTATATTTTGTATCTCTCTTTTTTGCACTTTCAAGCATTTCCGGTGAACTGTCAAACAATATATACTCCTGTCCCTTTGTCTTTTTCTCTAAAATTTCAATTAATTTTCCGGTACGGGCATATATTATTCCTATTCGGTTTTTTTTATTGTTTTTATTAACAACGTCAAATATTTTATTTAAAAAAACATTTACTCCCAGTCTGTCAAGCGCCAGATATTCAGGATTAAAGCGAGGAGACTTTAAAAGTTCTGCAGCACTTTTGTTTCCAACAAGAATATCTGAAAATAAAGGCATTGCATTTTTTAGCGAATACATATCAACTAAACTTTTATTAATAGAAATTTCTTTTGTTCCACTTATTTTTTTACGCCATATTTCGCATAATGGCTGCATATCTTTAACAACTGATATGTTTCCTGCATCAATTTCATTTAATAAATGCACCAGAAATACTCTTACCGCTTCTTTTTTTGCCTCTGTAATTCCATTATCCAATATATATATAAATTTTGTTTTATATGGAGCTTCATTAACTTTTTTTATATGAGGAACTACGGCTAAAATTAACTCATCATGTCCATTTCTGTCAGATATTAATACAATGCCTTTATCTATTCCTTTATGTTCCGCTATTATATCTTCAATTTTACCAAGCCTGTCTTTATCTTTGTCAGTCTTTATTCTGCTTAACTTAAACCTGTAATCCATCCCCCCAGTCTGTAATATATCTACTGCTTCTTCCATATAATCCTTTTCCCTTATCAATAGCAAACCTCATGTTACAAATTTAGACAGATAACTAACGCACCGGTCTGGATTTTCTTCTACTTTGATGCTTTTGTTTCAGAAACATTTTTCTTAGGTCTTTTAGGCTGATGGAAAATCATTGGACAAAATGACTGTCCTGCCTTCTCCTGGTCAATCACATAACCTGCTGCCTTCTTCACTGCTACCAGCATACCTTCACTAAAATTCTTCATTGTTAAATTTCCTCCTTTTAATTTTTTCTATAATAAGTGATGCCGCACTCAATGTAACGGCAAAACTTATATACCATAAATAACTGTCATCTATTTTAATAAAGTACAGTGCAACAGCAATAAACAATTCTATCAGTATCATGAGTCTTGTAAGCTCACTGTTTTTCTTATGCTCGCTTTTATCCCAGCATATATATGGATTATTTACTGCCCCTAATATCAGGATAATAGAACCTGTTATTAATAATCCCAGTAAACTCCACTTTGTATAATCCCCCAGCCTTGGACATATTATATTTACCCACAAAATGTATAGAAAACTTGAAAAAATAAAACAGGTGTAAAAATACTTTAAATGAAATCCCCCGGAATACCTTCTTATATTTGAAAAAAATAATATGAATATCACCGTCTGTATTGTGACATTAAATATTACTGACAACGCTAATAATGCTGCATATGCAATAACTTTCTCCAATATTAACTGTACTGAATATATGTACATATCCTGGTCTTTTTTTTCTATCAATTTTTTAGATAACATTTTGTCTACTAATAATTTTGATATATTTTCCATTACAATTATGTCTCCATTTCTTATGTGGCTTTCATATGCATTACTG
>CAKRGM010000011.1 GCA_934330725.1 uncultured Lachnospiraceae bacterium | reverse complement strand
AAATCTGCATATGCGCCTGTGTATTCTACCCAGATATAGCTGCCTGAATTCATATCAGTTACATTTGCAGCTCCACCATTCTTCTTTGTACTTACTGATACTGCCTGTGCCCAGTTATCTGCATATGAGCTGCCGCTAAATATATTTGTCTTGCCGCTCTCTGATGGCTGTGAACCTGTATTTCCTGTGTTATCCGTATTTCCTGAATCACCTGTATTTCCTGTGTTACCTGAGTTTCCACCTGTAACGATATCAACTGACTTTACTGTAATTCCACTTACGTGTGAGCTTACATGTACTTTATCTACTGTTGAAAAATTGCTTCCATATACATTTACAATATCATTGTAATTAAACTTTGCATAGTAAGTTCCGTTTGATGTGCTTCCACTCTCTGACGGACTTATCTTTGCCCATGAATTTCCGCCTGAAAAGCTTTCAAATACTAAATCGAAATCTGCATATGCGCCTGTGTATTCTACCCAGATATAGCTGCCTGAATTCATATCAGTTACATTTGCAGCTCCACCGTTCTTCTTTGTGCTTACTGATACTGCCTGTGCCCAGTTATCTGCATACGAGCTGCCATAAAATATATTTGTCTTGCCGCTCTCTGATGGCTGTGAACCTGTGTTACCTGAACCGCTTGTATTTCCTGAATCACCCTGATCCGGCTGTGATATACCGTTAAATACAGAACACATTCTTGATGTAGCTTTTATACCATCGTTACCATTTATAACTCTGTCACCAAATGAAGTAAGGCTGTTTCCTGACCAGTCGTTTGCCATATCAAGGAAATATAATGACTGGCTGTTTCCTTTCCATGACCATGCAAGCCATCCAACATTTTTACTTCTTGAATAGCTCATGATAGTATCTTCATCAACATCACCGTCTGTATGCTGTCCGCCGAATTCACCAATAGTAAGGCAAAGATTATTATTCAGCACATTATCTATATTGCTTCTTACTGTTGATGCATTTCCTCCTGCATATTCATACATATGAATTGAAAACATAGTATTTTTTAATGGATCTGCATTAAGAACATTATTTCCATGATCAAAGATTACTTTAGGATACTGTCCCCATCCTGCGCAATCGACCATTATTGTATTGTTGATTCCTGCATTTCTCATTTTCTTTATTGCATTAACATATCCGTTTTCCCATGATGAGCCATCATCCCATGTTCCATACCACTCATTAGCGATATTAACAATAACATATGCCTCATTTTCCTGTAAAAGCTTCTTCATCTCAAGCCAGTAATTAACTGCATTATCCAGATACCCTGTTGAGTCCTCGCCTGTAGCATCATGCACTTCAACTATTGCTACAAGGTTGTTCTGTTTACATGTTGAGATAAGTGAGCTTAACTCGTCATAACTTGTCTTTGTATACTTCTGTCCATCCGCTAATACTAATCTTATACAGTTAAATCCTTTGCTGGCAATTGCTGGAATTGCTGTCTGGTATTCTGATGTATACCATGCATGAGGATAATTAACACCACGCATAATAAATTCATTTCCATTTGCATCGTATAATTTTGTTCCATTTACCTGGAATCTTCCCCCTGCTGCCTTTGTACCTGTACTGGATAATCCCAGAAACAGTACTGCACACATAGCAGCTGTCAAAATAACACCCAATACTCTCCTTAATGTCCTTCTTTTTCCCATATAATTTTCTCCTTTTCAAATGATTTAACACCACTTTTCGCTTAATACAACCGGCCAGTTTACCAAGTGTCTTATATTATATATTTTATACAATTGCTTGTCAATATACATTTATTTTTTCGTCACTTTTAACACTTTTAGCATGGTTTTGTTTGTATTTCAATCATGTTTTTTGTAATAAATGACAATTATAAAAGGTGCCTGCAGCCAAAACCGGCTGCAAGCACCTTTCAGTTTTACAAATATTATATTTTTAATCCGGATATAGTGCAACTAATTACATCATGCCCATTCCTGCACCTGCACCACCTGCTGGCATTGCCGGAGCATCTTCCTTAATTGTTCCAACTACTGCTTCTGTTGTAAGCAATGTTGAAGCTACGCTTGTTGCATTCTGTAATGCACTTCTTGTAACCTTTGCAGGATCAAGGATACCAGCTTCAATCATATCTACATATTCTTCATTGTAAGCATCAAATCCTGTTCCAACCTTAGATTCTTTTACATTATTGATTATTACAGCGCCTTCAAGTCCGGCATTAGCTGCAATATGATATAATGGAGCTTCAAGTGCTTTAAGAATAATCTGCGCACCTGTCTTTTCGTCTCCTTCAAGAGTATTGATAAGTTCTGCAACCTTCTTTGAAGCATGGATATATGCTGAGCCACCACCTGATACAACCCCTTCTTCAACTGCAGCTCTTGTAGCATTTAACGCATCTTCAAGACGAAGCTTAGCTTCCTTCATTTCTGTTTCTGTTGCGGCACCAACACGGATAACAGCTACACCACCTGCTAACTTAGCAAGTCTTTCCTGTAATTTTTCTCTGTCAAAGTCAGATGTTGTTTCTGCAATCTGAGCCTTAATCTGAGCTATTCTTGCCTGAATATCTTCTTTATTTCCTTCGCCATCAACGATTACAGTATTTTCCTTCTGGACCTTAACTGATTTAGCGCGTCCTAACTGTTCAATTGTTGTATCCTTAAGTTCAAGTCCAAGTTCTTCTGAAATTACCTGACCACCTGTAAGAATAGCGATATCTTTAAGCATTTCCTTACGTCTGTCACCATATCCAGGAGCCTTAACACCAACTACATTAAATGTTCCTCTTAACTTATTAACGATAAGTGTTGTAAGAGCTTCACCTTCAATATCCTCAGCAATAATTAAAAGCTTTGCACCATTCTGAACAATCTGCTCAAGTAATGGAAGAATTTCCTGAATATTAGAAATCTTCTTATCTGTAATAAGGATGTATGGATTATCAAGATTTGCTTCCATCTTATCCATATCTGTTGCCATATATGCTGAAATGTATCCTCTGTCGAACTGCATACCTTCTACAAGGTCAAGTTCTGTCTTCATTGTCTTTGATTCTTCAATTGTGATGACGCCATCATTTGTAACCTTTTCCATAGCGTCTGCAACTAACTGTCCAACCTTTTCATCACCTGCTGAAATTGATGCAACCTTTGCAATCTGATCCTTACCGTTAACCTTCTGGCTCATATCTTTGATTGCTTCTACAGCAGCATCTGCAGCTTTCTTCATACCTCTTCTTAAAACGATTGGGTTAGCACCTGATGCAAGATTCTTCATACCTGCATTTACCATAGCCTGAGCTAATACTGTAGCTGTTGTTGTACCATCACCTGCTACATCATTTGTCTTTGTAGCAACTTCCTTAACAAGCTGTGCACCCATGTTTTCAAACTTATCTTCAAGTTCAATGTCCTTTGCAATTGTAACACCATCGTTTGTGATAAGTGGTGCGCCATAAGACTTATCAAGAACAACATTTCTTCCTTTAGGTCCTAATGTAACTCTTACTGTATCAGCTAATTTATTAACACCTGCTTCAAGTGCTTTTCTTGCATCAATGCCATATTTAATTTCCTTTGCCATTTTTAACAATCCTCCTAATAAAATTTACTTCAAATCAATCTTTTATAAATATAAATACTAAATTAAAGATACCATACACAGTTTACTATAATATACTAATTATATTTTTGATATTATACCTGCCAGGATAACATATTACTCAATTACTGCTAAAATATCTGACTGCTTAACAATAATCAAATCTTCTTCTTCAATCTTAACTTCTGTTCCTGAATATTTTGAATATATAATCTTATCACCAGGTTTAACCTGCATTTTAACCTCTTTACCATCAACCATTCCGCCAGGTCCTACTGCAACAACTTCTGCCTGCTGTGGTTTTTCCTTTGCCTGACCAGGTAAAACGATTCCTGACTTTGTAGTTTCTTCTGCAACTAATGCTTTAATTACAACTCTGTCTCCTAATGGTACTAACTTCATAAAATATCCTCCATTCCGCTGTCCCAACAAAATGCTATTACTGGCAGCAATAAAATTTCTTTTCTTTTTCTTGTTAGCACTCATTTAATTTGAGTGCTAATCTCATTACAATTAAAATATCACTATGACATTTGTTTGTCAATATCTAATTAGAAATATATTCTGTTTTTTATATTTTAATAATACTTTTTTTATATTTTTGTTTTTACTTATTTTTTAAGCCATATTAGTATAATCCATGACAAATTGTGCACTGTTTTTCCGGTACAGCGTACAAAAGCGATGCAGCGGTCTGTTATTTAGGAACCGATGTATCAGTGCCTATTTTCATTGTTTTTGCATAATAAAACAGATACTGCTGGGCAAATCCTCCATATTCGCCAAAATGCTTTCTGGCAAACTGCTCAATTATTTCTTTCTTTGTATCTGCTCCATCAAAATAAATATACTCCATTATCCTTTTTATCCATACATCCACAGGAAATGCATCTGTCTTTCCAAGACTAAAAAGCATTACACAGTTGGCCACCTTGGTACCTACACCTTTAATACTCATAAGCATTTTTTCGCATTCTTTAATATCAGCTTGTAAAAGCCTGTCTTTTCGTATTTCTCCCGATGCCACCTTTTTTACGGCATCAGCTATGTATGGGGCCCTGAATCCTGTTTTACATTCCCGAAGCTGTGCTTCGGTTACATTTTTCATTGCCTCCACATCAGGAAATGAATAAAATTCTTCTCCATTTATACTTCCAAGATATCTTCCATATCTTTTAGAAATATCAAATACTATTTTTTTAATATGTGGAATCTGTTTATTCTGGGATATTATAAATGAAATAAGTGTCTCAAAAAAATCCTGATTGAGAATACGCACCCCTCCCATAGTCTCAACGGCCTCTTTAAGTCTTTTATCATTTTTCAGAATATATTCCTTAATATGTTTATAATCGCGCCCAAGATCAAAATATTTTTTCCATATATTATTGTAATCTTTCATATCTGTATCAAACAATATTATCCTGTCTTCTTCCTGCATAATATGCAACAGCTTTCCAAACGCTGCTAACGCATATTCATTTTCTCCTAATTTTTTAAAGTGGAAACATTGTCCACATTCAAGAGTCTGCTCCACATTAAAATCACTTATCTGTGTAATATATATATTATTATCTTTTTCTGAAACATTCATATCTGTATCCTTTCCAATGTTATACATTTTCATCATCAGCATGATTATATCCCTTAGTCACACTGCATATATTAATTATAAAAATCCGAAAAATCAACTCACATATTTTTCTATATTCTGTAACTTTCTTTTTACATTAAAATGTATTACAATTATTTATATTGTTATATTTATCTGAAAGGAATAATAATATTATGAGGAAAGGAATTACAAAGTATTTAATTATAGCAGCTTCTGCTGCATCAATTATTACATTTATCATTATCCTGTTAAAACGCGTCAGATCCACAAAGTCACTTACTTTGTTTTCACCATGTACTGATGGGGATGATAAGCTTAAAGGTGATGAATTAAAAAATGATGTTAACTTAACAGATGATTCTTCAAGGGAATATATATCTATCAGCCTTGATAACAACAATAATACACAGGATTAAAAACAGAAAACAACCAGTCCGGCACATCAAAAATAACACTTGGAGGATTAATATGAATTTCAAAAGAATTGCGGCCGCAGGAACTGCCTGCTTACTTATGCTTAACATTTACGGCTGTTCATTTAATATAGCTTCAGATAATAATGGCTCTGTAAATATTTCCAAATCAGCTTATTCTGATACCGCCTCTGATACAGAAACGGTTTATAAATATATTATGAAGACAATGGAGTCAAATCAGACACAGTGTGAATTTTTCATTTCCGATGAATCTCTTATAAATACCGACCAGTGGCTTTCACATTTTCCCGGTATAGAACAGATTCACTGCGAATATAAAAATGTGAAGAACGGTATAAACGTTGTTCTGCAGCTTCAGTACTGGGACAACTACCCTATAGTATATGCCTATAAGAATAATGACACATCAAAGCTTGATGATAAGCAGAAAAAACTTCTTGATAAATATAAAGAGGTTTTAAATTCCTATACATCACCTGACAATACCGAATATGATAATGAAATAGCCATACACGACTATCTGGTGGCAAATTTAAATTATGTAAACAATGATGATGACAATTCCCGTAACTTTAATGCATATGATGCCCTTATTAACAATAAAGCCGTATGCAGCGGTTACACGGAGTGTTTTAAAACTTTTATGGATATGCTTGGTATAGAAAATACTACAGTTACCGGAAATGCTAATGGTCAGAATCATATCTGGAATGAAGTAGCTCTTGATGGTGCATATTACCACGTCGATGTTACATGGGATGACCCTGTAAATTCAAGCTCTGACGTTATAAGCCATACATATTTTAATCTTACGGATGCCCAGATAGCTGTAGATCATAAGTGGGATAAAAATCAGGAATCATACAAGGCAGCCGCAGGAACTGATTATTCTTACCCTGCACGTGCCAGATTAAAGAATATTACAAGCCAGAAAGAACTTAATTCATATATGAAATCCTGTATTTCATCCCAAAAAACTTATGTTGAATTTACATCAACAACGAGTATCGACCTGCAGTCAGCTATGAATCTGGCAAATACTTCTCTTTCTTATTCTTATAAGAAAAACGATTTTCCGGATTATACACTGCACACAATAATAATTGAGTATAAATAAGTTATTTATATAAACTTTTTATACCCAAAGTCATATAGCTGAAAAAGACAGAAGCACTTCACTTAAGAAGCATACTTCTGTCTTTTTTATAATATGTTACTTTTTAATTACACATATTAAAATCAAATCAATACGTCTTATCACTACCAGCTCATTACTTCATAACCATCTTCCGTTACATGAACCATTATCTCCCACTGTGCTGACGGCTGATCATCTTCTGTATATATTGTCCATCCGTTATCTTCATCTACATATATTTCATCTGAACCCATATTTATCATTGGCTCTATTGTAAATACCATTCCAGGCGCCATTACCATACCTGTATGTTTTTTGATGACATAACTTACGTATGGAGTTTCATGAAATTCAAGACCGATTCCGTGTCCGCCAACTTCACGTACAACAGTGTATCCATTAGCCCTCGCATGATCGTTAATCGCCTGTGCAACATCTCCAAGATGTCCCCATGGCTTAACCTGCTTAAGTCCAAGTTCTACACACTCTTTTGCAACATCAACAAGCTTTCTGTTTTCAGGTGATACATTTCCAATGCAGAACATTCTTGAAGAATCAGAAAAATATCCGTTAAGTATAGTTGAGCAGTCTACATTTATAATATCACCGTCAACTAAAATAATATTATCTGATGGAATGCCATGGCATACTTCTGAATTAATTGACGTGCAGACACTCTTTGGAAATCCTTCATAATTAAGCGGAGCCGGAATACCTCCCATCTGCGTAGTCTTTTCATATACCATACGGTCAATCTCCTGAGTTGTTATTCCCGCCTTAATGTGCTCAGCAACATAATCAAGAACTGCAATATTAATCTTACTGCTTTCTCTCATGCCCTGAAGCTGCTCCTCATTCTTAATTATGCTTCTGGGTGGTACTGTATGAAACTTTCTCTTATATGTATCAATCTTTCTATCAAATTCCATATGGCAATCACAATACATTTTGCCACTGCCACACCAGCATGGTTCGTCTTTTCTTAACTTCTTCACCTAAATTTCCACCTTCCTGATAAATGCGGTATGTTTAACCTTATTAAACAGCTATTAGCCCTGTATAGCCTTTGTAAGTGATGGAATCATCTGCTTCTTTCTTGATACAACACCCTTTAAGTATGCACTGTCACCATCAACCTTAACATTAAATGCTTCGGCAAGCACCTTATCAGCGCCTTCACCTGCACACATAACATCAGATGATTCATCAAGAATATCTGTAACCATTAAATATGTCTGCTGAATTCCATCTTCTCCTATAACTGTTCCAATGAAGTCTGCAATCTTATCCTTGACTTCTTTAACGCCATCGCTTCCCATGGCATTAACCTGACCAACACCAATTACCTTATCTCCAATTTCAAATTTTTTGAAATCCTGGAAAAATACTTCTCTTGGTGTTTTTGATGAAACATTACTTCCTGCCTTGAACATTGCCATTCCATGATCATTTATATCAACACCTGCAATCTTTGCAAGTTCTGTTGCAGCATCAACATCAACAGGAGTACATGTTGGAGACTTGAAAATAAGTGTATCTGAAAGAATTGCAGATAATAAAAGTCCGGCAATTTCCTTCTTTATTTCAACACCATTTTCCTTATACATCTTATAAACAATTGTAGAACAGCATCCTAAAGGCTCATTTCTAAAATAAATCGGAGCAGCTGTCTGAATTGTTCCAATCTTATGGTGATCAATTATTTCTAAAATTTCAGACTTGTCAATGTTATCAACTGCCTGACTTACTTCATTATGATCAACTAATACAACCTTTTTGTCAGTTGCATCTTCAACAAGTTCAGGTGCCTCTACACCAAATGTATCAAGTACATACTGAGTCTCATCGCTTACGCTTCCCGCTCTTGCTGCCTTGTATTCCTCACCAGTTACCTTTGTTTTTAAATTTGCATAAGCAATTGCTACACAAATTGAATCTGTATCCGGATTCTTGTGTCCAATAACAATTATATCTGCCATTTTCATTTCTCTCCTATAAATCATATTTGTTTGCTGTCAACTCAAACTTTGTTAATAATACCACAATTATGCATATTATGCAAAAGAATAAGTCTTTTTATTCTGCTATGATTAAAGAGTGCGCCTGCCTTGTTATAGACCCAGTAACCTATGACTCCAAGCTTTACTATTACCGCATTTTTTTTCATTTTCATTTCTTCTGTGATTGTTCCTTCAATCATGATATTTTTTCTCAGGTTCTCATGATTACCCGTCATGCCTCTGGAAATATATTTTCTATGAGTTTTTATTGCACTTATAAGATCATTATTTGACCTTATCCTGTCCTTAAATACTGTATATGCATATCCGGCATTTTTCTCCTTGTGGGCGTCCGAGCCTGCTATCATAGGCAGTTTATGCATCTGTGCAAATAAGTTTGCCCTTATATTGGCCATTTCCTTTGTTCCTGCATTAAGAGCTTCTATAAAATCAAACTTTTTAACAAATTCCGGATGCTTCTTTCCAAACTTTGTATTTGCATATGCAAAATATCCTGTACCAAAAGGATGTGCCGGTCCCAATATTCCTCCAAGCCTGTGAACAATCTTTTCAAGCTGTGACACTGTAAGACCTCTTATCTGCATAAATGCATCCTTTATATGATCCGGAAGTATAACTATCATGTGTCCGCCATCACGTGTGTCGTATTCTATTCCTTTTAAAACGACAAAATTCTTATCCAGCCTGAGTTTATCTACTATATCCTTAAATTTGAGATATCCTTTATATGAATTGTGATCTGTTACAAGCATTCCGTCAAAGCCTTTTGAAATAAGTTTTCTTATATACTTTTCAACAGGTACCTTTGCATCAATTGAACCTTCCTTAGTATGGCAATGCATATCAATCTTCATAAATTTCACCTTTACCTCTTACATACTTATTATTGACAATATTGTTCAATAAATAGCCAGCAGATAATACCACTTTTTTCCTGATAATCCTGATTCCAGACAACCACCTGTAACAGAATAACACATTTTACATGGTAGTAACTGTTCATTTTTTATCACATACTATAATAACAAACAGTTTTATGGAGAATCGTATGGGTAAAAAATTTTTAAAATCTCCAACTTTATTCCTTGTAATCATGATTATATCATGTTTAATCTTTCCCGGATGCTGTAGCAGTAAAAACTCTGACCTGATACGTGTTAATCTTAACGAAGTCACGCACTCGATATTTTATGCACCACAATATGTGGCCATTGAAAATGGTTATTTTAAAGAAGAAGGTATCGACCTTCATGTAGTCACAGGATTTGGTTCTGATAAAGTCATGACTTCTATGATATCAGGAGATTCTGATATTGGTCTTCTTGGCCCTGAAGCATGCATTTATGTATATACGCAGGGGGCATCCGACTACTCAGTAATGTTTGCCCAGCTTACACAGCGCGCCGGTAACTTTCTCATATCACGTAATAATGAAACAGATTTTAAGTGGGAAAATGTAAAGGGCAAAAAAATCATTGGCGGTCGCGCAGGTGGCGTACATATATCAATGTAAATTATGAGACGATTGTGATTTTGTGTAATCGGGTGGATGGAATAGTGTATAATAGTTTGCTTTTTGTCGTTAAGAATAATTTATAAGAAAGGATGTTATAACCTTGCGTAAGCCAACGTATTATCTCTGGCGTAACGATTTTTCTTCACAGGAAGAATTTGAAGCTGAACGTGAAAAATATGCAGCTATCGGCTTCCGGGTTGTCACATTTCTGGATGGTGATTCAAGAGCTGATATTCATGACGGAATCAAAGCACTGGTTAAAAATCACTGGGATAATGTGTGATCTAACCAGTGCTTTTTAATTATAAGCTGAATGTTATCTGTTCAGGCAAATTAATCCAATAAGGCAGAAACCCAATTTGTTTTTTCATACTCCTGTAACAAATTTCCGTTTTTTGTCATAACAAATTTGATAGATAATATTTAAAAATACTACAAGTGCATATCTGGTAAGTAACCAGATTTAATATCCATGTCAGCATGACCAGAATCAAATTTATTTTGTTTTAAAAGCAATGTATTCACTGATAGCTTTAAGACCGTTAATCAGATCCTGCTTTCCGTAGGCATAGCCTATACGCATGCTGTTTCGTTGTTCAAAGCAATCTCCCGGAGTTACAAAAGCTCCTGTTTTTTCATACATTTCCTCACAGAAAGTGTAGGACGGAATATCCAGATCGTAATAGACCAAAGCGGTAGTTCCTGCCTGGGGTTTTACATAACTGACATGAGGTTCACTGTTTACCCAGTCGTCCAAAATTTGCAGATTTTCTCTGACAATATTTCGACTTCGTTCCAATAACTTATTACTATGTTTCAATGCAACTGCTGCCAGCATTTCATCAAATATTCCACAACTCACAAGATTATAATCCCGATGGGATAAACAGCTCTTTATAACTTCCATGTCATGTGTTGCAATCCACCCCAGACGTAATCCAGCCAGAGAAAAAACCTTTGACATGCTGCTTACAGAAATTCCTTTTTCATACAGGTCTGCAATGGATGGACACCACATATCTTTTTGAGATAGATGACGATAAACTTCATCGCATAAAATCCATGCATTAGCAGAACGTGCTATCTCAATAATTTCCATAAGTACATTTTCAGGTATCAGCGCACCGGTTGGATTGTTCGGGTTGTTAATACAAATCATTTTTGTTTCTGGTGTAACCAGATGACGTAATTCTTTTATATCCGGCAAATACCCATTTTCTTTGCTTAATTGAAGAATATGTACATCCGCACCATAGGATTCTGGAATAGAATAAAGCTGCTGATAGGTGGGCATTATGCTTACTACACGGTCGCCGGGAGAAATCAGTGAATAGAAAACATGGTGATTGGCACCGGCAGCTCCATGGGTTGGCACAATATTTTCCATATCTAAAGATTTATACAGTCCACAGACTCCCTTTCTGAATGCGGGTAATCCTTTAATGTCACCATAGCTCAGACAACGTTCGCATAAATGTGTTAAAAATTCATCCTTGTTTTCTCCTGTCAATTCAAACAATTCGTTCATGCTGATAGAATCCACACAGGTTTCCGCAATATTATACTTTGCGCCAGCTTCCCATGCATTCATCCATTCCTCTACGGCAAATGGTTTGATTTTCATATTATTTTCCTCCTCGTCGAATATTAAACTTTTATAAACCCACAACTTCTTCTTTTCTTTTTTAGCTAAAAGAAAAGGCATACAAAGTTTTTCCTTATAACATGAAATCAATCATGCCGTACCTGCGGAAAAACTCTGTATGCCCTT
Organism: uncultured Lachnospiraceae bacterium; assembly: GCA_934330725.1. GTDB lineage: Bacteria > Bacillota > Clostridia > Lachnospirales > Lachnospiraceae > Lachnospira. The sequence goes on along the minus strand of CAKRGM010000011.1, from coordinate 53,569 downwards.
AATGTCTTCACCCGGTGATGAAGAAAGTTATTATATCAAGTTGTTTTTATGCTACCGCAAAAATTATTTGATGTCAAGTAAATCAGAGTTTGTGGTATAAAAAATTATATCAGATTCTGCATGTTTCCACAATCAAACAGGAATATCCAGCACTACCTGTTTTTAAGAATCTTAAAATTTTCTATATCACTTTCTTATTTTAAATATATAATATAATTACATAGTGCTTAATAATTATATTTGCATTTTTTTTAAAGGAGATCTATGAATGCAGGATATGTCCGTCTCTCCAGAGACGATGATAAAAGAAATTATGTTTCCATAGAAAATCAAAAGCTGATTATCAATCAGTATGCAACAGCTCATGGCGTGGTTATTGATCGTTGGTATGAAGATGATGGCATTTCCGGCTATATCTTTGACAGACCCGGATTTCAACAAATGATGGCTGATTTGGATAAAGATATTGATGCCGTATATGTCAAAGACTTTTCACGCCTTGGCAGGCATAATGCAAAGGTTCTGCTGCTTCTGGATGAATTTCAGGAACGTGGCAAACACCTGGTTGTAATTGATGACAATTATGATTCTATGGTTTCCAGTGACGATACGATTGGTATTAAAACATGGTTTAATGAGCGATATGTAAAAGACACCAGTAAAAAAATCAAACGTGCCATAGGAGCCAGGCAAAAAGAGGGCACACTGATTACCAGACCACCATTTGGATATCGCAGCAATGAAAAAGATAAAACCGTTCTCGAAATTGTACCAAAAGAAGCAGAATACATTAAGCACATTTATGACTTATATCTTTCTGGTTACGGCTACCGCAAGATTGCCACATATCTGGCTGAACAGAGGACGCCGACTCCCTCTATGATACAGCGTGAACGTGAAATAGAGGAAGGCAGACTGTCAAAAAGACAGATAGCTTCTAAATGGTCTGATGCTATGGTAAAAGATATATTGGATAACGATTTTTACATTGGCACCTTTCGACTGAAAAAACGTGCAAGAAACACGGTTCATGGCAAGGATAAACGTGTACCAAAAGAAGAACAGTGTATTTTCGAAAACCACCACCCGGCAATTATTGATAAGGCTACCTTCGCTCTGGTGCAGGAATTAAAGGAAAAACGTAACCGTACAAATTATCGTGGAAGCAGAGGACAATGGCCTGCCTCAGAGATTCCTAATCCTTTTGGCAGCTGCCTGTTCTGTAAGGACTGTGGCAGCCGCCTTACACCAATTAAACGCCGGACTTCCAGCAGGGAACGAAAATATTACATCTGCACCACTTATAATACCAGGGGCAGACGTTATTGCTCTAAGGCGCATTTAATTGAAGAAGATGACCTGATGGACGATATTCTGACTTATATCAGGATGTGCCGCAATGCTCTCTGTGAGGTTATTTCCACTTATGATTTAAAAGATTTTGAAGCAGAAAAGAAAACAATAGAGGAAAAACAACAGGATCTGCACACAGCCATCAATGATCGGAAAAATCAACTGAAAGTTCTACTTACTCAAAAGGTAAAAGATTTAGCGGTTGCTGCAGGAAATGAAGATTTAATCAATGAAACTTACAATTCTATGCAGAAAGACTTATTTGCTCAGATTCATGGTCTGGAAATGCAGATAAAAGAACTTAACGAAACCGCCATAGAAACACCAGACGTAAAAGATAAACTGAAGAATGCTCCTGAGGTAGTAGACAAGATTATTGCAGGAGGAATTCTTGACCGAAGAGATATTGAACTTTTGATTGAAAAAATTGTAGTGGACGAGGACGGGATGCCGGAAATTACATTGAAATATGGCTTATCCAATTTAATCAGTTACAGTCCTGCTGATGAGATGAACCGCAGAGAAAATACCATTATTGCGATTGTGATGAAACTGATTGCAGAGGATGAACGAGGTTATACTTCTGCCAAATATCTGTCGGAGCATATTACTGCCCTGGGATTTAGAAAAACAAAGCAGAGCATACTGCCCTATATTGAACTGATGAAGGGACTTGGGATTCTTAAATCCACAGATAATCCATTGAAGCCATACAATATTGTAAAATCAAAAGAAGAAATCACGCAGCTTTCATACTTTTCCACCATGTAACTAATACCAATTGTCTTTAACCAGATTCAAATGTTATAATATATTTAACAGATTATTATTCATCTACAGGCTTTGTGCCTTTCACAAACCTGGAATTCATCTTAAACACAATGAAAGAATGGGGATTTGTATGCATTATTTTTCTATATATAATATTTTGTGGCTATTCTTTATATATTCATTCCTTGGATGGATATTTGAAACAGTCATGTCAACTTTAAGACAGCGTAAATTTGTAAACCGCGGATTTGTTAATGGCCCATTCTGTATTATGTACGGAATAACAGCTGTTTTAATGGCAGTAGGTCTTCAGGAACTGAATGGTTTCTGGCTGTTCCTTTTCTCAGCTGTATATGCAACTGTAGTTGAATGGATAAGTGGACATTTAATTGAAAAAGCATTCAAAGAACGCTGGTGGGACTACTCTGAAATAAAATGGAATCTCGATGGATACATCTGTCTTCCTGCTTCTGTATTATGGGGTATTTTCGGCTATATAACTGTCCATTGGGGAAATGCCTTTTTAAGCCATCTGCTGTCACTCCTTCCAGTATTACTTGCCAGAATACTGCTTATCACCCTTGCAGTAATTCTTATCACAGATATTGCAGGCTCATATATTCTGCTAAGAGGTAAAAGCAAAAATCTGGAAAAGTGGGCAGCAGCCAACAACCGCATTGATAAAGTAAGCCACAAGCTGAGTGCCTCTATCACACGTTTTGTAGACAAACGTATACATAAAGCATATCCTAATGCCAGACAATCTGAATCGGATCACAACGACACATCCTCAACAACTGTTTTTGCCAGTGGATGCAGTTTTTATAAAATTGTTTTGCTCTTTTTTACAGGTGCCTTTTTAGGTGACATCACGGAAACGATTTTCTGCAGAATAACTGCCGGTGTATGGATGAGTCGAAGCAGCGTTGTATGGGGGCCTTTCAGTATTGTATGGGGTCTTGCCATTGCATGCGTTACTGCAATGCTTTATAAATATAAAGACAGAAGTGACAGCTTCCTTTTTATTATTGGAACACTGCTTGGCGGGGCATATGAATATCTGTGCAGCGTTTTTACTGAAATAGTATTCGGTAAAGTTTTCTGGGATTACAGTGCTATTCCTTTCAACCTTGGCGGCAGGATAAATCTTTTGTACTGCTTTTTCTGGGGAATTGCCGCTGTTATATGGTTTAAAAAACTATACCCGCTAATATCGGGCTTAGTAGAAAAAATACCTGTTAAACCTGGCAAAATAATAACCTGGCTCCTTATCATATTTATGTGCTGCAACATTTTTGTTTCCTGTATGGCGCTGGTCCGTTACAACGAACGTGAAAAAGGAATACCGGCATACAATACATGGCAGCAGTGGACTGACACTTATTATGATGATGCCAGAATGCAGAAAATCTACCCAAATGCAAAATCCTCTGAATTTACTGATTAAGGTATCAAGGCTTTTTGTCCTGATACCTGCAAAACGATATTATCTTAAAAATAAATATCCCTGAAGAACGTCTTAAATCATTTTAAAGCATATCTGATACAAATGCTTTGAACGCAAATACTTTAAACTCAAATGCTTTGAACTCAAACGCTTTAAACTTAAATTCTAATGCGATGAAAACCTGGAAAAATAATAAAATGCCCTCTGATACAATAGCAGATATTATTGAAAATATCATAAAATCGGAAACTATTGACCAAAGGGCTGTCAGGCTTCTGATTAAACGCATTGAGATTAATGCTGACGATGAAGCCTGTATTATATTAAATTAACATACTGTCTGACACGCATCTTTTAGATATTTTATTCCAGAGTTTTAACCCAGTTTTCAATATCACTTTGTGTTGCACCATTTAACAGCTTTTCTGAAATAAACTGTGCTGACTTATCAACAGAAACCTTAAGTCTGTCAACGGTTTTACCAAATCCGCTTCCTCCTGAAGTTGCAAATAAAGCTATCTTCCTGCCCGCAAAATCGTAACTTTCAAGAAATGTATTAATAATTGTAGGTGCCACATATCACCATATAGGAAATCCAATGATAACTGTGTCGTACTGACTCATATCTTTAACTTCCTTTGCAATCTGTGGTCTTGAATCCGGATTATTCATTTCTACAGTGCTTCTTGCTTTTTTATCCATCCAGTTAAGATCCGCTTTGGTATATGGTACCTGCGGTTCAATCTCAAACAGATCCGCTCCTGCTGACTCTGCTACCATCCTGGCAACTGATGCCGTAACTCCACTTGCGCTAAAATATGCTACCAATGTCTTTTTCATATTAATCCTCCATTCCCCAGACGCATAACGCCTTAACTTATGTAATTCCGGACTTATGTTATTTTAAGCCCATGTCATTCTGATATTGCATCATTCTGACACCATGTCATTATAACACATATTAAATCATATTACCACTATTATTATATATTATAATACCAGGGTCAAACCCCTGAAACCACTCTATATTTGCATTTACATAATGCTGTGCCTGACAGGTGGTATGCCTCAGATGATTCTTGAATATATACTTAAAAAAAATAATATAGAAACAGGCAAAGACGTCACTATTATACAAAACGTGGATTTTGGCTCTACTGCCGCTGCATTTTCATCCGGAATTGGTGATTATACTGTAGAATTTGAACCTTCAGCATCTATACTTGAAGCTTCCGGTGATGGTCATGTAGTTGCTTCACTTGGTGTTGACAGCGGCTATGTTCCATATACTGGTTACTGTGCTAACACCAGCTATTTAAATAAACATAAAAATGTCATCCAGTCATTTACAAATGCTATTCAGAAAGGTCTTGACTACGTTAACAGCCATAGTGCATCTGAAATTGCAAATTTAATAGCACCGCAGTTTCCTGAAACTGACACTGAAACAATAACAAAAATTGTAGAACGCTATAAACAGCAAAACACATGGAAATCTAATACACTATTTGAAGAAAGCAGTTTTTCACTGCTTACAGATATACTGAAAAATGCCGGTGAGCTTACAGAAGATATTCCGTATAATGATTTAATAAATACAACATTTTCAGGTTCCAAATAAAGATAATAAAAATCCGGAGGCAGCAATACCTTTAAATTTCTTTAAATTCTGCTGCCCCCGGACTGTATTTTTTTATTCTTATGTTCCTGCTTCTGTCTCATCTTTAGTCCATTAATTTTTAAGTCTGTTAATCTTTAAAAATGTTTTCTTTAAGAAAATAACGCATAATATAAATGAAAATATCTCTGCTATCGGAAATGACCACCAGACTGCATCAACATTTCCCACCAGCGATAATAAATACGCTGACGGAAGTATTACTACAAGCTGTCGTATTACTGAAAGAAGCAGACTGTGGAAAGGATTACCAACAGCCTGAAATACTGTAGAGCCAACTATTCCTACACCGGCAAATATAAAACTTAAAGAAATTATTCTCAATGCCACATCCCCGATTGCTTTTACCGATTCTGATGCGCCAAATATCAGAATCAGTTTATCCGGAATAAGCTGGAATATGGTAAGCCCGACAAGCATTACTACTATTGCACATGACATCCCCAGCTTTATTGCCTTTTTAATCCTGTCAGTTTTCCTTGCTCCATAATTATATGACAATATTGGAACAAGTCCGTTATTAAGACCAAAGACCGGCATAAATATAAAACTGTTAAGCTTATAATATATACCAAATACTGTTATTGCGTCTTCTGAAAACTTTTTTAGTATCATGTTCATTCCCACTGTAAGGAATGATGTTATTGAAACCATGATAATTGACGGAACAGCCACTGAGTATATATCCTTTATTTCCCTCTTTTCAGGTCTGAATATTCTCTTAATGCTTAATGATATTTCTTTATTGATTTTTATATTAAATGTAAGCGCAAGTAAGAACGCTGTAATCTGTCCTATGATAGTTGCAAGTGCTGCACCTGCAACACCCATTTGTGGAAAACCAAAATATCCAAATATCAATATAGGATCAAGAATAATATTAATTATTGCTCCTGTTCCCTGTGTAATCATTGAAAATATTGCGCGCCCTGTTCCCTGCAGAAGCCTCTCACACAATATTTCACCAAAAATACCAAAACCACCGACTGTAACTATAGTAAGATATTCCTTACCGTATACAATGACACTTTCAATATCGGACTGCATATTATAATATGCATTTGTAACTGTAAGTCCTATTAATGCAAATACTATATAACTACACAGCGCAAGAAACAACCCTGTATTAGCAGTTTTATTTGCATGCTCAAACTTCTTTTCTCCCAAATGTCTTGAAAGAAATGCATTAACACCAACGCCTGTTCCTGTTGCCACTGCAATCATAAGGTTTTGTATCGGAAATGCAATTGATACCGCTTCAAGTCCATCCTGGCTGTAATTACCAACAAATGCACTGTCGACTATATTATACATAGCCTGCATAAGCATTGATATTACCATTGGCATAGCCATGTTAAACAACAGCTTTGGTATTGGCATTACTCCCATTTTATTTTCTTTTAGCTGCTCCTGCTGCATTTATTTTTTTCTCCTTTCAGGTACACATTTAATCAGGCAATTGCAAAACTCACTATTTCTAAAGTTGTGTTTTGCAGAATTCACAATTCAACGCAGACACGCTCCCGCTGCTTAGCTTATTACCGTCAGAGGTACGTAAAGCGGTAAAATACACTTTATCTTCCAAGTAACTTTCTGAAATTCTTATCACGTCCTGCGAAGTATGTAATACATTTATTTACAATAATACATATAACCAAGAACAATACAACTGCAATCGCAGATAAAATAACGGTTATTATTATCTGCCTCTGTGTAAGTGGATATATTGCAAATAATCCCTTCATAAACACAAGACAAAATGCAACTGACCCTGTCATTGCAGCACACACACATGCCCTTATAACATCAAATGGCTTACATACTCTTATAAGAGTTGCAATTCCAACCGTGATAAGTATAATTATCGCCATTGTAGAAAGCTGATCATGAGGTATTCCCCAGTATTCTTCCATTGCTGTTAAGAACGCAACAACAATAAAATCGGTAAGTCCCGCCGGCAATGCTTCAAGCGCAACATTTGTAAGGAAATGTCCTCTTATAAGACTCCTGTTTGGCTGTAATGCCAGAAAGAACGCCGGTATTCCTATTGTAAATGCTCCAAGAAGCGATAGCTGTGTTGGATAAAGCGGATATTTATTTGCAACAATCATTGCAAATAATGCCATTAGCATTGAAAATATATTTTTCACAAGAAAAAGTGAAGCTGAACGCTGAATATTATTTACAACACGTCTTCCTTCCATAACAACCGATGGCATACATGCAAAATCAGAGTCAAGCAATACTATATGAGCCGCATTTGAAGCTGCATCACTTCCTGATGCCATTGCAACACTGCAGTCAGCAGCCTTAAGGGCAAGTACATCATTTACACCATCTCCTGTCATGGCAACAACTTTACCGGCCTGCTTTAAGGCTACTACGAGTTTTTTCTTCTGTTCAGGCTGAACACGTCCAAATACCGTATATTTTACAGCTGCCTGGTTAATCTCATCATCTGTTTTTAATGTAGAAGCATCAACATAATTCTCATAATCTGATATACCAGCCTCTCCTGCAACCTTAGACACAGTAACAGGATTATCTCCCGAAATTACCTTTACCTTTACATTCTGGTCTTCAAAATAAGTAAATGTAGCCTTTGCTTCTTTTCTTACCGGATTATTCAATACTATAAGTGCCAGCGGAATAACTGGCGTTTTAAGTTTTTTCCCATCAATTTCCTGTTCATATGTTCCAAATACAAGTACTCTGCTTCCATTACCCGCAAATTCCTCTATCTGCGAACCATATTCATTATATGAATCAAGCAGCACATATTCCGGTGCACCAAGAACATAGTTACCATCATCCATTGTAACGGCACTGTATTTTACTTCCGATGAAAATGGAAAAACTTTTAAAGCCTTTTTATACTCATCTGAATCAAAATACTCTTTCAATGTAGCTATGGTAACATTGTCGGAGTCCATATTATTGACAAGATCACCAATCATATTATGTATTGGCCTGTAGCTTTGCTGTGTATAATTATTAAGCGGAATTATGTCCTGAACAGACATCTTATTTTCTGTGATTGTACCCGTCTTATCAACACAGAGTACATTTACTCTGGCAAGTGTCTCTACACATGCCATCTCATGAACAAGAACATGTTTTTTCCCCAGTCTCATTACACTTACAACAAGTGCAACGCTGGCTAAAAGATAAAGTCCTTCCGGTATCATTCCTACAAGAGCTGCAATTACCGCTACAACGCTGTCTTTTACTGATAAGCCGAGATAAAACTTATCTTGCAGAAACATTGCAGTTCCTATCGGTATTATAAGTATACCGATTATTTTTACAAGCTTATCTAAAGAACGCATCATTTCTGTCTGCTGTTTCTTTCTGGATGCCTTTGCTTCCATCGTAAGCTTTGCCGCAAATGATTCAAGTCCGACTTTATTAAGAACAGCCTTACATCTGCCTGATACAATAAAGCTTCCTGACAAAAGTGTATCGCCCGGATTTTTAACTATTTCATCAGCTTCGCCGGTTACAAGTGCTTCATTTACCCTTACACTTCCCTCTGCAAGTACCGCATCCGCACATATCTGGTTTCCCGCTTCAAATACGCACACATCGTCTTTTACAAGAGTTTCCGAATCGACTTCGCTTATAACGCCATCACGTATTACCTTTGTTTTAGGCGCACTTAAAACCGTAAGCTTGTCAAGCACCCTCTTTGATCTTATTTCCTGAATTATTCCTATAAATGTATTGCAGATAATAACAGGAAGAAATGTCATATTTACATATGATCCCACCAATATAAGCAATACAGCAAAAATTGCAAAAACCAGATTAAAATATGTAAATACGTTTCCGGCAATAATCTGTCCGATTGTTTTTGACTGATTTTTCACTGCAACATTTGATAACCCGCTGTCAGCTCTTTCGGCCACTTCATTTGCCGTTAATCCTTTATTAATATCAGTCATTACTATAAACTATCTCCTTATCCTTAACTTTCATCATATAACATACAATTACCGCACATACTATAAGTTTTATTCCTAATGCTATTAAAATACTATCAATAGATGTCACATCATAATTCTGGAATGATACATTAACAATAATATTTGCTGCTGCTATAACTGCATACCAATATGGTTTTAACTGCTTTGTTACAACTGCATAAACAAGACACATAAATACTATGCCAACTACTACATCAAGGATATAGCTAAGAGCCATTACAGGCCATATTATTGTCTGTCCTTCAAATAATATTGAAACAGCTTTATATGTCGACTCTATGTTATTGCTGTCTGTCGTTTCAAGTGCCTTCTGAAGACCCTCACTCTGAATGATGTTACACCAGAGACTATACGAAATCATTGTAATCACATATGAAATACAGTCTCCCGCTGCAAGTCCCACACCTGCCACACAGATATCGCCCTTGTTATCATATCTTCCTATAAACACCTTACAGAGCACTATTCTTGCTATCATAAATGCAAGTACATTTATAACACATATCATTATTGAGTATGCTATACCATTATCAGCAAAGAACTGTGCAGCGCCCGGTATTGTCAATATTAACGCTGTTACTATGTATGAAAGCAGAAATACAAACACCACATAAGATATAAGTCCGGCAAATACTGGAAATACTCTTCCATGCCATTTTCTTATGATGAGTACTGCAATAATCACAAGCACTGTTAATAATGCAACTATTCCAAATGCAATCATTGATGGAACTCCATCCGGTATTGTTTGTGAGTAATCTATATTAGCCATTTTATCCTCCTTAATGCTAAACAAGAGCAGCCGCCGTATGCGACTGCCCTCATCATAATCTTAGTTGTGTAACAATATATCTTTTCAATAAACTTAAGCTGTATATTTGAAAAAGGCACACTGTAAAACATCTGGATTATAATTTTGTTACGTTAGTAGCCTGTGGTCCCTTTGCGCCTTCTGTTACGTCAAATTCAACCTTTGCTCCTTCTTCTAATGACTTGAAGCCGTCCATGTTAAGTCCTGAATAATGTACGAATACATCATTTCCTTCTTCGTCACTGATGAAGCCGTAACCCTTTTGGTTGTTAAACCATTTTACTGTACCTTTCATTAATAGTACCTCCAAAAAAATATGTGGTGACAACACCATATCTATATTATCATTTTAAAAAATCATTGTCAATAAATTAAGGCATTACTTTACTATTACTTTGCTGCTGATTCTCTGATTTTTAATAATAAATCTGAGGTTTTCCGTTTAACTGATGCCCCCGCCGTTCTTGACGATATTATCATATATGCATAACGCTGTGCTGAGTTAATATCGCCACATTTATATGCAAGTACTGACATAAGATAATTCAATGTCATCTCATCCATGTTACATATTGGAGGATACTCTTTTTCCAATGCTGCCGTAAACCCTTCATAGGCATGTCCTGTATAATTATCTTCAGCTTCTTTAAATTTAAGAAGTCTGTCTTTATACTGCGAAGCTGTATCACTGTCATCTTCATGACCTGCTGTCTGCCCGGCTGACTGACTGTATGTCCTGTCAGCTGACTGGCTATCATGCTGCCCATCTGTCTGACTGTCTGACAGTTCACTTGCAGCCCCTCTGTAAAGCCATGAAAGCTTAAGGCACAGATAAGCTTCCTCACTTAACTTTGACGGCTTTTTCATAGCTGTAAGAAGAGCCATTTTGTATCTGCGGATTGCCTCGCTGTATGAATATACATCATATTCTTGTACAATAGGCCTGTATTTACTGGCAATCTCTTCCCTGATATTTTTTCTCTGCCTCGGTGAAATATTGTTAAACTCACGAAGAACTGCAGCGTATCCACAGTGTGGGCACATAACAACATCATATTTTATTGTATCAATCCCCGTATAAACAGGTCTTAAATCTTCCTCTGTCCCTTCAAAATGTGATTTACCAGTTCTTACCTGCTTCGATGTGAATTCCTTATCACATACCGGACATATATATTTTTTATCAAATATATACGCCATTTCATCATTAACGTTATTTTTATACATTATACTTTTACCTTATACGATTCATACAAGGAACCTGCAAATCACAATGAATTGTCATTTCCCCTTATTTATATTATTTAGGCAGTTTAAATGAACTCTTAAGTGAAACTATCCTGTTAAATACAGGATGTCCCGGTTTTGAATCCTTTAAATCTGCTGTAAAGTATCCTGTTCTTACAAACTGGAACTTATCCTCTGCAACAGCTTTTGCAAGTTCAGGTTCTACATAACAGTCATTTACTACAGTAAGCGAATTAGGATTAAGGTTTATTGAGCCATCCTCTGCATAAACTCCCTTTTCCTCATCCACAATATTTTCATAAAGACGTGTCTGCACTTTAACGCCTTCTGTAGCTGATACCCAGTGAATCGTACCCTTTACCTTTCTTCCGGTGAAATTACCGCCTCTTGTTTCAGGATCATACGTACAGTGAATCTCTGTAATATTCCCCTCTTCATCTTTCTTATAATCAACACACTTTACAAAATACGCATTCATAAGACGAACCTCATTACCAGGGAAAAGTCTGAAGTACTTCTTTGGTGGTTCTTCCATAAAATCATCCCTGTCAATATATAGTTCCTTTGTAAATGGCACCTTGCGGATTCCAAGTTCAGGATTCTCCTGATTATTTGGAACATCCATATATTCAGTCTGGTCATCAGGATAATTATCAATGATAAGCTTAACCGGATTAATTACAGCCATCATTCTCTTTGCTTTAAGCTTAAGATCCTCACGTATGCAATACTCAAGCATCGGATATTCAACAGCTCCCTGACTCTTTGTTACACCTACAAGCTCAACAAAATTCCTGATTGATTCAGGTGTAAAGCCTCTCCTTCTAAGTGCGGCAATTGACACCAGTCTTGGATCATCCCATCCATCTACAATTCCATCCATAACAAGCTTCTTTATATATCTTTTTCCTGTAATCACATTATTAAGATAAAGCTTTGCGAACTCAATCTGCTTAGGCGGATTCTCATATTCAAGTTCACGTACTACCCAGTCATATAATGGTCTGTGATCTTCAAACTCAAGCGTACATATTGAATGAGTAACACCCTCTATGGCATCCTCGATAGGATGTGCAAAATCATACATAGGATATATACACCACTTATCACCGGTTCTGTGATGTGATATATGTGCAACACGGTAAATAACAGGATCTCTCATGTTTATATTAGGTGAAGCCATATCAATCTTTGCTCTTAAAACCTTTTCACCATCTGCATATTTACCATTTTTCATATTCTCAAAAAGCTCAAGATTTTCTTCTACCGAACGGTTTCTGTATGGACTTTCCTTACCAGGTTCTGTTAATGTTCCTCTGTACTGTCTTATCTCATCTGCAGTAAGATCACATACAAATGCTTTACCTTTCTTTATAAGCCTGACAGCGGCTTCATACATCTGATCAAAATAACTTGATGCAAACTTTACTTCACCATCCCACTGTGCCCCCAGCCAGTTAACATCTGCTTTAATTGAATCAACAAACTCTTCTTTTTCCTTTGTAGGGTTGGTATCGTCAAATCTCATATTAAATCTGCCGCCATATTCCTTTGCCAGCCCATAATTCAAAAGAATAGACTTTGCATGTCCGATATGAAGATAGCCATTAGGTTCCGGTGGAAATCTTGTCACTACCTGTCTGCAATGTCCTTCCTCAATGTCTTTATCAATAATCTGTTCAATAAAATTCTTTGAAGCAGCTTCATTTTCCATTAATCTTTCCTCCTGATATGTAAAGTGTATAATTGCAATTGTATTATTTTTGCAGTTGTATTGTTATAATCACATAATACATTTAGCCTATTATAACTGATATGGATAAATGTTTCAAGAATGTTGATTTCCTAAATATGGTCCTTAATTATATTATAAGCTTCCTCAACAGACTCCCTGAGGCTTTTTCCATCTTGATTTATTACGATATCTGCATATTTTTTATAAAGATTTTTTCTGTCATTAAAGATTTCCTCAATGGTTTCTTTACCATTGGAAATAACTCCACGTTCCTTTAAGCTTCCAACTCTTCCCTCAAGCTCTTTTTCAGAAATCTCAAGGTATACAATAAGACTGTCTTTTTTAAAATGTTCCATGGCCTCCTGTCCGTAAACCGCACTTCCGCCTGTTGCAATAACACAATGATACGCATTTATACTTTTATTTACATCATTTTCAACTTTAATAAACCCGGCATCACCTTTTTCATCAATTATCTGTTCCAGAGTTTTTTTGTATTTCTCCTGTATCACAATATCCGAATCCATAAAGCTGTAGCCAAGTTTCTTTGCAAGTACTACACCAACAGTGCTTTTACCGCTGCCCGGCATTCCAATTAAGACAATGTTATTCATTGAAATTCTCCTTAATTTATTAATATATTATTATGTAAATTTTTCTTGAATTATAAACTAAAAATAATCAAATACTTATCATGTTCACTGATGTTCAGCGTAAAGGAGGTGTACTTATGAACAATATAAGTACAAATGGTGGCTGCTATAATGAAGACACTTTTGGATTTATCCCTCCGGAAATGTTTTTCACCGAAAATGTAGCACAATATGACACAGAAACCTCACCTGAAGAGGATGAACGTATCAGATACCATCTTGAACATGCAGGTGACAAGTATCTAAAATAAGCTTTAAGCCGGCTAAAATGCCGGCTTAAATTCTGTTTATCAGCCTTTTGCCTCTTTTAACATTTCCTTTAATTCATCAACTGTAAATTTGTAATGTTTATTACAGAAATGGCAGTTGACCTCAATCGGCTTGCCATCATCAATCATTGACTGCAGTTCCTGCTTTCCGACACTTATTACAGCCTTACTTACCCTTTCCTTTGAACAGTTACAGTAAAACTCCGTTGGAACCTTATCAAGTATTTCAAGTCCCATATCTCCTAAAATGTGCTCAAGTATTGCCTCCGGTGTCATGCCTTCTTCAAGCATATGTGTTACGGAATGTATTTCTTTTATTCTCCTGTCAAGCTTATCAATAACCTCTTCTGTTGCATCAGGCATCAGCTGGATTATAAATCCGCCTGCCTCTGATACAGTATTGTCCTTTGACATAAGAACACCAAGCCCGACTGATGAAGGGACCTGTTCACTTGTCGCAAAATAATATGTCAGGTCATCTGCAATCTCACTTGTAACCAGTATAGTATCACCTACATATGGCTCTCTTAATCCAATATCCTTTATAACACTTAAGACTCCAATTCCCAATGCACCCGCTATATCAAGTTTTCCATTCTTAAGTGGAAGCATTACCTGTGGATTTGCCACGCATCCTTTTACTCTTCCCTTTGAATCAGCGGTAACTGTCATCGCACCAATAGGCCCGTTGCCCTTTATCTGAATTGTAAGAACATCAGAATCATTTTTCATCATAGTTCCCATCATTGCAGCACCTGTGAGTAACCTTCCAAGTGCTACTGTTCCGATAGGGCTCATATCATGATCTTTTCTGGCTGTCTCAACTGTCTGCTTTGTCGATGCCGCAAATGCCCTGATCTGCCCGTCTGCTGCAATCGCTCTTACTATATAATCATTCATAGCCTGCCTCCGTTTTTATTTTCTTAAAATATAATATAATCTTTCGCTGTCATCGTGTGGTGCATCATGTGTAAATGCATCATAAACCGCACTTATTTTAAGCCCCGCAGCCACAGCTGCTTCTTTAACCTCGCTGTCCTTAAAGCCATGTTGAAAATGATTTTCTTCAAATCTGTTAAATGTCCCCTCTTCATTCTTTATGAACACAGCAAGATCATATTCGTTATTACGTGATTCCTCATCATAATAATTATCCCACACAAATGCAGAGTCATCCCGGTTTTCAGCATATGTGTTATCCGCAAGTATATCTTTAAAGAAATGTATGGTCTTTAAATCAAAAATAAAAACACCACCATCTTTTAATCCATTATATACACATTTAAACACACACTCCAGGTCTTCTTTACTTGTAATGTAATTCATTGAATCTGCAATGCTTGTCATTGCATCAACTTCATATGGAAGTTCAAAATCTCTCATATCCTGTAATGAATAGATTATATGTTCTCCACATTTTACCATCTTGTCCATTGCAATCGTCAACATATCCGGCGCATTATCAATACCAACACATTGATAGCCTTCCCTGCTAAGAATCTGTGTGACTGTACCTGTTCCACAGCCAAGATCAACAATATTCATGTCTTTTTCAATACCATACTCATGTAGAAGACCTGTTAAATATCTTCCCCATTCATCATAAGGTATATTATCCATGTATTCATCATAAACAAGGGCAAAGCCCGTATACGCTTCCATCTTTATCCTCCATATGATATTTTAATAATTTTTGATGATGATAACAATATGCACAAGAACGCTGCACCTATACTGCATAAATATATACTGCATGTACTGCGGCCGGTTCCTGTGCATATTATTGTTTAAATATGTCTGTTATGCATTCTTTCCACAACAGTTCTTATATTTTTTGCCACTGCCACATGGACATGGATCATTTCTTCCAATCTTCTTTCCCTTTACAACTGTTCCTGAAAGCTTCTGCTTTTTGTAAAGTTCCTTTCTCTTTTCTTCTGTAAGAAGTGAATCCCACTGTGGAAGTTCATAAAGCCAGTCTGCCTTACATCCTACCATATTGTAGTATAACTTTTCTTTATCATAATCAAGACTTACTGTTGTATTCTCGTCCATTGTTTCAATAGGATTTGGAGTCTTAAGACTGTCATTAATTCCGTCAAGGAAACCTGTCATAACAAGAACTTCCACATTAAACTTCTCAGCAAGTTCTTTTACTGTGCCGGAAACCGGTGCCTCAGGTGCAGCAAGAATCTGCTCATAAATTCCTTTTTCAAGATTGAAATAATTACCCCAGAACTCAGTTGCCTGCTTCTGATTCATCTCTGTTTCGTATGCTAAATTTCTCCATGTTTCTAATAATGTCATTGTTATTACCTCTCATGTACTTTCTTTTAATAGTATAACATAATAGTTTATACTATAACAATATGTAATTTATTTTGCAACTATTCTTTTAAACTTATATGGTTAATTGTGAAACTTTCAGCTTTTCAGGTAAGGTCCGGCAAACTTAACAATTCAACGCAGGCACGCTTGCGCTGCTTAATGAATCTGTTAATTTTGCACAACTGCATTGAATAATTTATGAGTTTCGCAATTACCTGTTTAAACTTATATGTCAAAAGGTGGGTTTAAATTTCCTGACTGGCAAATTGCATAAAACTATGCCTGTTTTGTTCCGTTGTTCCCAGTCACAAAACCAGTCTTAGCTTTATGCAATTTGCTATCCAAATAAATTATACCCCACATTTTGACGCCATAATCTTATAACGCAATTCCTGTACCGCGTTTAAGTTACTACAACAGACTGGCATAGTCAAGAAAAAAGTTTACAGACAAACGTATTATTTTATTGTATAATATAATTCATAAGCTACATTGTAAATCAGATGATTGAAAAACTTATCATTTCATATGCAGTCTTCTCGCAATCATCTATAAACAGCCAATGAAAGGAACTTAAATATGAATAAATTCAAACGTGCCGGTGCACTTATAATTGTTATCCTGTGGGGCATTCTTATCCTGACTACTGTTGTCGTAGCATTTATTGATACTCCATTCTGCAACAGCCTGTTAGGCGGTCTTATGATGACTGATATTTTCCTGCCTATAATCGCATATGCCATCATGCTTATGTACAGACTGTTAAAAAATAAACGTCCTGAATCAGTTGATGACAATGATGATAACAGTATTGCCGGCAATAAAAGTAATTCCCAAAAATAATATTTTCTGACTAATAATTATGATAAACGATACAGTATTTTATTTTTTATATAGTAATGGGCAGTTGAAAAACTCAACTGCCCATTACTATTTTATACTTCAGATAACTGATTTCCTATCATATCATACTGAATACAGAATGATTTAATATCGTCTGTTCTATGCAAGCTTACTCTTTCTGTGAATAATCTCATGTCTTCCAGGACCATTAGATACCATTGTAACAGGTGCTTCAATTTCTTCCTCGATTGTCTCGATATAATTTCTGCACTCAGCTGGAAGATCCTCATATTTTGTAATTCCACGAATATCACTCTTCCATCCTGGCAGCTTCTTAAATACTGGTTTAGCTTTTTCAAGAAGTGGTGTTGTTGGGAAATCTTTAACAACTTCACCGTCGATTTCATAACCAACACAAATTGGAATTTCATCAAGATATCCTAAAACGTCAACAACAGTAAGGGCAACTTCTGTTGTTCCCTGCATTCTTACACCGTAACGTGTTGCAACTGCATCAAACCATCCCATTCTTCTTGGTCTTCCTGTTGTGGCACCGAATTCGCCGCCATCACCGCCGCGCTTTCTTAATTCATCAGCTTCATCGCCAAATATTTCACTTACAAATGCGCCTGCACCTACAGCTGAAGAATATGCCTTAACAACTGTAACAACATCCTTAATTTCTGCAGCCGGAATACCTGCACCGATTGCACCATAAGCTGAAAGTGTTGATGATGATGTAACCATAGGATATATACCATGATCAGGATCCTTTAATGAGCCTAACTGTCCTTCAAGAAGAATCTTCTTACCTTCCTTGATTGCCTTGTGAAGATAAGCTGATGTATCTGTTACATATGGTTTAATCATTTCCTTATATTCCATAAGTGTATTAAAGAGTTCATCAGCATCAAGAAGAGGCTTATGATATAAATGCTCAAGCATAACATTTTTTAATTCAACTACATTTTTAATCTTATCTTTTAATTCTGATTCGCTTCCGAATAATTCATTTACCTGGAAACCAATCTTTGCATATTTATCTGAATAGAAAGGCGCAATACCTGACTTTGTAGAACCGAATGATTTACCTGCAAGTCTTGCTTCCTCATATGTATCAAAGTCAACATGATAAGGCATAAGAATCTGTGCCCTGTCTGAAACAAGTATTTTAGGCATTGGAACATTTCTGTCTGTAAGACTCTTAAGTTCCTTTACAAGATATGGAATATTAAGAGCAACACCATTACCAATGACACTTGTTGTATGATTATAGAAAACGCCTGATGGCAGAAGATGAAGTGCAAACTTACCATAATCATTAATTATAGTATGTCCTGCATTACTTCCTCCCTGGAATCTTACGATTATATCTGACTCCTCGGCAAGCATGTCCGTTATCTTACCCTTACCTTCGTCACCCCAGTTAGCGCCAACAATAGCTTTTACCATAGTTTCCTCCATTCTGCCGACTATTCCGGCATATATAAATTTCATATATCTTTAATGTAAAAGACACATCATATGCATGATAATACATAATAATTGTATTTTTACCATGCTTTAGTATAATACCACACTTTATGAATTGCAATCAATGTTTATTATGTTTATAATTAAATTAATTGTAAAATTATGCTGCAGTTCACCTATCAATCATAGAAAACACTGAAAATACGTTTTGCGAATGGCGCATGTGAACTGTAACAAAATCATTTATATGTGCAGAAAGGTTACACTTATGAAACGCAATAAACATCAGTTTATGATTTTAATTATATATGCTTTTGTTCTTTTTATGCTGTGGAAATTTTTTGACACACAAAAAAGCGATGAGCCTTTTGCAAGTGTTTCAGTAAATGAAACAGTACCAATTGCATCAACCGTCTCACCTGATGCAGATGTAAACAAAAGTCCTTCATCAGCATCGGATTTTAACGGTCTTGCAAATGAATACTCTTTGGATGTTCCTTATATAAGCCAGTATCCTGAGCTTCCAACCGGCTGTGAAATAACTGCGCTTGCAGAAGTTCTCCATTTTTATGGTTTTGATATTGATAAACAGGTACTTGCAAGAAAATATCTCCCAATGTCAAATGAACGCACAGAAGGATGTTATATTAATTATTTCTTTGGTTCACCATGGAGCCAGAATGGAAGCGGATGTTTTGCACCTGCAATCGTAACTGCTGCCACTAACTTTTTATCAGCTAACGGTTCATCTCTTTCAGCTTATAATATAAGTTATTCCCCGGTCAGCACCCTTTTAGATGAAGTGTCACAAGGTCATCCTGTAATTGCCTGGACATGTTTTAACTATGACAACGATGCTGCAAACTATCGTGAGATTACACTTGATAATGGTCAGACTTTTACATGGCCGGGAAATGAACACTGTGTTGTTCTGTCAGGATACAACCTGACCGATAAGACTGTTACCATAAGCGACCCGTCATCCGGAATAGTAACACATTCTCTTGCCGATTTTACAAAGTTCTATCAGCAGTATTATTATCAGGCTGTCGTTA
This sequence comes from uncultured Lachnospiraceae bacterium, assembly GCA_934330725.1. Classification (GTDB taxonomy): domain Bacteria; phylum Bacillota; class Clostridia; order Lachnospirales; family Lachnospiraceae; genus Lachnospira. Next base: position 33,919 of record CAKRGM010000011.1, on the reverse strand, counting down.
TAAAATAATGCTATAACGGCAGCCATTAAATATTAAATTCTTTTAATCATCCTTCTTTGATACGACGGACATATGCCACCATAACACTTCTGCCCGAAAGGGTAATTGAATTCTCATGAATTGTTTCTTCATTTTCAAGTATTGAATTATCATGCCCGGTATTAACACACATCACCCATTCATAGCCAAGCTTTAATTCAGGAAGCTTCACCTTTACTGACTCCCAATAAGCATTTATTCCAAAATAAACTATATCATCATCAGTATCATCTTTATCTCTGCCCGCATACATAATGCCAATCGTTTTTGTTTCCCAGTCGGTATTATTTATCCACGGTTCACATGAGTGAAGACTTGTATCAGGAAAACCACATGTTGCTTTCCCACGTTCCTTTGTTATAACCGGATGTTTACGTCTGAACTTTATCATATACTTGAAAAACTCAAAAACATCACTATATTTTTCACGACGGCTCCAGTCAAGCCATGTTGTAATATTATCCTGGCAATAACCGTTATTATTGCCAAACTGCGTATTGCAGAATTCATCCCCTGCAAAAAACAGCGCAGGTCCACGGCTCATCATAAGCGTTGCAAATGCATTTTTTACCATTTTCCTTCTCAGTGCATTTATCTGCTCATTATCTGTTTCACCCTCTGCTCCACAGTTCCAGCTGTTATTGTCATTTGCTCCATCCGTATTATTCCATCCATTTTCTTCATTATGTTTTTCATTATACGAATACATGTCATACATGGTAAATCCATCATGGCATGTCAGAAAATTAACTGATGCATTTGTTCCACGATATTCAGGATTATAAATATCCCTTGAACCTGTTATCCTGTTATATGCAGCCTCGGCAAGTCCGTCGTCGCCTTTAAGGAACCTTCTCATATCATCCCTGTAACGGCCATTCCACTCTGCCCATCTGTTCCATGATGGGAAACTTCCAACCTGATACAATCCTCCTGCATCCCACGCTTCCGCAATCAGCTTTACCTTTCCAAGTATCGGATCAAATGCAAGGCTTTCAAGAAGCGGCGGCTTCTCCATCGGTGAACCATCCTCATTTCTTCCAAGAATTGAAGCAAGATCAAATCTGAAACCATCTACCCTGTACTCTATTACCCAGTATCTTAAACAGTTTAAAATAAACTGCTGGACAATTGGATGATTACAGTTTAAAACATTTCCACAGCCGCTGAAATTAAAATACTTTCCATCAGGTGTGAGCATATAATAAATGTTGTTATCCATTCCCTTAAATGATATGTAAGGGCCTCTTTCATCGCCTTCTGCCGTATGATTAAATACAACATCAAGAATTACCTCTATGCCATTTTTATTGAGTTCATGAATAAGATTCTTAAGCTCCCTTCCCTCATGATTGTACTCATGCACAGAAGAATAGCTCGTATTGGGAGCATAGAAACAAACCGTATTGTATCCCCAGTAATCAAGAAGTTTCTTTCCATTATGCTCACGTGCCCCGCCAAGCTCGTCAAACTCAAATATCGGCATCAGTTCTACTGCATTTACCCCAAGCTCTTTTAAATATGGTATCTTTTCACGAATAGCGTCAAATGTACCGGGATTGGCCACTTTTGAACTTGCATCTTTTGTAAATCCCCTTACATGCATTTCATAGATAATAAGATCCTCAAATGGCAGCTCCGGCTGTCTGAAATTGCCCCAGTCATATGACGTATCCACAACACGCGCCTTATAAAGAGAATCATTTTCCTCTTTCTGTCCCCATATACTCTGGCCTGTAACAGCTTTTGCATATGGGTCAAGAAGATATTTTGTCTTATCAAAAATAATCCCTTTCTTAGCATCGTATGGTCCGTCAAATGAGTATGCATACTCAAATTCAGTTATCTCAAGTCCATAAACAATCATTGAAAATGTATTTCCAATTCTGTATGAATCCGGAAACTGCAGTCTGGCATAAGGTTTTGGTGACTGTCTCTTAAAAAGAAGAAGTGTACATGATGTTGCATAATATGAGTGTATCGTAAAATTAACTCCCCCACCGCTTACAGGCGTCGTCCCGTCAAGCAGATAATACCCCGGCCTTACATCAAAGCCTGCTACCTTGTCCGTAGGTTTTAAATATCCCTCCAAAATAAATCCTCCCCTGTTTTTATTTCATTATATCGTGAGCATAGCTTACTCACTGCATTTCGTAAAATCACACTTGCAGGCAAGTGATTTTACTTAATTATATCATGAACTTCTAAAAACAGCATTAAAAAACGCCGCCAGCTTAAAATAAAGCCTGCGACGGGTTCTATGTAAGCTATTGAGGGGAATTGGACCCCCGACCTCTTCATTACCAATGAAGTGCTCTACCACTGAGCTACAATAGCAGATGCATTATATGCAACATATGTTATTTTATTATAATACATTATTTTTGTCAATCACGAAATCTTTGCTGCTTTGGTCTTTATACGCTGTATCGCATTGTCTATGGACTTTGCTGTTTTTCCCATTTCGTCAGCTATCTGGACATAGTTTTCACCATTAAGGTACTTTGTAAGGACAATTCTTTCAAATGGACTTAAAACGCTTATAAGGCGCTGTCTTAACGAATCCATATATTCGCTTTCGATAAGCAGTTTCTCAGGATCTGACTCTTCCTGAGTCTGAAGAATATCTTTAAGTTTCATGCCACTGCCTTCATTATTTGCACCATTTCCGCCTGCCGGCATATCAAATGAAACATATGAATTGAGTGGTGAATTTTTCTGGCGGTTAGATGTGGTTACGGCAGTAATCATCTGACGGTTAATACACATACTTGCAAATGTGTAAAAAGATGCACGCATGTCACCTTTATAATCTCTTACCGCCTTATATAGCCCAATCATGCCCTCCTGTATCAGGTCTTCATTTTCACCGCCGGCAAGAAACATGGCTTTAGCTTTTTTCCTTACCAGATTCTTATATCTTTCAAATATTTCTTCTATAGCCTGTTCATTGCCATTCCTGTACAATGAAATCAATTCCTCGTCATTACTTTTCTGAAAATCCATCTGAATCTCCTAAACTGGTCCATCCCCTGCTACATAATCAGCTATCTAACGCCACACGATTAATTCATTCTCTGGTGTATGATTAATTCATCTTCTGACGCAATCAGATTAATTCATTCTCTGACGCACGATTTCATATGCAAGGACTCCGGCTGCTACTGATGCATTAAGCGAATCTATATCACCCTTCATCGGTATTGATGCAAGAAAATCACATTTTTCCTTTACAAGACGGCTCACGCCCGAACCTTCATTACCAATGACAAGTCCTATAGGTCCTGTCAGGTTAAGCTTATACATTGATTCCCCGTTCATATCTGCACATGCAAACCAGATGCCTTTATCTTTTAACTCCTCAATAGTCTTTGATATATTTATAACCTTTGCTACCGGCGTATAGTTGACCGCGCCGGCTGATGTTCTTGCAACTGTCGCTGTAAGCCCCACCGCACGCCTTTTTGGTATTATCACACCATGTGCTCCCGCAAGATTAGCAGTTCTTATAATAGCTCCAAGATTATGAGGGTCTTCTATCTCATCGAGTATAAATATAAATGGATCTTCACCCTTTTGTTTTGCAAGGTCAAGTATATCATCAACAGTTGCATAGTCATATGCTGCCGCCTTTGCTATGACACCCTGATGGTGACCTGTCTCTGACAGCTTATCAAGTCTGTCCTTAGCGACAAAATTTATAATTGTATCTGTCTTTTTAGCCTCTTTTAAAATAGTTCTTACAGGACCGTCCTGACAACCATCTAAAACATACAGCCTGTCAACTGTTTTGCCTGAACGAAATGCCTCCAATACCGCATTACGTCCTTCTATGATAAACTCTTCATATCTCATACCAATCTCCATTTCTGAGCCCATTCGTCCTATTCATCGTATTCTTTAAGTGCCATATCTATAAGCTTTGTCATCCTGTCATACCTGCCTGATAAATATAAATATCCCATAAGTGCCTCAAATCCTGTAGCCCTTCTGTAATCAGTAATCGACGCATTTTTTGCAGATGTATATGACTTTGCATTTCTGCCACGTTTATATACAGCCTCTTCATTGGCTTCAAGTTCCGGCTCTATTATTCCTATCATCTGTGACTGCATCTGTGCCTTCACAAGTTTACATGCATGCCGGTTAATCTTATTAACCGGCATATTACCCTTATTAAGCAGATATGTCCTGATAACAAGATCATATACACTGTCGCCTATATATGCCAGTACAAGTGGTGATAACTGCGCCGGCTCAATCTTACCAAGCTTTAAATTGTCCCATATGCTCTGTGTAAGATTTTCATCCCAATGAATTATGCTCTCTTCCATCTTACACCTTCTCTTGTATCTTCAAGAATGATTCCTTTGCTTAAAAGTGTATCCCTTATTTCATCAGCTCTTGCAAAATCCTTATTCTTTCTTGCCTGCTGACGTTCTTCAATAAGTGCATCTATCTCATCATCAAGAATACCTTCTTCTCTTACAACCTTAAGTCCCAAAACATCTGTAAGTGTTGTGATCTTTTTAACAAGACCTGTAAGATATTCCTTTGAATTATCTGCGCCGCTGTTTGAATTAGCAAATTTAACAAGTTCAAATATTGCTGAAATAGCATCTGCAGTATTGAAATCATCATCCATTGCTTCTTCAAATTTTTTATACATTGCATCTGTCTGTGAAAGAAGTGTCTTTTGATCATCCGTCATCGCCTTATCATCTGCATTTTCTGCAAGATGATTAAGATTAGCAACAGCTGTTATAATTCTTTCAAGTCCGTTTTTAGCTGACTCCATTAAATCATGGCTGAAATTAATAGGATTTCTGTAATGTGCGCTAAGCATGAAAAATCTCAATACAATAAGATCATATTCTTTGCTTATATCACGTACTGTAAAGAAATTGCCAAGTGATTTTGACATTTTCTTATTGTTAATATTCAAAAATGCATTATGAAGCCAGTATCTGGCAAATGGCACACCGTTTGCAGCTTCTGACTGTGCAATCTCATTTTCATGATGCGGAAAGATAAGGTCCTCTCCACCTGCATGAATATCAATCTCATCAGCAAGATACTTTTTTGCCATTACAGAGCACTCTATATGCCATCCTGGACGTCCCTTGCTCCATGGTGACTCCCAGTAAGGTTCTCCTTCCTTCTTTGGCTTCCAGAGTACAAAATCAAGCGGATCTTCCTTTTCATCTTCACCTGCTACCTTTATATCTCTGTGTCCGGCCTCAAGGTCATCAATATTTTTCTTTGAAAGCTTTCCATAATCCTTAAACTTTCTTGTCCTGTAGTAAACTGTTCCATTTACTTCGTATGCATAGCCTTTTTCTATAAGCTTTTTTATCATATCGATCATTCCATCGATTTCCTGGGTTGCAAGAGGATTTTTAGTAGCCCTTTTAATATTCATTCCATCCATATCTTTGAGGCATTCTTCAATATACTTTTTAGTTACTTCCTCAGTTGATATTCCCTCTTCATTGGCTCTCTTTATTATCTTGTCATCTACATCAGTAAAATTAGATACATACGTAACTTCATATCCTTTGTATTCCAGATATCTTCTAACAGTATCAAAGCATATCATAGGTCTTGCATTACCGATATGAATAAGATTGTATACAGTAGGACCGCACACATACATTTTTACCTTTCCAGGCTCTAAAGGTACAAACTCTTCCTTTTTCTTTGTGAGTGTATTATAAAGCTTCATTATTTATTCTCCAATTCTTTAACTACTAAATTTAATCTTGCTATCTCAACCTTTAAATTCTGTATATCATTCATTACAGGATCTGGTAAATTGACCTGATCAAGATCATCATTTACCTTTACATCATCCTGTATAACAACTCTTCCCGGCACACCTACTACTGTCGAGTTAGATGGAACATCGTTTAAAACAACTGAACCAGCACCAATCTTAACATTATCACCAATAGTTAACGAACCGAGCACCTTTGCTCCTGCACCAATCATAACATTATTACCAACTGTCGGATGTCTTTTACCCTGTTCCTTACCTGTTCCTCCCAGTGTAACTCCCTGATATAATGTTACATTATCACCAATTATCGCTGTTTCACCAATTACAACGCCATGTCCATGGTCAATAAATAATCCTTCTCCTATCTGTGCTCCCGGATGTATTTCTATTCCTGTTTTTCTTGCTGTCTTCTGTGATATTCTTCTTGCCCTGAAATAATGCTTTTCCTCATAAAGCTTATGGGCACGTCTGTATTTAATAATCGCTTTAAAACTTGGATAAAGAAAGACTTCCATTGTTGACTTGATTGCCGGATCTCTGTCCTTTATTACTGCAATCTCCTGTTTAATAAAATCAAAAAACTTCATTTTTGGCTCCTCTTGATATACTTGTGTTATTTTATTTTATTGCGCATCCTCTGCATCTGCCACAACAATTTGTCATATCCGATTCACCATAGATGTAGTTTGATACAGATATTATACTGCATATTGCCTGGGAAGATATTCCATCCCCACTACCTGTAAATCCAAGTCCTTCCTCTGTCGTTGCTTTTACATTTACCTGATCAGTTTTTATCTTAAGCGTATCTGCTATATTCTTCCTCATCTCGTCTATATACGGACGCATCTTCGGTTTTTGTGCAATAATCGTTGCATCAATATTTTCAATTACATAATTATTCTCATCGAGCATATGTCCTACCTGTCTTAACAGCTCAATACTTGATGCCCCCTTATATTTATCATCTGTGTCCGGAAAGTGCTTTCCTATATCTCCAAGTGCCGCAGCCCCAAGCAGAGCATCCATAATAGCATGCAGAAGCACATCTGCATCTGAATGACCTAACAGTCCTTTTTCATATGGAATCTTAACTCCTCCAATGATAAGATCTCTATTTTCAACAAGCTTATGAACATCATAACCCATACCTACACGCATAATATTCTCCATTCCTGTGCCACTTTTAAGGCACCTCAAAAGTTTTTGAAAAGCGCAAGTCTAACAACCATCTATAAAACAAAAGCACCTTAGATTACTCTAAGGTGCCGACCTAGTAGCGAGAGGGAGATTCGAACTCTCGACACCATGGGTATGAACCATGTGCTCTAGCCAACTGAGCTATCTCGCCATATTTTCTTAATGTATGGGACCAATAGGGCTCGAACCTATGACCCTCTGCTTGTAAGGCAGATGCTCTCCCAGCTGAGCTATGATCCCATGTGTTAGTTCCTAACGAACTTGCTTGTCTATTATAATACTATATTCATTAATAAGTCAAGCACTTTTTTATTTTTTTTTTGCTTTTTTTAATACTTTTTTCCGTTGTGCCGTTTATAACTGTTTTTTAGCAGCCCTGGCAAATTTTTCACCCATTTTTACCTTTGTTTCGCAGTTATTATTTGTATTATTTATGATATCTTCATCTGGAATTATACTATTCTTTTCAAATAGTAATACTACTGTAGAGCCGCCAAATTCAAACCTGCCCTTTTCCTGTCCTTTTTTAACCTGGCAGTTATTTCTATAATTAACAATCTTTCCTATCATAAGAGCTCCAACTTCCATCATAAGAACCCTTCCAAAATTATCTGACTTAAGAATACTGTATTCCCTGCAATTTTCCTTATAAATAGGATACACATCATTAGCAACAGGATTTACTGTATGTAAAACACCTTTGATAAATCTGCTTTTACCCTGCACCCCGTTATCTATATAGCAGTATCTGTGATAATCATCCACTGTCAGTCTGAATACACATGCATATCCACCTTCATAATGCTTTGCAAGCTTTTTATCCTTAAGAAGCTGTCCAACCGTGTATCTTGTATTCTTGATATTAAATGATGTATCACTGTTTATCTTATATATACTGAGCTTTGAGTCACACGGACTTATTACATGTTCACTACACATATCTACCGGTCTTTTATCTTTTTTTATCTTTCTGATAAAAAACTCATTATATGATGAAAATTCCTTTTCCTCGTATTGTGACATGTCAATATTATTGGCTCTGCAAAATGATGGTATTGCCAATGCAGAAATTTTTGATGACATTACCCTGCCGCCTATTTTTGAAATGACAGGATTAACAAGTATTCTGACTATTATCCTGCCCGGAACAGTCGTATACATCCATCTTAAAAGCCTGTCCTGCCCATTATCATCTTCAGTTATATTTCCAAATCTGTCAGCATACTTCATAGCCTGATTCCATTTCTGCACACATTCTTAATACAGTAATATATCATATAACACTGCCTATGCCCGGTGTGCCCGGCATTATTCCTGTCTCTGTGTCTGTTTTTCCTATCTGTTTCCTGCTTATTTTCCACTTGCCATTCTATTTTGCACCTGCAACAATATAATGTGAATATGCCGTGAACATAAATATAAGCGCTGCGGCAACTATGATTACCAGTACAGTAACTACAAAATTAGATGGCTTTTTAAACTTAAAATCTGTTATGAAAAGTGCACCTATTGCAAACATTACAATCCTTATAACAACAAGAAATATATCATATGGTATTAAAGGCTTTAACATGTAAACAATAGGAAGCGCTATTGCTGCTGAAGTTATCGGAAGGCCCTGATAATACTTTCTGTTCTCAGATGTTTCCTGCTGCCTTTTTTCTTCCATTACATTAAAATAAGCAAGTCTTATAAGTCCTGCCACTCCATAAAGCAATAAGATAATCATACCTACAACATCTCTTACACCTGCCGAATAGCATATTACGATTGGAAGAACTCCGAAACAGACTATATCGCACAATGAATCTATCTGTATTCCAAACCTCTTTGCATCCTCTGTTCTGTCTTTTTTTGTTCTTGCGACTTTTCCATCAAACATATCCAAAAGTCCAGAAACAGCAAGACAGACTATTGCCATCTTGTAATGTCCATTTGCAGCTATTGTAATTCCAATCAGAGAAACCATTGCGCTGATATATGTAAGAATTACTGTATAATCATAAAAACCAATCAATTTTTACCCTCCGTTTCTTATATCCGTGAGCAATAACGCTTTTATACCCTGTGTTATTTCAAACTTCATTTATTTTTTCTGTATAAAATCCATATTACTGAAATTCTTTGCAGCTTCCTTTATCTGCTCACCTTCTGCTTTTGTAAAACGTCCAATATATATATGTGCAAACACCGTAAGCGCCGCACTTAAAAACAACTCAGTATAAAAGCTTAATGATCTGCTGAGTATCATACCCGGAAGCAGTAATGCCTGTCCAAACACAGGCAGAAAAACGATATTAAACAGTGCTTCACTAATGCCCATTCCTCCTGGTAATGGAAGCATATCAACAGAAAGTGATATAACTGCCTGAAGCATAACTATAACATAAACACTTGTCCCACTAAGGCCAAATGATTTATAAACAAAATATGTAACAAAAAAATATGCAAATCTTTGTAATACTGTTATTAAAAACACTTTGACAACCACAGGTATATTTTCTTTTAAATACGCTGCTGTCTGTCTGTATGTATCCATAGATGATCTGAATTTATCAATTCTGTCTGCTTTTTTCTTTAATAAATGAATTTTTTCAAGTGCCTTAAATAAAAGAACAACTATCTTTTCTGCCAGCAACGGATGAAAAACCAGTATAAGCATTGACACTACACAAAATACATTTAACCCTATACCAAGATAGAAAATAAACAGCATTCCGGATAAATATTCACTTATAAATCCATTATCAAATATAACAAGCCATACACCTACTGCTACCAGTACCATTTTATACGTAATGGTTACTATCATAAGTATTACAGTAGCAAGCGGAATCGGTATATTATTCCTTTTCATATAATAAATCTGCGCCGGTTGTCCGCCTGTTGCCGAAGGGGTGATGCAGCTGAAGAAAAATCCCACACATGAATATAAAAAGCAAGTGAAACGTCTTGTTACAATACCCATTTTCTTTAACATGTAATGTATAATATGCGATTCACCATATATGAATAATACTATGAATACTATTGCGAGAAGAAGCCATCTTATATCAGCCATTTTCATCTTCTCACCAAGTGTGGACAAATCTCCGTCCGTACCATTGAATACATAATAAAGTGTCAGTCCAAAAACCAGTACAAGAAATAATGTATTCAGAATATTTTTTTTATTCTTTTTCCAAAAACTTTTCAAAACTATTTCCTTTTACTCTTTCAAATTTATGCAACTGCCTGTATATATTCTTAAATTTTGCAATCACCGGTTTTTCTTTAATATTCTAAAGATACATGTATTAATTCTATTAAATATTCTGCCTGTAACTTTATAGAATTCCGTATGATTTACAATATACCACACAATCTCAGATAAAACAACTGCACTTATCACATCAGCAATAACATGCTGCTTTGTAACAAGCGTCGATATAAATACGAGGATAGCACCAATAAATGCAATTATCCTGGTTCTTAACGAATATATTTTTACATTTCTTATTCCAACAAAACAGTTCCAGCTGACAAGGCAGTGAATTGAAGGAAAAAGATTATCAGCGGCATCTATAGAATATAAAAAGTTCAATATCCTGCTGAAAACATCACTGTCTTCAATCAGCGGGCGCACATTGGTTGTGGGCATAACAAGAAATATTATCCCGCAGACAGTTCTCGTAAGAATATCAAATGTAACAAACTTTGCACAATGCTGCCTGCTGACCCTGCCACACATTATATAAAAAATGCCCCAGAACAGGAAGCAGCCAAAGTAAACTATCATAAATGCCGGAATAACAGGTGTCGCTCTGTCAAAGGAAGTAGTCATATCATAGTGGGGTCTGTCCGAAGTAACCAGTCTTGTGCCGTTATATACTATTGTATTCCAGACAAAACAGGATATTAATGGCAATAAACAATATGCCGGTACTAATTCAGCTAAACTCTTCTCTACTTTATGCACTATGATATGTTCTCCTTCTATCATCTATATTATCTTATACGTTTATCTGGGCAGTCATGCCAAGTTCTTCTTTACTTGCATCAAGAATAGGTCTGATAACCTCAGAAAGATATTCTTCAACCTGCTCTTTTGATCTTCCTACATACTTTGCAGGATCGAGCTTTGCCTTAAGTTCATCAAGTGTAACATTAAACATTGGATCTGCTGCAATGAGCTCAAGAAGATTATTGTCAAGTCCTTCCTGTTTAACTCTCTTTCCTGCCTGCATTGACAATTCTCTGATTCTTTCATGAAGTTCCTGTCTGTCTCCGCCTGCTTTTACAGCATCCATCATTATATTTTCTGTTGCCATAAATGGAAGCTCTGACATAAGTCTTCTGTTAATAACCTTATCATAAACAACAAGACCATCTACAACATTTAAGCAAAGATCAAGAATACCATCAATTGCAAGGAAGCCTTCCGGTACAGAAAGTCTCTTATTTGCTGAATCATCAAGTGTTCTTTCAAACCACTGTGTAGATGCAACAATTGCAGGATTAACTGCATCACAGATAACAAAATCAGCTAAAGAAGCAATTCTTTCACTTCTCATAGGATTTCTCTTATATGCCATTGCTGATGAACCAATCTGTGATTTTTCAAATGGTTCTTCAACCTCTTTCAAATGCTGTAATAATCTTATATCATTTGAGAACTTATGGGCACTTGAAGCAATACCTGCAAGTACATTAAGCACTCTTGTGTCTACTTTTCTTGAATATGTCTGTCCTGAAACAGGGAAACACTTATCAAATCCCATTTTTTCTGCGATTTTCTTATCAATCTGCTTAATCTTTTCATGATCACCATTGAACAGTTCAAGGAATGATGCCTGTGTACCTGTTGTACCCTTGCATCCTAAAAGCTTCATTGTCGATATAACATAATCAATATCTTCAAGATCAATAACAAATTCGTTCATCCAAAGTGTCGCACGCTTTCCAACTGTTGTAGGCTGTGCCGGCTGGAAATGTGTAAATGCAAGTGTAGGAAGTGCCTTATAATTATCTGCAAATTTAGCAAGTTCATTAATAACATTTACAAGTTTTTTACGAACAAGCTTTAATGCCTCTGTCATGATTATAATATCTGTGTTATCACCAACATAACATGAAGTTGCACCGAGATGGATTATTCCTTTAGCCTTTGGGCACTGAAGACCATATGCATATACGTGTGACATAACATCATGTCTTACTTCTTTTTCACGTTTCTTTGCATCTTCATAATTAATATCATCCTGATGAGCCTTTAATTCCTCAATCTGCTCATCTGTAATGTCAAGTCCGAGTTCTTTTTCTGTTTCAGCTAATGCAATCCAGAGTCTTCTCCATGTTTTAAACTTTTTGTCAGGTGAAAAAATATACTGCATTTCCTTACTTGCATATCTTTCGGCAAGTGGTGTCTGATATCTGTCGTTCATTCTAATCCTCCATTCTCCGTACATTTCATATACGGAACCAAAATTTCCTGTTTAGTTATTTATAAGCTAAAAGGGGCTTTTGTAAGAATGTATCATCTCTATCAAAAGTCCCTTTAAAATTACGATTCATTAATATATACATGTATTAACATCATCTACACGCATATCAAACCAGTCATTAAAGGCCTCAGCCAATTTCTCCTCTTATATTGACTTTCGGAGGTTCTATTGGATAATTACCTGTAAAGCAGGCATCACAATAATCCTTCTGTCCACAAATCATTTCGCTAAGCTGGTCAACTTCAAGATATCCTAATGAATCTGCACCAATAATCTTACAGATTTCATCTACTGTATGACCAGAAGCGATAAGCTGATCCTCGCTTGGTATATCTGTGCCAAAATAGCATGGATGTAAAAATGCCGGTGAGCTTATTCTTACATGTACTTCCTTCGCACCCGCATTCTTAAGAAGGCTGACAATTCTTGCACTTGTAGTTCCTCGTACAATAGAATCATCAATCATGACTATCCTTTTACCTGCTACGGAGCTCTTAAGTACGTTAAGCTTAATCATAACGCTGGATTCTCTCTGCTCCTGCTTAGGTTTAATAAACGTTCTTCCGACGTAATTATTCTTTATAAAAGCATTTCCATATGGAATGCCTGATTCCAGTGAATATCCGAGTGCTGCTGCATTTCCTGATTCCGGAACCCCCACTACAAGGTCAGCATCAACCGGATGTGTCTTTGCAAGAATTCTTCCTGCATTTATTCGTGATTCATATACTCCCATTCCATCAATATGACTGTCTGGTCTTGCAAAATATATGTATTCAAATATACATCTTGCCTTCTTTTCCTGACACAGGCTCATATCTGACTTAATACCGTCTTTAGTAATTGTTACTATCTCTCCAGGAAGTACATCCCTGACAAATTCAGCTCCTACTGTATCAAGTGCACATGTTTCTGAAGAAAAGAAATATGTATTATCTCTTTTTCCAATGCACAGTGGCTTAAATCCAAATGGGTCTCTTGCGCCAACGAGTTTGCGCGGGCTCATTACGATAAGTGAATATGCACCTGAGATTTTCTGCATTGCATTCTTTACAGCTTCTTCAACAGTACCTGTTTTAAGTCGTTCCCTTGCAATAAGATATGCTATTACTTCCGAATCAATTGTTGTCTGGAAAATTGCTCCTGTGTATGAAAGCTCTTCCCTTAATTCAATTGCATTAAGAAGATTACCATTATGGGCAAGTCCTAAAGTTCCTTTAACATAGTTGAGTACAAGTGGCTGTGCATTCTCTCTTACACTTCCGCCTGCTGTTGAATATCTTACATGTCCAACACCTATATTTCCTTTTAAAGACTCGAGATTCTCGCTGTTAAACACCTCATTTACAAGGCCCATATCCTTATGTGAAACGACCTTTCCCTTAGGGCCTTCAGTATCACTCACTGCAATACCGCAGCTTTCCTGGCCTCTGTGCTGCAATGAAAACAAACCATAATATATGGTTGATGCCACATCATTGCCATCAAAATCATAAGCTCCAAACACGCCACATTCTTCATGTAATCTGTCATCAGTATCCATGTTAATATTATCAGGATGGTTAATCATTACTTCCTCCATGTTCAAAACAGTTTATTAAGTAAGCAAAGGCAATTATATAACAGTCAGTTTCTAAAATCAATAGGCTTTTGCTACGATTAATTGCACTCTGCTTACATTTTCTTTACAATTTTTTACAGTAATTCCTTTAAAATCTTGTTAACCATTCCAGGATTTGCTTTGCCTTTCATAGCCTTCATTGTCTGTCCAACAAGGAATCCGATAGCCTTTTCTTTACCATTCCTGTAATCCTCAACTGACTGTGGATTATCAGCAATAACCTTCTTTATAGTCTCTGTAAGCGCTCCCTCGTCATTTACCTGTTTAAGTCCGTTTTCTTCTACATATTTATCAGGATCAATATCATCTGTAAATATTTTTTCAAAAACTTCCTTCGCAACTGAGTTGTTAATTGAACCACCATCTACAAGATTAATAAGCTTTGCGAGATTTTCCGGTGAAAATGTTATATCATCAGCATCCATCTCTTTTTCCTTTAATATTCTCATAGTTTCAACCATAAGCCAGTTAGATACTTTCTTTGGTTTATTGCAGATAGCCGTAGTTGCCTCGAAGATATCTGCAAGCTTCTTTGAATCTGTTATCATATTAATATCATAATCAGGAATTCCAAATTCTTCTTTATAACGCTTCATCTTCTCTGTCTTAAACTCAGGCTGCGCTTCCTTAATCTTATCAAGCCACTCGTCACTGATATGAACAGGAACTAAATCAGGATCCGGGAAGTATCTGTAATCCTGTGCATCTTCCTTTGAACGCATTGCATATGAATATTCTTTATTATCATCCCATCTTCTTGTTTCCTGGATTACTTCCTCACCTGATTCAATTAAATCTATCTGTCTTGCACGTTCTGCATCAATTGCACGTGCAATGGCACTGAAAGAATTAAGATTCTTTGTCTCAGTTCTTGTACCAAACTTGTCGCTTCCCTTTTCTCTTACAGAAAGGTTTACGTCAGCTCTCATTGAACCTTCCTGAAGTTTACAGTCTGATGCTCCAAGATATCTTATAAGAAGGCGGAGCTTTTCAAGATATGCAATTACTTCTTCTGCACTTCTCATATCAGGCTCTGAAACTATTTCAATAAGAGGTACACCTGAACGGTTATAATCTACATATGATACATCTTCCCAGTCATCATGAACAAGTTTTCCTGCATCCTCTTCCATGTGAATCTCATGAATTCTTATTGGCTTTACTGTTCCGTCTGATAACTCAATATCAACATGTCCGTTTCGGCATATTGGAAGATAAAGCTGTGATATCTGATAGTTCTGTGGATTATCAGGATAAAAATAATTTTTTCTGTCAAACTTACAGTCCTGTGTAATTGTACAGTTTGTTGCAAGACCAACAGCTGCCGCATATTCAACAACTTTCTTATTTAATACGGGAAGTGAACCCGGCATACCTGTACATACAGGGCATGTATGTGAATTAGGAGCTCCTCCGAATGCAGTTGAGCATCCACAGAAAATCTTTGTTTTTGTAGCAAGTTCTACATGGACTTCAAGACCAATGACTGTTTCATATTCTTTTGCCATATTTTCCTCCATTTCCACATGCCTGCTCATATGTGTAGGCTGCCTGAATCAAATTCTTTTCTTTAAAGCAATCTCCAATCAGCTGCATACCTATTGGAAGGCCTTTTGAATCCTTACCACAAGGAATCGTAAGTCCCGGAAGACCCGCAAGGTTTACAGATATTGTATATATATCACCAAGATACATTTTAATAGGATCTGAAAGCGAAGCTCCCAATTTTGGTGCAGTCGTAGGTGCTGCCGGTCCGATAATAAGATCATACTTTGAAAATGCTTCATCAAAAGCTTTCTTTATCAATGCCTTTACTCTTAAAGCCTTAAGGTAATATGCATCATAATATCCTGAGCTTAATACAAATGATCCAAGCATGATTCTTCTCTTAACTTCAGGTCCAAAGCCTTCTGATCTTGTTTTCTTATACATATTGTGAAGGCCATCATAATCTTTTGTTCTGTATCCGTACTTTACACCATCAAAACGTTCAAGGTTTGAGCTTGCTTCTGCCGCAGCGATTGTGTAATATGCAGGAATAGCATACTCAACAAGACTTAAATCGAACTCTTCAACAATGGCACCCTTTTCCTTAAGCACATCAACAGCCTTTAAAATAGCTTCTTTTACTTCCGGATCAAGCCCATCTCCAAAATAATCCTTTGGAATACCGATTTTCATTCCCTTAACATCATTTACAAGTGCTGATGTAAAATCAGTGTCTTTTCTGTCAAGTGAAGTTGAATCCTTTTCATCATGTGAAGCGATTGTTTCCATTATAACTGCACAGTCCGTTACATCCTTGCACAGCGGTCCAATCTGGTCAAGTGATGAACCATAAGCCACAAGGCCATAACGTGATACAGTTCCGTAAGTAGGCTTCATACCAACAACACCACAATATGATGCAGGCTGTCTTATTGAACCGCCTGTATCCGAACCTAATGCAAAGAAACATTCATCCCCGGCAACTGCCGCAGCTGAACCACCTGATGACCCACCAGGTACATGCTCTGTATTACATGGATTCTTTGTAGGTCCATATGCAGATGTTTCCGTTGTTGAACCCATGGCAAATTCGTCCATATTTGTCTTTCCGATTATTACCGCACCAGCTTCCTGAAGCTTTAAAACAGCTTCGGCTGTAAATGCTGGAACAAAATTATTAAGGATATTTGATGAACATGTTGTAAGCATATCCTTTATGCACATATTATCTTTTATTGCAACAGGTACTCCTGCTAAAGGAGAATCCTTTAACTTTCCATCCTCAATAGCTTTCTGCACCTTTGCTGCTGCAGCAAGTGCTTCTTCTTTATCAAATGTTACATAGCAGTTGTAATCCTGTTCATACTTTTCAATCTGGTCTATAACTGCCTGCATTGCTTCCACCGCTGTAGTCTTACCTTCCTTAATGCTTTTGGCAAGCTCTACTGCTGTTAAATCCAATAAACTCATAGCATTTTTCCTTTCTGCACACAACTAATCAACTGTCTTTGGAACAACAAAAGCCGAATCTTTTCTTTCCGGTGCATTCTTAAGTGTATCTTCGCTTCCGTCACCATTTGTAACAACATCTTCTCTCATAACATTTGATACAGGGAAAACATGTGACATCGGCTCAACACCTGTTGTATCAAGTTCATTCAGTTTATCAATATAATCAAGCATGCTTGCCATATCCTTTTTGGCTGCTTCTTTTTCCTCATCAGAAAGTTCAAGCTTGGCAAGAATACCTACGTAATCTATTGTTTCATCACTAATAACATTTGCCATATTAATCCTCCATTCCGCATACGCTTTGCATCAGTATGGTGTAAATCCTTTTAATCACGAACCTTGATGTGAACTTCCCTTAACTGCTGCTCTGTTACTTCGTTAGGTGCTCCACACATAAAATCCTGAGCTGTACCACTCATAGGGAATGGTATTATTTCACGGATATTTTCTTCATTTCTAAGAAGCATAATCATACGGTCAATTCCAGGTGCCATACCGGCATGTGGAGGTGCTCCGAACTGGAATGCGTTGTATAATGCTCCAAACTTTTCTTTTAATACTTCTTCATCATAACCTGCAATTTCAAATGCCTTAACCATTATTCTCATATCATGGTTTCTGACAGCGCCTGATGATAATTCAATACCGTTACATACGATATCATACTGATATGCGAGAATATCAAGCGGATCCATTGTATTTAATGCTTCAAGTCCGCCCTGTGGCATTGAAAATGGATTATGTGTAAATCCAATCTTCTTTGTTTCAGGATCCTTTTCAAACATTGGGAAATCATTAACATAACAGAATCTGTAAGCGTTCTTTTCCAACAAGTCAAGCTTTTCTCCAAGTTCATTACGGATCTGTCCTGCATAATATGCAGCTCTTTCTTCCTTATCAGCCATAAAGAAAATTGTATCGCCGGCTTCAAGTTTTGCAAGCTCTAAAAATTCTTTCTTCATGTCATCAGGAATAAACTTATCGATAGGTCCCTTATAAGACATATCTTCTAATACTTCAAGATAACCAAGTCCGCCCATTCCGATGCCTGTTGCGAACTTAAGAAGCTTTTCATGGAAGCCCTTTGACATCTTATTATGAACCTTGATTGCTCTTACTGTCTTACCAATAAATGGCTTAAATGTACATCTCTGGAAGAATTCTGTTACATCAATTATTCTAAGTGGATTTCTTAAATCCGGCTTATCTGAACCAAACTCAAGCATTGCCTGCTTATAGCTTATAATAGGGTAAGGTCCCTTTGTAACCTCATATCCTTCAGGTGCAAACTTTTCAAATGTCTCAGTAAGCACTTCTTCACCAACCTTGAAAACATCTTCCTGAGTAGCAAAGCTCATTTCAAAATCCAACTGATAGAATTCTCCTGGTGAACGGTCAGCTCTTGCATCTTCATCCCTGAAGCAAGGAGCAACCTGGAAATACTTATCAATACCTGATACCATAAGCAACTGCTTGTACTGCTGTGGTGCCTGTGGAAGTGCATAAAACTTGCCCTTATATTTTCTTGAAGGAACGATGTAGTCTCTTGCGCCTTCAGGTGATGATGCACAAAGGATAGGAGTCTGAATATCCACGAATCCCATGTCTGTCATTTTCTGACGTAAAAATGAGATAACCTTTGAACGGAAAAGGATATTGTCTTTTACCTTATCATTTCTTAAGTCAAGATAACGATACTTTAAACGAACATCTTCTCTTACTTCTTTTGATGTCATTACCTCAAACGGAAGTGCCTGATATACTTCACCAAGCATTGTTATTTCCCTGGCTTCAAGTTCAATTGTACCTGATGGAATCTTAGGATTATATGTTTCTTCATCTCTCTTTTCAACAATACCATGAATTGAAATACATTCTTCTTTTTTGATTCCCTTTAAAAGTTCAGGATCACGGATAACGACCTGAAGGACTGCATACATATCTCTTAAATCAATAAAAGATACACCGCCATGATCTCGGATGTTTTCTACCCATCCTGATACCTTAAGCTCCTTTCCAATATCATTCTCACTTACATTATTAAGTGTGACATCTCTGTAAATGTTTCCCATTTTTTCTTTTACTCCTTTCGCTTTGCGTGCTTTTCCTCTGCAGAAAAAACAAAAAGTCCCGGAATGTAATTAAACATTCCGGGACGAATAAACAATCTTATCCGCGGTACCACCCGCATTCAAACAGCTTTGCTGTTCCTTTAACATACTTAACGCGTAAAAACGTGACTGCCTACTATTCATAAGTTTCAACAGTCCGGCTCCAGAGTGTTCCGCTTATCAATTCCCTGCGTATGCTCTCAGCCGGTGGCATAACTTTCCTGTCAGGTTCCATGAAAAGAAGTCTCTTTCACAGCTTTTTTGTATTTAGATAAATTTATGCTATCATACTATTTAATGCATTTCAAGTCTTTTTTTATTTTCCTGATAAATTCCCCGGTAATCTGTATCAGCTGCTGATTTCATTATCATTTCATACGTGCCTGATACTCTTTTACTGCATCCGCTCCACCTAATAAAAATATTACAGCAAATGCAAGAATCCATGGAAATAACATTGAAAATATTTCATACCAGCTTCCCAGGGCATCGCTTCCCTGTTCCCAGAATGCTTTTTGTGGATCTTCATCCCAGTATACGTTAATATACATACGCAATGGTTAATGTGTATGATGTCTTGGATCTGCTGAGAACTTTCTGGTATATTGTTTACCATTTACCACATAGGTATATTTTGCAGAATAATACTCTGATATACCATTGGTATGTGTTCTACGGGACCTGTTTCTTGCAAGTCTTATCTCATCATCTTTTGCTATAGTTGCAGATACCATATGTCCCTTTTCTTTCGCCTGCGTTATTCTTTTTTTTAAGCCGACTTCCTTTTTCCACAAAACCTTAAAGCAAAAATATATCCGGGAATAAGTATTGCAACCCCAACACTTATCTGCCATGGGTAAGCATTTTCCCCGACAAACATTCCTACTACCTTATTCCAGGCATCAATAAGTTCTGACATCACATTTTCCTTCCGGCTCTCTTGGCTGCCTTAAACAGATGCTTTGCAAGCACTGATGTTGTTACAGAACCAACTCCGCCAGGCACAGGTGTTGCTAAAGATGCTTTTCCTTCCAAAGAATCAAGTTCAACATCACCGCAGAGCTTTCCATCTTCATCCACATTTATTCCCACATCAATAACTACCGCGCCATCACCAACATAATCTGCATTAATCATCTTTGCACAGCCTGCTGCCGCAACTACGATTTCGGCATCATGACATGTTTTTTTCATATCTTTAGTTCTTGTGTGGCATATCGTAACCGTAGCATTCTTCTTTAAAAGCATCATGGCTACAGGTTTTCCAATAACAAGGCTTCTTCCTACAACTACAGCCCGTTTTCCTGTTAAATCAACACCGGCATAATCAAGCATCTCGATAACTGCCTCTGCCGTACAAGGTGCAAATCCTGTTTCATCCCCCGCAAACACCTTTGCAAGATTGACAGGAGATATTCCATCAATATCCTTATCCGGGTTTATTTTCTTTTCTATAAGTTTTTCATCAATATGTTTTGGAAGAGGACGCAGAAGTAATATTCCATCAACATCCTCATTTTCATTTATCTTATCAAATTCCTTCTGAAAATCATCATTTGTTATATCAGCAGGAAATGTATATGATGTTGCTTCAAATCCAACTTTTTCCATCTTTTTGAGTGCTCCACGCTCATATGACATATCATCGGGGCGTTCTCCTACTCTTATTATTGCAAGATGCGGGATTTTACCATCAAGTTTTTCAAGTCCCTTAATAAGCTGCTCATTTATTGATTTTGCAACATCTGCTCCTCTTAATATTTCCATAAAATAATAACCATACCTTTCCAATGCTATATATTATCTGTATATATTTAATTCCAGACTCTCATGTCATTGCATCAGCATGATACTCCATACTATCTCACAAGTTCCATAACCGCACTGTTTATCCTGTCTGCAAGTGCATTGCCATCAGCTATGAGCCTGTCAGCCTTAGCATTCATATCATCTGCAATTGTTATGTTTTTCATTAACTTTGTGTTAATGTAAACATTAAACGAAGCTCCATTTAGTGCGGCCTTAAGCATCTGGATTCCAACTCCTATATCGCTTATTGCAAGACGGCTTCCAATAACAGCCATTCTTTCCATCTTCGCCATTGCATCATATACAGCCTGCATAAGTTCAAGAGGCACCTGCGCCGCATTAAAAAGATTTTTCTCGAGTACTTCATTTCTAAGGTTTATTTCTTCCTGTGTTGTCTTTGGAAGACCATATGCCTTTGACAGTGGCTCAAAAACCTGCGCATCTTTGTCAATATATTCCTTAAAACTTTCCATTCTCTTATTCATATCGACAAGCATAACATCGATTTCCTGCTGATACTGCTGGTATTTTTTCTTACCGGTCGTAAGATTTGCTACCATAAGTCCCAGCGCCATTCCGGCTGCCGCTGCATACGCACTTACACCGCCACCGCCCGGAACAGGACTGGATGAAGACAATTCTTCAAGAAATGCATCCATTGTCTTTTCTGATATCATATTAATCCACATTACACTATTCTCCATTCTCATCAAACATCATTCGTGGTATTCACCTGTAAATGACACCTCTGCAGGGCCTTCAAGAAATACCGTTTTCTTCTCCTGATCCCAAGTTATCTTTAAATCCCCACCAAGCAGGTGCAACGTTGCAGTACTATTACACAGACCATTAAGAACTGTGGCAACAAGACTTGCACATGCTCCTGTTCCGCATGCAAGTGTTTCTCCGGAGCCTCTTTCCCATACACGCATATTAAGGTTGTCCTTATCAATAACCTGTATAAATTCAGTATTTACTCTGTCTGGAAATGCTTTATGATTTTCAAATGCAGGTCCGATTTTTTCAATTTCAAACTTCTTTATATCAATATCCTTATCAAGATATACTATGGCATGCGGATTGCCCATTGATACACATGTTACCTTGTATTCTTTTCCTGCAACTTCAAGAGTCTTTGAAATAACCGGTTTGTCACCTGACATTTCAGAATTCTCCTTAAATGCATTTATATCAACCGGCACCTTATCAGGCTCAAGTATTGGTGCTCCCATATCAACTGTTACCGTTTCTACTTTACCGTCTTTTAAATGAAGCTGTAATGTCTTTACTCCTGATAACGTATCTATCTTAACTGTTGTCTTATCAGTAAGCCCATTATCATATACGTATTTACCAACACATCTTATTCCGTTTCCACACATTTTCCCCTGTGAACCGTCCGCATTGTACATCTCCATAAAGAAATCTGCCTTATCAGAAGCTTTTATAAGTATAAGTCCATCCGAACCTATTCCAAAATGTCTGTCGCTTACCTTTACTGCCAGCCTTGAAGGTTCACTTAATTCTTCCTTCGTACAATCGACGTATACATAGTCGTTACCTATGCCATGCATTTTCGTAAATTTCATATATGCCTCCATTTCTGCATTACATTTATGCAATATCTGAAAAAATATCAAGAATCATTGATGCAGATTCAACCATTGTGTTACCACTGTCCATACTGCACTTCTGAATGTATCTGAATGCTTCCTGTTCTGACATGTTATTTCTATCCATCAGCAATGCTTTTGCATCATCTATTACCTTTTGTTCCTGCGGGCTCCTGCGCCTAGGCTGCGAACGCAGCTTTTTACGCCGTCTGACCTGCGCCTGAAGCATCATCTCAATTGTGGCAATAAGATCGTTTACCTTTATGGGCATTGATGCACAGACGATATCATTATCCTGACAGTTTTCCCATAAATTACGAGAGGCTACAAGTAAAAGCTCAAAACTTTTAGGCTTACAATCATATACTTCAGAATACAACATATTATCAGACAACTTATACCCACAAATAATAATTCCATCTGAAAGGACATCTGCCTGATTTATAATCTGTGCGCCTGTAGTACATGGAATTGCAACATCATAGCCTTTTCTTACTAACAAATTTTTGATTGCCTTAGCCTCCTCAATCTTGGGAAATGCTACAATCAGTGTTGCCATACCTCTTCCTCCGTTTTAATATACTCTGATAATACTTTTTAACACATCTTTCACCAACTTAAACTGCTGTCATGCTTGCTGACGTATTTCGCGGATACCGGATGTATCAGTTTTCTATCAGTTAAAACTTATAAAGGTATTCATCAATCTCCCACTGTGAAACCCTTGTACGATATTCATTCCACTCATGAAGCTTAGCCTCTGTATACTTTTCAGTAATATGCTTTCCAAGCACATCACATATAAACTTATCTTTATTAAGTTCAAGGACAGCATCATAGAGATTATCCGGAAGTGTTTCAACTCCGGCATTCTGTCTTTCCTCGTCTGTCATATCATATATATTACAGTCTACACTCTTTGTAACTTCAAGCTTTCTTTTAATTCCGTCAAGTCCTGCTGCCAGACAGCATGCAAGAACTAAATACGGATTAGCTGAAGGATCAGGATTACGAAGCTCTACTCTTGTTGAATTACCTCTTGATGATGGTATTCTTATCAACGGACTTCTGTTAGTAGCTGACCATGCAATATAAACCGGCGCTTCATAACCCGGAACGAGTCGCTTATATGAATTAACAAGCGGATTGGTTATTGCTGTCATCCCCTTGGCATGCTTAATAATTCCTGCGATAAAATGATATGCAATCTTTGAAAGTCCAAGTTCATCATTCTCATCTGCAAAAACATTTTTTCCATCAAGTGATGCAAGTGACATATTTACATGCATTCCAGAGCCATTTATTCCGTACTTTGGCTTTGGCATAAATGTTGCATATAACCCATGGCGCTTAGCAATTGTCTTTACTGTAAGCTTAAATGTAACTATATTATCAGCTGTAATTATTGCCTCATCATACTTAAAATCTATTTCATGCTGCGCTGGTGCTACTTCATGGTGGGATGCCTCGATTTCAAATCCCATATCCTCAAGAGTCAGTACCATATCTCTTCTTACATTTTCGCCCAGATCTGTTGGTCCAAGATCAAAATATCCCGCTCTTTCATGTGAAAGTGTTGTTGGAAGTCCGTCATCATCTGTATGGAAAAGGAAAAATTCGCATTCCGGTCCAACATCAAACATATATCCCATATCCTGCGCTTCTTTTACCACCCTTTTAAGAACATTTCTTGGATCGCCTGCAAATGGTTTGCCATCCGGTGTATAAACATCACATATAAGCCTTGCAACTTTTCCCTGCTGTGGTCTCCATGGGAAGATTTCAAACGTGTCATAATCAGGATAAAGGTACATATCCGACTCTTCTATCCTTACAAATCCTTCAACAGATGAACCATCAAACATGCATTTATTATCAAGCGCCTTTTCAAGCTGGCTTGAAGTAATAGCTACATTTTTAAGAGTTCCGAATATATCGGTGAACTGGAGTCGTATAAATTCAACGTCCTCTTCTTCCACCATTCTGAATATGTCATTTCTGGTATATCTAGCCATAAAAACCTCCATTTTACGCCTTTGGCGTATTTATATTTATCAGCAAACGGATTATCCCCAATTGCCCATCGGTACTAATATACAACATTTTTGCTTATTTTGTATATAGCAATGTCATTAATCGACATATTTTTTTAATTTTTGTAACTATTTTGCTTGAAGATATTTTTTTTATAAGGTAACATATTTTCATAATTGTTCGAAACATTATTATAGTGTACAAATCACTCTGAAATTGATGTATGAGTACATAGTTTCACAATAATCTAATCTTAAAAAATATAAAATACGAGGGCCAAATATGAAAAATAAAACCAAGGATAAACCAGACACAATAGTAATTAAAAAACTAAAGACTGAAAACAGGCAGTCTGATAAAGCTCAGACAAATAAAAATGCTGTTTTTTTCAGAAAACATATTGCAGCATTTATTTTAGTAATTTCTGCTCTGTGTTTATCCGGTGTACTGCTTGCTTTTTTACATTTTAATAATAAAAGCACACCTGCTTCGGCCGACGCCCATACAGCGGAATCGTCAGAAGTCCTGTCAGAAACCGCATCCGAAGCAGCCGGAACCAATAATGATGAAACCGCTTCAACATCCACTGACAAAGACAATTCTTTAAGTGGTGGCACTGCTGCTGACGCTTCAACTACTTATACAAAAAGCGAACCTGTTTCTATAAATATTATGATGATAGGTGATATGCTTATTCATGAAGGTGTTTATAACAGTGGAAAACTGACAGACGGATCATACAATTTTGATCATTTATTTAAAAATATTTTAAATGACATCAACAATTCTGATATACGTATAGTTAATCAGGAAACTATTCTTGGCGGAACCGGTCTTGGTCTTTCCGGCTATCCATGCTTTAACAGTCCTTATGAAATAGGTGATGCAGAAGCTAAAGCCGGTTTTAATGTTATTCTTCATGCAACTAACCACTCTCTTGATAAAGGCGTCAAAGGTATTAATAACTGTACAAATTACTGGAAAACAAAACACCCTGAAATGGCTGTACTGGGGCTTTTCAATAATCCTGATGATGCCGGCAAAATATATGTATATGAAAAAAATGACTTCAAGGTTGCAATTCTTAATTATACCTATGGCACTAACGGAATAGAGATTCCATCTTCAATGCCATATTGCGTCAACATCCTGAACGAAACCAAAATAAGAGCAGATGTTACAAGAGCAAAAGAACTTGCTGATATGGTCATTGTATGCCCGCACTGGGGAACTGAATATGTTTATCAGCCGGACAGTAACCAGAAATACTGGACCAATCTTTTCTTAAGCCTCGGAGTTGATGTTGTGATTGGCTCCCATCCACACGTTCTTGAGCCTGTGGAAATGCTTACGGGTTCAGATGGCCACCAGATGCTTGTATATTATTCGCTTGGCAATTTCGTTTCCAATCAGAGCGAGATGCCAAGAATGATTGGCGGAATGGCAGATATTACGCTTATAAAAGAGGCTGACGGTTCTCACCGCATAAAAAGCTACAGTCTTACCCCGGTTGTAACCCATAAAAAATTTGGACATGCCGAAATAACCACCTATAAACTTCAGGATTACAACAATCAGCTTGCGCAGGATAATGCCATACGAAAAGATGAGGGCTGCAGTTCATTTTCATATGAATACTGTGTTTCCCTATGTAAAAAAATACTTGGAAATGAGTTTAACGTCTCAACATGTTCACTCAATGTGAATCTTAATTAATTACTTTATATAAAAATCTTTTTTAATATTTTCTATTCCAATGTATGTTTTTATTATTAATAAAATATACATATATAAACCACATTATTTGATACGCATTTATCTGTAATAAATCATAACAGGCACCTGTTTTTACAGGTCCCTGCTATTTTACAGATACGCTTCGGAATGGAGAATATCATGTCAGATTCCAGATTTCATTTACATATCCATAACATAAAAAAACACTTTTCTGATATTCCACTTGCAATAAAACTTCCAATATTTCTTGTAGGTATCACCGTACTGGTCTTTTTCTTTTACGTAGTTCCACTTGCAAATGCAAATACTCCTGCAAGTACAGGTTCAAACCTTTCCTCACACATTAAAGACAATATATACTCTACAGGAAACAATAACTTTAACGAAAATACTACATCTTCATCGCCCGATGCAAATGAAAACGGCACCAATGCAGACACTTCCAATAAAAAAGGAATTGGCGGTGGTTCTATAATCGGTAACTGTTCAGCCGGAAAAAAAGACCTTCCTATATACTGCGTCGATAAGACCAACTCTGAAGGTAAAAAATATATTTCACTGTCTTTCGATGCTGCATGGGGAGATTCTGATACAATAAAAATACTTGATATCCTCGATAAACATAATGTTAAAGTCACATTTTTTATGACTGGCGGGTGGGTTGATGCCTATCCTGACAAAGTAAAAGAAATATATTCGCGTGGTCACGACCTTGGCAACCACAGCCAGAATCACAAACAGATGAGCAAATTATCCGTAAATGAACAAAAACAGGAACTTCAGTCTGTAACTGATAAAGTAAAGGAACTTACCGGATATCAGATGTTTTTATTCAGACCGCCTTATGGAGATTACAACTCTACACTGATTAAAACTGCATATTCAATAAACTACTATCCTATACAGTGGTCTGTTGATTCCCTTGACTGGAAAGATTATGGTGTCGATAACATAATAAAAACCGTTACCGAGCACAAAGCACTCGATAACGGCGCAATAATCCTTTGCCACAATGGTGCAAAATTCACTGCAGATGCTCTGGATACAATGATATCGACGCTTGAGCAGAAAGGATTTACATTTATACCTATATCACAAATGATTATCCGTGAGAATTTTAAAATGGATGCCAATGGTCAACAGCTTCCTGCTAATCCATCCTGAAAATCTTCTTTCTTATGAGTTCAGCCATTAAAATAAATGCAACACAACCGGCACTTACCTGTAACGGATATATAAGAACAACATCTGATTTAATAATCATCGGCAGTAATGCAAGCGCTGCTGCCGGTGGAAAATAAAACTTAAGTTTTTTCATAAAAATCATTACAAGAGTTATTGCAATTACCGCAACAACTGTTGCATGAATACCGTACATCACAGAAAGTACTCTTGATAAGGCACCTGTTATACTGCAAAGCATTACCATTATAAATACCATTACAGGATTTTCTGATACACTGCTTTGCTCATCAAGCAGAGTTACATATATCACAACAAGCGGTGGCGCAATAAAGAAAATGTTTCCTGTATTTATGCCAATGCAAGCCATAATACTGACGCCTGCTATAACTGCAACCCACTTTGCAAAACTTACGAAAATATTAATTTTCTGCTTTTTAAATTCAGATTTCTCGCAAAGTCCGATTTTTTCAAAAAACATTCTCACTAAAACGATAACTACTGCCATTATCACCGCTGCAAATGCATATATATAGCTGTCCGTTTTCATAATCAATGGCAATATTGCTGCTGATATAACAGGATACATAGCTGTACCCGAAACCGTAAGCATAACTGCAAGGAATATAAGTATAATAAGCAGCTGTAAAAAAAGCGGAATATGAATATATTTTACCACCAATACACCTGCAAAGGCTGATATGCCCATAAGCAATATCAGCCTCATATTATTTACACGCCATGGCTGCGATTTTACCAGCCACCCGCCTGTCAGTAAAGCAGCAAATTCCGGTATTATTATTTCTGTATTTCCCAATGCCTCAGCAATAATAGTCATTATTGCTATCGAAATAATCACCGCTGCCTGCTTAATATATTTGTTTATAATTGTTTTCATAAATTTATAATTACTGCCTTTATTGAATTTTTACCTTTTCACAATTATTCAGGAATTTAGAACCATCAGGATATAATTCATACCCTTCCGTATCTCCTAACCTGTCTACCAAATATACATTCCTGATAGTCCATAAAGTAGGATCACCTTTTTTCTTATCATCAGAACAATTTATTCTGACAACAAAAAATCCATCCTTAAGATATGACGGTTTAGGTACACTGCCAATATCCTCAAAAATCTTTGAGTATACATCTGTCCCACCACTATATTCTGCATCCTTATTCCATGCCAGCATTGTCATATACTTTCCGCCCACTTTACCATCAACCAAGTCATCAGCCGTCATTACACGTATTGCAGCATTAGCTATCTCAGTTCCATTATTTATATCCGTCTGCCGCCTTGCCTTAGATATATACCTGGTAATATTGGGTGCAAGTATTGCAACCAGTATTGCCATTATTGCAATTACAACAATAATTTCAATTAGTGAAAAGCCTCTGTCTCTGTTATCAGATAAATCTTTTCTCCATATATGCCGTTTCATTGTTTTCTCCCCCTCTGAATTCAATTACTCCTTTATATATATATCGGAAAAACAGACATATTATTTAATTAACCGAAAATGATTTTATATGACTTATCAAATGTTTCTGCAGCTTCAAGCGTATTACCCCATTCACGGTTCTTTAATTCTCCATTGAAGTCAGCGCCATCAGCTCTTCCATACCATGGTTCTATGCACACAAACGGAACCTTTTTATTAACAGGAGCCCATACTCCGAATACAGGTGCATCAAATTCAACCGTTACAAATGTTTTTCCTTCATCTGATAGTGATACCCTGCCTGTCTGGCTGTTTTCAAATATAAGTGCATCATTATTAAACATCTCTTCTGTAAGTACAGCCCTGCCATCTGTTAAAGGAAGTTCATATACCTTATCCTCAACAAGTCCGTCTGCATTCAAAAGCTTATAGTTAACACTCTTTTCTGATGTATCAAAAGATATCTCTGCTCCTGCAAGACTGCCCTTGCCAGCAGGTCTTACAAAAGCTGGATGTCCTCCGATGCTGAAATACATTTCCTTATCATTTGTATTTACAACCTTCCATGAAACCTTTATACTATTTTCCTCAAGCTTAAAACCACATTCAAGCCTGAACTTAAATGGATACTTTGTAAGTGTATCTTCATTTTCCTCAAGCTTCATAACAATCTCATCACTCTCTTTTGACACAAGTGTAAACTCCATATCTCTTGCAAATCCGTGCTGTGTCAAATGATAATCTTTTCCCTCATATTTCACGGAATCATTTTTATACTTACCTACTATAGGAAAAAGTACCGGTGCATGTCTTTTCCATATATCAGGTTTTGCATCCCACATATATTCATTATTATCCGACTTTCTGACAACAGATGATAACTCACATCCTTTTGAATTAACAGTTACTTTAAGAACATCATTTTCAATTACATATTCAGACATATTTTTCCTCCAGAATATTATTTTTATTATCGTATCTCTTAAGGAATACTATACACAACTTTTACCGATGTGTCAAAATGGCTTTCATATATAAAAAGCACAAAGCAATAAAAATAAAAAAGAAAGCCTTATACCTAAGACCTTCTTTTTCATTATACTATATATTTATGCGGATGACAGGAATCGAACCTGCACTCTCTCGAACTAGATCCTAAGTCTAGCGCGTCTGCCAGTTCCGCCACATCCGCGAACGAGTGATATTATATCATACGCTGCTTTTGTGTGTCAATCACTTATTTTTCTTTCCCTGATTCTTCTGTCTGTGCTTCCTTCTTTGCTTCCTTTTTGCCAAGAAAACGTGCAACAAAACCAAGAACAGATGCAGCAAGCAAGAGAACTACTCCTGTAATAAACAATGCTCCTAATGTTTTTGTTGCAACTGCTATACAGACACACCCTGCAGATATCAACAGCAGTATTAATCTTATGATATTTACAGTCATACTCTTCATAATAATCTCCATTCCTGCGTCACTTTAAGCCGCATTTCGAATTTGTACAAAACCATATATCAATCAATGTACCAACTACCAACATGCCAACTCACATTTCCATGCGCATTTCTTATACATATTTTTTACCTGTTAATAATAAATCCCGTTTCAATTAGTAGTAATCTGCTAATAAAGAATATACTAAAAGAAGCGGGACTTTATTTATATTTATACTATAACAATTACATGGCGTAACCCTACAGACTGATTACTTATTATAGTTTACGATTGTACCAAAGTCTGGCTTTAAGCTTGCGCCACCGATAAGACCACCATCAATATCAGGCTGTGCAAATAATTCTGGAGCACTCTTAACATTAACACTTCCACCATAAAGAATTCTGATTGAATCAGCTGTTGCAGCATCATATAAATCAGCAATAACTTTTCTGATTTCAGCACATACTTCCTGTGCCTGCTCTGTTGTAGCTACCTTACCTGTTCCAATAGCCCAGATTGGCTCATAAGCAACAACTGTATTAAGAGCATCTTCCTTTGAAACTCCTTCATATGCAGCTGTAATCTGACCCTTAATGAAATCAATATATCCACCGGCTTCTCTCTGCTCAAGTGTTTCACCGCAGCAGATGATTGGAACGATTTTGTGCTCAATTGCTTTCTTTATCTTCTTATTAAGCATAGCATCATCTTCCTTGAAGTACTGTCTTCTTTCTGAATGTCCGATGATAACATATTTAGCACCTGCATCTGTAATCATATCAGCTGAAATTTCACCTGTAAATGCACCTTTTTCTTCAAAGTACATATTTTCAGCACCAACGCCAACATTAACGCCTGCTTCTTTTACAGCTTCAACAACAGGAACAATATCTATTGCCGGAACACACATAATGATATCTACATCATCATTATTTAAGTTTGGTGCAAGAGTTTTAACAAGCTTGCCTGCTTCACTTGGTGTTATGTTCATTTTCCAGTTTCCTGCTACAATAATCTTTCTCATAATGGCCTCCATTAAAAATATTTTATAATTTAATTATCCTGTACGATGTATCAAAACACATCACATCGTTAAAAATATAACACATATTGTATAATTTTTCTACCCTTTTTTTGCTATTAATATCATTACTGTTTATTAATATTTTACAGTTTAACTGTCAATCCTTATTGATAAAGTCCTCATTTATCAGGGAACCTATTCTTACAGCTCTATTTCCCCAGGTATGTTCCTTTTTACAAAGATGAAATGCACTGTCTGCTATATTCTGCAATTTTTCATCATCTTTTAACAGATTTTTTACAACAGGTACAAGCCTTTCAATATCACGCAGATTATAAAACACAATATTTTTATTATCTGTAAAATTACTCTTTAAATATTTACTTGTATCAGTCACACAGACCGCCCCATTTAACATTGAATTAAACACACGGTCATGCGCTCCATCCTTAAACCATGGCATTACATTTAATGACAACTTTGACTGGCTTATCATTTCAAGACATTTTCTGGAATCCACATTTCCAATTGAAATGATATTTTCAGGATGCTCACATTTAAGCATATCCCATCCAGCCCCGCATATATTTACCTTTATTCCATTGTCAACAAGTGTTTTTATGACTTTTGCACGAAAATAAAATCTCACTGACAGGTCAACATACATCATCTGAGGCATAAATTCCCTTATTTCATCATCTGAAGCATCACTTTTAACTTGTTGTATAATCTTTCTTTCAGTAATATCTTCAATCAGACTATCAGGATTACTTATAACCTCTTCTATAACAGAATAATAAAAATCCCTGTAATCTTTTCCCACATTTTCAAGGCTCTTATCCAGATATCTTTGTGGCGTATAATTACCGGTGAATACTACATCAAATCTGCGTCTGTTCATTGGTTCATAGTCCATATTATCAAATATATGTGCTGATTCATTTAAATCAGTTCCCCCAAGCGGTAAAAATCCATTCTCACCATAAAATTTTATATCTTTATAGTATTTTTTCATATATTTTACATGATTCTTATCTATACATATCTGTGTGTACTTTTGGGGAACAAACTTCATATATCTGTGATAATACAACGGATGGTCAACAACCATATTATAAACATGTATGCCTGCATCGTCCCAGAAGCTAATACCTGTCTCATCATCATATAGTCCGGATTCACCGGCAATTCCATTAAAATTAAATGTAAATGCGGCAAACTCATCATTTAAATGCATTTTATAAAAATCTTTTAACAGTTTTGCACTTTCCTGCTGAAGCATCATATCATACCAGTAAACTTTAAAACCGGTACTTTCAAATGTACGAGCCATCTCAACACTGAAATATTCCTGTGTTTCTACTCCACCTTTAAACATTATAAGTATCTTCATTTCATAACATCCATATCATATCAATTATTATATTAACATGATGCCAGCGGCAAAAGCCTAAAGCCACTATGTGCCTGCACAAAAGCAGGTTCAGGCTTTTGCCCCGCCCCCGATATTAGCATAAAAGTAAAGCGGCAGCTTCACGATATACGAATATCGGACAGACTTGTTTAAACTTACTTAAACTTAACCGCTGTTCCATAAACAAGGATTTCTGATCCTCCCTGGACAACATCAGGTGCTGAAAATCTTACATTGACAATAGCATCTGCACCATAGCTTTGTGCCTGTGCAACCATATAATTAATCGCACGGTCACGTGACTCTACGATAAGCTGTGTATATGCCTGCATCTCTCCACCTACCATATTTCTAAATGATGCACCTATGTCTTTACCAATATTCTTACACATAATACAACATCCTGAAACAAGTCCAATCACATCAAATTCTCTTCCCGGAATATAATCCGTATTAACTACTACCATAATTTTTTTCCTTTCATTAAAATATTTCAGGTTTCCTCAAAAAACATATTTTACAGGTGACACTTCTTAATTCCCTGATTCATTTTTCTAACTAATATACTGTTTTTATAATAATAATTGATAATATAATATACAACTATCCATAATGCCACCTGTTTTATAATTACATAATTTTACATATATTACAATAGTACTTTAGTACTATGCCATTGCATTTTCTGCAATCATTTCCATCTATACTTTCATTACAACAAACTTCTTCTTGATTTTCTTCATTGTAAGACAACCACTAATCCACATTTCACTGTTCTCCTATTCCCAGTGTTTATGCGGCTTTTTTAATCACAATAATTTTTAAATCATAATAATTAATGCATGGAAATAATAAAGATTGAATTTCTTCACAAGACGCCTGTCCTCCCTGTAATCATCAGGCATGAAACGAAAAAAGGGGCTGTGAAAAAAGAATAGTCCCGAAAAAAAGAAAGACCAAGAGTTTATAATGAACTCAAGGTCTTTC
>CAKRGM010000010.1 GCA_934330725.1 uncultured Lachnospiraceae bacterium | reverse complement strand
ATAAAGTGGATTATAATGAGATATATTCGCTAAGGGAAAAAGATTACTTCAGGCGGAAAAGCTTAGATGAGATGAAGAACAGAGATGATGGTGATGCTGCTGGAGGAGGAAGTGAGACCAGCTATGGGAAGTCAAGTGGGGAATATGATACTACAGCAGATTTTCTGACTAATATTGAAAATCGAAATGGAAAATTTTATACAGATAAAGCCATAATAGATAAAATTGGACAGATTGAAGCTAGAGGAGAAGATTTTTCATTGTTGAATAAAAGGGTAATGAGTTCCCGTGCATCTACCGAAGGAGGAACTTCTATGGTATATAGGTATAGTGATGAATTGGGAACAAAATATTTGCTTCATGAAGTTACAGATGCCAGGGGATATATTATTCACAGAGACTTTGATGCTGTAAGAATATCATCTGGGCAATTGATAAACAAGTCGCATTAGTTAGGAGTTTGATATGTATCATAATGAAATAGAAAAAATAATAGAAAAAGTTGTAAAAGGTGATATAGATAAATATGTATTAATGGAATGTTTAATTGACAATTTTGATTGTGAAAAAATATATGACTCAGACGAGGAACTGATAACAGATGCTTATTTTACATTAAAACATTATGCCAGTGGCGAAGAAGAGGTTGGCAAAAATGAATGGCTGTATTTCTTAGAGTGTTTGTCAGGAAAACGTGAGTATAATATGGAAGAAAAAATGAACATCACAACTAAGCCTCCCCACAAGCAGGCTTAAATCATAGTCCTACTACCAGACATTAACAGAACTTCTTAGGTTCATAAGGCTTACCATCCCGTAATACTGCATAGATTATGGTAGTAAGTTTTCTTGCCACAGCTCCAGTGGCGGTTAAGTGATGTTTACCTTGGTCACGTTTCTTTGTGTAATAGGCGTTCAAGGGACTATTACACAAAGAACATGTGGTGGCAACAAGAAAAATGGCATGTCTTAAGTAAGGTGAACCACGTTTTGACATATGGTTATGTGTGCTGTTAAATTCACCCGACTGACGCACAGTTGGATCAATGCCTGCAAAGGCAACTAATGCAGAGAAATTTTTAAATCTGCTTATATCACCGATTTCAGCAAGAATAGTAGCAGCACCAACCATGCCGATTCCTGGAATGGTGTGAAGATACCAAAGGTATCAGCTGCAGCTTCTAAGAATCCTTTAGATATTAATGGAAATGTTGTATCACCTAAAGACCCAACAGGTCATATACCTTATAATGATTAGAAAGGAATTTGATGAATAGGATGAATAACGAAATACAGAAATTAATTGATGAAACAGATTATTGGGATGCTGAGATATTGGATTTGAATGCATCTTATTTTGGAGATGAAGTAGAAATGCTTATTGATAATGATGAGGAAACTTGTTGGAAAATATGTTTTTCATCTTGCTACAAGGTATTATATAAAACAGATGCTAATAGAAGAAAAATTACTAAAGTAAGGGATATGAGAAAATCGCAACTTGGTTATTTTGGACAAGATATTTCTGTTTTTGAAAGTGAAAATGCCAATTTCTATAAAGTGGATTTAGATTTGTCTATTATGGAAATGCATATCGAATGCAAGGATATTTTTATTGAAAAAATTTCAAAAAGTAACTTGGAATTATTTTGGACTCGGAATTAAATTTATTAGGGTTATACTTTCGGACGTCCAACAACCTACAAAGCATAGCAGTCAAAGGATATTTACGATTTCTGCCTGTAGCTGTATAGTAATGATTATAAAAAGAAATCGGAACAATTTAATCAAGGTTAATGTGGTTTTTAAGCAGAGAAAGAAACTGAGGTTTTTTCTGATTTTTCATATGGAAAACAAATGAGCGGCAATTGGGTAGATAAAAGATTAGTAGATGCTATTGGTTAAGAATTAGAAGATTTATACAGTGCGCTAGGTAGGTGATAGTATATGAAATATGATGAACTATATAAAACTTTTAAAGAAGAAATCCCAGAAGGCTACTCTTTTTTTGAGGTTAAAGAAAAAGAAAATTTGATAGATGAAACTGATGGGATGCATATAGTGTTTGGTATGGTTATAGTCCCATATATTCTTCATATCGTCCAGAATAAAAAAAGAATCGAAATAAATAAGGTATTTTCATTTTTGGAGAATATGGTAATATGTGAAGATGTAAAAATTAAAGAAGTTTTAGATTTTACAGTATTAGAGCAATTAGCAGATGAAGGACATTATACTCTTGAACAATGTAAGCAATATATGGGAAAAAACACGTTGAAACATTGTGAAGAAGTAGAAAAATATTTTTTGTAATATTTATCTTGACGATTTTTAAGCGACCCTGTTGACCATATATAATGATATTTTAGATAGTCCAAGAACAGGAAGTGCTTTGAAAGTAGATGATGTAAATCCAATCTACAAGATAAATGAAAAAAACGGGCAAACCTCAAATTGTAAAAGAATTTCCTGCGACAGCTCAAGCACACGGCTTTAATGATATAGTTGACAATTATGATGGATATGCAACTAAAACCCCATTGAATAATACAACATTGTATCAGATGGATGGTTTATTAAATGGAGTAGTGGGAAGATTTGAGTGGATTATCCAAGATGGAAATGTAACACATAGATTGTATGGATGAAATCGAGTAAGAGAGGTTAAAAATGAAGAATGGAAAATTGAAATAAGGAAAATATGCTATCGAACCGATGACAAGTATTTACATGTTCAAAAGTGATAAATTTAATGTGATAAAACAAAAAATGGGATAGTGTATATATCAAAAAAACATTGGAGTTATGTGATTTGAATTTTTGGACAACTATTTATTTTGGAGAACTACATATCAAAAAAGTTGAATTGGGTAATGCTGATGAAAAGTATAAAATGAATTCAAGGAAGATTATGTAACAGAGCCTGAGTGGGAGGAACTGGATGATCTTATAAAAGTAAAGTTATATGCTGTCTATAAGGCAAATAAATATGAAGTACAAAGTGTAGATGCCAGATTAAAGGAAATAGAGCTGCTGGCAAGAAAGGACCATGAAAATGAAGATATAAAAGAATTTGGGTTTAAACATAATAGTTGTAGTTATTGTGAATATATGGTTTAAAAGGGTATTTACGGGTTCTGCCCGTTGATGCATAGAAATGATTTCGAGAAGAAATCAGAATTTGGTAATAAAAATGCTGTATTTATGCAGCTTACGGCGTTTCAAAAACGCCTATTTAAAAATTATTTTATGGAGGAAGAAAAATGGATAAGAGATACTTTGGTGATTTTGGTGGACAGTATGTGTCAGAGTCATTAATGAACACTTTGGAAGTGCTTGACAAATCATTTGAGGAGGCTATTCATGATCCTGAATTTATAAAGGATTATAAGTACTACTTAAAAGAATATGTCGGAAGGGAAACACCACTTTACTTTGCTGAAAAGCTCAGTAAAAAATATGGTACAAAGATTTATCTCAAAAGGGAGGATTTAAACCATACAGGAGCACATAAGATCAACAACTGTATAGGACAGGTGCTTCTTGCTAAAAGAATGGGTAAAAAGAAAGTTATAGCAGAAACAGGAGCAGGACAGCATGGAGTTGCAACAGCAACTGTAGCAGCACTGTTTGGTATGGAATGTACTGTGTATATGGGTGCGGAAGATATTGAAAGACAGAAGTTAAATGTATTCAGAATGGAATTACTCGGTGCAAAAGTACAGCCGGTAACAACAGGAAGTGCAACATTAAAGGATGCAACAAATGAAGCAATAAGAACATGGGCTGAAAGAGCAGAAGATACATTTTATATTATCGGTTCAGCTGTAGGACCTTATCCATATCCTAAGATGGTAAAAGAATTCCAGAGAATAATAAGCGTTGAGACAAAAAAGCAGATATTAGAGAAAGAAGGAAGACTTCCGGATCTTGTAACAGCATGTGTCGGAGGTGGATCAAATTCAATTGGTATGTTTGCTGAATTTGTTGATGAACCAGGCGTAAAACTTGTTGGAGCCGAAGCTGGCGGACTTGGTGTTGAAACAGGAAAGCATGCATCTGCAATGGCACTCGGTAAAATGGGAATACTTCATGGAATGAGAACTTATCTGCTTCAGGATGATGATGGTAATATAGAACTTGCACATTCAATTTCAGCAGGTCTTGATTACCCTGGTGTTGGTCCTGAACACTCATATTTAAGGGATACAAAGAAAGCTGAGTATGTTTCAATCACTGATAAAGAAGCGATGGATGCACTTCTTGAACTGTGTAAGGAAGAAGGCATTATCCCGGCAATTGAAAGTGCACATGCGCTTGCATATGCGTTGAAAGCAGCGAAAGAAATGACAAAGGACCAGATAATAGTTGTGTGCCTGTCAGGACGTGGTGATAAGGATGTTATTACAATTCAGAAATATCTTAATGGAGAGGAGACAAATAAGTAATGAACAGAATAGAGGCAAAGTTAGAACAGTTAAAGCAGAAAAACGAAAAAGCATTTATAACATATACAACAGCAGGCCTTCCGAATCTTTCAAAGACAAAGGAACTTATAAAGGTTCAGGAAGAAGCGGGGATTGATATTATTGAATTAGGTGTTCCTTTTTCAGATCCGATTGCAGATGGTCCGGTAATACAGGATGCTTCATATAAAGCAATTCAGGCAAAAACATCACTTAAAAAAGTATTTGAAACTGTTAAGCAGGTGCGTGAAGAAGGTGCGCAGGTTCCGATAATATTTATGATGTATTATAATACAATATTCCATTATGGCCTTGAAGCATTTATTAAAAAATGCATCGAGTGCGGAATCGATGGACTTATTGTACCAGACCTTCCACTTGAAGAACAAAAGGATATACAGGATATTATAAATGCTGATGAAAATGCGCCTATTCTTATTCAGCTGGTATCACCTGTATCAAAGCAGAGAATCCCTAAAATTCTTGAAAATGCACGTGGATTTGTATATTGCGTGTCACAGATGGGTGTTACTGGAAAGGGTGCTAATTTCCATAAAGATATAAGAAGCTATCTTGAAGAAGTAAAAGCAATAAGTAAGATTCCGGTTATGATGGGATTCGGAATAAGAACAGCCAAAGATGTGGAACCTTTAAAAGATATAATTGACGGAGCTATTGTCGGTTCACATTTTATAAAGCTTCTTGAATCGACAGATTATTCAAATGAAGCTGTAAAAGAGTATATAACAGAATTTAAAAAAGAATTTTAGAAAAACAATAGTGATATTTCTAAAATGCTTTTAAAATATTTGTGAAAAGGGTGAATGGATTATGATACCTCTTCTTGCTAAAAATGCAGTGGCAGTCAAGGTGGGTTTTGATAATGCAAAGATGACAGGAAATTATGAATGTGCATATGCACTTGGAGTGCTTGCAGGGGCAGCAGGCATTGAGAAAGAACAGGATTTTGACAGCGTACCAGAATTAAAAAGACGTATACTTGAGAAGACAGAAAATTTTCAGATACAGGATGAACGGCTTAAGAAAATGGTAGAGCTGTTAAAAGATTATGATGCATCAGAAGTAATTGATGATCAGATGAAAGAGTTGTATAATATTGGCTATATAGATAAAAAGTTGTAAAAAAACTTGCCTTAAACATGAATTATTACCAAAAAGAATATATGAGTGTTGACTTATATGTTTTGATAGAGTATATTTTTAGTGATTTAATTATTCATAGACAATTGATGATTTCTAAATTCTAAGAAAGTTTAAGGTGAAATTAACTATGACACAAATGGTAGAAGTTGCAGACATTGAAAAAGCTTACAAAAATCCTGTTGCACAGCTCGTGCAGACGGCGTGTAAGTTCGAAAGTCACATATTTATTGAAAGCCAGGGTAAGAACATTAATGCGAAAAGTCTCATGGGAATGATGGCATTTGGATTGAAGAAAGGTCTACAGGTTAATATTTCTGCTGAAGGTTCTGATGAAGAAATGGCACTCAACAGCATTAAGAATTTTCTTACATGCTAGTTAACTAAATATTATATGGGGAGGTTTTATAATGACAGGAAAGAACGCAATGGTATTTGGAAAGGATGAGAAAACATCTAAGGTACAGGAGACTGAGCCGTTAGAAGAAACGGTCAAGGCAGCATCAAAGAACACATCATCAAAGTCAGTTAAATCATCAAAGGCAAAAAAGGCTGCTTTAGAAGCAGAAGAAAAAGCAGAGGTTAAGGATATACAGGAGAAGCAGACAGTAAGTACAACAGAAGCAAAAAAAGCACCAGAGAAGAAGCCAGCAGTAAAGAAAAGTACTACAACTGCCAAAAAAACTACTGAAAAGAAAACTACTGCAAAGAAAACTGCGACAAAAAAGACAACAGCAAAGCAGGAAATTAAAAAAGAACTGCATGTCGAATTCCAGAATAATACGATTGATGACACTGAATTATACAATAAGGTGATTGAGGATTGTAAATCAAAGAATATCGATATCAAAGATATAAAGCTGTATGTAAAGCCGGAAGATAATTTATGCTATTATGTTGCAAACAACAGTATCGCAGGTAAAGTTGCGTTATATTGATACATGGTGATTTTATTGTCGCCATAGTATACATACATATTGTAATTATAGAACATTCGATTCACAGCGGGACATTTTGTCCCGTTTTTTTATTGTAATAACAAATTACCCGGTAACTTCCGGTAAGGTAAAAAAAGCAGTCCGGTAAAGATACGGAACACGCAGTGCATGTTCCTTTTGAAAATTTGTAAAAAATGTTGTATACTTATAAAGACAATTGTATGTAAAATACTATTATAAAAACCAGAAATGTGGAAGGAAGTACGGATATGTTTGAAGTAAATGACAAAGTTGTATATGGAGTTGTTGGTGTTTGTGAAATTGTTGATATAAACAAGCCGCCAATAAAGGGAATTGAAGGTAAGTACTATTTTCTGCAGCCAGTATATGATGATAAAGGAATAATATATTCCCCTGTTGAAAGCAAAAAAGTAATGATGCGTTATGTTATGTCTAAAGAAGATGCACAAAAATTGTATGTACGTGCACAAAATTGTAAGAAAGATACAGCACTCAATGAAGCTGTAAGCCCAAGAGATTATGATGAAGTGATTAAGTCACAGGACGCATTTGAGCTTATGAGGCTTATTCGTACGTTATATAATATTAAGAATGAAAGAGCAAAGAATTTAAGAAAAATGAAATCAGCAGATTTAAGGATGCTTATGTCAGCAAGAAAATTGCTGTATGGCGAACTTGCAGTTTCTCTTGATTGTGAGCATAAAGAATTATGCGAAGAATTAGATGCAATGTTAGGACAAAATTAAAAAAATATGAAAGATTTGACAAAAGGTAATATTACCAGACTTATACTTGCATTTGCAATACCAGTACTTATTGCAAATGTTTTACAGTTGGCATACAGCCTTATTGATACAAAGATGGTAAGTCAGATATTAGGAGATGACGGGCTTGCTGCAGTTGGAGCAACTAATTCGGTTAATACACTGGTTATAGGCTTCTTAAATGGACTTACCAATGGATTTGCAGTTATTGCATCCAATTATTACGGGGCCGGCGACAAAGAAAGGTTAAAAAAATCGGTTGCCATGTCGTTAGCTCTTGGCATAATAACGGCGGTTATTCTTACGGCAGTTGTTTTGACTTTTTTAATGCCGCTGTTAAGAATACTGAACACACCTGAGGAATTTATATCAACATCATATGATTATATTTTTATAATTTTTGCGGGTATGACAATACTGATGCTTTATAATGTCTGTTGTGCGCTGCTTAGGGCAATAGGAGATACAATAACGCCGCTTATATTTCTTGCCATATCAGTAACATTAAATGTAGCTGGTGATTATGTGTTTATGAGCAGATTTGAAATGGGTGTTAAGGGCGCAGCAATAGCAACTGTTTTATCGCAGTTGCTTGCTATGATAAGCTGTATGGTTTATATGTTTAAAAAATATGAGATTTTAAGATTCGGTTTAAAAGATTTAAAAGCTGAAAAAAACATGGTTGTAAAACTTATAAGCTGTGGATGTTCAATGGGGCTTATGAGTTCACTTGTTTCATTTGGTTCAGTTGCGTTGCAGACATCAATTAACACATTTGGCAAATCAATTATAAATGCACATACTATAGCAAGAAAAATAACGGAATTTTTTATGCTTATTTTTGCTGTATTAGGCACTACAATGGCTACATTCTGTGGACAAAATCTCGGAGCCGGTAAAATATCAAGAATAAAGAAGGGGGTTCGTACTGCATACATAATGGCTGTTATATGGAGTGCAGTTATGGCTGTATTGAGTTATACAGTTGCACCATTGATGATAAAGTCTTTAGCAAGTACTGAAGATCCCGTAGTTATAGAAACAGCGTCACTGTATTTAAGAATAGATACACTTTTATATTTTGTGACAGCTGCAATAACAGTATTAAGAAACGCAATGCAGGGAATCGGTGATCACAGGACACCAGTTATTTCGAGCATGGTAGAGCTCGTGGGAAAAGTGCTTGTTGTTATACTTCTTGTTCCTGTCTTAGGGTATATGGGGATAATACTTGCTGAGCCAATAGTATGGGTACTGATGGTGATTCCTCTTCTTGTTCAATGGTTTAGAAATCCGGTTCTGAAGCAGGAAGACAGCAGATGATTATGAAAAAATATTATATTTTAAGCTTAAGACACATAATTATATACTAATTAAGTACAAAATAAATTTATGTGGTGGGAATGCTGTACAGGTTTAAAGTATTTAAAAAGTTTAATCAGCTTATGCAAAGGCAGGATGGTTTTACAGGAGCATTTAAGGGCTGTATATGTATAGCGGTGGTAATATGTGCTGTTATAGTGTTTATGGAGAATAATACAATGGATAGACATAGTGCTTTATCTGCAGTATGTAATGACTGTTACGAGAACAGGGTGGCAATTACATTTGATGACGGGCCAAGAAGCGATACAACAGGGAAACTTCTCGACGGTCTTAAGGAACGAAATGTAAAGGCTACATTTTTTATGATAGGTGAGAATATAGAAAAAAACCAGGAACTTGTCAGACGGATTAATGATGAAGGACATCTTATAGGTAATCATACATATACACATGTTCAGCTGAGTGCAATAAGCGCAGATAAGGCCTGCA
The DNA here is from genome assembly GCA_934330725.1 of uncultured Lachnospiraceae bacterium. GTDB lineage: Bacteria > Bacillota > Clostridia > Lachnospirales > Lachnospiraceae > Lachnospira. Next base: position 58,952 of record CAKRGM010000010.1, on the reverse strand, counting down.
ATGAAATTATAAAGACAAATGAAGAAATAGAAAAGGTGACGGGAATATGTCCTAAGTATATAAGACCACCGTATGGTTCATATTCAAATAAACTGCTAATGAAGATAAATATGATTCCGGTGCTTTGGACAGTTGATCCTAAAGACTGGGATACAACAGATATTTCGGGAGTGGTAAGAAAAGTGGTTGATAATACAAAGTGTGGAGATATTATACTGCTGCATGATATATATCCGTCTTCGGTTGCAGCCGCACTTGAAATTGTTGATGAACTAAAGGCAAAGGGATTTGTTTTTGTTACAGTTGATCAGATAATACTGGATTAATCATATAAAAACAATCTGCCAGGCAGGAAGCCTGAAGCTATACCGGAGCCATAATAAAAATATCACTTGCTTTTTTTTAAGATACATATTATCATAGTAAGCGTATATTTAAAGGCTGTGAAAAAGAGGAGTAGGTATTGTTTGTCCTTCAGAGAGAATCATCCTTTGGCTGGAAGATGGTTTGGAAAGTAAATACCGAAGGTAGCTTTGGAGCTGGATTGCTGAAGCTTAAGCAGATAGAGATTTATCATTTTATGAAGACTTAAGCACTAGGTGGTAACGTATTTCCTGCGTTAGAGGATTAATGAGGATTGCATTTTCAGCAGTTAAAATAAGGTGGTACCGCGTTGATATTACGCCCTTTGATTGATTTATAATCATCAGAGGGCTTTTTTTATTGCATACATTTAAGGATACGTTTCCTGACGCGTGCAGCTTATAAAATTAAAATATAAAGTATAAATGGAATGGAGAAAAGGTATGAAGAAAGAATTAGAAAAAACATATAATCCTGCCGACATAGAAGACAGATTATATAAGAAATGGCTTGATAAGAAGTATTTTCATGCGGAGGTAGATAAAAGTAAGAAACCATTTACAATTATTATGCCACCTCCAAATATAACAGGTAAGCTGCACATGGGACATGCACTTGATAATACAATGCAGGATATTCTTATAAGATTTAAAAGAATGCAGGGATATGAAGCTTTATGGGTTCCGGGAACTGATCATGCAAGTATTTCAACAGAAGTTAAGGTAACAAATGCTTTAAAGGATGAAGGTATTGATAAACATGATCTTGGAAGAGAAGGATTTCTTAAGAGAACATGGCAGTGGAAAGAAAAATACGGCGGAACTATTACAAGCCAGTTAAAGAAGATTGGTTCTTCATGTGACTGGGACAGAGAAAGATTTACTCTTGATGAAGGATGCTCAAAGGCTGTACAGACAGTATTTATCAATCTTTATAAGAAGGGGCTTATTTATAAAGGTTCAAGAATAGTAAACTGGTGTCCTGTATGTAAAACATCTATTTCTGATGCAGAGGTAGAACATGTAGAACAGCAGGGACATTTCTGGCATATCAATTATCCAATCGCAGGTGAAGAAGGAAAGTTTGTTGAAATTGCAACAACAAGACCGGAGACATTACTTGGTGATAGCGCACTTGCCGTAAATCCAAAGGATGACAGATATAAAGATCTTATTGGTAAAGAAGTTAAGCTTCCATTGACAGACAGAACAATCCCTATAATCGGCGATGAATATGTTGATATGGAATTTGGAACAGGTGTTGTTAAGATTACTCCTGCACATGACCCTAACGATTTTGAGGTTGGAAAAAGACATAACCTTCCTGAAATCAATATTTTAAATGATGATGCTACAATTAATAATCTGGGTGGAAAGTATGCCGGAATGGACAGATATGAAGCCAGAAAGGCAATGGTAGCAGATCTTGAAGCACAGGGACTTTTAGTTAAGGTAGAAGACCATACACATAATGTCGGAACACATGACAGATGTAAAACTACAGTTGAACCAATGATTAAGCAGCAGTGGTTTGTAAAGATGGATGAACTTATCAAACCTGCCGTTGAAGCAATTAAGTCAGGAGATATCGAGCTTATTCCATCATCAATGGACAGAACATATTTCAACTGGACAGATAATATAAGAGACTGGTGTATTTCAAGACAGTTATGGTGGGGACACAGAATTCCTGCATATTACTGTAAGGATTGTGGTGAGATGGTTGTTTCTGAAAATGAAGTGCATACATGTCCTAAGTGCCACAGCAATAATGTTTACCAGGATCCGGATACACTTGATACATGGTTTTCATCAGCATTATGGCCTTTCTCAACACTTGGATGGCCTGAAAAGACAGAAGAACTTGAGTATTTTTATCCTACAGATGTGTTGATCACAGGTTATGATATTATTTTCTTCTGGGTAATAAGAATGATATTCTCAGGTTATGAGCATATGGGCAGGAAGCCATTCAGCAAGGTAATATTCCACGGACTTGTAAGGGATTCACAGGGAAGAAAGATGAGTAAGTCTCTTGGAAATGGTATTGACCCTCTTGAAGTTATTGATAAATATGGTGCAGATGCATTAAGATACACACTTATAACAGGAAATGCACCTGGAAATGATATGCGTTTCTACTGGGAGAGAGTTGAAGCAAGCCGTAACTTTGCAAATAAAGTCTGGAATGCATCAAGATTTATCATGATGAATGATCCTGATAATAAGATCAAGGCCGATGGAAATATGCCGGAGAATCTTACAGATGCTGATAAGTGGATAATCTCAAAGATGAACAATCTTATCAAAGAAGTAACTGACAATATGGAAAAATATGAACTTGGTATTGCGGTTGAAAAGCTTAATGACTTCATCTGGGAAGAGTTCTGCGACTGGTATATAGAGATGGTTAAGCCGCGTCTTTATAACGATGAAGATACAACTAAGACAGCAGCAATCTGGACATTAAAAACTGTTCTTATTGATGCACTTAAACTGCTTCATCCATATATGCCATTTATTACAGAAGAAATATTCTGCAATATCCAGGATGAGGAAGAGTCAATCATGATTTCTTCATGGCCTGTATATAATGAGAAGTTTAATTTTGCAGAAGATGAAAATGCAATTGAAACTATCAAGCAGGCAGTAAGAAATATAAGAAATGTAAGAGCCGAAATGAATGTTGCACCAAGCAGAAAAGCAAAAGTATATGTAGTGTCAGAAAATGAAAATATAAGAAATATATTTGAAAACGGCAGGGTGTTCTTTGCAACTCTTGGTTATGCAAGTGAAGTTGTAATTCAGAAAGATAAAGAAGGAATAGATGACGATGCTGTTTCAACAGTAATTCCTGATGCAGTAATTTATATTCCTTTTGCAGAGCTTGTTGATATTGAAAAAGAAATCGAAAGACTTAAGAAAGAAGAAGGCAGGTTAAACGGTGAAATAAAAAGATGTAATGGCATGCTTAATAATGAGAAGTTTACATCTAAGGCACCGAAGGCAAAGGTAGATGAAGAAAGAGCCAAGCTTGAGAAATATACACAGATGTTATCTCAGGTTACAGAAAGACTTGCAACACTTAAAAAATAAATTGCAGAATAAATTGGAGGCTAAGGATGAAATTTAATTTTTCAGATAAAGCAGAGAGTTTTAAGCCAAATATATTTACTATTCTTGAAGAAAAACGGCTTCAGATGGTCAAAAATGGAAAGCGGGTTTACAATTTTTCAGTTGGAACACCTGATTTTAAGCCGGCTGATCATGTCCTTGATGCAGTTGTAGAGGCAGCTGTTGATACTGAAAATTATAAATATTCTCTTGGTGATACAGATGAATTAAAGGACGCAGTAATTGCATGGTATAAAAGAAGATATGGTGTTGAACTTAACTATGGTGAAATGACATCAGTTGCAGGTACTCAGGAAGGGATTGCACATATTGCACTTGCAATATGCAATCCCGGAGATACTGTTTTAGTACCTGATCCCGGATATCCGATTTTTTCAATGGGACCATATCTTAATGATGCAGCCATTGAATATTATGAGCTTGATGAAAATAATCACTATGCGCCTGCACTTGACAGAATTCCGGAAGAAACAGCCAGAAAAGCAAAGATGATGATAGTGTCGTATCCACTTAACCCTACATGTACATGTGTAGATAAAAGTTTTTATGACAGTCTTGTTGAATACGCGAATAAATACAATATTATAATTGTACATGACAATGCATATTCGGAGATAGAGTATGATGGCAGAAAGGGATTTTCATTTTTATCGGTTCCGGGTGCTAAAGAAGTCGGGATAGAATTTAATTCGCTTTCAAAAACATATAATCTTACAGGACTTAGAATTTCATTTGCGCTGGGAAATGAGCAGATAATAAGCAAGTTTAAAACAATACGTTCACAGTTCGATTATGGAACGAGCTTTATTGTACAGAAGGCAGCCGTAGCAGCACTTAACGGCCCACAGGATGGCGTTGAACAGCAGTGCAGGGATTACGAGAAGAGACGTAATGCATTATGCGGAGGTTTGAATGATATAGGCTGGAAGGTTCCATATTCTGAAGGAACAATGTTTGTCTGGGCACCATTGCCTGATGGCTTTGATAATTCAAATGAGTTTTGCATGGCAATGCTTGAAAATGCAGGAGTTTTATGTACACCGGGAAGTGCATTTGGAAAGCATGGTGAAGGACATGTAAGATTTGCACTTGTAATGGATGAAGAAACAATTGGACATGCAGTAAAGAATATTAAAGAATGGTTCGATACATTTACTGAAAGATAAAATGAACTTAAAGATTTTGTCATGAACAGAAAATGGAGGAGAAAATGGTGGGAAGTATGGGAGTTAATACATTAAATTCATCTAACAGTCCGGTAAATGATGCGAAAGGGACAAATAAAACTACATGTAAAAATGGTCAGGCGGGAAGTGCTGCAGCTAATGGTGATATTCAGAAAGAATTTAAAGATGTTTTTCAGGATTTTAAGGATATGGAAAGTGAAATGGCTGAAAAAATCAAGAATAATGAAATGCAGCCTAAAATAAAAACCGGAGCCGCAGAATATACAGTTAAAGACTGGAATAAGCTTATGAAGACTGTTGATAAAGCAATTGATGCAATAAAAGAAGGCAATGAAAAGGAAAAAGAAAAACAGGAAGAAATAAGAAAAAAGCAGGCAATGTATAAAAAGGCAGGAAAAACTTATGTTGCAGACGCGGATTTTATTGGTTGAAGATGATAAGCAGATTGTTGATAATCTGACAGAGTTTCTTACTTCGGAAGGGTTTGAAACAGAGGCTGTATCAGGACAGAAAAAGGCAGTAGAGATGATAGAGAATAATAAATATGATGTTATTCTTCTGGATATTTCATTAGAGGATGGCAATGGCTTTTCGGTATGCGCCGCAGCCAGGGCAAATACTGACGCAGCAGTTATTTTTCTTACTGCTTCATCGGATGAATACAGTGTTGTAACAGGACTTGATATGGGGGCAGATGATTATATCAATAAGCCATTCAGGCCAAGGGAACTCGTATCAAGGATAAGGAGCGTCTTAAGAAGAACAGGAAAAGCTACAAAACAGCTGTCTGCCGGAAATATAATGATTGATACGGAAAAGGGAATAGCCTATAAAAATAATTCTGAAATATTTTTATCTGCACTTGAATACAGACTTCTGCTGATTTTTTTAAATAATAAAGGCACGGTTTTGTCAAGAAACCGCCTGCTGCAGGAAATATGGGATGCCGCAGGTGAATATGTAAATGATAATACGCTTACGGTATATATAAAAAGACTCAGAGAAAAAGTAGAAGAAAATCCGTCGTCGCCACAGATTATTAAGACTGTCAGAGGAATGGGATACAGGTTAGACTGATAATATGAAAAATAAAAATGTATTTGTGTGCGCATCAGCAACTTTTATATTTAGTGCAGCTGCATTTGTGATTTTTGATTACAGGGTAGCATTATATGTTTTGTCTGCCGGGATTATATATTCGTTCTTTAGTTTATATAATGACAGGAAAATAAGCAGACAGATAAATAATATGTGTGCGGATATAGATAAAGTTCTTCATGGTGATTATGTTTTAAAGCTTGCTGATTATTCAGAGGAGCGGTTAAGCCTGCTCAATAATGAGATACATAAAATGACAATACGTCTTAATGAACAGTCACATGCGCTGCTTGACGATAAACAGTTTCTTGCGGATGCATTGGCTGATATTTCCCACCAGCTTAAAACGCCGCTTACGTCTATAAACATAATTATCTCGTCTCTTATGAGCGAGGAACTTAAGTTTGAAAAACGTGTAGAACTTGCGGGAAAGCTCAGCGATTCAATGAATCATATAGAGTGGCTTATTGATACACTTCTTAAAATGTCAAAATTTGATGCGGGAACGGCTGTTTTAAGAAATGATGATGTAAATGTCTTTAAGCTTATAAATAAATGCTATGGTGAACTTGCAATCTTAATGGAACTTAAAAATATTGAATTCAGTTTTGATGAGGACAGCTGTAATAATATTACATATAAAGGTGATTTTGTATGGTCATGTGAGGCTGTTTCCAATATTTTGAAAAACTGTATTGAACACTGTACAGAAGGCGGAAGCATTACAGTTAAAGTTTCTGATAATACAATATATACGCAGATTGTTATACAGGATAATGGAACCGGTATTGATGAAAAAGATATACCGCATATATTCGAGAGATTTTACAAAGGGAAAAATTCATCGGCAGGAAGCTATGGCATAGGCCTGGCACTTGCAATGATGATAATAAAAAAACAAAATGGTACGATAGCCGTTTCAAATTTAAAGGGCGGCGGAGCACAGTTTGTCATAAAAATATACAGAGAAGTCACTTAAATAGTCATGGTTATTTAAGTGACATTTTTGTTATAATAGAGTCATTGATGTGTCATATGCATCTGGTAAATTTGTAACTGAATAAAGAAAGGTTGGTGTGAAAAATGGAAATATTAAGGGTTCAAAATTTATCGCGGGTATATGGCAAAAGTGAAAACAAGGTTGAAGCTTTAAAAGACGTAAGCTTTTCAGTAGAAAAAGGGCAGTTTGTTGCAATAATAGGGCCGTCAGGCTCTGGAAAATCAACACTGTTGCATCTGCTTGGAGGAGTAGATAAGCCAACATCAGGTCATGTTTATATGAACGGACAGGACATTTATAAGTATAATGATACACAGCTGGCGATATTCAGGAGGCGTGAGGTAGGACTTATATATCAGTTTTATAATCTGGTTCCGGTACTTGATGTTGAGGAAAATATAACACTTCCAATCCTCATGGATGGACGGAAAGTTGATGAGGAGCATCTTGAAGAACTGCTTGATATTCTGGGCTTAAAGGACAGGCGGCATCATCTTCCAAGGCAGCTTTCGGGCGGACAGCAGCAGAGGGTTTCGATAGGAAGAGCTCTTATTAATTCGCCTGCTGTGGTGCTCGCAGATGAACCGACAGGAAATCTTGACTCTAAAAACAGTCATGAAATAATGGAATTGTTAAAGCTGTCAAATAAGAAATATAATCAGACACTTATAGTTATAACACATGATGAAAATATTGCACTTCAGGCAGACAGAATCATTAAGATTGATGACGGGATGATTACGAAAGACGAGGTGACTGTCTGATGAACAAAGTAAAGTTTAAAAATGTTTTTAACAACATTTCATATAAAATGCTGAAGAAAAATAAAATGCGTACGGCAGTAACAATCGTTGGAATTATAATGGCAACAGCACTTATTACAGCAATAGCAACATTTGTTGCAAGTCTGCAAAAAAGCATGGCCGATTATAAGATATGGGAGTCAGGCAACTGGTATGGGACAATTCTTGCAGCTGATAAAAACGATGTTGACAGTATAAAAAACAATAAAGAGGTTAATAAGGTATTCTGTACTTATGACCTTGGTTACGATAATAATCCGGTTGCACGTTCAGAAGAAGAATCGGGCAAAGATACGGATAATGATTTATATGATCAGATACCGTATATTAATATTCAGGCTTGTGATGCAGATTTTAATGATAATCTGGATCTTCACCTGGTGAGTGGCAGACTTGCAGAAAATGCAAATGAAATCATATTGCCGGAGGGAATGAGAAAACGCAATGAACAGTTATATAAGGCGGGAGAAAAGATATCTTTTAATACGGGAATAAGACAAAAAAATGATGGAAGCAAAGTAAGCCAGGCAAATCATTTTGAGGATTATGAAAAATATAATAAAACATTGCAGAAAGAAGAAAATATTGTAAATAAGACATTAAGGGAATATACGATAGTAGGATTTTATGATTCTGGATCAGTTTTCTTTTGTGATGGGGATGGTCCTGCATTGACGGCATATACAAAGTATGATCCACAGGCCCTGCAGGGGATGGCATGCTCAGATATAAATGTGTATTTTACAACAAAGTCACTGGCAAAAGCTGAATTAGTTGTAAGTGGATATAAAGGTGATGGAATAGCTTTAACAAATACTGCTTTATTAAGGCTTTATGGTGCCGGTATGGCTTCATCAGTAAGTTCATTTATATACGGAATGGCGGGAATAGTTATAATACTGGTCATGGGAGGTTCTGTGCTTCTTATATATAATTCATTTGCTATGTCTGTAAGTGAAAGAAGCAGACAGTATGGATTGCTTTCATCAATTGGTGCAACAAAACGGCAGCTGCGTAAAAGTGTAATATTTGAGGCACTGTATGTAAGTTTTATTGCAATTCCCATTGGTATTGCAACAGGTATTGCAGGAATCGGGATAACACTTATATGTATCAGGGACAATATTGAAAAAATGACTGCAAATATGGTTTCAATTGGAAGTCTTAAGCTTTATGTTTCATGGCAGGCGGTAATAGTAGCGGCAGTTGCAGCAATTATTACAGTGCTTATATCGGCATTTATACCTATGATAAGAATATCAAAGCTTTCTGCTTCTGAAGCATTAAAACAAAATAATGATATAAAGATAAAAAAACGGGTTGTAAAAAGTTCAAAGCTTGTTTACAGGATTTTTGGGTTCGAAGGTATGCTTGCAGATAAAAACTTTAAAAGAAGCCGCAAAAAATACAGAATTACGGTATTTTCTCTTTTCGTAAGTATTGTGCTTTTCATTTCTGCGACTTCACTTGTAAGTTACATGACAGGAGCGCTTGAAGAATCATATAAGATTAATGATTTCCAGCTTGTATATTCAGATAATGTAAAATTAAAATCCGATGCCGGGCTTATAGAAAAAATAAGAAATCTTGATACTGTAAAACGGGCAGCAGTAGTTCAAAATGAAAGGGCAGATCTTACAATAGACGGCACAGATATTACAGAAGGATATAATGAATTCAGAAAAGAAAAAGGCCTGACATTTGAATATTATCCGATATTTGCAATTGATGATGAGACATACAGGGCATATCTTACTGATAATAAGCTTGATACAGCTGAATATATGTCTGTAAATGAGCCAAAGTTTCTTGCATATGCCAAATACCGTGACAGGGATGAAAAAACAGGGCAGATAGAAGTCGGAAATGTTTTAAACAAAGACAGTATATCTTTAAAGGCCTCAATACCCGATTACAATGTATCCAAAGACATAAATATAGCAAAGACAGTTGATAATCTTCCATTTTGTATTGAAAATACAGATTACTATTATTATGGACTTCTTATTATATGTTCACAAAGCCAGTATGATAATTATATTGGTAAAAATGGAAAGAATAGTTATGCAAGAATATATGTTGATACATTTAATCACAAACAGGCATATGATGATATAAAGAAAATAATTGAAAAAAGCGGTTATGACTGCGGGGGAAACTTTGTTGATTATGCGTCAGAGTATGAGTCACAGCAGAGTATGATGTTTATCATAAAGGTATTTTCATATGGATTTATAGCCATGCTGTCTTTAATTGCAATGGCAAATGTATTTAATACAGTATCAACAAATCTTCTTTTAAGAAGAAGAGAGTTTGCAATGTTAAAAGCCGTTGGACTTACCCCGAAAGGGTTCAATAAAATGATGTATTATGAATGTATTATGTACGGCTGTAAATCCTTATTATTTGGCATACCGGTTTCAATCCTTACGACTTTATGGATATATAAAGTTACACGTGATGCGATGAGTGTCAGCTTTAAACTGCCATGGGCCGCGATGTCCATTGCATGTATCAGTGTTTTTCTTATTGTATTTATAACTATGATATATTCAAAATCAAAGATAAATAAAATGAATCTTATTGAAACAATAAAAAACGAGAATATTTAATTTGAGCATTCATATATATGTGTGTTAACATATACTTAAAACAGAGGTAAAACGGTCTTTAAGATAAAGGATGTGGATGGCTATGGCAGATGGAACTTTTAACAGAATAAGAGGAGTAACGCAACAGGCTGCCTATACACAGGCTGTAAATAATGCGGGCGGAAAAGGCGGTACAGGAAAACATACAGCAGATGGCTCATCGGAAAAATTCAATGGAATGATGAATTCAAAGAAGGATAAGAAACGTGATAATAAAGGTCAGAATGCTGTAATGGGAAGGATACCTCTAAGAAATAACAGACCAAGAATTAATCCACAGCTTATGAATCTTATGAAACAGAAGCAGTTTGAAATGAGTGAGAGGCTTAAAGAAGATTCAGCCGAGCAAAAGAATAAAGAAAAAGCAAAAGAAAAAATGCGTATAAGACGATGGAAAAAACTTCTGGAAACGGCCAAAATATCGGCTGACGATATTGAAAGAAAAATCAGGGATTTACTGGAAATATAGTAATGTTGTAACAATTGACATTACAACAATGATTATGTTAATATGTTAACACATTATATATATAAGAATGGAGACGGATATGATTAAATTAGAACGTTTCGACGTTATGAATATGGAAAATGCCATGCGTGGTGCAAGAAATCCAATGAACAGCTGGAACCGCATGGATAGTAAGATTGTTGATGGAAAGTTCATTTTTGGAGAAAACGATCTGGATCTTGCAAAGAGGCTTTGCCGTTCAGGTACAGATCATAGAAAATTTATCAGACAGATTTTTGTTACGGTTGATATAACTGCACCTCTTTACTGGTGGAAGGAATATGATACATATAAGGTTGCCACTGTGGCCAATTCAACAAGTACGATGCATAAGATTCACAGTAAACAGTTTGAGCTTTCAGATTTCAGCACAGATCATATGAATCAGGAAACTATTCAGATGATGGAAAAAAATATAGATTTTCTTGAAAAGCTTCGTGTTAAATTTAATGAAACCAAGGATAAATCGTTGTGGTACAGTATTATACAGCTGTTACCGGAAAGCTATAATCAGATGAGAACATGTACATTCAATTATGAAAATCTGGTTTCCATGTATTATTCAAGAAGAAATCACAAGCTTGCTGAATGGCGTGAGTTCTGTGAATGGATTGCAACGCTGCCATATTTTAAAGAACTGATAATTGATAATATTGATAAGTAGTATGAATAGTCACGCAGATGCGAATGTGATGTGTGAAAAAGGTAAGATGAAATGAGTAGTGTAATAATAATTGGCGGCGGTGCTGCCGGAATGATGGCAGCGATAATCGCAGCGCGTAATGGTAATAAGGTCACTTTAATAGAAAAAAATGAAAAACTCGGAAAAAAACTTTTTATAACAGGAAAGGGAAGATGTAATTTTACAAATGCATCAGATTCCGATGAGATACTTGCAAGTATCGTAACAAATAAAAAGTTTATGTACAGCTCATTTAATGGCTTCTCAAATTATGACACAATGGGCTTTTTTGATGAACTTGGACTTAAATTCAAGATTGAGCGCGGAAACAGAGTCTTTCCAGAGTCAGATCATTCATATGATGTAATTAATGCGTTGGAAAGGGAAATGAAACGCTTAAAGGTGACAATAAAGCTTAACACAAAAGTAACACAGGTATGTACAGAACAGGGTGTGTTTAAAAGTGTCAGAACTAATAAGGGCAATATTGAGGCAGACAGTCTTATTATTGCAACAGGAGGATGTTCATATCCGTCGACAGGATCAACCGGAGACGGATATGAATTTGCACGTTCACTGGGACATACTGTTACAAAATTATCGCCTGCTCTTGTACCATTTACAAGTGATACAGAATGGGTGAAGGAACTGCAGGGACTGAGTCTTAGAAATGTAAGTGTTGAAATTTTTGATGGCAGTAAGAGCCTGTATTCTGATTTTGGTGAAATGCTTTTCACACATTTTGGTGTAAGCGGACCGACTGTTTTAAGTGCGAGCAGCTTTGTTGCACCAGTCATAAGAAAACATCCTCTAAAGCTAGTCATAGATTTAAAGCCTGCGCTTGATTCTGAAAAACTTGACGAACGTATTTTAAGGGATTTTGATGCTGAGAAGAATAAAAGCTTTAAAAATTCACTTTCAAAGCTGCTTCCTCAGAAAATGATTCCTGTAATAGTTGAACTTAGCAGAATAAATCCTGATAAACAGGTTAATTCTATAACTAAAGAGGAAAGGCATACACTTGTAAAGCTTATAAAAAATCTTACACTCAATCTTACGGGATTAAGAGGATTTAATGAGGCGATTATCACTCAGGGTGGCGTCGATGTAAAACAGATTAATCCTAAAACAATGGAATCAAAGCTTGTTAAGAATGTTTATTTTGCAGGTGAAGTTATGGATGTAGACGCAGTTACAGGCGGATTTAATCTGCAGGTTGCATGGTCGAGTGCGTATGCAGCAGCAATGAGTATAAATTTATAAAAATGGAGGAGATTAGTATATGTCAGTTTCAATAGCTATTGATGGACCGGCAGGAGCAGGAAAAAGCACAATTGCAAAGCTCCTTGCAAAGAAAATGAATTTTATTTATGTAGATACAGGTGCAATGTATCGTGCCATGGCAGTATATTTTTCAAAGAATGGAATAAATTCCGATAATGAAGAGGCCATTAATGAAGCTGTAAAAAATGTTGATATTAAGATTGAATATAAAGATGGTACGCAGCAGGTAATACTTAATGGAGAAAATGTAACAGGACTTTTAAGAACCGAGCAGACAGGTAAAATGGCTTCAAAGACATCGAAATATGCAGCAGTAAGAAGTAAACTTGTTGAACTTCAAAGAAAACTTGCAGCTTCAGAAAATGTTATAATGGATGGAAGGGATATAGGTACAACAGTGCTTCCTGATGCATTTGTAAAGATATATCTTACGGCAAGCGTTGAAGAACGTGCCAAAAGACGCTTTGAAGAATTGCGATTAAAAGGTGAAGAATGTGATTTTGAGGTTATAAAAAAAGATATCGCAGACAGGGATTATCAGGATATGCACAGGGCAATTTCACCTTTAAAGAAAGCTGATGATGCAGTTGAAGTTGATACAACGGGCCTTGAAATTGAGGACTCAGTTGAAGCAATTGAACGTGTAATAAAGGAGAAACAGGCTTAATGAAAGAGGTTATACTGGCTAAATATGCCGGATTTTGTTTTGGAGTTAAAAGGGCAGTTGATCTGGTGTATAAGAAGGCCGGTGAGGGAAGCGTATATACCTATGGACCTATAATTCATAATGAAGAGGTTGTAAGTGACCTTGAGAAAAAAGGTGTAAAAGTAATAAATGGACCTGATGAGATACCACAGATAAAAGGCGGAAGCATAATTATAAGATCTCATGGTGTTTCAAAAGAAATATATGACAGATTAAATGAGACCGGTGCTGAAGTCGTTGATGCGACGTGTCCGTTTGTGCTTAAGATTCACAGAATTGTAAAAGAAGAAAGCGAAAAAGGAAGCCAGATAGTAATAATCGGAAATGAAAAGCATCCGGAGGTTGAAGGAATATGCGGATGGTCTGTGAGCGGCGCACAGGTGGTAGATAATACTGAAAAAGCTGAACATTTACAGATTGATATTGAGAAAAAAGTGTGTATAGTGTCACAAACGACATTTAATTACAATAAATTTCAAGAATTAGTTGAAATTATAATTAAAAAGGGGTACAATACTGTTATTCGTAATACAATTTGTAATGCTACTGAGGAACGTCAGACTGAAGCGCATGATATTGCAAAGCGTGTAGATGCTATGATTGTGATTGGTGGCAGCAGCAGTTCCAATACGCGAAAACTGTATGAAATCTGTAAAGAAGAGTGTAATGACACATTTTACATTCAGACGCTTAGAGACCTTGACCTGAATAGTTTGGGCATGGCAGACTGCATAGGTATTACAGCAGGGGCATCGACCCCAAACAATATTATTGAGGAGGTTTACACTAATGTCAGAACAAAGTTTTGCAGAGATGTTAGATGAAACATTTAAGACAATACATACAGGAGAGGTAGTAGACGGTACTGTTATCGATGTTAAAAGCGATCATATCGTGCTTAATATTGGTTACAAGTCAGATGGTATCATTACACGTAATGAATATACATCAACACCTGACGTGGATCTTACAACAGTAGTTAATGTTGGTGATAAGATGCAGGCAAAAGTTCTTAAAGTTAATGATGGCGAAGGACAGGCGTTACTTACATATAAGAGACTTGTTGCAGATAATGGTAATAAGAAACTTGAAGAAGCTTATGAGAATCAGGAAGTTTTAACTGCTACAGTAAGCCAGATTATGAATGGCGGTCTTGGTGTTGTTATTGATGAGGCAAGAGTATTTATTCCTGCCAGCCTTGTATCAGATACTTTTGTAAAGGATCTTTCTGTATACAAAGATAAGGAAGTATCTTTTGTTATTACAGAGTATAATCCAAAGAGAAGAAGAATTATAGGTGATTGCAAGAAGTTAATTGTTGAGAAGAAAGAAGAAGCTAAGAAAGAATTACTTTCTAAGATTAAAGAAGGAGACACAATTGAAGGAACAGTTAAGAATGTAACTGACTTCGGTGCTTTCATTGATCTTGGTGGCGTTGATGGTCTTCTTCATATTTCTGAAATGTCATGGGGCAGAACAGAGAATCCAAAGAAGATATATAAAGTTGGAGATTCAGTTAAATGCTTTATTAAAGAAATCAATGGAGATAAGATTGCACTTAGCGTTAAGTATCCTGATCTTAATCCATGGAATGATGCAGCTACAAAGTATGCTGTTGGCAATGTAGTTAAAGGAACAGTTGCAAGAATGACTGATTTCGGTGCATTTGTTCAGCTTGAAGAAGGCGTTGATGCTTTACTTCATGTATCACAGATTGCTAAAGAGCATATTAATAAGCCTTCAGATGTTCTTAGTATCGGACAGGAAATTGAAGCTAAAGTAGTTGATATGAATGAAGCTGAAAAGAAAATCAGCCTTAGCATGAAAGCATTATTAGATGATAATGCAGATGAAGAAGCTACAGAAGAATAATAAAGTTTAATGTAATAATAAACACCCTGATAACAGCGTTTGCTTTATCAGGGTGTTTTTAATGCGGTTATTTATAAAATGATGAACTGGCAATAAAGGTAAGTACAGAGTCAGTTATTCATATTTATCAAGCTTTATATATATGCGTCCTTTTTGCGTCTTGCGTCCTTCACCCCGGTAAATGAATTTACCTGTTCCACGTATAACAAGAATGTCATCATTTTTTAATAAGCAGCTGTTATTTTCTGCTGTTTTTCCGTTGAGGAATATTCGTTGTGTGCGGAAAAGTTCAAGACATTTGCTTCTGGACAACCGGGTGATTGATGAAACTATAGCGTCAATCCTTGAAGATGCACATATCAATTCAATTGATTTCAGATGAGGTGCTATATCGTTGAGTGTCACGTCACTTAACTCACATTTTATATGCGTATGCCGGATAGTCGAAAGGTTGTTTATTATATAGTCGCTGATGTGACTGACGCAAAAGACAAATCCGGTATTTTCTTTTACTATAATATCGCCAATAAGACTTCTGTCTATTCCAAGGTTGAGGATTGCGCCAAGAGAGTCCCTGTGTGACAAATTATCAGAAAATTTCTCTATCAGTGGTGAAATTTTAATAAGGACAATTGGAAAATTTCCGGGATAACCTAAATCGTCTTCTGAGCCAAATTGAACCATCTGACGTTCGCAGGCATCGCTTCCGCCAAAGGTTTCTGAATGTATAAACGAAAGCTCTTTTTTCATACCTGAATATATGCTTAACTCAGGCATACTCAAAAAATTGGTGTATGTATAAATATTTTGGTTATATGCCTTGTTTGCGGCATCTAAAATTTTCTTTTTTAATAGTGAATCTGTATCCATCATACAATCTCCTTAAACGTTAAGAAATTATATTATAATTATAATGTTTCTGATATAAAAATGGGAGACATTTTTGTAAAAAATATCCCATTTTTATAGAGAATATGATAAAATTATAATTGAATATATGCAATGGTAAATAGTGAAATATATATTTACAGAAAAGAGGGGCGTATGGTAAAGGATTATGAGGATTTTAAAAAAGAAGTATTAAAAATAACAAGCATCGATCTGAATGCGTATAAAGAAAGACAGATGAAAAGAAGAATAGAAACTCTTATCGGACGTAATAAGTTTGATGGATATGATTCGTATACGAAAGCGTTAAAGACGGATAAGGCAGTTCTTGATGAGTTCATTAATTATATTACAATTAATGTCTCGGAATTTTACAGAAATCCTGCGTTATGGGATACGTTGGATAAAGTCATTCTTCCGGACCTGATTTCTAAATTTGGCAACCGTTTGAAAATATGGAGCGCAGCATGTTCAACAGGAGATGAACCATATTCACTTGCAATGGTATTGTCAAAGCATGTTCAAATGTCTAATATTAAAATATATGCCACAGATATAGATGAACAGGTTCTTGAAAAGGCTAAGATAGGTGTATATGCCCAGAATAGTCTCAAAGGGCTTCCGAAGGAATATCAGGAAAAATTTTTTGATAAAGTAGGAGACAAGTTCTTTAAGGTGACTGACGACATAAAACGCTGCGTTGAATTTAAAAAAGCCAATCTTCTTAAAGACAGGTATCCAACAGGATGCCATCTTATTGTATGTCGTAATGTGATGATTTATTTTACGGAAGAAGCAAAACAGGGAATTTATAAAAATTTCAATGCCTCACTTGTTAAAGATGGCTGTTTGTTTGTTGGAAATACAGAACAGATTATAAATCACAGAGAACTTGGATATTCATTTGATAAACTGTTCTTTTATAGAAAAGTGTGATGCCTGATAATTTGGCTTGAACAGGCGTCTGATTTATATGTTGGTTGATTTATATGTTACATATTTTTAATTTTTTTACAAAGTCAAAAAGTTCTTTGGAATATAACAGGCACTGTTCGTCTGAGCCGGTAAATGTATTATTGATTTCCATAAAAGAGTATTTGTCGTTGTAATGATTTTTGAATACAGGCGATTGATAATTGTCTGGCTTTATAATAAAGCTGCTTTGTCTTTTGGTATAGCATGTTGCAGCTTTTGCCTGAATCCGGTATTTTTTATCAACAAAAGAAGCTACACTTTTATGTATCGCCTCGTCTTCTTCGATAAGATAGTAATAGTTTTTGTAATCAGGAAAGAAATATTTAAGGCATTCTGACAGGACAGGTGTACTTAGTAGTATAATATTATTTTTATATGTGATTCGGATTGTACTGTTTAAATCCGAATCATTTTTTATTGCATGTTCTGTTGAAATTTCAACAGGAAATGTATATTTACATTCGAGTTCAAAAGTTATTATACGGTTGCAGCTATCGACAGAATCGTCACTTAAATATACTTTTTTGAGCATAAGAATACTATTTTTGTCGCATGAATATGCTGTACACGGAAGTATGTTTAATAATCCGTTTATATCATCGTAATTATGCTGCAGGAGAAGATTGAGGTCACTGTTTTCACCGAAAGCTACATAGTGTTTATATATTTCAATCAATTCTTTTCCACTGAGCTTATCAATGCGTGATACACCCATGAATTTTTCAACATCTTTTTGTCTGTAATGTCCGAGCTTTATTATATCATCGGATTTTTTAATGAGCCGGAATATATCAGTATTATATATAAAATCAAATTGTTTACTGAGTTTATAAAAAAGCAGCCTTTTTCTGATAAATGGAATGTCAAAGGAATCTCCATTAAAATGTATGACAGAATTAAACTTCTCTGAAAAATCCGTAAAAGAGTTAAGAATGATTTTTTCGTCATCATAGCTTTGGGCGAGCCATTGTATATAATTCCAGCAGTTGTCCGAGTAATAAATGCAGCCGATAAGATAGCAGCAACAGTTACGTGCCGATAATCCGGTTGTTTCTATATCAAAAATCAGTAAATCTTCAAGAGGTCTGTTGAAAAATGACTTAATAAAGGAATTTAGCTGTAATGAAGGCTGATTTTTAAGTTTGTCTTTTATTTCTATCAAAATAATCCCCATTCCGCAGACGCGTTGAGTTATAAAATCGCGAGCACAAATTTTGGCTAAGCTATGCGGTAATGACTATTTGTGGCGTCCGCTGCACAAATAGCCGCGTGAACAATCGTAGTATCAGCATCATTGTTCACACTGGTACATCTGTTAATATAAAAACTGGTATAAAATATATTATATATCGAAAATATATTAAAAAAAAGCATGTTTAAATAGAAAAAATAAAATGAATAGGGGAAAAATTCTCTTTAAATTTATTAATTTATATGCTATCATGCTTTTGTGAGAATAATTATTAAAATAATGTCAAAGATAATATAATGACAGAAGGAGAACATTTATGAGAAAGAAACCAGTTGTTTTAATGATTCTTGATGGTTATGGTTTAAATGATAACAAGAAGGGTAATGGTATTGCCAATGCAAATACACCGGTTATGGACAAGCTTATGAAGGAATATCCATATGTTAAGGGTTATGCAAGCGGACTTGCAGTAGGACTTCCTGACGGACAGATGGGTAATTCAGAAGTAGGACATCTTAATATGGGAGCCGGACGTATTGTTTATCAGGAGTTAACTAGAATTACAAAGTCAATTGAAGATGGTGATTTCTTTGATAATAAAGAATTTTTAGCAGCTGTTGAAAACTGTAAGAAGAATGATTCAGCTCTTCATATATTCGGACTTTTATCAGATGGTGGTGTTCACAGCCATATTTCACATTTATTTGCATTGCTTGAACTTGCAAAGAAGAATGGTCTTGAAAAGGTATACGTACATTGCTTCATGGATGGACGTGATACTGCAACAGATGGTGGAAAGGAATATATCAACCAGCTTTATGCCAAGATGGAAGAACTTGGTGTAGGAAAGATTGCTTCAATCGCAGGACGTTATTATGCAATGGACAGAGATAACAGATGGGACAGAGTAGAAGCAGCATATAAAGCAATGACAGCAGGTGAAGGAAATGAAGCTGCATGTGCTAAATGTGCAATAAGCGATTCATATAAGAATGGAAAGACAGATGAATTTGTTATTCCAACAGTAATTAAGGAAGATGGCAAGCCTGTTGCAACAATTCAGGACAATGATTCAGTTATCTGTTTTAACTTCAGACCTGACAGAGCAAGAGAAATAACAAGATGCTTCTGTGATGATGATTTCACAGGATTTGAAAGAGGACCAAGAAAGAAAGTTACATTTGTATGTTTCACAGATTATGATGTTACAATTGGCAATAAGCTTGTTGCATTTAAGAAAGAATCTATCAGCAATACATTTGGTGAATTTCTTGCAAAGAATAATATGACACAGGCAAGAATAGCAGAAACAGAAAAATATGCTCATGTTACATTCTTCTTCAATGGCGGCGTTGAGGAACCAAACAAGGGCGAAGACAGAATTCTTGTTAAATCACCAAAGGTAGCAACATATGATCTTCAGCCAGAGATGAGCGCTCCAGAAGTATGTGACAAATTAGTAGGAGCTATTAAATCAGACAAATATGATGTTATTATAATTAATTTTGCTAATCCTGATATGGTAGGTCATACCGGAATTGAATCAGCAGTTATCAAAGCAGTTGAAACAGTTGATACATGTGTAGGAAAGGCAGTAGATGCACTTAAAGAAGTAGATGGTGTTATGTTTATCTGTGCTGACCATGGTAATGCTGAACAGCTTATTGATTATAATACAAATGAGCCTCTTACAGCGCATACAACTAATCCGGTTCCATTTATTCTTGTTAATTATGATGATAATTATACACTTAAAGAAGGCGGAAAGCTTTGCGATATTGTACCTACTCTTATAGAGGTTATGGGTATGGAGAAACCGGTAGAGATGACAGGCGAATCACTTCTTATTAAGAAATAAATTTAGTATTGATAAATCTGGAATGCTATGGTAAAATGAAAAAGCTGTATTGCTTTTTTAGGAGGTGTGATTAAAGATGTCATTAGCCGATATAATTCGTATTATATTAATGATACTATTGGTAATAGTATGTATTGGATTAGTAATAGTTGTGCTTATGCAGGAAAGCAAGCAAAACGGATTGTCAGGTGTGATCAGTGGGGCAGCAGATACTTACTGGGGCAGAAACAAGGGACGTTCAGTAGAAGGAAAACTTGTTTTATTTACTAAGATTTTCGGAATTGCTTTTGTAATAATTTCAGCTATTTTGAATATTAAATTCTGATATAGCCGCCCTTAAGCTTTATAGCTTAAGGGCGTTTTATTTTATTAATGTGAACAATAAACTTTATAGCTTGTTGTTCACATACAGGATTTGTGCTTCGTACAAACTTTAGATACGCTTTAAAAGTGGCGTGAGAATGGGGATTGGTATGAAAAAAGAACAGTTTATAGAAAGAAAAAAGGTAATAGCAGACCTTATTTTAAATAATGAATTTTATGTTCCTATGAAAACTAAAGAAATAGCTATTCTTCTTCAGATTCCAAAGGAAAAAAGACATGAACTGCAGGAGGTTCTTGACGCACTTGTATCTGATGGGATTATTGGCGTTTCTAAAAAAGGTAAATATGGCAAACCGGAAAATACAGCGGTTATCGGAGTGTATGAAAGTACAAGAAGAGGCTTTGGCTTTGTTACAGTTGAAGGACACGAGGATGACATATTTGTCAGTGAGTCTAATTCAGGTGGAGCTTTTCATTTGGATAAAGTAAAAGTCGTTATAACAGCTGAAAAGAAAAATGGGCGCAGATGTGAAGGAAAAGTTGTTGGAATACTTGAGCATCAGATTACAGAACTTGTCGGTACATTTCAAAAGTGTAAAACATATGGATTTGTAGTTCCTGATAATGGAAAGATATGCTATGACATATTTATTCCAAAGGAAAAAATGCTTGACTCCAATGATGGCGACAAGG
This sequence comes from uncultured Lachnospiraceae bacterium, assembly GCA_934330725.1. Taxonomy (GTDB): domain Bacteria; phylum Bacillota; class Clostridia; order Lachnospirales; family Lachnospiraceae; genus Lachnospira. The sequence continues at coordinate 37,734 of CAKRGM010000010.1, read as the reverse complement.
TAGTTGTAGAGATAACAAGTTATGGAAGCAAGGGCAAAAATCCAGAAGGTTTTGTAAAAGAAAACCTTGGTAATTTAAACGATCCGGGAACAGATGTTATGTCAATTGTAAAAGCATATGATATACCGGTTGAATTTCCTCCACAGGTAGAAAATGAACTTAAAAGTATTCCTGATGAGGTTGATACAAAAGAAAAAGGCGGAAGAGTTGATTTAAGACATTTGCAGACTGTTACAATTGATGGAGAGGATGCAAAGGATCTTGATGATGCGATTACGCTTACTAAAGAGGGAGATATTTATCATCTTGGAGTTCATATAGCTGATGTGAGCCATTATGTGACAGAAGGCAGCCCGCTTGATAAAGAGGCTTATAAACGTGGAACAAGTGTATATCTTGTTGACAGGGTTATTCCAATGCTTCCAGGGAAGCTTTCCAATGGCATATGTTCTCTTAATCAGGGGAAGGACAGACTTGCATTCAGTTGTCTTATGGATATAGACAGTAAAGGAAATGTTGTAAATCACAGAATATGTGAGACACTGATTAATGTAGACAGAAGGATGTCATATACCAACGTCAGGAAAATTCTCGTTGATAAAGATGAGACAGTTATTAATGAATATAAAGATTTTGTTGAAATGTTTCAGTTGATGGATGAGGCAGCAAAGATTCTCAGGAAAAAGAGATTCAGCCGCGGTTCGATTGATTTTGATTTTCCTGAAACAAAGATAGTTCTTGATGAAAAAGGTCATCCGGTTGAGATAAAACCATATGACAGAAATGCAGCGACTAAGATTATTGAGGATTTTATGCTTATAGCAAATGAGACAGTTGCAGAGGATTATTTCTGGCAGGAAATTCCGTTTTTATATAGAAGCCATGAAGTTCCGGATCCTGAAAAAATATTAAAATTAAGCACATTTATTAATAATTTCGGCTATTCAATAAGAATGGGAGCTGATGACATTCATCCAAAAGAGTTGCAGAAGCTTTTAAGTAAAATTGAAGGTACTGATGAAGAAAATCTTATAAGCCGTCTTACACTCCGCTCAATGAAAAGAGCACAGTATACAACAGAATGTGTTGGACATTTTGGACTTTCTGCAAAATATTACTGCCATTTTACTTCGCCTATAAGAAGGTATCCGGATTTGCAAATCCACAGAATTATTAAAGAAAACATACATGGTGGGCTAAAAGCTGCAAGAATCAGACATTATAACGAAATACTTGGTGAAGTCGCAAAACATACAAGTACAACAGAAAGAAGAGCTGATGATGCCGAAAGAGATACGGATAAGCTGAAGATGGTAGAATATATGCAGGGACATCTGTATGAAGAATTTGAAGGTGTTATTTCAGGAGTTACATCATGGGGAATGTATGTAGAACTTCCGAATACAATAGAAGGAATGGTTCCTCTTACATCGCTGAAAGATGGATATTATACATTTGATGAAAATCATTATGAACTGGTTAATAACCTGACTAACAAAACTTATAAGCTTGGTCAGAGAGTTGTGGTTAAAGCCGTTTTAGCTGATAAAGTGTTACGTACAATTGATTTTGAGGTGGTTGAATCATAAAATTGAAGTTATTCAATTGCAAAATTGAGGTGGTTGAATCATAAGATTGAAGTTATTCAATTGCAAAATTAGAGTGATTAGTTTATAACATATATTATTATATCTAAGATATCATTAGTAAAAATAAAATATTTGAGCGATAGCCAGTTAACGTTAACTGGCTGCTGACTCATATAGTTTGCAAATAGTCATGACATGGAGGAGTTTAAAATGACCGCTGAGAAAAAAGGCGAAAGAATTGCTGCAAATAATAAGAAGGCGTATTTTGACTATTTTATAGAAGAAAAATATGAAGCCGGGATTGTTTTGCATGGAACAGAGGTTAAATCAATACGTCAGGGGAAGTGCTCGATAAAAGAGGCATATATTCAGATACGTAATGGAGAAATGTTTATAAGTAATATGAACATTACTCCGTATGAAAAGGGCAATATTTTTAATAAGGATCCATTGAGAGTAAAAAAATTGCTGCTTCATCAAAGCGAAATTAATAAGCTTGATGCTCAGGTAGCACAGAAAGGTTACACAATAGTTCCGTTACAGGTGTATTTTAACAGGGGACGTGTGAAGTTAAGCATAGGCCTTGCAAAAGGTAAAAAGTTGTATGACAAGCGTGAGTCTATTGCTAAAAAAGACCAGAAAAGAGAAGCTGAAAAAGAGTTTAAGTATAAAAATATTTAAGCTTTTACATTTTGCATCTGAGTATAAGGCATAAAGAATGTTAAGATTAGACGGATAGTGCTATTGACAAAGTTCATAGCAGGTGATATTCTAATACTTACCCAATAGATTAAAAGAAGATTTGCTGATCTTTTTTTGGAATAAACTGCAGGCAGTTTATTTATAAATAATCAGGGGTAGTAAAGGTTTCGACAGGGGTTTTGAAGCTGGTGAAGCTATTCGCAGGTGATGCGTCAAATCACAAACTTAAATATAAACGCTAACGATAATAAATTAGCTTACGCTGCCTAATTGCGCAGCAGTCTGCCTTAGAGAACCTACGCTTTAAGATACAGGCTTCGACTTAGTAGGAAACGACACAGACAAAGCTTTGAGTCTGTGGGCGTATTATGAAGCTACTGAAGTAATAGGGGTGTTGTTTTCCTTATTATGGAGGGAATGTGGGTTTACCCAAAACAAGCAACTATAATAGTAGAAGAACAGTGAATGGGCTTTTGGACACGGGTTCGACTCCCGTCTACTCCACTTGTAGAACCCTTGAAAATACAGTAAAATCAAGGGTTCTAAATTAATAAAAATTGGTTTCAAACCATTTTACACCATTGTAAATCGTTATAGACCATAATAAATGGTGTCAAAATTGGTGTCAAAATATATAAAGGCATTTGTATATATGTATGTATTTTTAAATCGTAAAAAATAGGGTATATAGATAAATTTCTATATACCCTAAAATTATTTTGTGTTCTATAAGATTTTTATGCTAAAATAAAAAGAGGACGATATTTTTTGTACGCTGTATCAGATTAAAGAGGATGATTTTACTAATAATTAGATAATCAGATGCAAAAGGAGTGAATTAGTATGATGTATAATCCGCAACTTGATACATTTATTTGTGTTGTAGAGGCTGGGAGCTTTAGCAAAGCGGCTGAAAGATTATATATAAGTGCTCCTGCAGTTATTAAGCAGATTAACACTTTAGAGAACAGTCTGAATATACAATTGTTTGAAAGAACGCATAGAGGTCTTGTTGTTACAGAAGCAGGTAAGTCGCTTTATCAGGATGCTAAATATCTGATTCAGTATTCAAAGGGATCATTGTTACGTGCAAAAGATGCTATGAATCATAATGACGAAACCATTCGTGTTGGAATATCTCCGATGACTCCGCCAGAGATTTTCGTGGAGCTGTGGCCCAAGCTACAGGATATATATCCCGATATGAAATTTAGGATGATCACCTTTGAAAATACACCGGAAAATGCCAGAGAGATATTGGCAAATATGGGGCAGAATATTGATGTGATAGCAGGAATCTTTGATAAAACAATGCTCGAACTAAGAGGATGTGATGGTACTGAGATTTCAAGGGAACCATTTTGCGTAGCTGTATCGATTCATCACAGACTGGCAAAAAGGAAGAAGATTACACTTGATGATCTGGCTGGTGAAAACCTTATGCTTATGCAAAGAGGATGGAGTTACTATGGTGATATGTTAAGAGATGATATGATAAAAAATCATCCGGATATTAATATAGTAGATTTTGACTTGTATAATGTAGAAGCATTCAACCGGTGTGAGAATAATAATGAGGTGCTTCTGGCGTTTAAGAGCTGGGAAAGTGTTCATCCACTAATCAGAATCATTCCAGTGGAATGGAATTACACCATGCCATTTGGTATTCTTCATTCGAAAACTCCATCTGGTAAGGTTAAACGACTTATAAAGGCTATTAATAAGATAAAAGAAAATTCATGAGAATAAACCAAAAGGTTAATACTGGATAACAAAACGAGACTTCTAATGGAGTCTCATTTTTTTTATACTTTAACTGAAAAATTAGTTACGAATTGAGGACACCATATGAAGATAAAGAGGATAGTTTTAGTGGGGATTATGTCTGCTATTATGCTTAGTGGTTATAGCATAACAGGAAAAGATTCAGTGCCTGACACATAAAAAACGCAGACAGACTCTGATAAGAGGGATACAGGACTATTTTTCTTTAGAGGAGATGCTGGATAGATAATGCGGTATCATTCTGGGAAGAAAACATGAAATAAGAGGTACGATATGAAAAACAAAAAGCTTATAGCAAAAGTATTAATTGATATAGGAATGACAGTGTGTTTACTGCTTCTTATGCCATATAGTCTGCTTAGTGAGATAGCACATGAATGGATTGGCATGGCTATGTTTATTCTTTTTGTCATACACCATATATTAAACCGTAAGTGGCTTATTTTGATGGGAAAAGGTAAATACACAGCATTCAGGTTGCTCCAGACAGCATTGGTTATCATTATGATGGCGTTTATGATTGGATCTATGATTAGTGGCGTGCTGTTATCCAATCATATATTCAAAATGATAAGAATTACGGTAAACTATATGACTGCCAGACAGATACATATGCTTAGTGCATACTGGGGATTAGTTGCGATGTCATTACATCTTGGAATTCATTGGAATATAGTTGTAGCAATGACGGGAAAGTTATGTAAAAAGCCGTCAGTTATCAGAAAGTGGATAGCAAGAGGCATTGCTGTCATAGCGGCAGGATATGGTATATATGCATTTGGCAGTAGACAGATAGGTGATTATCTTCTTATGAGGATGCACTTTGTTTTCTATGATTATGAAGAGGGAGTAATTCCATTTTTAGCAGATTATCTGGCAGTAATGATATCCATAGCATTTATTGGTTATTATGTTGGAGCTTTGATAAAGAAAATATGCAGGAGCAAAACAAAAGATTAATGTTGAAAGAAGGTGCTGTATCATGGAAAGACGAAAATTAGTAGTTACAGTTACTGCAGCTGTCATTTTTATTGCATTAATAATAACATATGCGAATTTCCAAAGAAATGCAGGAAAGAAAAAGCAGGAAAGTGGGCAAACAATGAGTAGCATAACGAGTGATAAACAAAGCTCTCAAATAACAGATGAAGAAATGGAAAGTGACGAGAAAAGTGAAACAGGGAATAAATCAGAAGGTGAATTAGAGAATGTTACAGTGGGTAGCGAAGAATATCGGGGATTTATATTAGATAATGTGCTTCATTCTGAAGATGAAGGAGATATTCACTACAATGTATATATTCCTGATTCTTATGATGGAACAAAGAAATATGCATTATATGTAACGTTGCCCGGATATCAGGGATTGTATTTCCAGGGTGTTGGAAAAAACATAAGTACAGAAGATTTTGGTTTTGAGGCACAGAAATATAATTCAGAGATGATTATTGTGGCTCCTCAGTTAAATGACTGGGGACAGACCTCAGCTGACCAGGCAATTGAACTGACACAATATTTTCTGACTCATTACAGGATTAATTTATCAAAAGTATATATAAATGGCTATTCTGGTGGTGGAGAAACATTGTCACTGGTATTGGCTGAAAAGCCGGAATTATTTACAGCGGCACTCATGTGCAGTTCAAAGTGGGATGGTGCATACGAGCCGGTTGTGGAAGCAAAAACACCAGTGTATTTTGTGATTGGTGAAAGTGATGAATATTATGGTTCAGGACCTTTCAAAGAGGCATATCAGAAGATTCATGATCTTTATAAGGAGCAGGGATTGTCAGAATCAGATATTGATAAACTAATAGTGCTGGATGTAAAAGGAAAAGATTACTTTGAAGGAACACCTGTTGCATATCAGCATGGTGGAGGATATCTGTTCTGTCGTGACAAAGAAATTATGGGGTGGTTGTTCAATCATTAAAGCTGAGATATAACCAACAGGTTAATACTAAGAAACTTATCGAAACTTCTCTAAGAAATACATAAGATATATAGTATATATAGGCTGTTCAGAACCATGAAAAGGTAATTTTGCGAATGCACTTCTGAATAGTTGTAAATACAAAATGAAAATAAGGAGGACAAGTCAATGGAAAATGTAACATTAAACAATGGAGTAAAAATGCCAATACTTGGTTATGGAGTATATCAGGTGACAAAGGATGAATGTGAAAGATGCGTTCTTGATGCGTTAAAGGTCGGCTACAGAGCGATTGATACAGCACAGAGTTATTTTAATGAGGAAGAGGTTGGTAATGCCATTGAAAAATCAGGCATTCCTCGAGAAGAGATTTGCCTTACAACAAAAGTGTGGATTGAGCATTATGGATATGAAGAAGCAAAGAAATCAGTACTTGAGTCAATGAAGAAGTTAAAGACAGATTATCTTGATCTTGTATTACTTCATCAGCCATTTTCAGATGCTTATGGAGCTTATCATGCATTAGAGGATTTGTATGATGAGGGTAAAATCAGGGCAATCGGAATTTCTAACTTCTATGTAGACAGAATGGTTGACTTTGCATCATTTAACCGAATTAAGCCTATGGTAAATCAGGTTGAAACCCACATTTTTAATCAGCAGATAGAGATGAAGCAATGGGCTGATAAATATGATATCCAGTTAGAAGCATGGGCTCCATTTGGTGAGGGCAGAGGAGGTACATTTGATAATCCGGTAATCGTACAGATTGCAGAGAAATATCATAAGACTCCTGCACAGGTTATGCTTCGCTGGCATATTCAGAGAGGTGTAGTAGTGATTCCAAAATCAACTCATATTGAGAGAATGGAAGAAAATTTCAATGTATTTGATTTTAAACTTTCTGATGAAGATATGAATACAATTACAGAACTGGATAAGAATACAAGTTCATTCTTTTCGCATCAGGATCCCAATATGGTGGAGTGGTTTGTAAAGATGGTTGAGGAGAGAAAGAAAAACAACGACAGTTCAAAAGAAAAAAAGAACTGGTAAAACACGAGAGGAAAGATTAATGAAAGTATTACTTGTAAACGGCAGTCCTCACAAGGAAGGAATACAGGTGATGCAGATTCTTGGAAATAATATGGCATATTTCATTAATTGCAAAAATGTAGCGACAAAGATGGGAATTGAAATGCCAAAGGAACCGGATTTTGTATTTACCAATTTTATTAGATAAAAAATTGATTCAAAATTCATTTTTGGCAAGACGGGAGGTAATCAGAACTATGAAATCAAAGAAATTAATAGCGGTATTTATAACATTTATTATGGCAGTCGGTCTGATGACAGGCTGTGGAGCAGGTAATGGAAAACAGTCAGCTACTAATACTAATCAGAATTCAAATGTAAGCGAAACAGATAGTAAAGAATCTGAGGCAGCTTCAGAAAGTACTACAGAAGCGGAAACAGAAAAGAAGGTAACATCAACAGAAGGTGGAAAAACATTGGTTGTATATTATTCGGCTTCAGGAAATACAAAGGGCGTTGCAGAAAAGATTGCTAAGATTACAGAGGCAGATCTGTTTGAAATAGAACCTGTAGAACCTTATACAGATGATGACCTTAACTGGACTAATAATAACAGCCGTGTGACACGAGAGCATAATGATGAGAGTTTAAGGGATGTCAAGTTGGTTTCTACTTCGGTAGAAAATTGGGATTCTTATGATACAGTATATATTGGTTATCCTATCTGGTGGGGCATTGCCGCATGGCCGGTGAACAATTTTGTAAAAGATAATGATTTTACAGGTAATACAGTAATTCCATTCTGTACTGCATCATCATCAGGTATTGGTGATAGTGGAAATCTTCTGCGAGATATGGCTGGGACAGGTGACTGGAAGGATGGAGAGAGATTCCGTGGTGGAACATCTGAAACAGAAATCAGTTCATGGATTCACAAGCTTGGATTATAGAACAATAAAATAAATATTATTAGAATGCAAGGGATACGCTTAGAATTAATTTTGAAAATGATCGGAGTCTCTTTTTCTTATACTTACAATAGAACTTAAAGTAACAAATATGCTAAAGGAAGAAAAGAAAATGGATAAAAGAATTTTAGGGGAAAATTTAAAAGTTTCAACAATAGGCTTGGGCTGTATGGGAATGAGCCATGCATATGGAACAGCAGATGACCCACATCACAATGAGAAAATGCTTGGAGAGGTGTTAAGGCCATATAGGAATAAAATCGTTCTGGCATCAAAATGTGGAATCCGCTTTGACGAAACCGCAACGACCGTAAATAAACCTTTAATTCCTGATGGCAGACCTGAGACAATTAAAGCATCCATTGATGGCTCTTTACAGCGACTAAACACAGATCATCTGGATTTATATTACATCCATCGGATTGACCAGACAGTACCGATTGAAGAAACAGCAGGAGCAATGAAAGAATTAATGGAACAGGGGAAAATCACACATTGGGGTTTATCAGAAGCAAGTGAAGAAATCCTTCGTCGTGCGCATAAAGTATGTCCGGTTACAGCTATTCAGAACAGATATTCCATGATGTACAGAGACTATGAAAGACTGTTTCCGGTGCTCGAAGAATTAAGGATTGGATTTGTCGCATTTTAGCCTCTTGCAAATGGATTGCTGACAGCAGCCTATCATTCACATGCGGAATTTGAAAAGCCGGGAGATTATCGAAGTGCAATGCCACAGTTTACAGAAGAAGGCCTGAAAGAGAATGAGAAATTCATGCTTTGGATGAAGCAGCTGGCAGAAGAAAAGAATGTCACACCGGCACAGATCTCTCTTGCATGGATGATTGCAAAGAAACCATATATTGTGCCAATTCCAGGTACAAGAAAGATCAGCAGACTGGAAGAAAACATGAAAGCTTCAGAGATAAAACTGACTCAGGATGAAGTGAAATCTATCGATGAGAAGCTTGATCATATACCGATGTCACAGGTGTTTGGAGGTTCAAAAATACAGAAAAAATAAGGAAGGGAAAAGAGAATTACTATGAATATTAAAAGAATTATTTCAGTATTGTTAATTGGCATACTTATATGTGTAAGTTTTTCAGGGTGTTCGTCAAGTAAAAATAATGGAGCACCCAAAACAGAACAATCAATTAAATCTACTCAGATTGAATCTACAGGAGGGAAAAATTCAAAGATTCTGGTGGTTTATTATTCGGCATCTGGAAATACAAAGGCGGTAGCAGAGGATATTGCAAAGGCAACAGGTGGGGATTTGTTTGAACTGGTACCGAAAGAAATATACACAAGCGATGACTTAAATTGGAGAGATAAAGACAGCCGTGTAACAAAGGAACATGATGATGAAAGTTTAAGAGATGTGGAGCTTGAATATAATACAGTGGACAATTGGGCTGATTATGACACCGTTTTTATAGGATATCCTATCTGGTGGGGAATTGCGGCATGGCCTGTAAACAGCTTTGTACAGCTTAATGATTTTGAAGGAAAGACAGTTATTCCATTTGCAACATCGACTTCTTCTGGATTGGGTGATAGTGGAAATTTACTAAAAAAGCAGGCAGGAACAGGTGACTGGCAGAAAGGCAAAAGATTTTCGGCTGGTGTAAGCCCGGATGAGGTTGCAAGCTGGGTTTCTGATTTAGGACTGACTAAGTAAGCAAACATGACAGGATTAGCATACATTAGAAAATGAAAGAAGATGAATTGGAATGAAGAAAATATTAGTTGTATCATATTTCAGGGCATCAGCAATGCTTACATTTTTGACAACAAATAATGTATGGTATATACTGGCAGACAAATATGAACTTCTAAAAAGTATGCATAAATGGTGTAACCAGTAGATGATCAGGATTAAAAATAACAAAAAGGAGATAAGACAATGAGAAAGAATTTTGGAGCAAAACCATTTTTATATCCACAGCCGGTTATGATTCTTGGAACATACGATGAAAACGGCAAGGCAAATGCTATGAACGCAGCATGGGGCGGAATTGTAGGTGCAAATGAGATTATTGTCGATTTGTCTGCCCATAAGACAACTGACAACATTGTAAAAAACAAGGCTTTTACAGTAGGAGTGGCAGATCTTGAACATCTGGTTGCCTGTGACTATGTAGGAATTGTTTCTGCAAATAAAGAACCAGATAAAATGGAAAAAGCAGGATTTACTACAACAAAGAGTGAATTTGTAAATGCACCTGTTATCAATGAACTTCCACTGACTCTGGAGTGTGAGCTTGTAAAAGTAATTGATGGCAGCAAGTATCTTGCAGAAATCAAAAACGTAAGCGTAGATGAGAAATATCTCGGTGATGATGGGGAACCTGATCTTGATAAGTTTATCCCTATCACATATGATCCGGTGCATCACGGATATTACAGACTGGGTGAAAGAGTAGGAAATGCATTTAAAGACGGAACACAGTTGAAATAAGAAATTTGAGGATAAATTCGCTGTAATCCGCAGCAAGCATAATATCGTCCATTCCTTCTTTAATCTGGCTGTAAAGTTCAAAGCGGCTGGTCATTTTTATAACGCATCAAATATCTGATTTTTGCGATATTGTCTTGGAGAAATCCCGAATTGTTTTCGAAAGCATTTGCTAAAGTAGAGTGCATCGTCAAATTTCAAATCTGCGGCAATGGAGAAAATGGTTTTATTTGTTGAACGCAGCTCTTTTGCTGCAGCCTGCATTTTTAGTCTTGTGTGGAATTGCAAAATTCCCATTCCATTTTTTTCGCTAAAGATTCTGGTTAAATATTTATATGTGAGATGAAAATTTTGTTCGATTTCTTTGCTGGAGAGTGTAGCATAGACTCTACATTGAAGATAGTTCAAAATTTGATCAGATAAATCCAGCTGTAAGGCAGGTCTGTCATGTTCGTATAAATCCAATAATATATTTTGAAAAGAAGATGAAACTCTGTTTTTACACAGAGTTTTACTGCTTTCAGAAAGTTTTATTAATTGCTTCAGGCGTTGTGGAAAGTCTGTTTGCAGGAGACTGTGAATTACTTTTGGAAAGGTTATACTGGAAGAAACCACAGTCTCAGGAAAATCTAAAATGCCACTATCCATAATTTTTCCAATATAAAAGTGAACATAAATCCAGGAAGTACCGGCAGCAATAGGCTTTGTGCCATATTGATGGGTTCCCTGTTTCAAAAGAATCATTTCGCCAGGTGTAATTTCATAATCGGTTCCTTCTTCGGAAACATAGATACATCCAGCGGTGACATAGATTAAGACATTCGATTTCGCGATTCTATCCACATGAAAAAAAGGAGTATTTGCTGTTAAAAAATCTATTTTTTCCACATAAATTCCATCAGTTTCATTTAAGGTTATTTCATTCATTACAATAGGTCATCCTTTCTTGCTAAAAGCGAAAAAAATCCATATATATACATATTATACACCTGTTTTTTTAAAAATAAAACGATTATAGTACATATATACAGTTGCTATGTAAATGAGTCAGAGAAGAAAGATTTATTTTGAGAGGAAGGATATATGCAATCATTAAAGTTATCAGAGGTAAGACTTACAGATGGGCTTTTTAAGGAGAGGGAAACTATAAACAGGGATTACTTGATGGAGCTTGATAACAGAGCGTTACTTCAGAATTTTTATCTTGAAGCTGGGATTATGCTTCCGGGGCTGCAACAGATTTCTGATCCTGCTGATACTTATATTCATTGGGGATGGGAATCCCCTAACTGTCAGCTGCGTGGCCATTTTTTAGGACATTGGATGTCAGCTGCTGCACGCCTTGCAGTAATCAATAAAGACCGTGAATTAGAAGCGAAACTTTATACGATTATAGACGAACTGAAAGTGTGTCAGAAGGCAAACGGTGGACAATGGATAGGTTCAATTCCTGAAAAATATTTCAGGAGACTTGAAAATAACGAATATATATGGTCTCCTCAATATACACTTCACAAGACCTTAATGGGATTGCTGGATGCTTATGAATGTACCGGTTATGAAGTTGCAATTGAATTACTTGATCATGCATCTGAGTGGTATGTCGACTGGGTAAAACACTTAAAGGACAATCCTGAGATTGTAGTGAAAGGTGAAGCCGGGGGAATGCTTGAAATATGGGCAAGACTATATGCTATTACCGGTAAAGAAAAATATCTTAAACTGGCAGAAGCGTATAGTGTTTATAGTGATTTTATACTTCTTGCAGAAGGAGAAGATGCATTAACCGATAATCATGCAAATGCATCAATTCCGGAAGCTCATGGAGCTGCATGCATGTATGAGACAACAGGTGATGAAAAATGGTTAAAGCTTGCACTTGAGTTTTGGAAACAGGCAAAATGGGATAGAGAAGCTTATGCTACCGGTGGACAAAATGCGGGTGAATTTTGGATCCCACCACATCATTTTTATGAAGCAATCAGTGACAGAACACAGGAATTTTGCACGATGTATAACATGGTTCGACTGGCAGAATACCTTTATCGTTTTACAGGGAAAAGAGAGTATAGCGATTATATTGAACGAATTTTATATAATGCTTTTTTGGCACAACAGAATAAATTTACCGGAATGCCGGCTTATTTTCTGCCGTTAAGATACGGCAGCCGCAAGCAATGGGGAAATAAGACCAGAAGTTTCTGGTGCTGTACAGGAACTATGGTGCAGGCGCAGACATTATATGCTTCACTCATTTATTATAAGGACGAGGAAAAGAGAAAGGTTTCCGTTGAGCAGTATATCAATTCAGAGGCTTCGTTTTCTTTAAACCGGGAAAAGGTGTTTATCCGTCAGGAAGTAGATATGACTTATTGTTCCGGAGCTTTGTTTGGAGAAGAGATTATCAAAAAAACAAAATCCAGATGGTCATTTAAGTTTACAGTTAGTTCTTCGGATGTAATTGAGTTATGCTTTAGAATTCCAGCCTGGGCAAATGGATGTATTGTTATCAATGGTGAGGTTATCAATACGGAGGATGAATACTATTCTTTAACGAAAAAGTTCGATGAGGAAGAAATTTCGGTAGTATTTTTTTCACATCTTTCAGGAGAGGGGCTGTTTGATAATGAGAACATTACTGCTATTCTTGATGGGCCGATAGTTTTGGCTGCAATTGGGGAGGAAGGTAAGGCTTACAGTTTGGGCGGAAGAAGTCTGGAAGAAGCTCTTACTCCTTTTGTTGAGCATACCTATGAAGCATATCCATGGCAGCAAAGCAGCTACCGGTCCTGTTCGAATGGTACGGAGACCATGTTCCTTCCGGTGTATGAGATTACAGATGAGGTGTACACGGTTTATGTTGGAAAATAAAGTGTGTGGTCATGCAGCGTTTCGGACTGATGCCCGGCCCTGTAAATGATTGATGAAAAATAAAACAATACTTGTAATTGCTCATAAATCAGGCACAATCAAAGAGGAGAACTGCATAGGGATATTTATTTTTTTTAAGTTAAACAAGAACTATATAGCAAATATATTTTATAAAAATGTTTGTTGACAGTATTTATGCAGAAATTAGACTTTACAATTGCCAGTTATATAAATAATGATATAATGTAAATAAAATAATTGCAAAATGAAGGCTGGTGTGAAAAAACACGCTGATGCGATGATTTTTCACACAGCTGCTTTGTACCGCAGGCGTCACAAGGCAGCCATGACCGCAGAACTGAATCTGAAATTCAGCTCGCAATTCCTTCGATGCAAAGCGTCTGCGGAATGGAGGATTAATATGACAGATAATAATAAAATACATTTAAGAACAGCAACTCCGCAGGATGCAAAAGATATACTGTCGATATACGCACCATATGTCAGAAATACTGCAATAACATTTGAATATGATGTTCCCACACTTGAAGAATTTACAGGCAGAATCATGCACACATTAGAAAAATATCCATATATTGTAGCAGAGCATGAAGATAAAATAGTTGGATATGCATATGCCGGTGCATTTAACGAAAGAGCTGCATACGACTGGGCTGTAGAAACGACGATTTATGTAGATCAGACAATGCGTAAAATGGGTATAGGTAAAATATTGTATAGTGAATTGGAAAAAGCACTGGCAGCGCAGGGAATTACCAATTTATATGCATGCATAGGCTATCCTGATAAAGAAGATGAGTACCTTACAAAGAACAGTGTGCAGTTTCATGAGCATCTGGGATACAGATTTGTAGGAGAATTTTATAAATGCGGGTATAAATTTAACCGGTGGTATAATATGGTGTGGATGGAAAAAAACATTGGCAGGCATGTAAAGGAGCAGCCACCTGTCATAAAGTTTGCAGATATAGAAAATAAAATAAATTGATGTTTTTATATGAAATATATATTATAATAATATTATAATCTTGAATTAAATTGGAGGGGCAAAAATGATAGATGGTATATTATTAAATGACGGCGCTAAAATCAATTTTATAAAAGGACTTATCAGAGTCGCAAAGGCCGATGGTGTAGTTGAAGACGAGGAATATGTTTTTTATATGGATATGGCGGAAGCATTTAAGCTTGATGAAAAGGCTGTTGAAGAACTCGATGAGTATCGTAAGTCTGATAAAAAGGATCCTGTAATTTTTGAGACTACAAAAGAAAAAATATATTTCATTGTTCAGGCTATTAATCAGGCATGGTCAGATAATAATTATACACAGGACGAAAAAGATGAGCTGACAGCCATAGCACAGGAGATGGGGATAAGCTGCGATGTACTTGAAAAAATAGAAAAAATTTCTGCCGGACGGGAAATATCAGATAGTGAATGCATGAAATTACTGAATTGAAATATTTTTATGACTGATACAATACAATGATGTTTACTACCGGAAATTTGTGCCTTACGCACCTGGCACGATTTTAATATGTACCGAGAAAACATGTGTAGAAATGGGGAGTAATATGACTGGAACGGATACATCAGAAGAAAAGAAGAAATTTAAGGATAATGCAGAATATGAAGTGGGCGGATATAAATTTTCAACAAAGGAAGCCGCAAAAGCTGCAAAAGAAGAACTGAAGTCAATAAAATATATGGCAGCAAAGGTGGATACGAAGAAGCCAAAGCAGGTATATAAATTATATAATGCCATAATTGAAAAAGAATTTTTCAGGACACTTATAGGACTTAATTATCTGAAAAATCTTCAGCAGATTTTATATATTTCAGAAGAGATTCCTAATGACAAAATACAGCCAATTCCAATAAATGTTGAGGTGAAGCAGCTGCTGGAGGGAAAAAGAGAGGTTGCTGAGAATATAAGCAGAATAAACAGTCTTGAGCGGGAAAAACAGCAGTATAAGGACAAATATGTAAAATCACTTATTTTCAATTTTATTTTAATAGCGGCGATAGCAATAATGGTATTTATAACATTATTTAGTTCACAGCCTACGATTTTAAATTATGAAAATAATATTACAAACAAGTATTCATCATGGCAGCAGGAACTGCAAAGTCAGGAAGCCTCACTTAAAGCAAGGGAAGATGAACTTAAAGACAGATAAGTTATATGCAGACAGGTATAAATGCAAACAGGGCTGATAAAATATAATCAGGATGGCATATAATGTAAATTATAAATAATCTATAAAATACACAGATTTAACATAAATGTAATGTATTATTATGAAAATACATTTTTTGGCAGATAAGGAGGCTGATGATTTTATGGATAAAATAAAAGTCCTTATGGTAGATGATGAAAGCAGAATGAGGAAGCTTGTGCATGATTTTCTTTCAAGAAGCGGCTATGAAGTGATAGAAGCGGCAGATGGTGAAGAGGCAATTGACAAATTTTATGATGATAAAGATATTTCACTGATAATACTTGATGTAATGATGCCTAAAATGAGTGGCTGGGAGGTTTGTAAGCAGATACGTGAGAATTCAAAGGTGCCAATAATAATGCTTACAGCCAAAGGCGAAGAAAATGATGAACTTCATGGATTTGAATGTGGAGCAGATGAATATATCTCCAAACCATTCAGTCCTAAGATACTTACAGCAAGAGTTGATGCGCTTATGAGAAGAACATATATGGTGGACAAGAATGATACTGTGAGTATATCAGGGATATTTATTGATAAAGCAGCACACATTGTAAAAATTGATGGAAAAGAGGTTGAATTAAGCTTTAAGGAGTTTGAACTTCTTAACTATTTTATTGAGAATAAAGGAATTGCGCTTTCCAGAGAAAAAATCCTGAATAATGTATGGAACTACGATTATTTTGGTGATGCCCGGACAATTGATACCCATGTTAAGAAACTGAGAAAAAAGATGGGAGATAAAGGTGACATGATTAAGACTATATGGGGAATGGGGTACAAGTTTGAACCTAATGAAAAATAATACATATGATTTTATTTTTTAAGAAAAGGCGGGTATTATGTTTAGACATTCAATAAGAACAAAGATGGCATTGCTGTTAACCGGAATTATTTCGGCACTTGTAGTGCTTTTTCTGGTTATGAATAATACATTTTCAGAAAAATTCTACCTGTCTGATAAAAGGGACAGCATGCTTTCGGTGTATCAGAGTATTAATAATACTATGAATGATTATGTTGCAGGACGTATAACAAAAACGCAGATGAGCGCGATACTTGAGCAGACGACAAACAGTGCTGCCATATCTGCGGTAATTGTAAACAGTGACTGGACACTTGTTTATACAAATGTCAGAGGTGATTATAATATTATAAACAGGCTGCAGACAAGCATATTTAACAGTGATATTTTTAAGTCAAAGTCTGATTCTGATAAAAATGGCTCTGATTCTGATGACAGTATCGATATGGAAGGCCGTGGAATTAATGAGGACAGGCACATAATAGAAAGCACGAATACATATACCTTGCAGCAGATATATGATTCAAGACTTCAGGATGATTATTATGAACTTTGGGGAACTCTTGACAATGGTAATTCTATAATGCTTAGAATGGCAATACAGGGAATAAAGGATAATGTTAAGATTCTTAATAAGTTTATAACATATATAGGAATCGTTGTGTTGCTGATTGGTATTGTTGCAGCATATATATTTTCAAGATATATATCAAGGCCAATACTTAAGCTTTCAGATATTGCAGAAAGAATGGCAGAGCTTGACTTTAATGTCCGGTATGAAGGAAAAGATAAGGGCGAAATAGGAATGCTGGGGCAGAGTATAAACAATATGTCCGAGAAGCTTGAAAAGAATATTTCACAATTAAAGTCGGCAAATCTTGAATTGAAACGGGATATTGACAGGAAAGTTAAGATAGATGAGATGAGGACAGATTTTCTTTCAAATGTATCGCATGAATTAAAGACACCTATTTCACTTATACAGGGCTATGCGGAAGGGCTTAAGGAAGGAATAACAGATGATCCGGAAAGCACAGAATTTTACTGTGATGTAATAATAGATGAAGCAGCAAAAATGAATGACATGGTTAAAAAGCTTCTTTCATTAAATCAGATAGAATTTGGAAATGAAGAACTGGTTATGGAAAGATTTGATGTCGTTGATCTTATTTCATCAATTCTTGATGCGAATAAACTCAGATTTGAGCAAAATAATATTACTGTCAGATTTGAGCAGAAAAATGAAAATATATATGTGTGGTCTGATGAATATAAAATTGAAGAGGTTATAACAAATTATCTTTCTAATGCTATTAATCATTGTGAATTTGATAAGATTATTGATATTTCAATAAAGCGTATAGATGATAATATAAGAGTTTCTGTTTTTAATACAGGAAAGAATATTCCGCAGGAGGATATTGATAATATATGGATTAAATTCTACAAGGTTGATAAGGCAAGAACAAGGGAATATGGTGGAAATGGAATAGGACTTTCTATTGTAAAAGCTATTATGGATTCATATGGTAAAGAATGTGGAGTTATCAATCATGAAAATGGTGTTGAATTCTGGTTTGACCTCGACGGCAAAGCGTGATAAAATCATTCATAATGGAGGGGAAGAAGATGAAAAAAATTGCGGCATTAGGTATGGGAGTTTTATTTATGCTGACAGCTTCAGGATGTGGCAGTGATATTGATCTTTCAGCAAAACAGGAGGATCAGATTGCAGAATATGTAGCTGGAACACTTCTTAAGCATTCATATAAAGAACAGTGGAATTATAAAAAAGCTAAAGACCAGATAAGTGGTGTAACAGCGAATACAGCAGGTTCAATGCCATCGCAGGGCACACAGAATATACAGAATGGACAAAATACACAGAGTACGCAGAATCAGACGGATAATGGTATGTCAGGAAATAACCAGGCAGAGGGACAGAATGGAAAAACATCACAAACAGAATCCTCGGATCCTTTGGGAAAAATTGGTACAGATCTGCTTGGGGGTTCAGGGGCTGCTGTTTCATATAAGGCATATGTTGTCGATACAAGGTATCCGACAGACCAGTATGCGGTATGTGTTCCGGCTGATGCAGGCTGTAAAGTACTGGCGGTTGAGTTTACTATTAGTAATCCAACAGGTGCAGATATAACCTTAAATTCAGCAGATAGTGGACTTACGTCCAAGCTCAGTTTGAAAGCTGGTACGGTTAATCAGTCGAAGACGATATTAAAGAATGATATATCTAATCTTAAGGATATTACAGTTAAAGCTGGTGGTACATATGTTGCAGCTGCAATATATCAAGTAAGTGACAGTGCAGTAGGAGACCTATCAGGTATGAATGTAACATTTTATGCGAATTCTGCGTCATTGGGAAGTATTGATATTCAATAATAAGGAATGGAGATAAAAATGTTAACCTTTCAGGAAGATAATAAAGATGTGAACGTATATCTTTATCTGCGCAGTCAGGTAAAATGGATTGGACTTAAAGAAGAACAGGCACAAATGGCTCTTGATAACAGCCTTAAGATAATAACAGTGTATAAGGATGAAAAACCGGTTGCAATGGGGCGTGTGGTCGGCGATGGTGCAGTCATATGTTATATCCAGGATTTGATAGTCATACCTGAGTGTCAGGGAATGCATATAGGCAGTATGGTTATAGAAAAACTTATTGAATATGTGAAGTCCCTGGCACTGCCGGGGGCACGTATTATGCTGGATCTTATGTGCGCGAAAGGAAGAGAGTCATTTTATAAAAAACATGGGTTCATTGAAAGACCTAATGACAGGCTCGGACCTGGAATGATCCAATATATTGAGGCAGAAGAAAATTGAAGAAAATATTAATATTTAAACTTAATAAAATAGCATATGATTCCACTGAAGTATTCGCAGATGTGCTGGGAAAGCATCTTGGCACGCTGGGAGCAAAGGTGGAATTTTTTGACGCATCGAAACACAGCATTGACGATCTTGAGAAGCTTTCAGGAAAAAAATTTGACGCTGTTATAGATTTTAATTCAAAGCTGCCTGATTATGTAAATGAAGATGGCAGCTGCTTTCTTAACGAAATTGATGCACCTTTTTTTAACTATATACTGGATCATCCAATATATCACCATGCACATCTAAGAAGGAATGTTAATAATTATAATGTGATATGTGTTGATGAGGATCACTGCTCTTATATAAAAAGGTACTATCCTGACATAAAAAGGACATTTATGATTCCATTGGGGGCAATCAGCTATAAACAGATAGATTATATTAACGGCATAGACTGCAAAATGGATGAATATCAGGAAGATTGCCGGGGCAGGGAAAATAACAGAAAGTATGCAGTTGTATTTCCTGCCAGTTATCTTAATCCGGATGATTATTATGAAATCATAAATAACATGCCATATGACTATAAAAAAGATGTATTTGAAATTGCTGATATACTTATTAACAACCCGGAAAAAAATTATGAAGAGGCAGTAAAGTGTGTAAAAGGAAATATACTGCCTGATACAGAGGATTCGTCAGTTTTAATGCAAATGTATTTCCTTTCTGATATTTACGCAAGAGCCTGTATTCGGAAGAAAATTATTGAGGCGGTCGTAAGTTCTAAGGTACCGGTATTATTGTTTGGTGAGAATTTTGAAAACAGTGGTATGGGAGAATTTGAAAATGTTACAATAGGAAAACAGCTTTCATATGGTGACAGTATCAGAATTATGAGACAGTCACAGTATATTCTTAATGTTATGCCATTATTTAAAGCAGGAATACATGACAGAGTAATGAATGCAATGATTAACGGGGCGGTAAGCATAACTGACGCTAATCCGTTTATGAGAGATAATTTCGAAAAAAATAAAGACTATATTGAATTTAGTACGATAGAAAATGACAAAATTCCGTATATAATCAATGATATATATAAGGATAAAGAACGTACATCAGCAATTGCACAGGCAGCGGGAAAAAAGATAAAAGAATATACATTCAGACAGGTTGCCAAAAAAGTTCTAAGCATTATTTAAAAATAAACAGTTTGGTATGTGCTGAAAGAAGCACAGGAATGGAGCAGAATATGGATAATAATACACAGGCAGTTTTTATGGATGCGCTTAATAATTTAAAAGAGTATGCTGCTGTAAATGGTCAGACAGTCGATAAAAGTGATGTTATAAATTATTTTAAAGACATTGAACTTGATGATAAAAAAATGGATATTATTTATGGATATCTGATGGCGAATAATATCAGGGTAAAAGGTGAAGAACTCAAAAATAATAAATTTGCAAAGATTGTTAACGAATCAAGAGAAGCAGAAAAAAAGACAGATGAAGAAGTAAATGTAAAAAAAATAGTTGAAGATCTGGCTGATTACAGCCAGGATGAGGCCAGTGTTTCGGATTACAAAGCAGAAGTTGACGGATTTGGAAATATATCAAGAGAAGAGGTAATTTTCATAATTAATGAAATTCCTCAGGATGATGAAAATGTTCCCGATAAAATGATGTATTATTTTATGGGAAAGATAACTGACTGGATAGAACCATTTATGAAAAAAGGAATATGTGCTGCAGATCTTATACAGGAGGCTAATTTGTCACTGCTTGCATATCTTAAGTCTAAAAGGTGGCAGAACAATGATGAAATACAAAAAAAGGCAGAGTCGGGTGAAAAATCCGCATTGGAAGATGTATTTGAATACATTGAAGAAGAGATAGCAGATGATATAAGAGGAAGCCTCAGCATACTTGTAGATGATCAGTTTGAACTGGCAAAGGTTTCCAATAAAATACTTGAAAAAGTTAATTTTGTAAATGACTGGGCAAAGCGACTGAAAACTGAATTGGACAGGAAGCCGACAATAGATGAGCTGAGTGAAAAGACAGGCCTGCCAAGAGAAGAAATAATTGATGCAATAAATTTTTCTGCCGACAACATAGAAGATATCAACTCAAAGCAGTAAATCAATTGTGAAATGATATATTTTATATGTGTCTTATATGTTTTGGTTGTGTGAATAATTTATTAAATTTTACATATAATTATTGTGTAACAGGCAGATTTGTTATACAATATATTTAATAAAAGAAGAGAAAATATATTTCCTGGGATGTTCGCCAGCCTGCTTATTTTGATCCTACATTATTCGAAAGGGCCTCCTACATCTTTATATCAATGTCAGGCCTCCGTCTGAAGTGGAAGGCAGCGATATGAATGCGGAAACCCACCTGGCTTAGGCTAGGAGTCGAAAACGTGGGTAACGGCATTTTGGGAAATATAAAAGAATGTTAAGCGGACAGCAGTTAATGCTGTCCGCTTTTTGTGATTCATAAAATTATGACCTGTTGAATATAATCTAATATCAGTTTGAAAGGACAGGTTATGATAAAAATAAATAAGAAGAAAAAATATATAATTTTAATAACAATTATTGCATTGGCAGTTATGTTAGCTGTTATCTATGTACTAAGGCAAAAAAAATATGACGGAAATGGAATAACATATGCCCAGATGGCAAAGATGATAATGTTTGCGGACACAGACGATACAGAAGTGAAGTCTTTAAGTAATTCGGATGCATTAAATGATAATCAGAAATCTGGATATTGGTATGAAACTTATGTTAATTACATTAATGAAAAAGGATGGCTTAATATAAGCAGGCCTAATGCGTATGTTACATATAAAGATTTAAAAAAAATAGCGGCTGTATTTTTAAATGATGCAGAATTGCTTAATGGACTGGATGCCAAGACAGGAAGAGTAAATAAAGATGAATTTATTGATATATATTTTAAAATAATAGACCGGTCAGGTAAAAAAGATATAAAGGAGTTTCAGATTGCTGTTGTGGCAACACCATCCATGATGGAAAATGCAGATAAGTGGGAAGCATATACTACAAAAGGTAAACTAAAGTTTACGGGGCTTATTCTTGATAAATATAAAGATAAAACGATTGATGTTATTGTGAAAAATGATGAAATACTTATAGTGCGAGGGCTTGTGTCTGACAGTGCCGAATACAAAAATGTATGGATAAAAGGCGCAGATGATGCATCTGTAAGTGTCAATGCATATGGAGCAGACAGGGTTTTTAATATAAAAGGAATTTCTGATGGTATAAGTAATGTTCTGGCTGATGTTAAGCTTAGTAATGGCAAAGTTAAACAGATAAATACAAAAACTGATACAATAACGGGAAAAGTTCTTTCGGTAACAGACGGGTACGTTGAAATTGAAGGATATGGAAAAGTAATGCTGGATGAGTATTTTATGATATATGATCTTAACAATAATTACAGCGTGAAGACATATAAAGATATAGTTGTTGGATATTCACTTCAGGATTTTATTGTAGCTGATGGTAAAATATGTGGAGCTGCGATTTCAAAGAAAATAGACGTGGATAATATAAGGGTAATAATAAAAACGAATGGATTTAAAAGTATATTTCATGACAGCATTGAGCTTACATGTGACAAAAACTATACAGCATATTTTGGAGATGAAAAATGTCATTTCGCCGCAGGCGAGCGTTTGAGTATGGATAAGAATGATGAAAGATTTGCAAAGGGAAGGCTGAGGGTAGAGCCGGAGGAAAATGGCAGTATACAATTACTGAGTGTTAACAGGAGTCAGGGAAACCCATGGTATAACGGAAAAATGGAGGCCGGAGTTTTTGACGGCGGAATTGTGGTGGTAAATGATGTCGGGATTGAAAGCTATTTAAAGAGAGTTGTTCCAAGTGAAATGCCATCGGGCTTTGGCGTTGAGGCATTGAAAGTTCAGGCAGTATGTGCAAGGAGTTATGCATATAAAGAACTTACAAACAGTAATTACAGTATGTATGGTGCACATGTTGATGACAGTACAATGTATCAGGTTTACAATAATACAATTGAGACGCCGGAAGCTGATCAGGCTATTGATGAAACTAAGGGACAGGTAATAACATATAATGGAGAAGTAGTACAGACCTATTATTATTCAACATCATGCGGTGTAAATACAGATGTGGGAATATGGGGAACGAACACTGCTGATTACCCATATTTTAAAAGTACATATATTAGTGCGGAACAAAGAAACAGCAATCTTCTGGATGAAAATGAGTTCGAAAAATTTATTACTTCAAAAAATGAAAATGATTTTGACTACGGCTGTCCATGGTACAGATGGCAGATTACTATTCCCTGTGATATATTAAGCAATTCATTTAATTCAAAGCTGCATGAAAAGTACTGCTTAAATCCAAAGAAGGTATTAACACAGAATGAAAATGGACAGTTTATATCCAAAAACATATCCACAATTGGAAATATCAGCAGTATTAGTGTAAATGAACGGGCAGCAGGAGGAGCGGTAAAGAGTATTACAGTTACAGGAACACTGGGAACTGTACAGATAAATAGCGAATCATTTATTAGAAGTCTGTTATGCAGCAACAGCTGTGAAATGAAAAACGAAACGGATACAACAAAAACAGATTCGCTTCCAAGTACATTCTGCATAATAAGACCAGTCTGTGAAAATGGGCAGGTAACTGCATTCAGGATTACAGGAGGAGGTTATGGGCATGGCATTGGGATGAGTCAGAATGCTGTATCAAAAATGACTGAAAAATCCTATTCATATTCGGACATAATAAGCTTTTTTTATAGTGGGACAAAAATTGAGTATGCAGATTGATATTCTATTTTTCAGACGTATGGTGTGAATGTTTCCTGCGTCTGAAAATGAACTTATCCTGTTGCAAAAATATATTTAGTTCAGCGCCAAGAAAAAGAATCAGCATACATGAATATATCCAGAACAACGCAAAGATAAGAGTGGTTAAACTTCCATACATATATGAAAAATTATTTGAATGCTCAACATATAAAGAATAAAACGTTGAGAAAAGACACCATCCTACAGTTGACATAACAGCCCCCGGAAGTTCCTTCGCAAAGGAACTTCTGCGGTTTGGTATAAATGTATACATACTAAGAAATACTAATAAAAGTATCGCAGGAAAGAGCAGCATTTTCTTATTCAGGATAATACGTATAATTGATGCGATGTAAGGAGAAACAGGCAAAATTATATCAGCCAGGTTGTTACCAAATATAAAAATTAAAAGTGTTGCTATGATTATAAGCAGAAATGAAATAGTATATATGGTAGAAAGTAATCTTGTCAGAAACCAGTTTCTCTTAACAGGAACATCATAAATTTTATTAAATGCGCCAATTATTGCAAGAAATCCTTTGCCGGCTGCCCATACTGTTGTTATGGCGGTTAATGATGTAAAAGTTATTGATGATCCGTCATAAATATCATGAATTAACCCTTCAAGCATAGGCTCTATCTGTGATGGCAGCAGATCGTGAAGTAAGGATATAAGGTCATCAGCTGAAAAAGGAAGATAATGTACAAGGCTCATCAATACAAGAAAGAATGGAAAAAAGCTTAGTGTGATATAAAAGCAGGATTGCGCAGCGAACCCGGATATATTGTCATTCACGGTCTTTTTCGATATTTTGGTTATAATAAAAATCAGCTTATCCATAAACTCCCCCGTTAAAGATTATAAAATAATATGAATTTAAAAGTTTTATCGTACAGGTATGAACGACGTTTAATTCATTTAACAATAATGTCATATTATATGTTTCTTATAAATAATTATATGATAAATTCCGTAAAATATTAAGCACTAATTTTATTGCTTGCATTAAAAGATTATATTGGTTACAATATACGTTGAAGTTTTTTGCAATAAATTAATCATATATTGGAAGGGCATGGCTTGTATAATGGGAATTAATGTAAAGCTTCAGGTATTTGAAGGTCCGCTTGATCTTTTGCTTCACCTGATTGATAAAAATAAAGTAAATATATATGATATTCCTATTGCAATTATTACAGAGCAGTATATGGAATATGTTGATCAGATGGATAAGGAAGATTTGAATGTTGTAAGTGAATTTCTCGTTATGGCATCAACGCTTCTTGATATAAAGTCAAAAATGCTTCTTCCAAAGGACGTAAATGAAGATGGTGAAGAGGAAGATCCAAGAGCTGAACTTGTAGAAAGATTACTTGAATATAAATTATTTAAATATATGTCCTATGAGTTAAAGGACAGGCAGGTGGATGCCAATAAAATGTTTTATAAGGCACCTACCGTTCCGGCAGAGGTTGAGGCATACAGACCTCCGGTAGATCTTGATGAACTTGTTGGCGACACTACACTTGTTAAACTTAATGCAATCTTTCAGGATGTTTTAAAACGTCAGGAAGAAAAGGTGGATCCTATAAGAAGCAAATTCGGAAAGATAAAAAAAGAAGAAGTAAGTATGACAGACAGGCTTGTTTATGTAAAAGAATGTCTGAAAAATAACAAAAGATTAAGTTTTAGGAGCATGCTTACTGAAAATTCTTCAAAAGAAGCAACAATTGTAACATTTCTTGTTGTTCTTGAACTTATAAAAACGGGATTTGTGAGGGTTGAACAGGAAGGAACATTTGAAGATATAGATATAACAGTAATAAAAGATCCTGATTTGATTGAGGATATTGAAGAAGAATAGAGTATCTTATAAATATTCTAAGATGGAGAATTGGATATGGAATTGGATGAAATCGAAGGAGCAATTGAGGCTGTTCTTTTTACTATGGGAGACTCTGTTAGTATTGAGAAAATAGCAGCAGCAATTGAACATGATGTTGATACGACCAGAAAAATAATACATAATATGATGGACAAGTATGAAAGCAAAGACCGTGGGATTAAGATTATTGAACTGGACAATGCATTTCAGATGTGTACCAAAACAGAATATTATGAAAGTCTTATAAAGGTTGCAAGCCAGCCGAGAAAATATGTGCTTACAGATGTACTGCTTGAGACATTATCAATAATTGCATATAAACAGCCTATTACAAAGATAGAGATTGAAAAAATCAGAGGCGTAAGCAGTGACCATGCAGTGAACAGGCTTGTTGAATATGGTCTGGCAAAGGAACTGGGGCGCCTTGATGCACCCGGACGGCCTATGCTTTTTGGTACAACTGAAGAATTTTTAAGGACATTTGGAGTACAGTCAATAGATGAGCTGCCAGTTATAAGCGAAGATCTTCTTGAACAGTTTAAGGACGAGGCTCAGATGGAAATTGAAGAACAAAAACGTGAAGAAGATGAAGAAAATGACAATCAGTTATCGCTTGATATATAGGTAGTACTGCTGTTTGTTTCACAGCAAAATAAATAGTGCCTGATGGCATATGAGAAATTGCCTGCGCAGATTTTTCATTGCCTCCTCGTAATACACAAGATTTGTATTTTGCACAAACTTGAGATGCGCCATAAGGCGGCGCAGGAATGGAGATTATTATGGAAAGACAGAATGTTTGGAATAAGTATGACAAAAATAAAATGAAGGAAGTTTTTGATTTTTCAGAGCATTACCGCAAATTTATATCTGAATGCAAAACAGAGCGTGAGTGTGTAAAAAGAGCAGTTATTCTTGCAAAGAAGAATGGTTACAGGGACATTAAAGATGTAATAAGAAACAATGAAAAACTGAAAGCAAAAGATAAAGTGTATGCAGTTAATAAAGGAAAAGCCATTGTCCTTTTTAATATTGGCGAAGAACCGATTGAAAATGGAATGAATATACTTGGAGCACACATTGATTCTCCACGTCTTGATATAAAGCAGAATCCGCTTTATCAGGATACAGAACTGGTTTTACTTGATACACATTATTATGGCGGAATTAAAAAGTATCAGTGGGTAGCATTGCCATTGGCATTACATGGAGTGGTAGCACTTAAAGACGGTAATGTAATAGATGTTACGATAGGCGAGAATCCTGATGATCCTGTTGTTGGTGTTTCAGATCTTCTTATACATTTGGCAGGACAGCAGATGGCAAAAAAGGCGGATAAGGTAGTTGAGGGAGAAGACCTTAACATATTAGTCGGAAGTATACCTTATAATTCATCAGCAGATGCACAGGATAATGCAGATGATAAGGAAAATGCAAAAGAGGACAGCTCATCTGACGAAAAAGAACTTGTGAAGAAGAATATACTTATGCTTCTTAAGGAAAAGTATGGAATAGAGGAAGAGG
The DNA here is from genome assembly GCA_934330725.1 of uncultured Lachnospiraceae bacterium. Lineage (GTDB taxonomy): Bacteria > Bacillota > Clostridia > Lachnospirales > Lachnospiraceae > Lachnospira. The sequence goes on along the minus strand of CAKRGM010000010.1, from coordinate 10,200 downwards.
ATTTCCTTTCTGCTGAGCTTGAAGCAGTTCCTGCCGGACCGGCAAGAGATTATGGAATTGACAGAAGTATGATAATGGGATATGGACATGATGATAAGGTATGTGCATATCCATCATTAATAGCACAGCTTAACGTGACAGATGTAAAACGTACAAGTGCATGTATTCTTGTTGATAAAGAAGAAATCGGAAGTGTGGGAGCAACAGGAATGCACTCAAAGTTTTTTGAAAATATGGTTGCAGAGCTGATTGACAGAACGGGTGATTATTCTGAGTTAAAGTGCAGAAGGGCACTTGCTAATTCAAATATGCTTTCATCCGACGTTACAGCAGCATTTGATCCGAATTATGCCATTGTAAGTGAAAAGAAAAACAGTGCATTCTTTGGAAAAGGAATGGTATTTAATAAATATACAGGTTCAAGAGGAAAAAGTGGCTCTAATGATGCATCTGCAGAATACATGGGTGCATTAAGAAAAATAATGGATGATAACAACGTTTCATTCCAGACATCAGAACTTGGAAAAGTAGATGCAGGCGGCGGTGGAACAATAGCATATATTATGGCAAATTATGGAATGAATGTAATCGACAGTGGAGTTGCAGTACAGAATATGCATGCACCATTTGAGGTTATAAGCAAGGCTGATTTATACGAGACTTTAAAAGGATATGAGGCATTTTTAAAGGAGGCACAATTCTGATGAAATGGAATAAATATTCAATTAGAACCACAACCCAGGCGGTTGATATTATCAGCTGTACACTTGCAGAACTTGGCATTGAAGGGATTGAAATAGAGGATAATGTACAGCTGACACAGGAAGAAGCCAAAACAATGTTTGTTGATTTTATACCGGATCTGCCACCGGATGATGGGACGGCAAAGGTTAACTTTTATATTGATGCAGACGAAGATGAAGGCAATATTATCGGAAAAGTTGAGGCTGAACTTGAAGAACTTCAGTCATATATGGATATTGGTGATGGAACCATAACTACATCACAGACAGAGGATAAAGACTGGATAAATAACTGGAAGCAGTACTGGCATACATTTTCAATTAGTGACCTTTATATTAAACCGACATGGGAACCGGTTACTGATGAAATGAAAGGCCATCCGGTTTTAAGCATTGATCCGGGAACAGCTTTTGGAACAGGGTCACATGAAACTACAAGAATGGTAATAAAGCAGCTTCAGAAGTATGTCAAGGGCGGAGAAGAAGTGCTTGATGTAGGATGTGGAAGTGGAATTTTATCAGTAGTGGCATTAAAATATGGTGCAAAGCATGCACTTGGAACAGACCTTGATCCAAATGCAATAATCGCATCAGAAGAAAATGCACAGCAGAATGATGTACCAGTAGAAAAGCTTGAAGTGATTGAAGGAAATATTATAGATGATAAAGCTGTTCAGGACAGATGCGGGTATGAATGCTACGATATTGTATGCGCAAATATTCTGGCAGATGTGCTTGAACCACTGTCAAAAGAAATAACACAGCATATGAAGCATGGCGCATATTTTATTACTTCGGGTATTATTGATACCAAGGAAAAGGAAGTAGCGGATTGCTTTAGCAGTAATCCTGAACTTGAAATCGTTGAGATTAATCATGATGGCGAGTGGGTAAATATTACTGCAAAACGAAAGTAAGAGGGTAAAGAAATGTATCATTTTTTCGCAGAGCACCAGAATATCCATGATACGTATATTGATATAGTCGATACAGATGTAAACCATATAAAGAATGTTTTACGTATGAAAGAGGGAGATACTATTTTAATAAGCAGTGGAGATAATATAGATTATACGTGTCATATTGCAGGCATTTCAGATGAGCTTGTAAGGGCAGAAATTGATTCTATGGATACCAAAGGAAAAGAACTTCCTGCAAAGATTTACCTGTTTCAGGGACTTCCAAAGTCTGATAAGATGGAGTTTATTATACAAAAGGCTGTTGAGCTTGGTGTATATAAAGTTATTCCGGTTTCAATGAAGCGCTGCGTAGTTAAGCTTGATCAGAAAAAAGAAGCAAATAAGATTAAAAGGTGGAATATGATTGCCGAGAGTGCTGCAAAACAAAGCAAAAGGAGTATAATACCTGAAATTTCAGGTGTTTTAAGCTTTAAACAGGCAGCGGAACTGGCAAAGGAATGCGATATATGTCTTTTGCCATATGAGTGTGCAGATGGTATGAGCAGGACAAAAGAAATTATTTCTTCTATGGCTCCCGGAAAGAGTGTTGCAATATTTATCGGACCGGAAGGCGGATTTGATCTTGATGAACTGGAGCTGGCTAAGGAAAGCGGATTTAAAGTAATAACTCTTGGAAAAAGAATTTTAAGAACGGAAACTGCTGGTATGATGCTTCTTTCCGTACTTATGTATCATTTTGAAGAATAGAAAGGCCGGTAAATAAAATGGAAGCTTACTTGGATAATTCGGCAACAACAAAATGTGCCAGAGAAGTAATTGACATAGTAGTTAAAACGATGGGTGAAGATTATGGTAATCCATCATCAAAACATTTAAAGGGAGTAGAAGCAGAGAAGTATGTGAAAAACGCCAGACAGACAATTGCCAAAACGCTTAAATGTAATGAAAAGGAAATATTATTTACATCCGGTGGAACAGAGTCCAATAATCTTGCGATTATAGGAACAGCAATGGCAAATAAAAGACGGGGGAATCATGTTATAGTATCATCTGTTGAACATTCTTCTGTAAAAGAGCCATTTAATTTTCTCGAAGAGAATGGTTTCAGGGTTACATATCTGCCTGTTGATGAAAGAGGCGTGGTTTCGCTTGATGCATTAAGAAACAGTCTTGATGATGAAACAATACTTGTGTCAGTAATGTATGTTAACAATGAAATAGGAACAGTTGAACCGATTGAAGAAATCGGACATATAGTTAAGGACTTTAACAAAGATATAGTATATCATGTTGATGCGATACAGGCTTATGGAAAGTTTAAGATTTATCCTTCAAAAGTAAATATTGATCTGCTATCTGTAAGCGGACATAAAATACATGGACCGAAAGGCAGCGGCTTTTTATTTATAAAGGATAAAACAAAGATTAAACCGGTTATTTTTGGAGGCGGGCAGCAGAAAGGAATGCGTTCAGGAACAGAAAATGTTCCGGGAATAGCAGGTCTTGGAGTTGCAGCAGGCCTTATATACGATTCTTCATTTAATGATAAAATTGCCAAAATGTATGAGCTTAGAAAATGTTTTATTACTGAACTGCAAAAGATTGACGGTGTGACAGTTAATGGATTTGTAAGTGATGATTCCGCGGCACCTCATATTGTGAGTGCAAGTTTTAAAGATGTACGTGCAGAGGTTTTGCTGCATGCACTGGAAGATAAGAATATCTATGTTTCATCCGGTTCAGCCTGTTCATCAAACAGACCGGGATTAAGTTCAACACTTGTTGCAATTGGTCTTGATAAAGAGCTGCTTGATTCTACTATCAGGTTCAGCTTCTGCTTTGAAACAACAAAAGAAGAACTTGATTATACACTGGATAATTTAAAAGAAATATTGCCTGTATTAAGAAAATTTACAAGAAAATAAATTAAAAATGATAGCTGTAGGGTTACAGCAGAATGGAGTGAAAGTTGTATAAAGCGTTTTTAATAAAGTATGGAGAAATAGGTGTAAAAGGAAAAAACAGATATCTGTTTGAGGATGCGCTTGTAAGGCAGATACGTTATGCCTTAAAAAAGATAGATGGTAAATTCGTTGTAACAAAGGAAAACGGAAGAATATATGCTACCGCAACAGATGAATTTGACTTTGATGAGGCTGTTGAAAGCTTAAAAACAGTATTTGGTATAGTCGGTATATGTCCTGTTGTCCAGGTAGAAGACGAAGGTTTTGATAAGCTTGCCGAAACAATAGTAAAATATTTTGACATGGCACACCCGGATAAAAACATATCATTTAAGGTTAATGCACGCCGTGCAAGAAAAAATTATCCGCTTAATTCAATGGAACTTAATGCGGAAATCGGACATAGTCTGCTTGAAGCATTTCCACAGCTGCATGTAGATGTACATAACCCGGATGTTTTAATTCACATAGAAGTAAGATCAAAGATAAATATTTATTCCACAGAAATTCCAGGACCGGGAGGCATGCCTGTAGGTACAAACGGCAAGGCAATGCTTCTTCTTTCAGGTGGTATAGACAGCCCTGTTGCCGGATATATGGTATCAAAGCGTGGGGTGAATATTGATGCGACATATTTTCATGCACCACCATATACGAGTGAAAGAGCAAAACAAAAGGTAGTAGACCTTGCAAAGATAATCTCAAAGTATACAGGACCGATTACGTTAAATGTTGTTAATTTTACGGATATCCAGCTCGCAATTTATGAAAAATGTCCACATGATGAACTTACTATCATTATGAGAAGATATATGATGAAGATTGCACAACAGCTTGGTGAAGAAACAAAATGTCTTGGACTTGTTACAGGTGAAAGCATAGGACAGGTTGCAAGCCAGACAATGCACAGTCTTTACTGTACAAATGAAGTCTGTACAATGCCTGTATTTAGACCTCTTATAGGTTTTGACAAGCAGGAAATAATTGATGTGTCTGAAAAAATCGGCACTTATGAGACATCAATACAGCCGTTTGAAGATTGCTGTACAATTTTTGTGGCAAAGCATCCGGTAACTAAGCCTAATTTAAATATCATCAAAAAAGATGAACACAACCTTGATGACTGTATAGATGAGCTTATGAAGAAAGCTATTGAAACAACTGAAAAGATACATATAGAAGCAGAATAAAAAAGGCTCCGTTATTATTTAAAATAATAACGGAACCTTAAAAAATAATATTTCAATCGACAATATATGGCTTTAAGATATTAAGAATATCATCAATTTCTGATTCAGCGTGAATGTTTAATTCGATTGGCTTTGATAAGTCGAGGCTGAATATACCCATGATAGACTTTGCGTCAATGACATATCTGCCTGAAACAAGGTCAAAGTCAACATCAAACTTTGTTATATCATTTACGAATGATTTAACCTTATCGATTGAATTTAGTGAAATTTTTACGGTCTTCATTAGAAATACCTCCTACATTATTTGTGTAAACAACCTATAAATATAATATATTTTAGGCAAATTGATGTCAATATCATATCGGATAAAAATACACAAAATATTGGACAAATTTAATTTAAGGAGTTTTATCTGGAGATTTTATTAAGAAATTCTTAGAATTTTATTAAAAATTTTCAAGAAAATAAAGAGATAAGTTTTAAGATATAATTCTTGTGGAAAGGTTTGGAAATAGATTTGAGAAAAGCAGCAATACATAATCTTGGCTGTAAAGTTAATTCATACGAAGCAGAAGCAATGGAACAGCTTCTGCTGGATGCCGGTTACACTATCGTCGATTTTGATGGTGACGAACCAGCGGATGTGTATATAATTAATACATGTTCAGTTACGAATATTGCAGACAGAAAGTCAAGACAGATGCTTCACAAAGCAAAAAAATTAAATCCGGATGCGGTAGTCGTTGCGGCCGGATGCTACGCACAGTCTGACAGTGCAAAGCTGGATGAGGATTCAGCAGTTGATATTATCCTTGGAAATAATTGTAAAATAGATATAGTCACCATGCTTGATGAGTATTTTAATAATAACACCAGGCACAAAGAAACTTCTGAAAAATTAATTGATATGTCACATGAGAAGCATTATGAAAATTTAAAAATAAATAAGGTAAATGAGCACACCAGGGCATATATTAAAATACAGGATGGATGCAATCAGTTTTGTACTTACTGTATAATTCCGTATCTGCGTGGACGTATACGGAGCAGAGAAATTTTAGACATAACGGAAGAAATAGTACATCTTGTCGCAGCCGGCTATAAGGAATTTGTTCTTACAGGAATACATTTAAGTTCGTATGGGATGGACAATATGAACTATAATAAAGTAAAGGATGATGAAAAAAAACTTTATGCATTGGGGAAAAATTGTGGCAGTGAGGAAGAACCATGTACGGAGGAAGTAAGCAATGTGCCTGAAAATACGCTTATTGATGTTATAGAAGCAGTAAATGACATTGAAGGCGTTGAAAGAATAAGACTGGGATCTCTTGAACCACGTATAATAACAGATGATTTTATGGGCAGGTTAAGCAGACTGGATAAGGTCTGTCCACATTTTCACCTTTCACTTCAAAGCGGGTGTGATAAAACATTAAGAAGAATGAACAGGCGTTATACGACTGAAGAATATCTAAAGGGCTGTGAGATTATCCGCAGATATTACAAAAATCCGGCAATAACCACGGATGTTATAGTGGGATTTCCGGGAGAAAGTGATGAGGATTTTGAAGTAACAAAAGATTTCCTGCGTAAAGTGGATTTTTATGAAATGCATATTTTTAAGTACTCAAGAAGGAAGGGCACAGCAGCAGATAAAATGCCAGATCAGATTGATGAAAAGATAAAGACTGAGAGAAGTAAAATACTTCTGGCAGAAGAAAAGAAGATGTCAGCTGACTATCGGAAAAAATTTATCGGGTCAGAATGTGATGTGCTTATTGAAGAAAAAATACAGTTGGATGGCAAAGAATATTATACAGGTTATTCACGCAATTATATAAAAATAGTTATTCCGGCAGAAAATCTGGAAGAAGGATACAAAATACAGGCAAAAGAAGAAAATTACCAGATAGAAAATAAGATATATGATGTAAAAATTGAAAAATGTATAAGTGATGAAATACTTTTGGCATCCTGTGTTTTTAACCCGGTTAATATTAAAACGAAGTAACAATATATTAGTTCGCACAGTTTTAACATTGCATTTGTAAATCATATCAAAATCAATTACAAATTCATTTACAAATCATATGGGAATAATCGGCAAATTACGCACGTTAATTGCAAACTATATGGCATATTTAATTGACAAACATGTATATTAATGATAAATTTAATATAGTGGTTTATTAAAAATATAATAATAAAGGCAATGACAGGGAGGAGTACATATATTAAGAATTCCAGAGAGAGGATGGCAGGTGTGAATCCTTATTTACGGTATATGGAACGTAGCCTTCGAGCTTTGAACCGAAAGATGTGAAACAGGTTAGTGTGTCTGCAGGCTTACAAAGCCGCGGATATTACGATTGCAAATTATGGGTATGCAGGTAAAAGAATTGCGGTTAAAGTAATGATTGTAATTTTAAAGGGTTTCTATCAAGTAGACTTCAACGTATTTTTTCAACGTTACATGGAAAACAGTATTAATTGTACTGGCAGAGAGCAGGAAATATTCCTGAATATAGGTGGTAACACGGATTTGATAATTCGCCCTGGACTTACGAGTAAGTCTGGGGCTTTTTGTTATACAAAATTCATCAAATAAGGGATTTATATCAATATAATTTATAGGATTTTAATGGAGGATTAGTGTGAAAAATCATGCTGATGCAATGATTTTTTACACGGCTATTTGTGCCGCAGGCGCCACAAAGCAGCCATAATCGCAGAGCTGAATCTGAAATTCAGCTCGCGCTTCCTTCGACGCTAAGCGCCTGCGGAATGGAGGATTATTATGCAGGTAAAAGGAACTGAAATTTTTGTTAAGGCATTAATTGAAGAAGGCGTTGAAAAACTTTTTGCATATCCTGGTGGTCAGGCAATTGATTTATTCGATGCATTATATGATCAGGATAAAATTGAAGTTATACTGCCAAGACATGAGCAGGCGTTGGTTCATGCAGCAGATGGATATGCAAGGTCTACCGGAAAGACAGGGGTCTGTCTGGTTACAAGCGGTCCGGGTGCGACCAATCTTGTTACTGGAATTGCAACGGCAAATTACGATAGTGTTCCACTTGTGTGCTTTACAGGACAGGTGCCGCAGAATCTGCTTGGAAATGATGCATTTCAGGAAGTTGATATTGTTGGAATAACGAGAAATATTTGTAAATATGCAGTTACTGTAAGAAAACGTGAAGACCTTCCAAGGATAATAAAAGAAGCATTTTATATTGCAAGAACAGGAAGGCCGGGGCCGGTTCTTGTGGATCTGCCTAAAGATATACAGATAGCAATGGGAACGGATGAATATCCTGAGGAAGTAAATATCAGAGGATACAAACCAAATGACAGTGTGCATGTAGGACAGATTAAAAAAGCCGTTACAATGCTTAATAAGGCAAAAAGACCGCTGTTTCTTATTGGAGGCGGTGTAAATATTTCAGGTTCGGCACAGGAGTTTACAGAGCTTGCAGAGCGTACACAGGTGCCTGTTATTACTACGATAATGGGGAAAGGGGCAATACCGTCAAATCATCCGTTATATCTTGGAAATATAGGTATACATGGAAGTTATGCAGCTAATCATGCTGTAAGCGAATGTGACGTGCTGTTTTCTATTGGAACAAGGTTTAATGATAGAATAACGGGTAAAATAAGTGAATTTGCGAAAAATGCAAAAATAATACATATCGATATAGATGCTGCTTCAATTTCTAAAAATATTGTTGTTGATATTCCAATAGTTGCAGATGCAAAGAAAGCAATTGAAAAACTTCTTGATATCGCAGAACCTGTTAAGACGGGAGAATGGCTTGAACGTGTAGAAAACTGGAAAGAAAAATATCCTGTAAACATGTCAAAGTATAAAGGCATGACACCGGAAAAAATAATAAAAGTAATAAATGAGCGTTACAAAAATGCAATTGTTTCAACAGATGTAGGGCAAAATCAGCTTTGGACAACACAGTATCTTGAACTTAATAAGGATAAGAGACTTCTTACTTCCGGAGGGCTTGGAACGATGGGATATGGACTTCCGGCTGCAATAGGGGCTAAAATCGGAAATCCTGACAGGCCTGTAATATGCATTTCAGGAGATGGCGGCATGCAGATGAATATACAGGAAATGGCGACGGCAGTATGCCTTGAACTTCCATTAATATTATGTGTATTTAATAACGGATATCTTGGAAATGTAAGACAGTGGCAGGAGATGTTTTTTGATAAGCGCTATTCAAGTACATGTTTGAGATATAGAAGAAGCTGTGATAGTAAGTGTTATGATGAAGAGCAGGAGTGTCCTCCATATACACCGGATTTCGTTAAGCTTGCCGAAAGCTATGATGCATATGGTATAAGAGTAACAAAAGAAGAGGATATTGTAAAAGCATTTGAATATGCTGATTTGCATAAGGATGCGCCTACATTGATAGAATTCATTATTGAGCGTGAGGCAAATGTTTCACCAATGGTTCCGGGAGGAAAGCCGCTTGATCAGATGATAATGGATTGTTGAATTGTTAAAAAATTAAAGAATATTAATGGAAAGGCAGGAAAGCTTAATGGATAATCAGAAAAAAAGATGGATTTCATTGTATGTAGAAAATCAGATAGGTGTCCTGGCGAAAATATCAGGACTGTTTTCGGGAAAATCATATAATCTTGATAGTCTTACGGTAGGAGTAACAGAAGATCCTACAGTTTCAAGAATGACAATAAGTGTAACAAGTGATGATATAACATTTGAACAGATAAAGAAACAGCTTAATAGAAGCGTTGAAGTAATAAAGGTTATGGATTTCACGGAAATACCAATCAATATGAAAGAGATATTATTTATTAAAGTCAACAGCTGTTCTGAAAAAGATAAAGAAGAAATATTCAGGGTTGCCCAGGTCTTTGATTTGAAAATTATAGATTATAATAAAAAATCAGTTCTGGTGGAATGTGTACAGACAGAAAAAGAAAATGATGATGTTATAAGACTGATGAAAGAATTATTTATAAACAGGATTGAAGTTGTTCGTGGTGGAAGCGTTGCGATTGAAGCTATAAGCAAAACAGACAGATAAATTATAGCATTTAAGATTAAAATAAAATTAAAATATCATGGTGTTTATGCTCGTTTGATTTGTTGTAAATGTATCACTTAAAAGAATGTAAAAAAATCGAAAAAAGTTTTAAAAAAGTGTTGACAATGTAAACAACAGGTGATATTATAATTAAGTCGCTGCGAGCGACACCAAATAACAAAAACAGTCATAGCATAGATAAATACTGGGTTTGTTAAGATTGAACATTGATAACTGAACAGTAAAACGACCCTGAAAATTCTTGAGAATTTTTAGACGAACAGTATCTTAAAAGATAC
>CAKRGM010000009.1 GCA_934330725.1 uncultured Lachnospiraceae bacterium | reverse complement strand
AAATTTATAAGAAATGTGAAAAATATGAATCTTCCAAATTGGCAGGCTGTAAAATAAATTTACCTTTCAAAGCTGTTCAGACACGTATTTTGTTGAAAAAAATGCATAGATATGTTATTATTACATTACGATTTGGTTATTATTAACAAAAGTGAGGGGGGCAACGAAATGCAGGAGAATACAAATAACTCAAATGAATTTAATGAATCATGCGCTGCGGGCAGCAGTGCTGAAAACACAGAGGATGTAATTGTTACAGATGCTGTGGCTGAAACTGAAAACGCAGAAAACAACGTGGAAAATGCTGTATATAGCGTTGAAGCACAGAATGGTTCCACAACTGGTACAGATAAGGAACAAAAGAAATCAGCAAAGACATATAAGCTTAAGGCTTTAAAAAGTATAAAGCAGAAGCTTGTTTCTTTAGGTATTGTATCAATTGTCACAACAGCAGTGTTAGGAATCGCAGGTATTTATTCAATCAGTACTTATAGTTCAAAGAATGTGGTCTTAACAGATATTAATAAGGTTAGACTGCTTCAGAACGATAACAAGGCACTTGATGTTTCATTTCTTTATAATCTGGATGACTCAGATAATGACAGTATATTAAGTAATTTAAAAGAGATGAAATCAGCAGCTGATGATGCAGCAAAGAGTGCTGGTGCCGGAATGAAGTCAAAAGTTAAAGATCTTTCGGCTAATATTGACAGCTGTGTAAGTAATACAGATACACTTGTTTCTTTAATGAAGCAAAGAGGTTTTAAGGAAGATGCGGGTAAATATGCAGATTTCGTAGCACCTGATAGTGATATCAATACTACAATAGGCAGCTTAAGCAGTGAAAGTGAATGGGTTGATGGAGACTGGGTTGAATATAATCTTGGTTCCTTAGAGACTGTTGATGTTGATGGAAAGCAGTACAGACATATATCTTATTCAGCTGATATATCAAGTGTTATGAAGCGTGACTACATGGTAGTACGTCTTGGTAACAGTGAAATAGATTATCAGGGAAAAGTTTATATTAATAATATTATGTTTGATGGTTCAACTGAGCTGGATTTATCAAAAGTCACTGTAAATGATTTATCAAAATCATATGGCTCTGCATATTCTAATCTGGCAACTGATACTTTTAACGGAAATAGTTCTATATCATTCGATGCAAGCTATACAACAGGCAATGCTGACTGGCAGGAAGCATCTATTGAAATTCCTGTAAGTGATTATGATATAAATAATTATTCAACAGTATCTATTGACTTTTATGTAGAGGCAACACAGTCACCTGTTATGAAAGCAACAGCAGCTTTTAATGGCAAGTATAAATTTGCTGATGAACTTGAAAACCTTAATAAGTTATATAATACATATAGTATGGATGTTGCAGAAGGAAACGATGTTTCAAAGAGTTCAGCAGCTGTATCAGACAAGATTAAAGAAATGTCTGATAACTGTGGAAAGTATATTCAGGATACAGATATGGCATCTGCTCTTAAAGCAGGAATTACAAAGAAGTCAGATGCATTTACAGCAGGTCAGAGTACAGACAACCAAATCGTGCAGTTAAAGTCATCAAATAACACAATATATTCTGATATGTCAAATCAGACAACAGATATTCTTGACACGGTAGAAACACAGACAAAAAATACAAGAGTTGTCACAATGACATTAATTATTGTTATATTCATTGTCGGTATAGTATTAGTTGTTGCATTAACACTGTTTGTAATACTTAGTATCCAGAGAAGTGTAAGCAACTTCAAGGGAACTCTTGGTAAGATATCACAGGGTGATATGACTGTAAAGGCGCAGACCGGAACAGGTGATGAATTCGATGAATTTGGACGTTCACTCAATGATATGACTGATAAGATGTCAGACATTCTTACATCAGTTAATGATATTGCAGTAGAAATTAATCAGAGTGGTGGAAAGCTTGAAGATATGGCTAAGTCAACAAGTGGTACATCTACACAGATAGATGTTTCTATTACTGAGATTGCACAGGGAGCTAATGATCAGGCTGAAGATGTTGAAAAATCAACAGAGCAGATAGCAGATCTTGGTGAACTTATGGATGAAATGGTCAAGAACGTAAATGAACTTGACAGTACATCAATGAACATGAAGATGGCAAGTGATGAGGCTGCTGATATTCTTGATAAACTTAGTGATTCAAATGGTAAGATGACTAGTGGAATTAAGAACATTGCAAGCCAGATTGATAAGACAAATGATTCAGTTCTTAAGATCAGAGAAGCTGTATCACTTATATCATCAATTGCAAGCCAGACAAACCTGCTTTCATTAAATGCAAGTATTGAAGCAGCAAGAGCTGGTGATGCCGGTAAGGGCTTTGCTGTTGTTGCATCAGAGATACAGCAGCTTGCAGATCAGTCAGATCAGTCAGCAGATGCAATTTACCAGGTAATAAGTGCACTTACAAGTGATTTCCAGACAACAATGCAGGTAATGGAAGAAGTTCAGAATGCTACAACAGAGCAGAATGAGAAACTTTCAGAAACACAGAAACAGTTCCAGATTGTTATTGAAGGTATTACTCAGACAAAGAATAAGGCTTCTATTATTAAAGATTCTATTGCTGAGTGTAATAAAGTCAGAAATAATGTCAGCCAGCTTATGCTTAATCTTTCAGCTATTTCTGAAGAGAATGCATCAGCTACAACTGAGACAGCTAATTCAATGCAGATACTTAATGAAACAATTAGTGAATTACTTAGTGCATCTGAAAGACTTATGGATATTTCAAAGCAGCTTGAAGATGATATGGGATTCTTTACATTGTAATTGCAAAATTAACATTAATAAGATATTTGTAAGAAGGGGTGTCGTACATAAAGTACGGCACCTTTTTAGATGTGGTGCTCTCTTTACAACAAGGTTGCTTAAGAATGGAGATTAATATGGAAAATGAAGAACGTCTTAATAAACAATTTAATTTTATAAGAGAAATAGATAAGGGAAAATTCATAAAACGCCAGACATATCTGACAGATGGTAAACAAAAAGAGGATGATGCGCAGCATGCGTGGCATATGGCAATAATGGTTTATTTATTACAGGAATATGCCAATAATGAAATAGATATTTTAAAAACAATGATAATGCTGCTTATACATGATATTGTTGAAATAGATGCAGGAGATACATATGCATATGATGAGGAAGGAAAAAAGACGCAGCATGACAGAGAAAAGAAAGCTGCCGACAGGCTTTTTGGACTTTTGCCGCCTGATCAGGGAGAAAAACTGTATGCTTTATGGGAAGAATTTGAGAATTACGAGACCGATGAGGCAAGGTTTGCACACACAATGGATAATATTCAGCCAGTGATGTTAAATGCATCAACTGAAGGTAAGGCGTGGGAAGAACATGGGGTAGAACTAAGTCAGATACTTGATAGAAATAAAAAGACAGCAACAGGCTCTGAAAAACTCTGGGAATATATATTTAACAATTGTATAAAACCTAATGTTGATAATGGTAAAATAAAAAATAGTAAATAAATATAACTGTAATGCCGATATAAAAAATAAAGACATGTAGATATGGGGGGTATCGTAAAAAATTACGCGGGTTCGATAATTTTTTACATGACTGTTTGTGTTGCAGGCGCCACAAAGCAGTCGTGTTAGCAGAGCTTAATCTGAAATTCAGCCTGCGATTCCTCCGATACAAAGCATCTGCAGAATTGAGGTTTATATGGGGATTACAGTTAGTGGATTTAAGGATGGTATTAATGGTCAGATAAGTGACAGTAGTGTACAGGGTATAAAGTCAAATACAAAAAAAGCCAGGGCAAAGAATAACTCATCAAATTGTTTTTTTGCAGGAGATATTCTGTCTCAGAATGATAAGATAAAAAATAAACGCATGGAGGCTCAAAAGAAGGCTCTTAAAATAGTCAGACAGGCTTGGGATCAGGATAAGGATACAGATAATCTTGTAAAAGAAACGAAACAGCATTATGAGGAAAAATTCCAGGAAATATCTGAAATGCAGGAAAAGATAAATGATAATACATCTAAGCAGAATGATTTAAAAGACTTATATGGAATAGATGAAAATTCCCAGGAATACAAGGATACTTTACTGCTTATGAAACATCAGGATTGTTTTAGCGGGGTTTCAAACAGCCAATTAACTGAGGATGAGCAAAAAAGGTATGATGAAATATCAAAAAACCCATTAACAGAATATCAAACCAGAATGCTTGAGCTTAATGGGACAACAGGCGGTTATAAGAAACAGATAGAAAAAGCTAAAGAGGAAATGATACAGGATGTTTCAAATATCAACCAGATAAAGCTGGAGCGTCTTAAGTCACATGGCATGGTCGATGCCGCTGGTGCAGCAGAAGATATAATGGATGCAGCCAATAAGGAAATAATTGGAATGATTATCGGCGATGCCAAAGATGAAATTGATAAAAAGGCTGAGGAAAGTAAAGAAGAATCGCAAAAGACAAAACAGGACAAAGAAGAAAAGGAAAAGCAGCTTGAGAAACAAAAACAGGAGCGCGCTATACAGCAGGCTATTGCAACAGGAGATGAAGAGGACATCAGGAAAGCACAGCAGATTGAACGGGAAAATAAAAAACAGGACATTAATACAGATGATGTGATGAAGACGATGATGGGTTCATCCTATGATTCATCCGATGTAAAGAGCAGCCTTGATGATATTAAGAATAGCATGAATCTGCTTGAAGCAGATTTAAAGGGTATAAAAGTTAATCAGGAAGTTTGAGTAAAGCCTGAGTATTCAGTAAGGTATTTAGTAAATATTTAGTTAGTGTAAAAGAGCCGTGTATATGGTATGATTATTTTATATGTCCACACTGCTGTGGATATAGTATATTTCGTGCTGTTGCATGGCTCTTTTGCCAGTACATTGTACATTGATAAATGGTATTATGTTAATGGGAAAAGGATAAAAATGTGGATAAAGCAGGTTTGAGGTAATATTTATGTTGATGAATAGAAAGCTTACCAGATATAAAAATAGAATAATTTATGGCTTATGTGTTGTTTTACTTGCAGTATTTATGGGTGGCTGTTCACATGGTAATAATGGCAATGTATCGTCTGAAGCTGAGTGGAAGGATTACTTTAATAATGATGATAATCTTATGATTACGGATGTGAAAATGCCGGTTGAAAAAGCGCAGCTGATATGGAGAAGAGATTTTACTGATTCAAAGAACAGGACAGCACAGCCTTCAATTCAGATTATCGCAGATGACGCTTTGGTTGTAATGTGTCAGAATAAGAAAATATATAAGCTGGATCCTGATAATGGAAATATTATTAAAGAAGCTGATATGTGCGCTGCGCCTGACTGGGGATATACATCACCGACATACGCACAGGGGCTTATATTTGCGCCACTTACAGATGGAACAATACAGATTTTTAATGCAAAAAGCCTTGAATCAGAGGGGATTTATCAAAATGAAACGGGCGGACAGGCGTTAAGTCCTGTTAAATATTATGACGGATATATATATACAGGATTCTGGAATGGAGATTCTGAAACAGCTGAATATGTTTGCCTTAATGTAAATGACATTAAAAATTCTGCAACTGACATTTCTCTTGCATCGCATTCCCAGGTATGGAAATATGAAAATAAAGGCGGATTTTACTGGAGTGGTGCGTATATAAGTGATAAATATATTGTGTTTGGAATGGATGACGGAGTTGATAATAATACAACGGGCGATGGGCACATCGTGGTAATGGACAGACGTGAAGGACAAATGGTATCAGATATTACTCTTTCAAATATGAGCGATGTAAGATGCAGCATTTCACATGATACCCAGATGGGAAGATTGTACTTTACAACAACAGGAGGTTATGTCTGCAGCGCAGCATTTGATGACGAAAGCGGAAAGCTGTCTGATTTGAAATCAGTCAGATATTCCGGAAGAATTACGATGGCTCCGGTTATATATAAAAATAATATGTATTTTTCTTATGGGGATGGCTTTGACAATCCGGGTCATTTTGTTGTAGCGGATAAGGATACTCTTGAAGCACTGTATGAAGTTACTTTAAGGGCAACACCGCAGGTGAGCCCGCTTCTTACTACGGCATATGAAAATAATGGGTATTTGTATTTTTATACGACATATAATGCCAGACCGGGAGGAATAACACAGATAAAAATAAGTACAGATGTTAATAGCAGTGAAACGGCTGCTGTACAGGAATTATTTGAACCGGAGGACTATTCGGATTACTGTATATCAAATATTGTCTGCAGCAAAAAGGGAATACTTTACTATAAAAATGATTCGGGAAGCATATTTGCAGTAGGTGACATACAAAGATGAAAAATGTAGTGACAGTTCGCAAAATTAAAAAAAGAAATAAACGCCGGGCTGATATTATAACAGCAGTCATAATACTGGCAATAATTATTTCAGGGATTGTAACAGCCGGAAGCATCAAAGGCTGGTTTGATGAAAGAAATACGACTGATGCTGTTGTGGCTGTAAAACATTCAGGGATATATAATGTTGAAAGAAATGGCATAAGTCTTTTTAAGGACGAGGATTTCATACTTAGAAAAAACGACAGTGTATATACGCAAAAAGATTCCAGTATTGACATAAAATATAAAGATAATATAATTACACAGAAAGACAGCACGCAGGTTAATATACTGGAAAATAACGCAGCAGGCATTAAAGCGGAGCTGACAGGCGGGGAAGTTTTTATAAATGCAGGCAGAGAGTCATCTGTAACACTGGAAGTGTGTGGCTGTGGATATAATGCGGCAGACAGCATGTTTTCTGTGGATAAATCGTCCGATTTAGTAAGGATAATTGTATACAGCGGCAGCGTTAGTGTGGATTCTGGTGATAAGACTTATGAAATTACTGCCGGAAACTATAAATATATCGCTGCGTCAGGTGAAATTGAAAGGCAGTCAGAAACCTGCGGGCAGTTAAATGATTTTGAAAGAGGGCAGCTCGGCAGGTATTTATACACCGATAATGATATCAAACCACAGGAGGAATTATATATACCGGGAAGTACAGCTGACAGTAATTCATGCACATTTGAGATTACATGCGAAGCCATACTTGATAACAGGAAGTATCTGAAGACAGGAAAGGACAGATATGTTCCGGATGATGGAATTATTTTAAAAAAGATAAAAGTATATTTTAATGATGGCGATACAGTGTTTGATGTCTTAAAATTTGTGTGTCAGAATAAGAACATACAGCTGGAATATTCCTGGACGCCAATTTATAACAGTTATTACGTTGAAGGAATGAATAATTTGTATGAATTTGATTGTAAAAGCCAGTCGGGCTGGATGTATAAGGTAAATGGAGAGTATGCAAATTATGGATGTTCACAATATTACCTGAAAAATAACTATGTTGTTGAATGGCGTTTTACCTGTGATGGTACAGGAACGGACTGAGAGGATATATGATGTTTGCAAATGAATATAAAGAAGCATTGGACAGGCTTAATCCAATTGTTATACTGGTATATATGGTATCGGGAATGATTTTTACAATGGCATGTGAAAGGCTCATATACACAGGGTTAACGCTCTTATGTACAGGAATTGTCTATTTAATGATTCAAAAGGATAATCCGTTAAAATTTATTGCAGGTATCAGCATAATACTTTTGCTCGTTTTATTTATTAACCCTTTTTTTGATACATATGGGGATAAAGTTATTTTTAAATATTTTTCTAACCGTGCTTATACGCAGGAAGCACTTTTGAGGGCATTGAACCTTGCTGTTATGTTTTGTGCGGTCTTATGCTGGTTTTCATGTTTTAACATAATAGTAAATAAAGATATGATGTTTTATATGTTTGGAAGATTTACACCGACTATTGCGCTGATGCTTTCAATGGCATTTGGTTATATATCACAGTTAAAGAAAAAGAACAGACAGATACAGGAGGCACGGAGGTGTATAGGACTGATATACTGCGGGGATAAAAAGAAAGAAAGGTTAAAATCCGATGCAGATATATTTTTTGTAATGGCGCAGAATGTACTTGAAAATTCGTTTTGTACGGCACAGAGCATGAAAAGCAGAGGGTATGCTACGGAAAAAAGAACGAGCTTTGGTCTGTATATTTTTAGAAAAAGCAGCATGATACAGATTATTGTAATCATTGCGCTTATAATATGTACAGCAGCAGCACCGGTTAATATAGGAATTGCATTTTATGCAGTATATCTTGCTATTCCGTTTGTACTGATATTTAAGGAGAAATTCATATGGCACTTTATAAAATCGAAGATCTGACATTTTCATATAATAATATGACAGAACCCGGCAATGGGGATACACAGATTCTTAAGAAAATAAATTTAACAATCAATGAAGGTGAATATTTAGTTCTGTGCGGAAAAAGCGGGAGCGGAAAAACTACGTTTCTGCGAAATCTGAAAGGTGTTCTTGCACCTGAAGGCAAATTAACTGGAAGAATATTGTTTGATGACAGGCCGATGTCTGAAGTAAGTGTAAAAGAACAGGCACAAAGGATAGGATTTGTAATGCAGGATCCTGACAGCCAGATAGTTACTGATAAAGTCTGGCATGAGCTGGCTTTCGGACTTGAAAGTCTTGGAATGGCAGAGGATATCATGCGTATGCGTGTAGCAGAAATGGCCGGGTATTTTGGGATACAGTCATGGTTTCATAAAGATGTAAGTGAATTATCAGGCGGACAAAAACAATTGCTTAATCTTGCCTCAGTTCTTGTAATGCAGCCGGATGTTCTTATACTTGATGAACCAACGAGCCAGCTTGATCCTGTTGCAGCATCTGATTTTTTGAGTATTGTACGTCAGATTAATACAGACTTTGGAACAACCGTAATTTTATCTGAACACAGGCTTGATGATGTATTAAAGGATGCAGACAGGGTTCTGGTGATGAGTAAAGGTCAGGTTGTTGTTGATGACAGACCATGCAGCATTGGCGGAAAGCTGAAAGAAATGGATGCTGATATGTTTTGCGCGATGCCGGCATCTTTGCAGATATATTATTCGGTTAAAGAGAATTTACGTGATGCTGTGAATGGGAAAACTTATGCGCCGCTTACAATAAGAGATTCAAGAAAATGGTTAAAAGATAATGTTTTGCTGAATAATAATTTAGAAAGTAATACATCAAAGGAAAAACAGATTTATTCTGATGAAAGTATAGTCTCTGTTAAAGATGTATGTTTCAGATATGAAAAAGATTCTCCTGATGTTTTGAAAAATTTTACAGTTGATATTCCAAAGGGAACTGTTTACACGATAGCAGGCGGCAATGCGGCCGGAAAAACAACTGCATTAAAGGCGATTGCCGGTCTTGTAAAACCATATCATGGCAGGATAATTATAAATGGTAAAAAACTTCAGAAGTATAAAGCAAATGAACTGTATAAAGGAGTCATATCCATGCTGCCACAGGATCCCAGACTGCTGTTTGTAAGAAAAACAGTAGAACTCGATCTTGAGGAAATGTTAAATGGACAGAAAGAAGAAAAAGGACGAATGGATGAAGTTATTGATATTTGTGGAATCAGAGATATACTGGACAGACATCCATACGATATTTCAGGCGGACAGATACAGATGGCAGCACTTGCAAAGGTATTGTTAAATAATCCGCAGATACTTCTGCTTGATGAACCATCTAAGGGAATTGATGCATTTTATAAAAAAAGGCTTGGAAATGTGCTTCGTGATTTAACAGAAAAAGGAATAACAGTCATTATGGTGACTCATGATATTGAATTTGCAGCACGATATTCTGATATTACAGCGATGTTTTTTGATGGAAGGATAGTATCTACTGGAACACCACACGGACTATTTGAAAATAACAGGTTTTATACAACAGCTGCCGGGAAAATAAGCAGAGGCATATTAAAGCATGCAGTGCTGACCGAAGAAATAATAAAAAGTATCGTTTAGAAGACAAAGCGTCTGCGGAATGGAGATTAGCGTGAAAAAAAGTATAAGTTGGAAAAGGATAGTGGCAGTGGTTATTATTCTTGTGTTCATTCCACTGGCAGTACTGATTTCGTGGAAGAGTGGGAGCAGAAAGTATTATCTTACGAGTATGGTTGTGATAATACTGACACTATCAGCATTTTTGTTAAGGTTTGAAAAAAGAAAACCACAGGCGGCTGAAGTCGTTCTTATATCGGTTCTGTGTGCACTGACGGTTGTAGTGCGTGGAGTATTTATTATGTTTCCGCAGTTTATGCCGGCAGCAGCTATTATTATAATAGCAGGTATGGCTTTTGGTGCTGAAACGGGATTTTTAACGGGGTCGCTTGGAATGTTTATATCGAATTTTATGTTTGGTCAGGGGATGTGGACCTGCTGGCAGATGTTTGCATATGGGCTGCTTGGATTTATTGCCGGAGTCTGCTATGAAAAGAAGATAATAAAAAACAGTTTTATTTCAATAGGTATATTCAGCAGTATAGTTACAATGTTTATTGTTGGCCTGATACTTGATACGTGTACGCTTTTTACAATGAGCAGTGCTGTAAACCGGGAAACTGCAATAACGGTTTATGCAGCCGGAGTACCGGTAAACATAATGCATACCATCGGAACGCTTGCAGGACTTTTGCTTTTCCGGGGGCCATTGTTTGAAAAATTTGAACGTATGAAATATAAATATGGATTAATGCAATGATGTTGGAATCAAAAGATGACTTACGTATTGTTCAGTGCTCTGCATTAACAATCCTGCCCAATATTCGCATATCGAGGTTTAAGGCTTTTGAACCTGGATCATGCAATAAAGGTATGAAAAATCAGTCAGGAATTTAAAAAGGAGAAATCAGTTCATGGAGTTTGAAGAATATAATCCGGTGCTTAATTTTCTGTTTTTTGTATCGGTAATTTTTTTTACAATATATATAAGCCATCCGGTATTTTTAGCGGTTTCATTTATCGTGGGATTTGTATATTCGGCACGTCTTAAGAATAAAAATAAGAAAACGGTATGGTTTAATCTGTTTCTTGTATTATGTGCGGCAGTTTATGCGTTTATTTATGCATCATATAATCATTTTGGTTCCAGTGTATTAGGACGTAATTTTATTGGAAACAGTATGACCGCAGAATCACTTTTATATGGTTGTATTCTTGGAATAAAAACAGTTACAGTAGTTATGTGGTTAAATGCAGTTACTGCAGTACTTACCACGGATAAGATTGTATATATTCTCGGCAGAGTGTCACCGGGATTGTCAATTATAGTAACAATTCTTTTAAGAAGGATTGCGCTGATGGGAGTTCATTTTAAAAGGATTGCTGCGTCAAGGGCGGCTGTGGGCAAAGGAACAGGGTGCGGAAATGTATTTATAAGGGTGATAAATTTTGTGTGGTGTGTACAGGCATTGCTTACCTTTGAGACTGAGAGTATTGCAGAAAGTGCTTTTTCCATGAAAAGCAGAGGCTTCACAATCCGTAAAAGAACTGCGTATTCAGGGTATGGATTTGCCGGATATGACAGGGGAATGCTGATATTTATGGTTATATGCATGACCGTTATAACGATGGGAATGATACTGGATCAGACAGCTGTTATATATTCTCCGGAAATAATTATAAATAAGGCTACATATGCATCAGTACTGTTTTATCTGGCATATTTTATTTATTGCGGGATGCCATTGTTTATAAATATAAAAAATAAATATCAGAATCAAATATAAAATATTATTTGAATCGAAGCATTTATAATGCTATAATATGGTATCAGGGTTATCAGGTGCAGGAGGATTAAAAGTTATTCGTGCCTGCATAATAACATATTTGAACCTGATATGTAACATTACATAATGAGGAGGGGAAAAAGATGCGAAATACCGGAAGAAAATCCATAAGTAAATTTATAAGTCTGTTTATGGCGGGACTACTAATAATAACTATAGTATTTTCTAATATAAATACAGCCAGTGCTGATGATAGTGATGGAATTAAAGGAACAATAAAAGTTGTTCTTAATATTGCATCAGAGAAAATTGATAAGTATATTAAAGCTTTTCGTAATAAGTATCCAGGTGTAGATGTAAAATATGTATGTCTTAGTGATTATGAGAATGATATTAAGAATATGGTAGATGCCGGTGATTATGGCGATGTTTTATTTGTGCCGTCATATCTGTCGTCTGATCTTTATTCAGAGTATTTTGATGAATTCGGAACGGTTACTGAATTAAACAGTAAGTACTCATTTATACAGCAGGGAAAGATTAATGATAATATTGTTTATGGTATTCCTTCATCTGCATATCTTAATGGAATCATTTATAATAAACGTGTTTTTGATGAAGCGGGAATCACAAAACTGCCTCAGACAGCAGATGAGTTTATGGAAGCACTTAAGATGATAAAGATGCGTACGAATGCTATTCCTTTTTATACAAATTGTGCGGACAGCTGGACACTTAAGACATGGACATTATTTCCTTATATTGAAATGACAGGAAATTCAGCATACATGAACAATGATTTTCTTGATGAACTGAATCCGTTTATTTCAGGTACGAACCAGTATAAGGTATATGATCTGTTATACCAGATGGTTTCTGAGGGGTATACAGAAAAAGACCATAGTCAGACAAACTGGCAGCACTCAAAGGAAATGCTTAACTGTGGAGACATAGCCTGCATGGCAATAGGTTCATGGGCACTTTTACAGTGTAAAGAAGCAGGAAACAGTGGAGATGATGTAAGATTTATGCCGTTTCCTAATAATGTGAACGGAAAACAGTATGTTACATTATCAACTGATTATTCATATGGAATAAATATTCACAGTCAGAACAAAGAAGCAGCATATGCATTTGTCAGGTTTATGATTGATGAGTCAGGCTATGCAGTGGATAATGATGATATTTCAATAGTTCCACAGGACCCTACTCCTGCTGCATATGGTGACATGAGCAATGTCAGCATACTTACAAGTGACCCTTATACAGCCCAGAGTTATGAAAAGAAGAAAAAGTTTGATGAAAAAATGGACATAAGTTCACCGGATATTGCAGAAAGGGTAATCAAATCGGCAGCAGGTGAGACACAGGAAACATTCGATGATATAATGACAGACTGTAATACCAAATGGGAAAGTGCCAGAACTCCGGAAATGAAGGCACAGGCACAGAAAAAGTCGCAGTCAGTTGGATTAAAGATTCCTGATAATTATGAAGTATCACTTTCAGATGCTGAAAAGCAGTATATAAATGAAAACAACACAGTGCGTGTGGCGTATGTAAAGTCTGTTGTACCATTTATGTATGAGGAAAATGGTAAGTTTAAAGGTGTTTCAAGTGAACTTTTACAGATAATCGGTGACAGGTCGGGAGTAAAGTTCCAGTATGTTGCCTATGATAATACACAGGAAGCAATTCAGGCGGTAAAAGATGGAAAAGTTGATATGATTGCCGGAATGGTGAAAAATGATGAGTATAGTAATGATATTAAGTTTTCCAAGGATTACATTGATGGAATGTATGTGCTTATCAAAAATAAGAATTTTGAT
Organism: uncultured Lachnospiraceae bacterium; assembly: GCA_934330725.1. GTDB lineage: Bacteria > Bacillota > Clostridia > Lachnospirales > Lachnospiraceae > Lachnospira. The sequence goes on along the minus strand of CAKRGM010000009.1, from coordinate 58,658 downwards.
TCCAATGATGTGACTAATAATACAAAGGCAGTAGTAAATGGAGAAACATCATATAATATAGGAAATACAAAGAATACAAATACCGTATCGTCGTTTCAGGAATGTATTGAGGCTGTAGATGATATGTCTGCTACTTATACTATAATGAATTATTATACGGCAAGCTGTTATACACAGAATGGAAAATACAATAATATTTCAGTCAGTCCGCTCAATTCAGATGCTGTAATATGTATGGGATTTTCCAATAATATAGACAGCCGTCTTGTTTCAATATGTAACAAATACATTTACAGTATTCCTGACAGTAATATCCAGATGATAGCTGTACAGAATGTAAATGATAATGCAAAGATGACGACAGGAGATTTCATTAAAGAAAATATAGTATTTATACTTGTTGTCGTGACAATAATACTTGTTGTTATATTGCTGCTTGTCCTTATTGTGTTAAAAGAAAAGGTGAAGAATTCACGTAAAGATGAATTGAGAATTCAGATGCATGATGTTTTATATGGACTGGCGAATCAGTATCTTTATGAGTATTTATATAAGGATAATACTATAGTCTTTGATAAGAAGTTTGAAAAAACTTTTGGATTTAGCGGAAGTGTCAGTCTTGATTCATATAAAGAAGGCAAAGCTATAAATAGAATAAAAGACATATTTATAAAGAACTTCCTTGAGTGCAGGGACAAGGGGCTTGAAACATCCCAGACTTTTAAGATTGAATACGATGGTCAGAAATGCTGGTATAAGATGGAACAGTCACAGATTGAAGAAAATGGTAAACCTGTCCAGATATATGGCAGAGTACTGGATGTACAGAAAGAAATGCAGGAAGTGGAACATTTCCAGAATAAGGCAGAACATGATGAACTGACAGAGCTTTATAACAGAGAAGGCTTCAACAGAAGATATTTGGAGCTGCGTGGGGATGAGGAAAGCTATTATACAGTTGCTATTCTTGATTTTGATGATTTCAAAAAGGTTAATGATACGCTCGGACATGCAGGCGGAGATGAGGCACTGAAGTTTCTGGCAGATACAATACGAAAGGCTGTAAATGGCGATGGCATTGCAGCACGTTATGGTGGAGATGAATTTCTTATATTCCTGTCAGAGGTTGATAAGACTGAGGTTAAAGATATATTTAAGAGACTTGTTAATGCCATGAACACTGATTTTACTTATGAAGGTAAAACAATAACTTTATCCATAAGCCTTGGCGCAATATGTAAAAAAGGCTTCCCTGATAAGGAATTAATATTAAAAAAGGCCAATAAGCTCCTTTATGATGTTAAGCGTGTTGGAAAGAATGGATATAACGTAGATTATGTTGACGAATAAAATAACAGGAAATGAAGGTGAACAATGAATAAGCTGGTTATGGGCATCCTGGCTCATGTTGATGCAGGAAAGACAACAATATCTGAGGCTTTGTTATATGATACAGGAGCGATAAGACAGCAGGGCCGGGTTGATAAAAGAGATACATTTTTAGATACACATGAGCTTGAAAGGGAGCGCGGTATTACAATATTTTCAAAGCAGGCAGTATTTAAGCTTCCGGGTATGACAGTGACGCTGGTTGATACACCGGGGCATGCGGATTTTGGCGCTGAAATGGAACGTACGCTTTGTGTGCTTGATATTGCGGTTCTTGTTATAAGTGCTGCTGATGGAATCCAGTCACATACACGTGTGCTATGGGATCTGCTTAAAAACATGAATATACCGGTATTTATTTTTGTTAATAAAATGGATATATCAAATAACAGCAAAGATGAAATGCTGGAATATTTAAGACATAACATCGGTGGAGAGAGTGTCGACTTTACAGTTGCAGATGGTAATGCTTTTTATGAAAGTGTTGCCGTCTGCAATGAGACTTTATTGGATAAATTCATTGAAAATAACACACTGACTGATAAAGAAATTGCATCAGCTATAAAAGAAAGAAATGTTTTTCCTTGTTATTTCGGGTCTGCTCTTAAAAATGAAGGAGTTAAGGAACTGCTGCAGGGAATAAACAGATTTGCAGAGGTTCCGGATTATAGCTGTAATAAAGAGTTTGGAGCAAAAGTATTTAAAATTTCAAGAGACGGACAGTCTAACAGACTTACACACCTTAAGGTAACAGGCGGGGTACTTCGTGTTAAAGATGTATTATCATATACAGATAATAATGATGGCGAAGGCAGTGAAAATGGAAGCAGCCGTATAAGCGAGAAGGTTAATCAGATACGGGTGTATTCCGGCGGAAAATATGAAACTGTGACTGAGGCCGGAGCCGGAAGTGTTGTAGCGGTAACAGGTCTTTCCAAAACTGCTCCGGGACAGTGCCTCGGATGTGAACACAGATTTTATGAGAGCACGCTGCAGCCGATACTTATGTATAATCTGGTGTTTCCTGAGGGTACAGATCCAGTAGCTGTATTAAGACAGATAAAACCTGTAGTTGAGGAAATACCGGAACTTAATATAGTCTGGGACGAAAATACCAAACAGATACGTATAAATTTAATGGGAGAGGTCCAGACAGAGATTATTAAAAGAATTATTGCAAAACAGCTTGGGATTAATGTGGAATTTGGTGAAGAAAGTATAGTTTATAAAGAAACCATATCAGACAGGGTTGAGGGTGTAGGACACTTTGAACCTTTAAAGCATTATGCTGAGGTGCATCTTCTTATGGAACCTGGACGTGCTGGCAGCGGGCTTGTTTTTGATACTGATGTGAGTGAGGATGAGCTTGCATTAAACTGGCAGCGGCTTATTCTTACACATTTAAAGGAAAAAGTACATTTAGGGGTGCTTACGGGTGCACCGGTTACGGATATGAAGATAACACTTGTTGCAGGCAAGGCACATAAAAAACATACAGAAGGCGGAGATTTCCGTCAGGCTACGTACCGTGCTGTAAGACAGGGGCTGATGCAGGCGGAGTCAGTTCTGTTGGAACCGTATTACAGTTACCGGCTTGAGATACCTGAGACAGTAATAGGCAGAGCTATGACAGATATGGAAAGAATGGGTGGAACATTTTCACTTGAACCACTGGAAAATGCAGACGCTTACACAGACGGAAAAATGCGTGTGGTTACGGGTTCAGTTCCTGTTTCAACAGTAAGAAATTATCAGAGAGAAGTGATGACCTATACGAAAGGAACCGGAAAAATCACCTGTGTATTTGAAGGATACAAAAAATGTCATAATGCGCAGGAGGTAATAGAGGCTAAAGGGTATGATCCTGAGAATGATTTAAGTAATCCATCCGGTTCAGTATTCTGTTCTCATGGCAGTGGATTTAATGTTACCTGGAATCATGTGAAGGAATATATGCATATTGAGAGTATATCTGACAGGGAAAAAAGAAAAGAAATAACAGGTGATGCTGCACTCATGGATGCAAAAATACAGAAACACGACCGCAGTGTGTCTGATGAACCAATTGGTATTGATGAGATAAATAAAATTTTAAACGAAACATATTATGCAAATGCTAACAGTAAAAATACTCAGCGTAAAAAATGGACATTAAAAAACAGGGATTACTTTGCAGATAGTACAGGAAGCATTCACAAAAACAGCTCACAGGGAAGCGTGAAGGCAAAATGGTCGGAAAAATCAGGAAAGACATCCCGCAGAAGATATATGCTTGTAGACGGGTATAATGTAATATTTGCATGGAATGAGCTTAATGAGCTTGCAAAGATAAATATAGATGGAGCAAGAGGAAGACTTCTGGATATATTATGTAATTATCAGGCCATGACAGGTTATGATCTGATTGCAGTATTTGATGCATATCGTGTGAAAGGACATGACACAGAGGTGACAGATTTTAATAATATTCATGTGGTATTTACAAAGGAAGCCGAAACGGCAGATGCGTATATAGAAAAGTTTGCCCATGAAAATGGTGAAAAACATGATGTTACAGTTGTTACATCTGATGGACTTGAGCAGATAATAATAAGAGGCGCAGGTTGTCAGCTTATTTCTTCAAGAGAATTTGAAATAGAAGTTCATGAAAGAGAGGAATACTTAAGACAAAATTTTCTTAAGTAATAATAAAAATTTCTTAAAGAACGATAAAATATAATGGAAAATAATACAAAAAAATACAAAAGTTGTGCATAATGTCGAACTGTCAAAAAGTTGTTGACATCTAATGACCATTAGAATATACTAACTTTGTTGAAAATAAATATATATTTACAAGGAAGATGAGGAAGTATGATGCCATTAAGTATGATTGAGTTAGGTACTCCGGCAACTATTAAAAAGGTAGGCGGGAAAGACGAAGTGAGAAAATTTCTCGAAAACCTCGGTTTTGTTGTAGGGTCTACAGTAACAGTTGTATCTGAAATGTCAGGTAATATGATAGTGAATATTAAAGATTCACGTGTTGCCATAGGTAAAGATATGGCTAATAAGATCATGGTGTAGATTGCGGGTTACTGCAATAACATAAATAAATAAGGAAAGGGAAAGTTGTAATGAAAACATTAAAAGAAATACCAGTTGGCAATACTGTTAAGGTATTAAAAATTAATGGTACAGGCCCTGTCAAAAGACGTATTATGGACATGGGAATAACGAAGGGGGTAGACATTTATATAAGAAAGGTTGCGCCTCTTGGAGATCCTGTTGAAGTTACAGTCAGAGGCTATGAATTATCATTAAGAAAAGCTGATGCTGATATGATAGAGGTTGAATAATTTTATATTATTTTATTCCGGGAAGGCAGAAATTTCGAAGGAGATTTCTGCAAAAAAATGCATGCTGGTTAGTTGGGAATAATTCTGATAAGGTATATAGAATTATTATAAGATACATAGAATTACTATAAGATATGTAAAATTATAATAAGGCTTATAAAATCGCAATAAGAAGAATAAAATCAACATAAGCCGCATCAAATTACAATTAGATGAACAAATTAATAAAACATATGATTATAGGAAAGGGAATGTTATGGCTATTAAAATTGCGTTAGCAGGTAATCCTAACTGCGGTAAAACAACATTATTTAATGCTTTGACGGGTTCCAACCAATTCGTTGGTAACTGGCCTGGCGTTACAGTAGAAAAAAAAGAAGGTAAGTTAAAGGGTAATAAAGAAGTAACAATCATGGATTTACCAGGTATATATTCTTTATCACCATATACACTTGAAGAAGTTGTTGCAAGAAATTACCTTATTAATGAGAAGCCGGATGCAATACTTAATATTGTTGATGGTACAAATATTGAAAGAAACCTTTATTTGTCAACACAGCTTATGGAACTGGGTATTCCGGTTGTTATGGCTGTAAACATGATGGATATTCTTGAAAAGAACGGCGATACAATTGATATAAAGAAGCTTAGCAAGAATTTGGGATGCCCTGTAGTTGAGATTTCAGCTCTTAAGGGAAAAGGTATTAAGGAAGCTGCCCAGAAGGCAGTTGAAACAGCTCAGAATACCTCAGCAGCAGTGCCTGTACATAAGTTTGATTCAAGAGTTGAAGAGGTTCTGAATTCTATTGAAGCAAAGCTTGGCAACGAAGTTTCAGAAGAACAGAAGAGATTCTTTGCTATAAAACTTCTTGAAAGAGATGATAAGATTACAGAACAGCTTAAGAATGTTCCGGATGTATCAGCTGAGATTGATAAGATTGAAGCTGAAATGGATGATGATACAGAAAGTATCATTACAAATGAAAGATATGTATATATTTCATCAATAATTGGTGATTGTATTAAAAAGAAATCAGCAGGAAAGCTTACAACGTCAGATAAGATTGACCGTGTTGTTACTAACAGATGGCTTGCACTTCCAATCTTTGCTGTAGTTATGTTCCTTGTATACTTTATATCTGTAACAACAGTCGGTTCATATGCAACAGACTGGGTTAATGATGGTGTGTTTGGCGATGGATGGCATTTATTCGGTATTGGTACAAGCGATTATGATGATGCTGACGCTGAATATCAGAAGTATCCACAGGAAGTTGATGGATTTATAGCAGCTGCTGAAGAAGAAGGCGTAAATGTTGATTCATTAAAAGAGTACCTTTCAGATGAAGAAGCAGATCCTGATGATGTTGATGCTGCAGTTGATGAATTTACATCTGATCCTAAGGTTGAAAACCTTGTTGCAAAGGTTGATCTTACAGATGAAGATGATAATGTTACTGATACAGTAGAAGTTAATTTAGACGAATTTAAGAATGCTGTTGCACAGGAAGAACCGGATCCGGCCGATTATGGCGTATGGGTTCCTGGTATCCCTGGACTTGTTGAAAACGGACTTGATGCAATAAACTGTGCTGAATGGTTAAAGGGACTTATTGTTGATGGTATCATCGCTGGTGTTGGTGCTGTATTAGGTTTCGTACCACAGATGCTTGTATTATTCTTCTTCCTTGCATTCCTTGAGTCATGTGGTTATATGGCCAGAATCGCATTTATCATGGATAGAATTTTCCGTAAATTTGGTCTTTCAGGTAAGTCATTTATTCCAATGCTTATCGGAAGTGGTTGTGGTGTTCCAGGTATCATGGCATCAAGAACAATTGAAAATGACAGAGACCGTAAGATGACAATCATGACAACAACATTTATTCCATGTAACGCTAAGCTCCCAATTATAGCTCTTATCGCAGGTGCGTTATTTGATGGAGCATGGTGGGTTGCACCAAGTGCTTACTTTGTTGGTGTTGCAGCTATCATCTGTTCAGGTATCATATTAAAGAAGACAAAGATTTTTGCAGGAGATCCGGCACCATTCGTTATGGAATTACCTGCATATCACCTTCCTACAGCAAGCAATATTTTAAAGAGTATGTGGGAAAGAGGATCATCATTTATTAAAAAAGCCGGAACAATCATTTTACTTTCAACTATCGTTCTCTGGTTCTTAATGAGATTTGGCTGGAGCGACGGACAGTTTGGAATGCTTACAGAAGATCAGCTTAATGATAGTATCCTTGCTAATATTGGTAGCTTTATTGTTCCTATATTTGTACCACTTGGATGGGGAGACTGGAAGATGGCAGTTGCTGCTGTTACAGGTCTTATTGCTAAGGAAAATGTTGTTGGTACATTTGGTATCCTCTTCGGATTTGGCCAGATTGATCCTGAACAGGGCGAACTTGTATGGGGAGCTCTTGCAGGAAGCATGACAACAATTGCAGCTTACTCATTCCTTGTATTTAACCTTTTATGTGCTCCTTGCTTTGCTGCCATGGGTGCAATCAAGAGAGAAATGAACAGTGGTAAATGGTTCTGGACTGCAGTTGGTTATCAGACATTATTAGCATACTGTGTATCATTATGTATCTTCCAGATTGGATCTCTTGTAACAGGTGGTGGATTTGGAGTTGGAACAGTAGTTGCATTTATACTTATTGCATTGTTTATATACTTATTGTTCAGACCTTATAAAGAGAGCCAGACACTTAAAGTTAATACAAGTAAGAACTAATAATAAATAATACTAATACAGTATATAAATAGCTTACACGTTGAAGCCGTTAAATGGAGGTTAACATGGGAACAGTTATAGTTGGATTAGTACTTGTAGGAATAGTTGCTGCAATAATAAGAAGCATGGTTTCTGATAAAAAGAATGGCAAATCATTACAGTGTGGCTGTGATTGCAAAAATTGCGGTCACCACTGTTCAAAGAACTAAAAGTAGTAGAACCCATACAGTTTTGTATAACAAATGGTTAATGTTGTGATGTAAAGAAAGGTATATGTTATATGAAAATGAAAAATACAGCCGATATGCAAAAAGAAGAGATTATTCAGCGCTTAAGAAAAGTTGGATGCAGAATAACAAAGCAGCGTTTGATTTTACTTAATATAATTCTTGAGGGTGATTGCTCATGCAGTAAAGAAATATATTACAGGGCAATTAAAGAAGATAAATCAATCGGAAAAGCTACAGTATATCGAATGATTAATGTGCTTGAAGAAATAGGGGCAATTAAAAGAAGTAATATGTACAAGGTTGAATGCGACGGTAATTGTTGTTATTCAAAAGGTGGCTGCGTTATTGAGCTTGAAGATAATACAGTTTGTCAATTATCTAAGAAGCAATGGAGCGTTGTTGTACAAAAAGGATTAAAAGAGTGTGGGTTTACTAACGGTCAGTCTCTTAAAAATATTATGATGGCAAAAGATGCATAATATGAAAAAATAACCAAAAAGCTAATGAGAGTTATTCTCATTAGCTTTTTTTATGTTGATATATATATGACGAAAGTATAGACTAATATATATTAGTGAAAACTAACACATGAGATTTGTGCGGGGAATGAACCTGATGTTTTATTATTCATACATAGAATTTGTGCTTCACGCAAACTTAAAGAGGCGTCTTAAAATGGCGTAAGAATGGAGATTAGTATAAGCTATGTAATAAATTAGGAGTGTGGGATACGATGACAGAATCAAAAGAAGATTACCTGGAGACATTACTTATATTGGAAAAAAAGCATCCTGATTCAGTTCGTTCTGTAGATATAGCGCAGAAGATAGGATATTCGAAAGCAAGCGTAAGCAAGGCTATGTCATATCTGAAAGAGGAAGAATGTGTATACGTTGATGAGAGAGGCTTTTTGCATTTAACTGAAAAAGGAAGAAAAACTGCAGAGAAAGTTTATGAAAGGCACGTAACATTTAAAAGGTTTTTTAAGGAGTTCTGCCATATAAGCGATGAGGTTGCTGAAAATGATGCCTGTCGTGTAGAACATGTTGTAAGTGAGGAAACATATCAGGGAATAAAAAAACTGCTTGTACAGGGTGTCTGAAAAAGGCTGTATTTGTTTTGGATACATCACTTGCAATTATTCCCAACCTGTATTATATTGTAACGTGATGAACATATGAGAAATATGTCGTTAAAATAATTATCAGGTTACGTTATGGAGGTAAATATGAAAGAATTTAAACCTTTTAAAGAAGGAAAAGTACGTGAAGTTTATGATATTGGTGACAGTTTGATTATTGTTGCTACAGATAGAATTTCTGCATTTGACCATATTTTAAAAAATAAGGTTACAGACAAAGGTGCTATTCTTACTCAGATGTCAAAATTCTGGTTTGATTTTACAAAGGATATTGTTCCAAATCATATGCTTTCTGTTGATGTTAAGGATATGCCGGAATTTTTCCAGAATGAAAAATTTGATGGAAACAGCATGATGTGTAAGAAGCTTGAAATGCTTCCAATTGAATGTATCGTACGTGGATATATTACAGGCAGCGGCTGGGAAAGCTATAAGAAGACAGGACTTGTCTGTGGTATAAAACTTAAAGAAGGTTTAATCGAATCTGATAAGCTTTCAGAACCAATTTATACACCAAGTACAAAAGCAGAGCTCGGTGATCATGATGAAAATATATCGTTTGAACAGAGTGTTGAAGTACTTGAAAAGATTTATCCTGGCAAGGGAGAAGAATATGCTTCCAAAATCAGAGATTATACAATTGCACTTTATAAAAAGTGTGCAGAGTATGCATTAACAAAGAATATTATTATTGCTGATACTAAGTTTGAGTTTGGATTAAACGAAAATGGTGAAGTGGTTTTAGGTGATGAGATGCTTACACCGGATAGCTCAAGATTCTGGCCATTAGAAGGATACAAGCCTGGTCAGTCACAGCCTTCATATGATAAGCAGTTTGTAAGAGACTGGTTAAAGGCTAATCCGGACAGTGATTACTTACTTCCAGATGATGTAATTGCCAAAACTGTTGATAAATATAAAGAAGCATTTTTACTTCTTACAGGAAAAGAATTTAAATAAAAAAGAATTCAGATAAAAGAAACATAAATATAATTAAGCATTCGACATTTTTCGCTAAAAAAAGTAAATAAAAACACTTGCGCTATATAATAAAATTTGGTATTATATAGGCGACAAAGGTGTCAAAAGAGTAGTAATACTCTTTTGGCACCTTTTTTGTTTAGCAGTACATATAAAAAAATTAAGAAGTGGAGGAAAGCAATATGAACACAGGCGATACTGCATTTATGTTAATCTGTACAGCGTTAGTATTTTTTATGACACCGGGATTAGCATTTTTTTACGGAGGATTAGTACGAAGGAAAAATGTTGTGAATACAATGATGTCATGTACAGTAATCATGGGACTTTCCGTTGTTATGTGGATTTTATTTGGATACTCACTTGCATTTGGAGGTAATCATGGCGGGATAATTGGTGATTTACGCTGGTTTGCCATGAATGGTATTTCAATGGATGCAACAGGTCCATATGCTGATAATATACCACACCTGGTATTTGTTGTATTTCAGATGATGTTTGCTATGATAACACCGGCATTGATTACCGGTTCATTAGTAGGACGTGTGAAATTTAAAGCATTATTTTTCTTTATTTTATTCTGGTCAGTAATAGTATATTATCCAATGGCTCATATGGTATGGGGCGAAGGTGGATTCCTGGCCGAAATCGGTTCTGTTGATTTCGCAGGAGGTAATGTAGTACATATAAGTTCAGGTGTTAGTGCATTAGTATTTGCTATAATACTTGGAAGAAGAAGAGGATATGAGAATACGGCATACAGAGTACACAATATTCCGTTTGTAGCACTGGGTGCGTTTATTCTGTGGTTTGGATGGTTTGGATTTAATGCAGGAAGCGCACTGGCTGCTGACGGACTTGCAGCACATGCATTTCTTACAACTGCCGTTGCAAGTGCAAGCGCAATGATGTCATGGGTATTTATAGATGTTATAAAGGACGGCAAACCAACGCTTGTAGGTGCTGCTACGGGTCTTGTGGTTGGTCTTGTAGCAATTACACCGGGGGCTGGATTTGTTCCTGTATGGTCATCATTTATAATTGGAGCTTTAGTAAGTCCAATCTGCTGCTTTACAATTTCATTGTTAAAGGGCAAATTAAAGATTGATGATGCACTTGATGCTTTTGGATGCCATGGAATTGGTGGTGTCTGGGGCGGAATTGCAACAGGTCTTTTTACAAAAAGCTCAATAAATGGAGTTGCACGCTGGGATGGTCTTGTGTTTGGTGATTATCATTTATTTGTTGCACAGATTATTGGAATTGTTGTTACAATTGCAGTTGCAGTTGTTGGCACATTTATATGCCTTGGACTTGTGAAGCTCATAACACCACTTCGTGTTGATGAGAAAGAGGAAAAGGTAGGACTTGATATCTCAGAGCATGGAGAAAGTGCATATCCAACATTTAACGGACTTGATTCATAAATAAAGAAAGGAAAGCAGATTGATATGATGATAAAAGTAGAAGCAATTGTGCGTGAAGAGGTGTTTGAAGATGTAAAAGAAGCACTTAATGCAATAGATGTAAATGGTATTACAGTTTCTCAGGTCATGGGTTGTGGTGCGCAGCGTGGATATAAGAAATATGTGCGTGGAACTGAAGTGGACGTTATGATGCAGCCCAAAATTAAATTTGAAATTGTTGTATCTTCGGAAGAATGGGAGAAAAAAACAATTGAAGCAATAAGAAAGGCTGCATATACAGGAGAAGTAGGAGATGGTAAAATCTTCAGCTATGAAATAAGAACGGCAACAAAGATTCGTACCAATGAGAGTGGATACGATGCGTTAAATTAACTGGCATATCCTGAACCAATGTGGCAGAAACCTGATTTTTCATGATACAGGTACATCATTTTACAAATTACAAATAATTAAATATATAAAAACCGGAAGTATGATTAGAAAAATATCGTATTTCCGGTTTTTATTTTGATAAAAAGGATGAAAACGTTTAAAAAGAATAACATAGTCAAAAGAACTGAAAAAAAAGTTCATTAAAGCTAATTCCTGTTTACAGCATAAAACAACTGCTTTATTATTGTTAGTATGAACTAACGCCGGCCTGCAGTAAATTTGCTGGCGTTTATCAAATAAAAAACAGGAGGATGGAAAATGTTTTTAAGCATAAGCCATATAAAGAAGTCGTATGGAGAAGGAGAAAGCCGTACTGATGTATTAAAAGGAATTGATCTTGAAATAGAAAAGGGAGAGTTTTGTGTGCTGCTTGGACCATCAGGCTCCGGTAAATCAACATTGCTTAATATTATAGGTGGAATTGATGAGGCTGATAGTGGTGCAATAATTGTAAACGGAGAAAAAATCGAAGATATGAATGAGAAAACACTCACAAAATATCGCCGTAATCATCTCGGATATATTTTCCAGCAGTATAATCTTATACCGAATCTTACGGTAAAAGAAAATATAGAGGTTGGGGCATATTTAAGTGATAAGCCTTTTGATATAAATGAGATGCTTAAAACACTGGGATTATATGATCATAAAGATAAAAGACCAAACCAGCTTTCAGGCGGACAGCAGCAAAGAACCGCAATAGGCCGAGCTGTGATAAAAAATCCTGATATACTGCTTTGTGATGAACCTACAGGCGCACTTGACTATAACACATCAAAGGAAATATTAAAACTTATTGATAAGGTTAATAAAGAATATGGAACGACAATTGTTATGGTAACGCATAATGATGCAATAAAGAATATGGCTGACAGAGTGGTAAAGCTTCGTGATGGCCAGATACGTAAGAACTATATTAATGACAAAAAGACCCCTGTTGATGATCTTGAATGGTAAAGGAAAGGTAAGAAAGTATGAAAAACCCATTAAATAAAAGAATTCCGAAAGAGATAAGATCAGAACTGGGAAAATATCTTGTGATTTTTTTGTTCATGACATTGACTATCGGTTTCATATCGGGATTTCTTGTTGCTGATAACAGTATAATAAAAACATTTGATGAATCATATCAGAAATACAATATTGAAGATGGTAATTTTGAACTTGAAAATGAGGCAGATGCTGATGTGATTGCTGAACTTGAAAAAAATGATGTTACTATATATAAGAATTATTATATAGAAGAAAGTTCTGTGAATGATGGAAAGTTAAGAATATATAAAAACAGAAATGATGTTGATAAAGTCTGCATTATGGATGGAAAACTGGCTGACTCCGATAACGAGATAGCGATTGACAGAATGTATGCCGATAACAATAAGATATCATTAGGCGATACAATTAATGTTGGTGGAAAAGAACTTAAGGTGACAGGATTTGTTGCATTATCTGATTACAGCGCATTATTTGAAAAGAATTCTGATATGATGTTTGATGCTGTTAAATTCGGAGTGGCAATCATGAATGATGCCGGATTTGAGAGCTATCAGGATAAGAATCTTCATTATAATTATTCATGGATTTATAAGGAAGCTCCAAAAGATGAGAGTGATGAGAGAGTTAAGTCTGATGATTTTCTTAAAGTGCTTAATCAGAATACAGAGATAACAAATTATGTTCCACGCTATGAAAATCAGGCTATAAACTTTACAAAGGATGATTTTGGCGGGGATAAGGGCATGATGATTACTTTGCTCGTAATACTGCTTGTTATAATGGCATTTGTTTTTGGAGTTACGGCAAGCAATACAATTACAAAAGAAGCTTCAGTAATAGGAACTTTAAGAGCCAGCGGATACACAAAAGGCGAACTTGTACGACACTATATGTCAATGCCTGTTGCAGTAACCCTTGTTGCAGCGTTAACAGGAAATATCCTTGGATATACTGTATTTAATAACATGGTTGAGAGTATGTATTATGGAAGCTACAGCCTGACAAAGTTTGAAACACTGTGGAATGGAGAAGCATTTCTTATTACAACGGTAGCTCCGGTAATTATAATGATAGTAATAAATTATCTGATTCTTATAAGAAAACTTTCATTATCTCCGCTTAAATTTATAAGAAATGATCTTAGCAGAAAGAAAAATAAAAAAGCTGTAAAGCTTCCTGAGTTTAAGTTTATGAGACGATTCAGATTAAGAATTATATTCCAGAATGTGTCAGGATATATAACAATGTTTATAGGAGTGGTTTTTGCCAATATACTGCTTATGTTCGGAATGATGCTTGGTCCGCTTCTTACACATTATCAGAACGAGTGTGTAGACAATATGATTTCAAAATATCAGTACATACTTAAGGCACCTGTTGAGGTAAATGATAATGAAGCTGAGAAATATTGCGTAACATCACTTCAGACAATAGCAGACGAGTATAAAAGTGAAGATGTATCAGTATATGGAGTAAATGAAAAATCAGAATACATTAAGCAGGAAATTAAGAATGATGAAGTGTACATTTCTGATGGATATGCTGAAAAATATGGATTAAAGGCCGGAGATAAGATAAAGCTTAAGAAAAAATATGAGGATGGTGAGTATGAATTCAAGGTGACGGGAATATACTATTACCCATCAGCAATTGCTGTATTTATGGACAGAGAGCATTTTAATACGGTATTTGATAAAGATAAAGACAGCTTTAATGGATATTTTTCAAATAATGAGCTTACAGACCTTGATGAAAAGTATATTGCAAGTACTATAACAGTGGATGATGTGACAAAAGTTTCAAGGCAGCTTGATGTGTCGATGGGCAATATGTTTTATATGGTAACTGTATTCGCTGTTGTTCTGTTTGTAATACTTATATACCTGTTATCAAAGCTGATAATAGAAAAAAATTCAAATTCAATATCCATGGTTAAGATCTTAGGATACAGTAATGGCGAGATAAGCAGATTATACCTGCTTTCAACTACGATAATTGTAATAGTTTCGCTGCTTATAAGCCTTCCATTGAATTATCAGATAATAAAATTCATTTATAAATATATGATGATGGATTTCACGGGATGGTTTTCAATGTACATTGAGAATACAGTTTACGTAAAGATGTTCCTTCTGGGCTTTGTATCATATGCATTTATAGCTGTATTGCAGTTTATAAGAATTAAAAAAATACCAATGCATGATGCATTAAAGAATGTTGACTGATTTTTGGATATACTATTATATTGTTGCTTCAGGTTTTTGAGCCTGGCATCTAAAAAAAGGTATATTTGAGAAAATGCGTATAATAAGTATATTGATTTATCTGCTTTTCTTTGATAACCTTATAACGGTTAGATGAAACTAACTGAAAGGAGGCAGAATGAGTCAGGAGGTATTTAAGATGCTTCAGGGAATTGACAGCGCAAATTACGATCTTCAGATTGTACTGCAATGTGCGCCTTTACTGACAGGCATAAAACCGGCTAATCTTCTAACAGTGAAAAAAAGCTCAGTAGAATATGTTATAGATGTATTCAATGAGAGCAATATTTCATATTATGTTCTTAATCAGTCAGAAAAGGCTACGACATTTTTTCTCTACAGAAGAGATGAGACAGCTAAACAGCTGAGTGATGAGAGAGTTAGTGAAGTGTTAAAGGGCTTTGGATATACCAGGTTTGATATTGATTCGGTTTTGGATACATTTAAATCAAGGTATGACAGATATATAAGCCTGAAAAGTGAATTCCCGCATGAAATGGGAATGCTTCTTGGGTACCCGGTTGAAGATGTGCTTGGATTTGTCAAAAACAATGGAAAGAATTATCTTTATTCAGGATATTGGAAAGTTTATCATGATGCAAAAAGAAAGATAGAATTGTTTGATGAGTATAATAAAGCACAGGAGCAGCTTGTAAAACTCGTTTATTATGGCGTTGGCATAAAAGAGATGATTGTTTAGAAAAACAGTATGTTTCGCAGACACCAAATAGTAATAAATAAAAGAAAGGAAATAAATTAGAAATGGCAAAGATTAATGTTGTTTATTGGTCACAGACAGGAAATACACAGAAAATGGCAGAGGCAGTTGGCGAAGGAATTAAAAATGCAGGCAAAGAACCTGAAGTAGTTGAAGTAAGTGCAGCATCAATTGATGATCTTAAGGCAAGTGATGCATTTGCACTTGGATGCCCTGCAATGGGAGCAGAGGCTCTTGAAGAAATGGAAATGGAACCATTTGTTGAAGAACTTACACAGTATGTAAGCGGAAAGAAGATTGCTTTATTTGGTTCATACGGATGGGGCGATGGTGAATGGATGCGTGACTGGGTAGAAAGAATGCAGACAGCAGGTGCTGTAATAGTAGATAACGAAGGTCTTATATGTCAGGAAGAACCAGATGATGATGTCCTTGAGGCATGCAGAAAGTTAGGAGAGAAATTAGTTAATTAATGAGTGTGGTTATAATAGGCGGACATGACCGTATGGTATGTCAGTATAAAAAAATATGTAAAGAACATAGGTGCAAGGCGAAAGTGTTTACGCACATGGAGGGTGATTTGGAAAAAAAGATTGGCAATCCCGATCTGATTATTATATTTACTAATACTGTTTCTCATAAAATGGTACGGTGCGCGGTAACTGAGGCAAGCAAAAAAAGTACAGATATTATAAGATGCCATTCAAGCAGCGGCTCAGCGCTGAATGGAATTCTTGATGAAGTTGCTGTTTAAGAGAATGCTTTATACGCCGTACTGGTATCAGATAAAACCGGTCCTGTTGAATTTTCAACAGGGCCGGTTTTTTTAGGAGTAACCTTGCAGCATACAATTCATTTGTGTGCCGTGGGTCTGGAAAGGTTTTTGGTAAGGCATGCATGACATGATAAGCATATGGGTAATACGAATAATATAAATTGTATGAATGATATAATGATAAGAAATGATACATGGATATATTAACGAAAAAAGCGCATAAAATACTTTGCAAATAATATAAATAAAACAGTACTAGTACTATATAAATCATAGAAAGTGATAAAATATAAACAAAAAACAAAAAATACAGTTGAAAAAATTATGTATATGTTATAAATTATATGTATATGCGAGGGGCAAAAGAGGGGACAAGGTGTGGCAAAAACAAAATACTGGTATTTATGTGGCAGAATACATAGTACTTTGTTTTGCAAATATAATAACAGGAGGTTAAAAATGAAAGAAAGGAAAAAACTCTTATCAGTTGTGCTTACACTTGCAATGCTTGTGGTTATGATAGTTGCAGCACCTTTGCAGCAGCTGCAGGCAGCAGGCGGTAATAGTACAACAGGTGTTTTCAGACAGATTATTCAGTTTGAAGATGCTAATCGCTTTGAGCAGAATGGAAGAAACAGAATTGATTCATCAATGTTTTCCGGATATTCAGGTAACGGATATCTTTATCTGGAATCAGGCTGGGGAGAAGTCGGATTTTCAGTTCCTGAAGATGGAGAATACAAGATTACATTGGTGCACAATGCCGATTCCTATAAAGAGAACTGGCTGTATCTTGATGATAACGGTGCCGGAACTCTTTGTACAGAAGGAAATCATTGGCAGGAAACAACAGGAACATATAACCTTAAAGCCGGAGAACACAAATTTGGTGTATCAACAAGCTGGGGTTATACAGCACTTGACTACGTAGTTGTAGAATCAGTTGAAACAATTGGCGGCGGTTCAACAGACCAGCCAGGCGGTGGCTCAACAGACCAGCCAGGCGGCGGTTCAACAGATCAGCCGGGTGGTGGTTCAACAGGAGATCAGACATTTGCCACAAAGATCGAATTTGAAGATGCCAACAGATTTGAAAATAATGGAAACAACCGTATTGAAAATAGTACATTCCAGGGATATTCAGGAAATGGATACCTTTATCTTGCATCAGGCTGGGGAGAAGTTGGATTTAGCGTACCATCTGATGGACAGTACAAGATTACAATAGTATCAAATGCAGACAGCTACAAAGAAAACTGGCTGTATCTTGATGGCAATGGTGCAGGAACACTTAAGACATCAGGAAATAAGTGGGAAGCACAGACAGAAACATATACACTTAAGGCCGGAGAACACAAATTTGGTGTATCAACAAGCTGGGGTTATACAGCACTTGACTATGTATTAATCGAAGCTGTTGCTTCTTCAGGAAGTGGTTCAGGCAGTGGAAGCGGCTCAGGAAGTGGTTCAGGCAGCGGTTCAGGCGGAACAGTAACACCTGGAGGCGGCGGATCACCTTCTACAGGTGCCGGAATGTATGTATCAAACGGCAAGCTTTATGATGGAAACGGAAACGAATTCATCATGAGAGGTGTTAATGTTGCACATGCATGGTATCAGAACAATACACAGCAGTCAATCAATGCAATTGCTGATCTTGGTGCAAACTGCGTGCGTGTAGTACTTGCTGATGGCGCACAGTGGGATAAGACATCTTACGAAGAAGTATCTAATATTATTTCATGGTGTGAAAACCGTGGACTTGTGTGCATCGTTGAGGTACATGACCACACAGGAAAAAATGATGTAGAAGGACTTAATACAGCAGTAAATTACTGGAAAGAATTAAAGTCACTTTTAAATCAGCATAAAGACTATGTAATTGTAAATATTGCAAATGAGTGGCTTGGAACATGGAACCAGGCAGATGTATGGACAAGCGCATACCAGAATGCAATTCGTGAACTTCGTAATGACGGACTTGAAAATGTAATCATGGTTGATGCATCAGGTTATGGTCAGGAAGTCAGCGCAATGATTAATAACTGCCAGAGCGTTTATTCAGCAGACAGCACAGGAAATACAATGTTTTCAATGCATTTATATTCAGTAGCAGGAAAAGATGCCCAGACAGTTAAGAGCAATATTGACGGAATGATTTCAAAGGGTGTTGCATTCTGCGTTGGTGAATTTGGTGATTACCAGAATGGTGGTGACGTAGACGAAGCTACAATTATGTCATACTGTACTGAAAAGAATATCGGTTATGTAGCATGGTCATGGAAAGGAAATGGCGGAACAGATATAACACTCGATATGTCAAAAGACTGGGATGGAAAGCAGCTTACAGACTGGGGTAAATATGTGTTCTATGCACAGAATACAGGTATTCAGGCAACATCAAGAATGGCATATACTTTAAAGCCGGCAGGCGGTTCAAATCCGGGAGGAGAAGTTACTCCACCAAGCAAGCCAGATGAAGGTGGCAGCGGAAATATTGACGTTCCATCAACAGATGAAGTTACAGAAATACCTGCAGGATATTTAGAGACACTTAAAGACTGGTTTGTATCTTCAGGTGGAGATGATAAGCCATCAGCAGATACAACAACAGAGGCGTTAAGCAACGGCGGTATTCGTGTAAATATTGATCTTACTAAGGATAAATATCCATGCCTTACTAATTTAGGCGATATTGATCTTTCAGGAAAGAAGACAGTTGATATTGTTGTTCGTAATAACACAATGTATCCACTGCAGATTCAGCCTGTATTAAGAATTGGTGCACTTGATGACTGGACAGAATATACCAAGTATCAGGAAGTACCTGCCCGCTCAGCAGTAATGCTTTCATTTGACCTTACAAAGTGCGAGAACCTTGCTAATGTTAAGGATATGATTTTCCGTATCCAGGGAGCTGGTTCAAGTGTTGCAGGAAGTGTTGATTTTTTCTCAATCGGAACTGATTATGATTATACAAAGAATCCATACGCAAAGGCTATTGCTGAACTTAACAGACCAAAGACAGCATCATTCTTTAACTGGAAATATGCAGAAAACAGCTGGACAAACACAACAGATTACAGCTGTGATGAAAACGGTGTTATTACTGTAAACTTTAAGGATATTACATCTGAAGATGCAGCAGGTCCGCAGACAGAGACAAGACCTGGTACAGGTACAGGATTTGATGGTTCTGCTTATGGAAAATTAGTAAGCACAATTACTAATAACTCAGATGAAGCAATTCATGTAACTTTGGTAATGAAGACAACTGGTGACTGGACATGGCAGGAAAATGCAGGTTCAGTAGACGGTGAAGAAGGCGAACGCATTATTCAGCCGGGTGAAACTGTTAAAGTTGTTTATGATCTTAAGGGTTCAACATGGAAATCAAAGGCTTCAGGATGGGAATATGCAGCAAAGTTAAAGAATCCTGAAGATATAAGAGCTATTGCATTTAAACTGTACACAGGAGTTGGTGAAAAGGCTTCTGGTTCAGTTACAATTTCAGATTTTTCATTTGAATTTTAAATTTAACTTAATTGACAAGAATATCAAAATTAATGTCAAAAATTTGTTAAAAATGTAAAAAGTATAAAAATGTGAATTAAATTCTTGCAAAATACATTTGCTGGGAGTATAATCACAAACAATGAAAATTTTGGAGCACATTCCTGTTTAAGATATACATATATCAATAAATGGGAATGTGCTTTTTACAGATTTTATTGATAAAAAAAGACTGATAACAGCACTTTATAAAACATGGATTTAGCCGAAAACATTAGTAGGCTGTTATAAAGCTGGTTATTATTACACTGAATCTAAATTTTTTACATAAATTTAAGATTATTAAAAAAACGAAAGGTATGGTGGTTAATTATGACAAACATTTTTAAGAACATTAATTGGAAGAAGACAGGATTATTTGCATCAGGAGTAGCATTTGGTACTGCCGGAATCAAAATTTTATCAAGCAAGGATGCTAAGAAGTTTTACACAAACTGTACAGCTGCAGCTTTAAGAGCTAAGGCATTTGTTGTAAAGACAGCATCAAAGATTCAGGAGAATGCTGAAGATGTTTATGCTGAAGCAAAGCAGATTAATGCTGACCGCGAACTTGCAGAAGCTGAGCTTGGTGAAGAAGATTTCTGCGAAGTTGAAGGCGAAGAAACAGCAGAAGATGCTGACAGGGAAGAAGCATAAAAATAAGCTTAAGAGGGAAAGCTTAATTAAAAGAAGGGTAGCGATAGACAAATGCGTTTTACTATTGAACATGAAATAAAAGGACGTCTTCGTATCCATGTTATCCAAAAGAAAATGACATACAGACAGGCGGATACACTGCAGTACTATCTGGGTACTCTCAAATTTGTAACATTTGCTAAGGTGTATGATCTTAATCAGGATGTTGTCGTGAACTATATATGTTCAAGACAGCAGATGATAGAAATACTTTCAAAGTTTAAATACAGCGAAGTTGAAGTGCCTGATGTATATCTTGATAATTCTGGAAGACAGCTTAATCAGGAATATTATGATAAGCTTGTAACGAAGGTGGTTTTAAGAGTCGGTAACAAATTATTTTTACCGGCACCGATAAGAGCAGGAATAGCTGTAGTCAAGTCTGTAAAGTACATATATCATGGTGTATGTACATTGCTTAAAGGACAGATTAAAGTGCCTGTGCTTGATGCAACTGCAATAGGTGTATCAATAGCGAGGGCTGATTATGATACAGCAGGTACAATAATGTTCCTTCTTGGAATTGGAGAACTTCTTGAAGAATGGACACATAAGAAGTCGGTTGATGATCTTGCAAGAAGCATGTCACTTAATATCGAAAAGGTATGGCTGTGTACTGAGGATAATGAAGTAAGTGAAGTACTTGTTGATTCAAAGCAGATAAAGGTAAATGACAAAGTTAAAGTGCGTATGGGTAACGTAATTCCATTCGATGGTGTAGTTGTGGGCGGCGAAGCTTCAGTAAACCAGTCATCAATGACAGGTGAGGCGTGTCCGGTCATGAAAACACTTGATTCTTACGTATACGCAGGAACAGTTGTTGAAGAGGGTGAACTTACAATCTGCGTAAAGGAAACAACCGGTTCAACCAAGTTTGAAAAGATTGTAAAGATGATAGAAGAGTCAGAAAAGCTCAAATCATCTCTTGAAAGCAAGGCGGGAACGCTTGCAGATAAACTGGTTCCATTAACGCTTTTAGGAACTGGAGTTACTTATGCTCTTACAAGGAATGTGACAAAAGCACTTTCAGTACTTATGGTAGACTTTTCATGTGCGCTTAAACTGGCTATGCCAATATCAGTACTTTCAGCTATAAAAGAAGCCGGACAGTATAATGTCACTGTAAAGGGTGGAAAGTATCTTGAAAACATTGCACAGGCGGATACGATAGTATTTGATAAAACAGGTACACTTACAAAAGCACAGCCTGTTGTTGCAAAGATTGTTTCATTCTGTGATATGGATGAAAATGAACTTTTGAGAATTGCAGCATGTATGGAAGAACATTTTCCACATTCCATGGCAAATGCTGTTGTTAATGCGGCAAAGCAGCGTCACCTTGAACATGAGGAGAAACATTCAAAGGTAGACTATATTGTTGCACATGGTATTTCAACAACCATTGAAGGCAAAAAAGCTGTTATTGGAAGCTATCATTTTGTCTTTGAAGATGAAAAATGCTCAATCGATGAGGGTATGAAAGAGAAGTTTGATGAGCTTCCGGCAGAATACTCACATTTATATATGGCAATTGAAAACAGACTTGCAGCGGTTATCTGCATTGAAGACCCTATAAGGGAAGAAGCTTCAGCTGTTATTAATTCTTTAAGATGTGCAGGTATCAAGAAAGTAGTAATGATGACCGGGGACAGTGAGCGTACTGCAAGAGCTGTTGCACAAAAGGTTGGCATAGACGAATATTACTCAGAGGTAATGCCTGAAGATAAGGCAACCTTTGTTGAAAAAGAAAAGGCAAAGGGCCGCAAGGTAATAATGATTGGCGATGGAATCAATGATTCACCGGCATTGTCAGCTGCTGATGTAGGTATTGCAATAAGTGACGGAGCACAGATTGCAAGGGAAATATCAGATGTAACAATAGGTGCAGATGATTTGTATGAAATCGTTAATCTTAAGGCTATAAGCAACGGACTTGTTAAGAGAATTGACAGGAATTATAAGCTTATAGTTGGAATTAATACAGGACTTATACTTTTAGGAGTTGGAGGAATCATTTCACCTACAGTGTCAGCTATGCTTCACAATACATCTACACTGGTAATAAGTCTTAACAGCATGAAGAATTTACTGACATAGTTACTAAGTCAAAAATTCTCAAAAGAACATATTAGTATTGACAGAGTTCAATTAAAGAATTTATCATTTTAGCGTGAGTTAGATATAACAAACTCGCGCTAAAATTTTTATTTAGGAGATGATTGAATGAAGTTAGTATTAATTCGTCACGGAGAAAGTCTGTGGAATAAAGAAAATCTTTTTACAGGATGGACAGATGTAGAGTTGTCTGAAAAAGGCTGCGAGGAAGCAAAAGAAGCGGGAAAAGTGTTAAAGGAAGCAGGATATGATTTTGATATCTGTTACACATCATATTTGAAAAGAGCAATACATACGCTTAATTTTGTTCTTGATAATATGGACAGAGCATGGCTGCCTGTTATTAAGGACTGGCATTTAAATGAGCGCCATTATGGAGCGTTACAGGGTCTTAACAAGTCTGAAACAGCACAGAAGTATGGGGAAGACCAGGTGAAAATATGGAGAAGGTCATTTGACGTGCAGCCACCTGCACTTGAAGAGACAGATGACAGAAATCCTGCCCGTCAGGAACAGTACCGTAATGAAAAGAATGAAAAGCTTCCACTGGCTGAAAGTCTTAAGGATACAATTGCAAGAGTAATTCCTTTCTATGAAAATAATATTTTAAAAGATATGCAGGCCGGAAAACGTGTGATTGTTGCAGCACATGGTAATTCAATCAGGGCGCTGGTTAAATATTTTGAAGATCTTTCTGAAGAAGAAATCGTAAATGTAAATATTCCTACAGGTGTTCCACTTGTCTACGAATTCGATGATAATGGCAAATTTATTAAAAAAGAATATATAGGCAATCAGGAACTTATCAAAGAAAAAATGAATGCAGTTGCTGCACAGGGAAAGAAAAAATAATACTTAAAACAAGATGCTGAAAACATTATTGAGAATTTATGCGCCATAGCAGACATTGAAATTAGTCTTAACTAATGTTATTATGTCAGAGAGTTAGGGAAACCTAACTTTGTGTGTAAATCATTTTAGGAACTCCTCATAAAAAGTATTTTACTTTTACTGGAAGACTACTCACCTTCCAGTGAGGATGTTACCTTTTTTGTAAAAATTGAAATATTTTACAGAAAAATTTATAAAATGCACGTAACAAGTAAATAATAATATAGATGTACCAGTTACGGGAATAATTTAATTCAGGAGGAATTGTGATGAGCTATTTGGAGATCGAAAAAGTAATTGGAAGGGAAATCATAGATTCAAGAGGAAATCCTACAGTTGAGGCGGAAGTTTATTTAGCTGATGGAACAGTAGGAAGAGGTGCAGCACCAAGTGGTGCATCAACAGGTGAATTTGAGGCACTTGAATTAAGAGATGGTGATAAGAACAAATACCTTGGCAAAGGTGTTACAAAGGCTGTTGAAAATATCAATACAATAATCAATGAAGCAGTTACAGGAATTGATGCATCAGATATTTATGCAGTTGATAAGGCTATGATAGATGCTGATGGAACAAAGGATAAGTCAAAGCTTGGAGCAAATGCAATTCTTGCAGTTTCAATCGCAGCAGCAAGAGCAGCTTCAATATCACTTGATATTCCACTTTACAGATTCCTTGGCGGTATTTCTGGAAACCGTCTTCCAGTACCTATGATGAACATTTTAAATGGTGGCGCACATGCAGCAAATACTGTTGATGTTCAGGAATTCATGATTATGCCAGCAGGCGCACCAAGCTTTAAAGAAGGTCTTCGCTGGTGTAGTGAAGTGTTCCATGCACTTGCAGCACTTCTTAAGAAAAACGGACTTGCAACATCAGTTGGTGATGAAGGTGGTTTTGCACCAAACCTTGCAAGCGACGAAGAAGCAATCCAGTATATTCTTGATGCAATTAAGGCTGCAGGATATGAACCAGGAAAAGATTTCGTACTTGCAATGGATGCAGCATCAAGTGAATGGAAAGGCTCAAAGAAGGGCGAATATGTTCTTCCTAAGGCTGGAACAAAATTCACATCAGCAGAACTTATTGAGCATTGGAAGAAGCTTGTTGATAAGTATCCAATTATCTCAATCGAAGATGCTCTTGATGAGGAAGACTGGGAAGGATGGCAGCTTCTTACTAAGGAATTAGGAAACAAGGTTCAGCTTGTTGGTGATGACTTATTTGTTACAAATACAGAAAGACTTAAGAAAGGTATTGATTTAGGATGCGGTAATGCAATCCTTATCAAACTTAACCAGATTGGTTCTGTATCAGAAACACTTGAAGCTATAAAGATGGCTCACAAAGCTGGTTATACAGCAATTTCATCACATCGTTCAGGTGAAACAGAGGATACAACAATTGCTGATTTAGCAGTTGCTCTTAATACATGCCAGATTAAGACAGGTGCTCCAAGTAGAACAGAACGTGTTGCCAAGTACAATCAGTTATTAAGAATTGAAGAAGAACTTGGAGATGCAGCTGTATATCCTGGATTCGGTGCATTTAACGTAAAATAGTAGAAATATCCCATGGCTGAGCCATGAAATATGTTGACAAAAGAATAACTAATGAAAAGCAGGAAGCTGGAAGTGTGACTAAAAAAACGGAACACTGACAGCTTCCTGCTTTCACTTAGCACACTTTTTCCTACAACATACTTAATGGCGATAGTTTCGCAATTAGCTGACTTGATTTGACATATCAACAATATGTATAATAGAGTCGTGTATAAAATTGTGGTTTTTCCACAAATTATTTATAGATAACAGAAAGGGAGTGCAGTAATTGTGATTAACTCAAAGAAAATATTAGAGATAAAGGATTTGCATGTAAGTGCGGAAGATAAAGAGATATTACATGGGATAAACCTTACTGTAAACAAAGGTGAAACACATGTGCTAATGGGGCCAAATGGTGCTGGTAAATCAACACTTGGATATGCACTTATGGGAAACCCAAGATATAAAGTAGAAAGTGGAAATATAATTTTCGATGGACAGGATATTGTGGATAAAGCAGCGAATAAGAGGGCTGCAATGGGGATGTTTCTGTCATTTCAGAGTCCTGTTGAGGTTCCGGGAATATCCCTTGAAAGATTTTTAAAAAATGCGCTTGAGCAAAAGACAAAGAATCCTATAAGACTTTGGGATTTTCATAAGGAACTTGAAAAGGCAATGGAAGTCCTTAATATGGATAAGGAATATGCAAGAAGAGACTTGAATGTCGGATTCTCAGGTGGTGAGAAAAAGAAGACAGAGATTTTACAGATGCTTATGTTAAAGCCTACACTTGCAATTCTTGATGAAACTGATTCAGGACTTGATGTAGATGCAATTCATACAGTATCAATGGGCGTAAATGAATATCAGAAAGATAAAAAAGGTTCTCTTATTATCATTACACATAATACAAGAATACTTGAATATCTGCATGTAGATGCAGCTCATATTATCTGTGATGGAAAGGTTGTTGCAACAGGTGATGCCTCATTAATAGAGGATGTTAATAAAAACGGATTTGAACGATACATTAAAGAAGCGTAAAAATCACACTAAGTGAAGGGATGTGATATTTGTGAAAAACAAGACTTATGTGGATGACGTACAAAGAAGTATCTATGATATAAAAGACGAAGAAAAAGATGCGTACAGAATACAAAAGGGTCTTACAAAAGAAATAGTTGAGGAGATATCTGATAAGAAGAAAGATCCTTCATGGATGAGAAAGTTCAGACTTGATTCTCTTGATATATATAATAAGCTGGATGTACCAGACTGGGGCCCGGCACTTGACGGACTTGATATGGATAATATTGTCACATATGTAAAGCCAAATACAACAATGAGTGCAAAATGGTCTGATGTACCTGATGATATTAAAAATACATTTGAAAGGCTTGGAATTCCGAAAGCAGAAAGAAAATCACTGGCAGGAGTAGGTGCACAGTATGATTCAGAGCTGGTATACCATAATGTAAGAAAAGAAGTTGCATCGCAGGGTGTTGTATACACAGACATGGAAAGTGCATTAAATGGCGAATTTGCAGGCCTTGTCCGTAATCATTTTATGAAGCTTATTACGCCTGCAGACCATAAATTTGCAGCACTTCATGGAGCAGTATGGTCAGGAGGTTCATTTGTTTATGTGCCTAAAAATGTTTCAGTGACTATACCGCTTCAGTCATATTTCAGATTGAATGCACCGGGAGCAGGCCAGTTTGAGCATACACTTATTATAGTGGAAGAAGGAGCATATCTGCATTTTATTGAAGGATGCTCTGCCCCTAAATATAATGTGGCAAACCTGCATGCCGGATGTGTTGAACTATATGTTGCGAAAAATGCAACTCTTAGATATTCAACTATTGAAAACTGGTCAAAAAATATGTACAACCTGAATTCAAAGAGAGCACTTGTTGAAGAAGGCGGTAAGATTGAATGGGTTTCAGGTTCATTTGGCTCACATGTTTCATACCTTTATCCTATGAGTATATTGAACGGAGAAGGCGCAAGAGCTGAATTTACCGGAATAACATTTGCAGGAAAGGGACAGAATCTGGATACAGGTGCAAAGATTGTTCATAATGCACCAAATACTTCATCATATATGAATACAAAATCAATATCAAAAGATGGCGGTATAAGTACATTCAGAAGTTCTGTTGTTGTAAATAAAAATGCAGCAGGCAGTAAGTCTTCAGTATCATGCCAGTCACTTATGCTTGATGATATATCACGTTCAGATACGATTCCTGCAATGGATATAAGAAATAATACATCAGATATCGGACATGAAGCCAAAATCGGTAAGATAAGTGACGAAGCTGTATTTTATCTTATGTCAAGGGGAATGAGTGAAGAGGAAGCAAGAGGAATGATTGTTAACGGATTTGCAGACAATGTATCTAAGGAGCTTCCTTTGGAATATGCAGTTGAAATGAATAACCTTATAAGGCTTGAGATGGAAGGGAGCATTGGATGATGAAAGTAAATCTTTTACCTCAGCCAACGTGGAACTGGCTGAAAATGAATGATGCAGTTATTGATGAACCGGATGTAAAAGCCGGCTGCCTGACTTCAAAGACACTTCCTTCATCCGTAAAGGAAACTGCAGACAGTAATGCGGATAAGTTTAAGGAAATACCAGGTGGAATGGGCTCGGATATGCAAGACTTCATCAATAATAAGAATATAGACTTTTATAATATTGAGACAACAGAAAATGTAAATGAGGAAAAACCGGTAAAGCTTGATTACGCTTATACAGATAAAGTGAATGC
Source organism: uncultured Lachnospiraceae bacterium (assembly GCA_934330725.1). GTDB lineage: Bacteria > Bacillota > Clostridia > Lachnospirales > Lachnospiraceae > Lachnospira. Next base: position 30,640 of record CAKRGM010000009.1, on the reverse strand, counting down.
AGCAGACGGTCTGAATATAGATGTAAAAGAAAACAGCACTGTAACTGTTATAATGGACTATACATCAGATGATAATGCGGGCGGAAGTGCATGTGTCCAGACAAAGATAAATGCACAGTCAAATTCACATATTCTGCTTGTCCAGCTTGTAAGACTCGGCGATGGATTTACCTGCCTCAGTGATATAGGAGCAAATGTTGCTGATAATGCAACGGTTGATGTAATACACATTGTGCTTGGCGGCAGCAAAACATATATCGGATGCGCGGCTGATCTTGTCGGAAATAGCAGTGCAATGACAGCAAAGACAGGATATATGCTAAAAGAGGCACAGCATCTTGATATGAATTATGTTGCACTTCACAAGGGAAAGAAAAGTACAAGTGATATGTATGCAACAGGGGTGCTCGATGACAATGCATCAAAGCTTTACAGGGCAACGATTGACTTTAAACGTGGATGCAAAGGCTCAAAGGGCGAGGAAAAGGAAGAAGTGCTTCTGCTCTCCGATGATGTCCGCAACCAGACAATACCTTTGATTTTGTGTGCAGAAGAAGACGTTGAAGGTAATCATGGTGCAACAATCGGTAATCTTGATAAAGAGCTTCTGTTTTATTTAGAGACCCGTGGAATTGAAGAAGAAATGATATACAAAATGATGGCAGAGTCAAAGATAGAAGTAATTAACAGTAAGATACCTGATGAAGATACAAGAAATAAAGTATCAGAATATTTAAGGGAGCGTAAAGAACGTGAAAAATAATATTGAAGAAATCAGACATCAGTTTAAATTATTTGATGAATATAAAGATATTGCATACCTTGATAATGCTGCAACAGCGCAAAAGCCGGAGTGTGTTATCAGGGCTGAAATGCAGTATTATGAAAAATATAATGCCAATCCGCTAAGAGGAATATACAGCCTAGGTGAGGCGGCAACAAAAAAATACGAAGAAGCACGTGAGAGTGTAAGAAAGTTCATAAATGCAGATTCAACACAGGAAATAATATTTACAAGAAATGCAACAGAAGGACTTAACCTGGTTGCATACAGCCTGGGTGGAAGCATTTTAAAGCCAAAAGATGAGATAGTTATAAGTATCATGGAACATCACAGCAATCTTCTTCCATGGCAGCAGATTGCCAAAAAGACAGGTGCACAGCTTAAATATCTTGAATGTGAGCCGGATGGAACAATTGATGAAGAAAAATTTAGAAGCTGCATAACAAACAGAACAAAGATTGTAGCAATGACACATATTTCAAATGTCCTCGGCTGCAAAAATGATTTAAAAAAATATGCACAGATATGTCATGAAAATGATATAATAATTGTTGCTGATGGAGCGCAGAGCGTTGCACATATGCCTGTAGATGTAAAAGATATGGACGTGGATTTCTTTGCTTTTTCCGGACATAAGATGTACGGCCCGATGGGAATCGGTGTACTTTATGGAAAGAAAGAGCTGTTAGATAATATGCCGCCATTTCTTACAGGTGGTGAGATGATTGACTTTGTAACAAGACAGGGAGCTGTATTTAGTGAGCTTCCTCACAAGTTTGAAGCCGGAACTGTAAATGCAGCCGGAGCAGCAGGGCTTGAAGCAGCAATTGGATTTATGAATGAAGTGGGATTTGATACGATAAGGGCACAGGAAGAAAAACTTACAACACTTGCCATGAATGAAATGAAAAAAATACCGCACATTAATATACTGGGTTCTGATGATCCTTTGATGCACAACGGCATAATTACATTTACAATTGACGATGTCCATCCTCACGATGTAGCATATATACTCGATTCGGATAATATCGCAGTGCGTGCAGGACACCACTGTGCACAGCCATTGCTGCAGTATCTTGGAATATCTGCTGCAACAAGGGTAAGTATCGCATTTTATAATACTGAATCCGATGTAATGCGTTTCATAGAAAGCGTTAAAACAATTCGGGAGAAAATGGGCTATGGAAAATAATACATTTTATAATGAAATACTGATTGAACACAACATGCATCCGCTGCATAAGCACGCACTTGATAACCCTGATATAGTATTGCAGGGAAAAAATCCAAGCTGCGGGGATGACATCACGCTTGAATTAAAGCTTAAAGACGGCATAATAACAGACGGAGCATTTGTTGGCGAAGGCTGTGCAATATCACAGGCTTCGGCAGATATAATGCTGGATCTTATCATAGGCAAAAAGAAAGATGAAGCACTCGAACTTGCAGATGACTTCATAGGAATGATTCAAAAGACAGCAACCGAAGAGCAGATAGATAAGCTCGAGGAGGCTTCAATACTAAGAAGCGTATCCGATATGCCGGCAAGAGTAAAGTGCGCCGTTCTTGGATGGAGAACATTAAAAGAGATTGGGCAGGATGGGAAGTAATATGTGGTAAGTGCATATTGATAATACTTATAATGATATTAGAAGAGTAAAGCAGGGGATGATGTCCCCTGCTTGTTTTTTAGGCTGAATTGCAAGATTTTTCTTACCCTTATTTTCAAAATCTTGATATTTTTAAAAAAAATGGATATAATAACATATAAGAAGTGCATAAACACAGTTTTGTTAATGGAGAAAAAATATGTTTAATTTATATCAGTACCTTGTAGAAAAATATAAAGAAAATGAGCCTTTTTTCCTGTCTGATATACAAATTAAAGGAATGTCCGGAAATAATGTTCGCCAACAGCTTAAAAAACTAACGGACATTGGAAAGGTAAAGCGCTTTGATAGTGGTATTTATTACCTTCCTAAAAAGAGTATATTTAAATCAGGTTCACAGCCTACATTTGAAAAAGTTCTGGAATATAAATATCTGTGGGATAAAAATAAGCGGTGCGGGTATATCAGTGGATTATTGTTTTTTAACCAGATGGGACTTACTACACAAGTTCCAATGCAATACGAAATAGTGACAAATAAAGCGACCAATGATTATCGGGAAACTTCACTGGCAAAATCACGTGTGATTATAAGAAAGCCTAAAGTTATAATAACAGAAAAAAATTATGTGATATTACAATTCCTTGATATGTTAAAGGATGTAGATGTCTATTCAGAGATGTCGGGTACTGATCTGCAAAACCGCCTCTATAGGTATATGGATGATGTAGGGTTAGAACTTTCAGATCTTGAATCATATTTTTCTTATTATCCTGACAAACTTTATAAGAATCTAATAGAAACGAGAGTGATTTATAATGGCATACTTGCATAATAATAAAGAACAATTCCAAGATGCAATTGCACTGGCTTATGAACAAACAGGTATAATGGCACATGCGATAGAGAAAGATTATTATGTTACTATGTTGCTTAGGCTATTATCAGAAAAGATGCCATATATCGTTTTTAAGGGTGGTGCTTCTTTAAGCAAGTGCCATAAAGTTATACAGAGGTTTTCAGAAGATATCGATATTACAATAGATACATTGATTTCACAAGGCCAAAAGAAAAAAATAAAACAAGCGATTGTTGATTCAGCAGATGAATTGGGAATGGATATTCAAAATCTTGACGAAACGAGAAGTCGTAGAGACTACAACAGGTATATAATCGGATATGATTCGGTACTCCCATTAATTAGTACTGCTTTAAGACCGGCAGTTTTATTGGAGACCTCTTACACAGCAGTTTCTTTTCCAACGGTAATATTGCCGGTACATAGTTATATTGGTGATATGATGGAAAAAGAAGCACCTGATTCTATTGAGAAATTTATGTTATTACCATTTTCAATGAAAGTACAGGGTATTGATAGAACTTTGGCTGACAAGATATTTGCAATTTGTGATTATTATTTACAAGATAAGGTTCAAAAACATTCAAGACACATATATGATATTTATAAGTTGTTTCCACTTGTTCCTCAGAATGGAGCTTTTAAGAATCTGGTGCATGAAGTGCGGAATATACGAGCTCAGTCACCGGTTTGTCCATCTGCTAATTCAGATGTAAATATTTCACAGTTGCTTAATCAGATTATTGAAGAAAAAGCATACAAAAGTGATTATGTTAATTTAACTACTCAACTTTTAGAAGAACAGATATCTTATGAGATGGCAATTGAGGCTTTAAAAGATATTTCCAAAAGTGGAAGCTTTGATTGAAATTTTAAGCAACACTGTATGAATATGGCGTTTGTACAGACACGACATAGAATTAGTAAAACTCAAAAAAACAGGCCAGCAATCACTGACCTGTTTTGTCTGCGTCCGCGGTTACAACACATCGCTGTGGGGCGGGGCCGACATATGAGAATGGATAGCAGGTTACAAGAGTAACCTGCTTTTCGTCTGTTTTAGCGTATATTGACGGATCGTTGGGGGTAGTGATCCTTACATCTGTTACATGGTATGTTAATGTGCTTTGTTTTGTCTGCAGGCTGATGCAATCATTTATTTTAATTGTGGTAAGAGATGCAAAGCCTGAGTCGCGGTGTGCATATAATACACAGTTGCCGGATTCATTTGGAAGGGCAGTATTAGTGTCTCTTCCGGCACCTTTTCGCAATATATCATTTGTTATTCCATTAAAAATGCCGACCTTTGCATTTTTATCGTCAATAAATGTCAGAATAGCAATGGCGTCTGAATAATCACCTGCTTTACCGGCGTTAATAGTATAAGCTTCAGGCATTTTGTTATCGTGGGGGTCGTCATTATGGGTAATAACGTCTTCAGCCTCGTTGACCCCTTTTTTTATATCATGGTTTACATTAACAAGAATAACAATGCCGGCAATTATAACGATTATTGATATAATAAAAAATACGATAACGACACAGCCGACAGCAGACAGCTTCCATGTTGATTTTACAGTTTTCATCGTCTGATCAGATGCTTACGGAAGGCAAAGGTTAATACAGCACAGCCGGAAAGCATTCCAATACCTGTAAAAAGTACCAGTGCAAAGTTGCCAGCAGTCTTTGGAACCTGGTTATTAAAGAAGGTTACATCAACACTTCCGCCTTCAGGCACATTTACGATTTTAACATCAGTGTCATCATTTAAATAACCATCAGGGGCTGAAATCTCTTTTACATAGTAAGTTCCCGGCTCAAGTTTATCTGTGCTTACAGGATTATCCTTTGATGTGATAAAACGACCGACGGACTGTGTTAAAGCCTCATCTTTGAAGACTTCAATTTCAGCACCGCTTAACTGTTCACCGCTTACGGCATCTTTCTTAAAAATGTTGATAATACCTTTTTTGATGGTTTCATCTGTGACAGAAACCTTTGCAGTTTCACCCGGTTTAACGGTGACAGTGACCGGAGTAGAATTTAAGTGATAGCCATGTGGAGCCTCAGTCTCAACAATTGTATATACGCCGGGTTCAATATCCTTTTGAATAATTACACCGGCTTCATCAGATATTAAATCTGAATACAAAAGCGCATTATCTGATACGGCTTCACCCTTATAAATTGAAAAATGTGCACCATTCACAGGATTACCATTTTCATCAGACTTTAAAATCTGAATTGAGCCATAAGCCGTATTCTTGCATTCGGCAACAGTAGTACCATTTCCAACAGAAACGCTAAAAGGCTTTTCATAAGAAATATATCCCTGAGGTGCTTTTGTTTCGCGTACAAACCATCTTCCGGCTGTAAGACCACCCTGGATTGCAATACCATTGCTGTCGGTAGTTACGGTATAGACAGTGCCGGTAAAGTTTTCATTATCAGATATCTCAAATACGGCACCTGCAAGAGGTTCTCCTGTAGCTGAATCAATCTTTATAATTTTTATGGCATTGTCATCATCAGATGATGGTGTAAAGGATGCACTTGCGGAAATAGCAGTATTTCCAATGTAAGCACCTACAAGACTCTGCGATGCTTTTCGTCCGCCTTCAGGACTGTAGAAATATCCGTCAAAATCAACATTTTGTATTCCGGATGCAGTGAAATCAAGAGTGGCATCAGCAGGGATGTTTGTAAATGTGACCTGGTTTTCGCCATCCACGACACCGTTATCAACACGGCTTATCATTGGATATTCGGTGGAAATATCCTTACTCGTATTCAAGGATAATTCAACGCCGGAGCCATTGACATTTCTGGCATTTGTACTGTAACGTACCACACAAGTGTAACTATCACCAGACTTTGATGTTACAGCATTTATGTTTACGTTTCCGATTGGAACATTTGAGACTGTTGCAGGTGCAAGATTTATATACCAGTTAAATAATGCATCTACATTTGTATTTTCAGATACAACATCAGACTCATTAGAATAATGCCAGATGGCAAGCTGTGTAGCGGTAATTGCTTCTGTTGTACTAATTCCACGTATACCTGAGCGGTTAATTACCTCAGAAATACTGATAAAAGGATATGCGTTCTGGATAATGGCACGGATGTGGTTAGCTGACTCCTGGGTATAATAGTCGGCATCACTGACATTTACACGGGAATATGCAGCGTTATCCCGTATACTTGTACTCCTGTCAACACAGTAGGCATTGTTGATATTATTGCTCTGGTCAGAGAGCCTGAAAAGAGTAGTAATACAGTTATCAACGGTCATACCGCGCTCACCGTCACCGATGTAAATATTATCAAAGCTCTGATTATCATCAGCATATACTACATTTAATCCGAAGAGTAAGGTAAAACATAAAATCATTGGTAAGAGTTTCTTTAAGAACCCTCGTTTCATAAAAGACCATACCTTTCCTGCAGCACATAAAGAAGAGGCTGCATATTTTAGAAAATAATAGAAATAACGTACTTAGGAATTATATGACAGATATGGAAAATTTATTCACCTGTATATGAGAAAATGCTGGCAGCGGTACGTAAGGCGGTAAAATACACGCCTAAGTACCGGCCACACTAAAGCGCCTGCTTAATGAAATTATTAATTCTGCTCAACTGTACTTAATAATTTAGGAGTTTCGCAATTACCTGTTTCTGCATAAAATGTATGAAGGAGGGAGTTGCATGAAAAAGAAAAGGTTTTTGGTTATAGCGTATGATAAAAGACAGGAATATCTTAGAAAAATGCTGTGCAACGCAGGGCATGATGTAACATTTATTAATGAAACTGACAAATCCGGGGAATACCGTAAAGATAATAAAACAGGTAAATTATATAAATTTAATACACTTAATAATCTGACAGATAAGATATTCGATGCAATATTGCTTCCGGTTTCAGACAGTATCAGACATTATAAGCGGCTATATGGCTGTGGCATAAGGGCTGAAAATATATTTGGATGCGGAATCAGTGGCGCCGGCGCAGAGCCTGATATTAACAGCTGTGATGCAAAAGACGGCATAATTTCCGGCGAAAGAAGATTCATTGAGTACATGGAATCAGATGCTGCCGCCTATGCAAATGCTGTGGCTACAGCAGAAGGTGCTGTTGCACAGGCAGTTACGTTAAGTGATATTAATTTAAACATGAGTAATGTACTGCTGGCGGGATTTGGAAGATGTGGTGAAATTCTGGCAAACAGGCTTCAGGCATTTAATTGTAATGTGACGGTGCTTGAGACAGATGAGGGCAGGCGTGCAAAAGCGGGTGCATATGGTTATGCATATGAAAGTGATATTGCAGTGATACATGACATGAAGAAATATGATTTTCTTTTTAACACTGTGCCGGAGAAAATATTTAATTCAGATATATTGCAGAAGTTTTCAAAAGAAATAACAATAATTGATATAGCATCAAATCCGGGTGGTGTTGATTTTGATTATTGCATTGAAAACGATATTAAGGCGTGCCATGCACTCGGGCTGCCTGGAAAGTTTGCACCTGAATCATCTGCAAAGGTGCTCCTTGAAGTTATAAAAAAGAACATGAAAATAGTATGAAAAATCAAAAATGGAATAAAGCTTGAAATGAGGTGACAAACATGGACCAGAATAAAAAATTGACAGTTGGCTTTGCCATAACTGGTTCATTTTGTACATTTGAAAAAATATTAACAGTATTGAGGGAGCTTGTTAAAAAAGACTGGCGTATAGTGCCGGTTTTTTCGGAGAGAGTATTAGTGACTGACAACAGATTCAAAAAGGCGGATGAATTTGTAAAAAGTGTAAGGGACATAACGCATGAAACCGGGATGGGAAGCATAGTTGAAGCGGAAACCATAGGCCCCGGTAATTTTCTTGATGTGCTTGTGATTGCTCCATGCACCGGCAATACTCTTGCCAAATTAAGCAATGGCATAACGGATTCATCTGTACTTATGGCTGCAAAAGCGCATTTAAGAAATGAAAAGCCGCTTGTCATATCTGTTTCAACAAATGATGCACTTGGAATGAATTTTAAAAATATCGGTCTTCTTATGAATATGAAAAATATATATTTTGTACCATTTGGACAGGATAATTATAAATGTAAGCATAATTCAATGATAGCCTGTACAAAGCTTATACCGGAAACAATTCAGGCAGCGCTTGACGGCAGACAGCTTCAGCCGGTGATACAGGCACCCTGATAGTAAAATATAGCAGCATATCCCCAATACATTATAAGAATTAATAAAAGTAATAAAAACAGTAAAGGTGTAAAAACATGCAGCGGTGCATAAGGCGGTGTCATTTACCGCATAATGCACCGCTGCTTAAAATGTGATTATTTATACCCGGACATCTACGTGTCTGCTTTTTAGAAAATAATTTATCTGCAGAAGATATGCAATCATCTGAGGACCGGCCATTAACTGTCCATACCAGGGCTGACCGTAATCTTTAGGACGGCTTAAAAATTTATTAAGTGCAGTTTCATTCACAATATCTTTTAACGGACAGCCGGCACTGTTTAATTCATCGATTAACATTGTCTTTAAAATATTTTCATAACCCGGATTATAAGTTTTCGGGTAGGGACTCTTCTGTCTGAAGAGAATTTCATCAGGCAGCAGTCCCTTTGCAGCCTGACGCAGTACATTTTTTACAAGCCCGTTTTTAGCCTTCATTTCCCATGGAATATTAAAGACATACGAAACCAGTTCTTTATCAGCAAATGGCACTCTTGCCTCAAGTCCGTTATACATACTGGTACGGTCCATCCGGTTTAAAAGTGTCTGCATAAAGAAACGGATATTAAGATACCCAATGCGTCTGCGGTTAGTCTGTGTCTCATTTTCATGGGGAAGGACAGCTATTTCACTTATAGCTTTTTCATAAGCAGCAGCAACGTATTCATCCATGTCAAGACAATCAAGGAGCTCCTGCTTAACAAGGCGTTTCCTGAAAGAAAGGTCAGGAGTCCATGGAAATGTATTGCTGTTTAAAAATTTTTCTAAATGAAACCACGGATAGCCTCCGAAAACTTCATCAGCACATTCTCCGGTAAGGACGACCTTTTCAGAATGGCTTACCTGTTCACAGAAATAAAGCAGTGATGAGTCTACATCAGCCATGCATGGAAAGTCATGTGCATCAACAGAGCGGAACAGATAATCAGCCTGAATCTGGTTTGTGCATTCAAGGTATTCATGTTTTGAATCTAAAAATTCAGTCATTTTATCAACGTAGGGACGATCCTGTGATGGCTGGAATGAATTTGCCCTGAAATATTTATTATTTCCTGTAAAATCAAATGAGAATGTGTGGAGTGTTTTTCCCTGCTCTTTAAGCTGGGCGGCGCATACGGCGGAAACGACGCTTGAATCAACACCTCCGGATAAAAAGGTGCATATATTAACATCAGAAATCATCTGGCGTTTTATAGAATCAGTTATAAGAAATCTTGTTTTTTCAATGGTTTCATCATATGAATCAAAATGAGGCCTGCTTTCAAGCCGGAAGTAGCATGTTTTATTTATACCAAAACGGGACACTGTAATATAATATCCGGGAAGAACCTCGTGAAAATCTTTAAATATTCCGCATCCGGGAGAACGGGCAGGACCGAGTGAAAGAATTTCGTTAAGTCCGTTTTTTTCAATAATGGCTTTTACTCCAGGGTAGGAAAGAATTGCCTTTGGTTCCGAACCAAAAAGAAAAGTGTCACCAACGCTTGTATAAAACAGCGGTTTCACACCGAACGGGTCACGATAAAGGGTTATGGTTTCATGTCTTTCGTCATAAATAGCAAATGAAAAAATTCCATTTACCTTCTGGATAAAATCACTGCCAAATTCTAAAAAGGATAGAAGCAGAAGTTCAGTATCAGAGGAGGTTTCAGGGGTTATATTATGAAGCAGCAGTTCGTTACGCAGCTCCATGGTATTATAAATTTCCCCATTATAAACTATAGTATATGAAAATCCGTCTATATTTTTTTGCATAGGCTGGGAACCGTTTTCAATATCAATTATGGAAAGCCTGTCGTGGGAAAGTCCACACCTTTTTGAAAGATAGATTCCTGAAGCATCAGGACCACGGTGCTTAAGAGATTTGCACATATTAAGAAGGATATGCTTGAAGTTGAGTTCATCACTTAAATAATCAACATATCCGTTAAAAAAACCAGAAATACCACACATAATGTAAAAGAACCTTTTTTTATAATGACTATGATACAAAAATATATATTATGCTTAATAAATGTAATAATTATTGAACAAATGCGGGCATAATGATAAAATAAAATCAAGAAGCCAGGTGAATAATATGTAAGCAGAATACAAAAGATAAGTGAATTTAATGCAAAATAAAAAGGGGGCGGGGATTATGAGACTTACTTTTTTAGGGGCTGACCATGAGGTAACGGGCAGCTGTCATTATTTAAATGCATGTGGCAGGCATATACTTATTGACTGCGGTATGGAACAGGGCAATGATGTTTATGAGAATCAGGAACTGCCAATACCTGCAAGTGATGTTGATTACGTGCTGCTTACACATGCACATATCGATCATTCGGGACTTATTCCGCTTTTGTATGTGAATGGTTTCAGGGGAAAGGTTTTTGCAACAAAGCCTACGGTTGATCTTTGTTCCATAATGCTTAAGGACAGTGCACACATTCAGATGTTTGAAGCTGAATGGCGCAACCGTAAGGCAAAAAGATCAAATGGTACATTAAAGGAATTTATTCCTTTATATGATATGGATGCAGTTACAAATGTAATGAAGCAGTTTGTAGGGTGCCCATATGATACAAAACTTGATCTTACTGACGGAATACAGATAAGATTTACAGATGCAGGACATCTGCTCGGTTCATCGAGTATTGAAGTGTGGGTTAATGAGAATTCAGTTTCAAAAAAGATTGTATTTTCGGGAGACATCGGAAATGTAAATAAGCCGCTTATTAAAGATCCGGTTTATATTGATGAAGCTGATTATGTAGTAATGGAATCGACATATGGAAACAGAAGCCATGGCGGAACACCGGATTATGTACAGGAACTTGTCAAAGTGTTTAAAAGGACATTTGACAGGGGTGGTAATGTTGTAATACCATCATTTGCAGTTGGAAGAACGCAGGAACTTTTATACTTTATAAGAAAGATTAAAGAAGATAATCTTATAAAATATGATTTTGATGTTTATGTTGACAGTCCTCTTGCAATTGAAGCTACAAGCATTTTTACAAAAAATTATATAGAATGTTATGATAAAGATGCAATGGAGCTTGTTAATAAAGGCATTAATCCGCTGACATTCAATGGACTTAAGGTTGCTGTAACAGGTGATGAATCAAAGATGATAAATTTTGATTCAAAGCCAAAGGTAATAATATCAGCATCAGGAATGTGTGAGGCAGGACGAATAAGGCATCATTTAAAACATAATTTGTGGAGACCGGAATGTACGATACTTTTTGCAGGATATCAGGCAGTGGGAACGACAGGCAGAATTATAGTTGATGGCGCAAAGGAGATAAAGCTGTTCGGCGAACCTATAAGCATACAGGCAGAAATAGTGCAGCTTCCGGGTGCAAGTGGACACGCAGATAAACAGGGACTGCTAAAGTGGGTGAATTCATTTAAGGAAAAGCCACAGCAGGTATTTGTAGTGCATGGAGAGGACAGTGTATGCGAGGAATTCACAGCATGCCTTAAGGACGAATACGGATACAATGCAACATCACCATATACGGGAGCAAGTTTTGATCTTGTTACAGGTGAGTGCTTAAGTGAAGGCAATAAACAGAAGAAGTCAAGAAGAACAGTTATTAACAGGAATAACAGTGTATTTGCAAGACTCGTTGCAGCCGGCAAGAGACTTCTTACAGTTATTAATCATAACGAGGGTGGTGCTAATAAGGATCTGGCAAAGTTTACAGATCAGATTAATTCACTTTGCGATAAATGGGACAGGTAGGATTGGTATGAAAAAATTACTGTTTGTGTTTAATCCCAATTCAGGGAAAGGGCAGATTAAAAATAAGCTTTTAGAAATAATACAGATTTTCTCTGATGCCGGATTTGAGGTGACAGTATACCCAACAAAGGCACCAAGAGACGGCTATGAGTATATACTAAATAATGCAGCAGGCTATAATTGTGTTGTATGCAGCGGCGGTGATGGAACATTAAACGAGACAGTGGAGGCAGTTCTTTCGCTTTCGGGGAAAAAGCCACCGATAGGATATATACCAAGCGGAACAACAAATGATTTTGCAGTCAGCTTAAAAATTCCAAAGGATATGCTTCAGGCAGCAAGAAATATTACAGTCGGAAGACGAAGAAAATGCGATATTGGAATGCTTAATGGCAAAACATTTAATTATGTTGCAGCCTTTGGTGCATTTACAAAGGTTTCATATGAGACACCGCAGGCATTAAAAAATGTGCTGGGACATCCGGCATACCTTCTTGAGGGAATGAAATCCCTTACAGATTTAAAACCGTATCATATTAAGATACATACAAATGATACAGATATTGAAGGCTCGTTTATTTATGGAATGGTGAGCAATACAAGGTCAGTTGGCGGTTTCAGGGGCGTTGTTCCTGGTGATGTAAATCTTAGGGATGGACTGTTTGAAGTGGCTCTCGTAAGGGAATTAAAGAATCCGCTGGACTTCCAGCAGGTTATTGCAGCGGTATTGTCACAAAACTATGAGAAATGCAGTCTGATACAGTCATTCAAAGCAAATGAAATTTATTTTGAATCTGATGAACAGATAAGCTGGACTGTCGATGGCGAATATGGGGGGACATATGACAGTGTGCATATCGAAGTGATTCATAATGCAGTTGAATTTATAATCAGAGGAAAAAATGAAGCACAGTTAAAGAATTAGTACATTGATGTACCGGGAAAATGATAATTGCGTATCATTAAAATACGTGTTAATGATACGCAATAATGAATAATATATACCATAAGTATATATTATTGGACAGAATAAATACATACAATTTACACACAATTTGCGTTACATGCGTAAAATTACAACTTTTCTATTTTTTATTTTAGTACAAAAATGAAAAAATAGTTCTAAATTGAATATATATAATGAGAAATTATATATAATACAAACAAGTTATCTGACAATTTCAACATAAAGTGACAAATAGTCATATTATCAGACAATTCCAGCAAAATCCATATTTACATGTAAATAAAAATACTGTATATTATTTGTATAATAGTCTGAATATAAATATCTGATATATTATCAAGTATCTGTTGGTTGGTATTCGGCTTAATAAATACGAAAGGATGTTATTTACTATGGAAAATCAAATCAAGCAGCCTGGGCTGTATAATCCTGCGTTTGAGCATGATAACTGTGGTATCGGTGCTGTCGTTAGTATCAAAGGTATCAAGACACATCAGACAGTTTCAGATGCTCTTAGCATTGTTGAAAACCTGGAACACAGAGCAGGTAAGGATGCGGAAGGAAAGACTGGTGATGGTGTAGGTATTCTTTTACAGATATCACATAAGTTTTTCAAGAAAGCTGTTAAACCTCTTGGAATCGAACTTGGAGATGAAAGAGATTACGGTATAGGTATGTTTTTCTTCCCTCAGGACGAACTTAAAAGAAATCAGTCAAAGAAGATGTTTGAGATTATAGTAGAGAAGGAAGGCCTTGAGTTTTTAGGCTGGAGAGAAGTTCCTACATTTCCAAATGTTTTAGGTAAGAAGGCAATTGATTGTATGCCATACATACTTCAGGCATTTATTAAGAGACCTAAAGATACTAATAAGGGTATTGAATTTGATAGAAAGCTTTATGTTGCAAGAAGAGTATTTGAACAGACTTGTGAAAATACATATGTTGTTTCTATGTCAAGCAGAACTATTGTATATAAAGGTATGTTCCTTGTTGGACAGTTAAGACAGTTCTTTGGTGACTTAAGAGATGAGGACTATGAATCAGCTATCGCACTTGTTCATTCAAGATTTTCAACTAATACAAATCCTAGCTGGGAAAGAGCTCATCCAAACAGATTTATGGTTCACAATGGTGAGATTAATACAATAAAAGGTAATGCTGACAGAATGCTTGCCCGTGAAGAGACAATGTATTCAGAATATCTTGAAGAGGAAATGGCAAAGATTACACCTGTTGTTAATACAAATGGTTCTGACTCTGCCATGCTTGATAATACACTTGAATTCTTTGTAATGAATGGTATGCCATTACCACTTGCTGTAATGATAACAATTCCAGAACCATGGGCAGATAATAAGTCAATGCCACAGGAAAAGAAAGACTTCTATCAGTATTATGCAACAATGATGGAACCATGGGATGGTCCTGCATCAATCCTTTTCTCAGATGGTGATATCATGGGTGCTGTTCTTGACAGAAATGGTCTTCGTCCATCACGTTACTATGTAACAAATGACGGGTACCTTATTCTTTCATCAGAAGTAGGTGTTCTTCCTGTTGATGAGAGCAGGATAAGATTAAAAGACAGATTAAGACCTGGTAAGATGCTTCTTGTTGATACAGTTAAGGGTGAACTTATCGATGATGATAAGCTTAAGGAAGAATATGCAACAAAGCAGCCATATGGTGAATGGCTTGATAATAATCTTGTTAAGTTACATGATCTTACAATTCCTAACAAGCGTGTACCTAAGTACAATAAGGAAGAAAGAGCAAGATTACAGAAGGCATTTGGTTATACATATGAAGATTTTAAAACATCAATCCTTCCAATGGCATTAAATGGAACAGAGCAGATTGGTGCAATGGGTGAGGATACACCACTTGCAGCTTTATCAAATAACCACCAGCCATTATTTAATTACTTCAAACAGTTATTTGCCCAGGTTACAAACCCACCTATCGATTCAATAAGAGAAAAGATTGTAACATCAACTACAGTTTATCTTGGATCAGATGGTAACGTACTTGAGGAAAAGGCTGAAAACTGCAAACAGTTAAAGATTGAAAACCCAATCCTTACATCAACTGACCTTTTAAAGATTAAGAATATGAAGGTCGAAGGATTTAAGGTAGAGACAATTCCAATCATTTATTATAAGAATACTTCACTTGAAAAGGCTATCGACCATTTATATGTTGAAGTTGACAGAGCACACAGAGAAGGAACAAATATTATTATTCTTTCTGACCGTGGTGTTGATGAAAACCATGTTGCTATTCCTTCATTACTTGCTGTATCTGCTATCCAGCAGTATCTTGTACAGACAAAGAAGAGAACATCCATGGCTGTTATCCTTGAAAGTGGTGAACCAAGAGATGTACATCATTTTGCAACATTGTTAGGATATGGTGCTTCTGCTATTAACCCATATCTTGCACAGGAAAGCATTCAGGAACTTATTGACCTTAATATGCTTGATAAGGATTACTATGCAGCAGTTGATGATTTTAATAAGGCAATCATCAATGGTATTGTTAAGATAGCTGCCAAGATGGGTATTTCAACAATTCAGTCATATCAGGGCTCAAAGATTTTTGAAGCAATTGGTATTAATGAAGATGTTATTAAGAAGTATTTCAGTGGAACAGTAAGCCGTGTTGGCGGTATTGATATAAATGATATTGCAGAAGATGTTGAAACATTACATTCAAAGGCTTTTGATCCATTGGGATTATCAACAGATACTACACTTGACAGTTCAGGCGCACATAAGATGGTAAGCGGCAAGGAAGAACATTTATACAATCCTCAGACAATACATCTTCTTCAGCTTGCTACACGTAATGGCGATTATGAGACATTTAAGAAATATACAGATTTAGTAAATAAAGAAACAGGCGTAAAGAATTTAAGAGGACTTATGGATATTAAATTCCCTAAGAAGGGTATTAATATTGATGAAGTTGAAAGCGTTGATTCTATTGTTAAGAGATTTAAGACAGGTGCCATGTCATATGGTTCTATTTCAAAGGAAGCACATGAAACAATGGCAATTGCAATGAACATGATTCATGGTAAGTCAAACAGTGGTGAAGGTGGTGAGGAATATGACAGACTCACAGTAGGCCCTGACGGACTTAACAGATGTTCAGCAATCAAGCAGGTTGCATCAGGACGTTTTGGTGTTACATCAAGATACCTTGTAAGTGCAAAAGAAATTCAGATCAAGATGGCACAGGGTGCTAAGCCTGGTGAAGGTGGACATTTACCAGGAAAGAAAGTATATCCATGGATTGCAAAGACACGTCTTTCAACTCCTGGTGTATCACTTATTTCACCACCACCTCATCATGATATTTATTCAATCGAAGATCTTGCACAGCTTATCTACGATTTGAAAAATGCAAATAAGGATGCAAGAATTTCAGTTAAGCTTGTATCTGAAGCAGGTGTTGGTACAGTTGCTTCAGGTGTTGCAAAAGCAGGTGCACAGGTAATCCTTATTTCAGGTTTTGATGGTGGTACAGGTGCTGCGCCTAAGAGTTCAATCCACAATGCCGGACTTCCTTGGGAGTTAGGTCTTGCAGAAGCACATCAGACACTTATCATGAACGGACTTCGTAATAAGGTAATCATTGAGACAGATGGTAAGCTTATGAGCGGACGTGACGTGGCAATTGCTGCAATGCTTGGTGCAGAGGAATTCGGATTTGCAACAGCTCCACTTGTAACTATGGGCTGTGTAATGATGAGGGTATGTAACCTTGATACATGTCCTGTAGGTGTTGCAACACAGAATCCTGAACTTAGAAAGAGATTCACAGGTAAGCCTGAATACATTGTAAACTTCATGAAGTTTATTGCACAGGAACTCCGTGAATATATGGCTAAGCTTGGTGTTAAGACAGTTGATGAACTTGTCGGAAGAACAGATTTCCTTGCACAGAAGGAAGTTGAACACAGCGGACGTTCATCAAAGATTGATTTGAGCAATATTTTAAATAATCCATATATTAAAGAAGCATCAAAGATTCAGTACAATCACAAGAATGAATATGATTTCAAGCTTGAAAAGACTGTTGATGAAAAGATTCTTCTTAAGAAGTTTGCCTCAGCTCTTGATAATAAGCAGAAGAGAAGTGTTGAGATTGATGTAACTAATACAGACAGATCAGTTGGTACACTTCTTGGTGCAGAGATTACAAGAAGATTCGGTGAATCACTTGATGAAGATACATTTACTGTTAAATGTAATGGTGCCGGTGGACAGAGCTTCGGTGCATTTATTCCTAAGGGTCTTACACTTGAACTTGTCGGTGACAGTAATGACTACTTTGGTAAAGGTATTTCAGGCGGTAAACTTATTGTATATCCTCCAACAGGAATTACATATAAAGAAGATGAAAATATCATTATCGGTAACGTAGCGCTTTATGGTGCAACAAGTGGTAAAGCATTTATAAATGGTGTAGCAGGTGAGCGATTCTGCGTACGTAATTCTGGTGCAACTGCAGTTGTTGAAGGCTGTGGCGACCATGGTTGTGAATATATGACAGGCGGACGTGCTGTAATCTTAGGTATGACAGGAAAGAACTTTGCAGCCGGAATGAGCGGTGGTATTGCATATGTACTTGATGAAGACACAAGCCTTTACAAGAGAGTCAATAAACAGCTTGTTTCTATGGAACCTGTAACTGATAAATATGATGTTCTTGAATTAAAGGATATTATAACAGAGCATGTTGCTTACACTAATTCAAAGAAGGGTAAGAAAGTACTTGATAACTTCGGAGAATACCTTCCTAAGTTCAAGAAGATTGTTCCTCATGATTATAAGAAGATGATGAACAAGATTGTTCAGATGGAGGAAAAAGGTTTAAGCAGCGAACAGGCACAGATTGAAGCATTTTACGCAGCAATCAAATAAGCAGTTATGCAGTCCGTGATAATAGCTGGTTGTGAAGTGCTTCACAACCGGCTGATTCCAGGATAAATGAGAAAGGAGATATATATGGGAAAGCCAACCGGATTTTTAGAATATAGCCGTAAAGAAGAAGAAGCAGTCTCACCTAAAGAAAGAATAAAGAATTTTAATGAATTTCATACACCACTTTCAACAGAAGAAAGAAGAAAACAGAGTGCAAGATGCATGGACTGTGGTGTACCATTTTGCCAGTCAGGAATGTTACTTAATGGAATGACATCAGGTTGTCCTTTAAATAATCTTATTCCTGAATGGAATGACCTTGCATATACAGGAAACTGGGAGCAGGCATATAACAGACTTCATAAGACAAGTAATTTCCCTGAATTTACAAGCCGTGTGTGTCCTGCATTATGTGAAAAGGCATGTACATGTGGCTTAAATGGCGATGCAGTAAGTACTAAGGATAACGAAAAAGCTATTATTGAGTATGCTTACGAACATGGTCTTGCCGGTCCGAAGCCACCTAAGGTAAGAACAGATAAGAAGATCGCAGTAGTAGGTTCAGGCCCTGCCGGACTTGCTGTAGCTGACCAGCTTAATTCAAGAGGACATAACGTAACAGTATTTGAAAGATCAGACAGAATAGGCGGTCTTTTAATGTATGGTATTCCAAATATGAAGCTTGAAAAGCATGTAATCGACAGAAAGATTGATGTTATGAAGGCAGAAGGCATTGAGTTTATCACAAATGCCAATATTGGTGAAAATGTTAAGGCAAAGAAGCTTACTGATGAGTATGATGCAGTAGTACTTGCGTGTGGAGCTTCTAATCCGAGAGATATCAACGCACCGGGCCGTGATGCTAATGGAATATATTTTGCAGTTGATTTCCTTACTGCTACAACAAAGAGTCTTTTAGATTCAGACTTAAAGGATGGAAAATTTATTTCTGCAAAAGGAAAGAATGTAGTTGTAATCGGTGGTGGTGATACAGGTAATGACTGTGTTGGTACATGTATAAGACATGGCTGCAAGTCTGTAACACAGCTTGAAATGATGCCTAAGGCACCAGATGAAAGAGCAGCAAACAATCCATGGCCTGAATGGCCTCTTGTGTGCAAGACTGACTACGGCCAGGAAGAAGCAATTGCAGTATTTGGTCATGACCCAAGAGTATATACAACAACTGTCAAAGAATTTAAAAAGGATAAGAAAGGTAACCTTGAAAAGCTTGTTACAGTTAAGCTTGAGGCAAAAGCTGATCCAAAGACAGGAAGAAAAACAATGGTTCCTGTTGAAGGAACAGAAAAAGAAATTCCTTGCGAATTAGTTCTTATTGCAGCAGGTTTCCTTGGAACACAGAAATATGTTTCAGATGCATTTGGAGTAAATCTTACAGAAAGAACAAATGTAAAGACAGAAGAAAAGTCATTTAAGACAAACGTAGCCGGTGTATTTACTGCCGGAGATATGCATACAGGTCAGTCACTTGTTGTTAAGGCAATAAGGGAAGGACGTGACTGTGCAAAGCAGATAGATGAGTTCCTTATGGGATATACAAACCTTAACTAATACATCGTACAAAGATTAACCAGACAAATAAGGTGGAATGAATTAAAAGATGCTGGAAGTATTACTTTTATAATGGAATACTTCCAACATCTTTTTGCAAATCTTAACAGAAATAAAAAAGTATGTTATAATACTCTACCAGAAAAGTGGTAATATTAGAAAAAAGGAAGGTGATGCGATGACTAAATTAATCAGGAAGTTAAGAGGATTGCTGCAAATCATTTTTGGACGTAGTGCAATGGTGATTTTTTCATTGCTCACGCAGCTGGTATTCTTTTTTGTAATTATTGAAAAGTTATCTGATTATTCTGGTGTGGTTTATGCATTTCTTATTTTGCTAAGTGCTATTACAATTATTCATATTTTGAATGAGGATACAAATGCTAATTTTAAAATGGCGTGGATTATTCCGGTTCTTGTTATTCCTGTATTTGGAACAATGTTGTATATTTTTATAAATGTCCAGATTGAGACAAAGAAAATGCAAAAAAATACAACAAAGATAGAAAGCCAGATAAAACCTTTGTTAAGGCAGAATGAGACCATAGCAGATGAGTTAAAAAGTGAATCAAAGGGTGAAAAAGGACTTGCGTCATATTTAAAAAATACGGGAGATTTTCTTGTATATAAAGATAATGATGTTGAGTTTTTCCCTCTTGGAGAAGATAAATTTGAAGAAATGGTAAAACAGCTAAGACAGGCAAAACATTTTATATTTATGGAATATTTTATTGTTGCAAAGGGATATATGCTTGATACGATACTTGATATTCTTAAGGAAAAGGCAGCAGAAGGTATTGAGGTACGTTTCATGTATGATGGAACCTGCAGTATAGCACTTCTGCCATGGGGATATTACAAAGAACTTGCACATTATGGAATCAAGAGCCGCCCGTTTTCACAGATACGTCCGGTACTTTCAACAGTACAGAACAACAGGGATCACAGGAAAATTCTTATTGTAGATGGTAAAGCCGCATTTACAGGTGGAATAAATATAGCTGATGAATATATCAACAAAATCGAAAGATTTGGACACTGGAAAGATACAGCAGTTATGGTTAAGGGACCTGCTGTGAAAAGTTTCACATATATGTTCTTAAAAATGTGGCACCTTGCTGGCGGAAAGGATAATATCCCGAAAGAAGACCTGGATGAATATGTAACCGATTATACCGGTGAAAAGTGTATGTTCCCTGTTGATAAGGAAAATGAAAAACTTCGTAGCGGTGGTTATGTTATACCTTATTGTGGTGGCTCATTTGACAGTGACTGGATATGCCGTCAGGTATATATTGACATATTGAACCGGGCAGATAAATATGTTCATATAATGACACCATATCTTATACTTGATGATGAGATGATATCTGCATTGTCATACTGTGCTAAAAGAGGTGTGGAGACAATTATAATAATGCCGCATATACCGGATAAGCTTTATGCATATACTTTATCGAGAACGTATTACAGACAGCTGCTTGAAAATGGTGTGAAAATATATGAGTATACACCTGGCTTTGTACATGCTAAATTATTTGTAAGCGATGACATAAGGGCATCAGTCGGAACTGCTAATCTTGATTTTAGAAGTCTGTATCTGCATTTTGAATGTTCAACATATATGTATAAGAATGATGCAGTGTCAGATATAGAAAATGATTATCAGTATACACTTAAAAAATGTGAGGAAGTAACTTTGGACAACCTTGGGGATTATCCATGGATAAAAACTATGCTTGGTAAAGTACTGCGGCTTATTGCACCACTTATGTGATATGCATTTAATACGGCAGATGAAGATTAAACAGGTGGTTGTTATCAGATATGCTGTTAATAAACAGGTTGCTAAATATTTATTTAAAAACTTAAGAAATATAAAGAATATAATTAGTATAAAAACAGAAGCGGTTATGCGTGACTAATTGAGAAAAAAAGCAATAAAAGGCTTAAAACAGGCGAAAAATAGTCATAATTAGTCGAATAAAGTTGTAATAAGCCCCGTTTTGTAGTACCATAGTTAAGTAATTATAAAAGGTTTAATATGAGAAGGGGTTTTTGATGATTACAGTTTCAGTTTTATTAGACTCGGTTGATAAAATACAGGATTTTATCAGTCGATTAGGTAAGTATTCCTGTGACTTTGATATCCAGTCGCATAACAGTTCTATTGATGCAAGATCGTTGGTTGGTCTGTTAAGTCTGGATATAAGCAATCCATTGCACCTGTCTTTTAATGCGGATGAGATGCAGACAGAAGATATCTTAAGAGATCTTGAGGTGTATATGGCATAAGGTTTTTATGAATGAAGAGATTGTAAGAGGGTGTACATAGTATGTATGTACAGACTTTTATAATCTCTTTATTTCATAATCCGGAAGGTATCTTATGTTTCTGGTGTCATAATATAGATTAAGTGATTGCGAAACGTTCAGCTTTTCAGGTAATGCCCGGACGCACTAAAGTACCTGCTTATGAATTTGTTAAATTCGCATAACTGTAGCTCAAATTTATGAGTTTCGCAATTACCTGTAATATAGATAAAGAAAAGGAAAAAGAAAATGAATAGCGATATAAAGTTAAGACAAATGTTAGGTCAGATTAATAGAAAGAGCTATCCGGCATATAAATCAATTGCCGGAAAATATGATTTTAAAGATTATATAC
This sequence comes from uncultured Lachnospiraceae bacterium, assembly GCA_934330725.1. Lineage (GTDB taxonomy): Bacteria > Bacillota > Clostridia > Lachnospirales > Lachnospiraceae > Lachnospira. The sequence continues at coordinate 8,240 of CAKRGM010000009.1, read as the reverse complement.
TGTCAATTGATCATGTGCAGTCAGACCCTTTTGCATCTCCGTCTGCAATCAGCATTATTGTCAGTGGTAAAACAGCGGGATTTCCTAATGAATATTATGATACGGAATATAAAAAAACAGCATTGGAGGACTTCCTTATAAGAAGCTTTGCAAATGTGGTAAAGAATTACTCATTTAAAGCAAAGGGGTCAGGAAAAAGCGGGCTTTTGTCAGTAGTAAAATGTGGACAGGAAATAATAAAAAGAAGTGCGTGTGATATTAATACAAATGATGGTTCGGTGACTTTCCGAATGCAGGCAGGCTTTCCGGCGAATGGAAGAACAATTAATTCACCGGAACTTGAGGAGATGCTGTTTGAATTTTTGCCAAAGTGTATTTATAAGGCACTTCAGTATAAAAATGCTGATGTAAAGAGCCTTAAGCAGTGTATTGAGCTGGCACAGGATCAGTATTTTATCAGACAGGAACTTGATAAATGTGGACTTGTTGCATTTGTGGCGAATGATTCCATACTTCCAAGAAAATCAGGCATTTCGGATTATCCACTAAAGGATGCAGTTCGTTTTAAATCACCGGAAAGCATGCAGATTACAATGAATCTTCCTAATCGTGGGAAGATTAGCGGAATGGGAATAAAGAAAGGTATAACGCTCATTGTAGGAGGGGGATACCACGGAAAGAGTACTCTTTTAAAGGCATTGCAGATGGGAGTGTATAATCATATTGCAGGAGATGGAAGAGAGTATGTTATAACGGATAATACGGCTTTTAAGATACGGGCTGAGGATGGAAGAGGGATAAATAATGTAAATATATCTATGTTTATAAATGACCTGCCAAATGAAAAAGATACCAGAAAGTTTTCTTCAGATGATGCGAGTGGAAGTACATCAGAAGCTGCAAATGTATCAGAGGCTATTGAAGCAGGTTCCAGACTTTTACTTATTGATGAAGATACAAGTGCAACAAATTTCATGATTCGTGATGAACTTATGCAGCTTGTTGTAAGCAGCGATTCTGAGCCGATTACACCATTTATTGATCGTGTCAGAAATATTGCTGATAATATGGGAATTTCAACAATACTTGTAGCGGGCAGTTCAGGAGAATATTTTTATAAAGCAGACTGCATTATCCAGATGAACAGATATGAGGTGTATGATGTAACCGAACGGGCTAAAAAGGTAGCAGCAGAGTACGCGCAAGGACATATTGGCGTTACATATAATAATGAGGATAATAATGAGGAAAAAAATTCGGCATATGCCCGCAGTAATTTGCAGACTAGTACATGCATAAACAGGAAGGGCACGGATGTGCAGGCAGGTGTATGTATGCAGGAAGCAGCAGATACACAGGGAACGGCCAATATACATGATACACAGGTGAATGAAATACATAATATGAATGATGTACATAATACCAGTGATATACATGATATGCGGCATCCTTCGTTCAGGCCTGGTGGAGGAAAAAATGGCAGAGTAAAGATAAAGACCAATGGAACTGATGCAATTATAATAGACCGCGAAGAAATTAATTTAAGATATGTCGAACAATTAATGGACTGTGCACAGCTTGAAACACTTGGAATTATAATGTGTTTTGCAGCAGAGCGTGTTTTTGATGGAAAGAAAACGTTATCGGAAGCGGTTGAAATGATATGGGCGCGTCTTCGGCTTGAAGGATTTGCAGGGGTATACCATGCAGGTATGATACCATCAAACCTTGCAATGCCAAGAAAACAGGATATATTTGCGTGCATTAACAGGTGGCGCGGAGTAAGAATGTAATTAACACACACATTTTAAACTTTATCCATATAATAAAATGAGCAGAAAAATCAGACTGCACAATAATTGCAGTTTTTGGAGGAAATATGGATAAAGAAATGTCCTGTTCTGAACAGGTGCTTGCTATGTGTTATGTGCCGTGGCAGCGCTGGGATGATATTTATGAGCCTACTCTTGCTTTGAAATATGGAACTTTATTTGCAGCTCTTAATAAGCCGTTTGTTGGAAGAGGAGGCTGCAGATGATGGAAGAAAAAAATTGCAGAAGTATGAGTGATTGTGAATTTTTCAGAGACAGATGTGGTTGCACTGATGAGAGATGTCAGCCTTTTGATGAAATGCCTTGCAATATGCAGAGTGGAATGCGCAGGAGCATGAGATGTGGTATGCGTGAAGATGTAAGACAGATGCCGCAGCAGGAACGTCAGCGTGAAAGCATGCCGGAACGCAGAGAACCAGTAAGACAGAGGCCACAGCAGGAATGCCAGCGTGGAAGCATGCCGGAACGCAGAGAACCAGTAAGACAGATGCCGCAGCAGGAATGCCAGTGTGGAAGCATGCCGGAACGCAGAGAACCAGTAAGACAGATGCCGCAGCAGGAATGTCAGCGTGGAAGCATGCCAGAACGCAGAGAATCAGTAAGACAGAGGCCACAGCAGGAATGCCAGCGTGGAAGCATGCCAGAACGCAGAGAATCAGTAAGACAGATGCCACAGCAGGAATGCCAGCGTGAAAGCATGCCGGAATGTATGAGGTCAAGGCAGAACAGACAGGTGAGAAATAATAGCAATTCAATGAACAGGAGACATGTCTGCAGTTCATGTGGTTCTGATAATATCGAGTCAAACAACGTAAATGAAAACAGCAGACGGCAAGCTATGAGAAATATATATGAGCTGGGTTTTGTACTGATAGAAACAATGCTGTATCTTGATACTCATCCAAATGATCAGCAGGCAATAGAATATTATAATGAAATAATGAACAAATATAATGAGTATGCTTCAAAATTTGCCAGATTTTATGGCCCGCTGAATGCATTTGACATGACAAATGAAAATTACTGGACGTGGGTAGCAACGCCAATGCCGTGGGAAGTGGAGGATTAGCTTATGTGGAATTATGAAAAAAGATTAGAGTATCCTGTTAATATAAAAAATCCGGATCCTTCTATGGCAATGATGGTTATAAGTCAGTATGGTGGGCCAGATGGGGAATCAGGAGCATCAACGCGATATCTTGCTCAAAGATATTCTATGCCTTACCGGGAAGTTTCCGGACTTTTGACAGATATTGGTACAGAAGAGCTTGCGCATCTTGAGATGGTAAGTGTAATGGTTCACCAGCTCACAAGAAATCTTTCCATGGATCAGATAAAAGGAACACCATTTGAGCCTTATTATGTTGATCATACATCGGCAGTCTGGCCAATGGCAGCAGGCGGAATACCATTTAATGCCTGCGAATTCCAGTCCAAGGGCGACATAATAACTGATCTGGTTGAAGATATGGCAGCAGAGCAGAAAGCACGTACAACTTATGACAATCTGTTAAGACTTGTTGACGATCCTGATGTAATGGAACCTTTAAGATTTCTAAGACAAAGAGAGATTGTCCATTTTCAGAGATTTGGTGAAGCATTGTCAATAGTACAGAGTAAACTTGATTCAAAGAATTTCTACGCATTCAATCCTGAGTTTGACCAGATGAATTGTAAATAAAAAATAATTAGTGAATAATTGCTGCTGCTTACTTTATAGGTGGTGGCAATTATTTGATTGTTGTGGTAAGTGCTTAAAGTGCATTTTGCAGATGGTGCATGTAAACTGCAACAGGTATTTTTATAATATGAATATTTTATTTGTATTATAAAGCTAATGAAGAACAATGTGTTTGGTGAGGATGCATTAGGAAAAGAGATAGCGAGAATGGTGAAAGCCTTATTTTATAAGCTTTAATTAAAAAATATGTCAATGAAAATACCAGGCGGTTAAAATAAAAAAATGGACCTATTCAGCTAAAACAGGAGGTTTGTACGAGGAAAAACAAAAAATTTAAAATATATTGAGATGCCTGGGAAAAAATTGGGAAATCCTTGTAAAATAAAGGAATGAATAATATAATGTAAAAGTGAAAAGGCTTAAAATCGTTGGATAAACAGTAACATATGATGTATTTGAATGTTAAAACAAGAAAAGTTATCGCACTATATCTTTGATAAACAGTAACATGTGATGTATTTGAACATTGCCAGCAGAAAAAAACATACTTTAAATCAATATTTGTAACGAACCACCGCATTTCTGCGGTGGCAAATATAATAATTTAAAATTGTTATACTTTTACAGCATTAGCTTTTTCCCATAATTCCATATATTTTTTTTCATATGGATTATATAAATGTGGTTCATCTCCATTTTTAGGAATACATATTGCAAATGTTCCGTATGTTGTATGTTTTAATTTTCCTTTAAAAAGCCATTTGTCTTCTGTTTCTCTAACTTCCCTTACTCCAAGATAATCTTCATTATCAAGAAAGCAATCATTTGCCATTTTATATGCATCCTTAAGTTCCACCATAATATCACTCCTTTTCACAAGCGTTTATACCTCTATTGGAAATAATTGCTTTATTTATCCTAAAATACATAAATTCCTGTTTATTCAAATCTATTTTATTTATATTATACTCTATACCCAATTGAGTATCAATAAATTTAACATTTTTACCATCATATAAGATATAAGACAGGCATTAAGATAATGGTATTGACTTAAAGTTAACTTTATGGTGTATACTATAATGACAAGTTTAAAATATTAATAAAAGTGTGAAAATAGTTATATACATATTGTTATACTAAAATGTTAAGGGAAAAGAGTCAAAGATGAAAATACAGGCGAAAAAGAATAATTTGATGACAGAGGGAAATATCGTAAAACAGATACTGTTTTTTTCAATACCACTTATTTTTGGCAATTTGCTGCAGCAGCTATATAATACAGCAGATTCTATTATTGTAGGAAATTATGTGGGAAGTGGTGCGCTTGCTGCGGTAGGGGCAAGTACACCGATAATTTACCTTTTAATTGCATTTAGCCAGGGGGCTGCTGTTGGAGCGGGCGTTATTGTTTCACAGTATCTTGGGGCAAAAAATAAAAATAAGGTGCAGGAGGCAGTACATACATCTTTTGCCATAGCGCTTATTATAGGATTAGTACTTACTGTCGGCGGGGTGCTGCTTAGCCGCAATCTGATTGAATGGATGCACACTCCACAGGATGTTTATAATGATTCGGTCACTTATATGCAGCTTTATTCAGGAGGCCTGATTTTTAATGTCATTTACAATATGGCATCGGGAATCCTTAATTCAGCAGGGAACTCAAAACGTTCGCTTATGTACCTTGCAATAGCATCAATAACTAATATTGTGCTTGATTTTCTTTTTATATGCGGGCTTGGTATGGGTGTGGCAGGTGCAGCAATAGCTACTGATATAAGCCAGATTTTGTCAAGTGTACTTGCTATGGCATATTTAATGCGTGTAAATGCAGATTACCGTGTGCATATTAGAAGTATTCGAGTGGTCAGAAGTATGGCAGCAAGGATTATACGTGTCGGACTTCCTACAGGTATTCAGAACATGACTATTTCACTTTCAAATGTATTAGTCCAGGCGGGTATAAACAGGTTTGGTTCTGCTGCTATGGCCGGATTTGGTGCTTATTTAAAAATCGATGGATTTAATATACTGCCGGTGCTTAGCTTCAGTATGGCAGTGACAACTTTTACAGGCCAGAATATTGGAGCAGGAAAGATTGACCGTGTGAAAAAAGGAATGTGGGTAACACTGGCAATGGGATTTATTTATACGGTGGCAACAGGTATTCTGATTCTGGTTTTTGCAGATCCTTTAATGCATTTGTTCACGTCTGATCCGGATGTAGTAGCGCTTGGAAAACTGGCAACACGGTATTTTTGTCCATTTTATTTTGTTATCAGTATCCTTCAATGCCTTGCGGGAACTGTGCGTGGGGCTGGAAAAAGTGTACCACCTATGGTTATTTTGCTGACATCTATGTGCCTGTTTCGTATAGTATGGATAGAAGCTGTTCTTCCTACATTTGATTCTATTACAGGTTTATATATTCTTTATCCTGTTTCATGGTTTGTTGGAGTGATTCTTATGATATTGTATACATGGAAAGGAAAGTGGCTCGATATAAAAGGCCAATAATTATTTGCGCCTTTTTCTAATTTTTTTGAACTTGGATACAGAGCCCAATATAATAAATAAAGCCGCTAAAACAGCTATTAAGAATATTATTATATTTTGATTTGATATACCAATACATAAAAGAAGCCCTACAATGCCGATATAGAATATTGCAAGAATAGCTGCACATAGAATTAGAATTCTGATAAATAAGGGGATTCTGCTCATTTACAGTAACTTCTTATATTCCATAATTCTTGATACCGTATTGTATAAGTTGTTTTCCAATTCCTTTGCATCTTTCTTTAGGAGAAAGAAACAACATTTCCAGACGGCTGTTTTCAATTCCCATAAAAGCTATAGTTGTATTAGAATCATTTTCAGCAATGATTAAATGTCCGACCTGGTTTATAGCCTGTGGTACATATTCCTTAATCTGGTTTATCTCTGCATCAGAAAGAAAAAGATGTGCTGCCCGGACAGAAGCTTCCTAGATTTTTAAAAGAGCGGCTGACAACTGTGGGGATCTTTCCTGAACTTCATATATTTTCATGTCGTTTATCCTCATAATATTATAATATTTTTTCAAGATAAAGATGATTTTATGTGCAATTACATTGCCAACTTTTTTGCCATTCTTGTGCTCATTTCCTGACTGCTGATAACAGGAATAAATTCAAAATCAGTAACATCATTCCAGAGCATAATTTTCACCTCCCGGAATTTTGATTTATGAAGTTAATTATATCACAACCGGATGTAAAAAAAGAAATAATTTTCAGGTAGAATGCCACACGTTTGTTATAATAAATAAGGTATTATAGTTTGTATTTTTCAATATGTTTATATAATTCAACAAGGAGGAAACGCTTTTATGAAGCGAAAAGCATTAAAGGCTGCATTTCCCTATACTTTGCCTATTTTTGCCGGATTTTTATTTCTTGGACTTGCCTATGGCATCTATATGAATGCCAGTGGCTTTTCGTTTGTATATCCCATGTTAATGAGTCTTCTGATATATGGAGGCTCTTTGGAATTTGTAGCAGTTGAAATGTTGCTCAGTCCGTTTGCACCATTACAGGTATTTATTATGACTCTCCTCATTCAGGCAAGACATATATTTTACGGAATTTCTATGCTGGATCGTTATAAGGGAATGGGATGGAAAAAATATTATTTAATATTTGGCATGTGTGACGAATCTTTTTCAATCAACTTTACCGCAGATATTCCAGCTGATGTAGATAAAGGCTGGTTCATGTTTTTTGTCACACTATTAAATCATTTTTATTGGTTTGCAGGTGCTACACTTGGAGGTTTTGTTGGTTCTCTTCTTAAATTCGATACAACAGGTATCAGCTTTGTTATGACGGCTATGTTTGTTGTTATTTTTCTGGAGCAATGGCTTAAAGAAGAAAATCACATATCGTCATTGATTGGTATTATTACAGCAGCCATATGTCTCATATGTTTTGGTTCGGATTCTTTTATGCTTCCGACTATGGCAGTTATTATCATATTGCTTACGATATCTAAAAAGAAACTGGAATATATGGGGGGTAGGAAATGACTATTTCACAACAGATTATTACAATAAGCATATGTATAGGTGGAACCATGCTTACCCGCTTCCTGCCATTCATATTATTTAATGAAAATCATAAAACACCGGCTTTTATACAGTATATAGGAAAATATCTGCCTTCTGCGGTTTTTGGCATGCTGGTAATATATTGTCTTAGAAATGTGCAGATATTTCAGGGAACTCATGGTATTCCTGAACTGATTTCCATTATAATCACTGGTGTTCTGCATATATGGAAACGTCAGATGCTGCTGTCAATCGCAGGTGGAACCATCTGTTATATGCTGTTAATACATTTTCTTTTTTGATTTAACTCGTGTCAGAACTCAAAAAAAACCTTGAAAATTCAAGGCTTTCTCTTAAAAATTAAATGCGGAAGATGGGACTTGAACCCACACGTGGTAACCCACACAAGAATCTGAATCTTGCTCGTCTGCCATTCCGACACTTCCGCATGATAAATATATTAAATTTGCCGGGCATTATTTATATAAATTGTGTTAAATAATGCGAACATTAAATATTTTAATAGCAAAAGTCCAATGTGTCAATCATTTTTTTTATTAATCAGCTTTGAAAGGTAAATTTATTTTACAGCCTGCCAATTTGGAAGATTCATATTTTTCACATTTCTTATAAATTT
>CAKRGM010000008.1 GCA_934330725.1 uncultured Lachnospiraceae bacterium | reverse complement strand
TAAATTTATAAGAAATGTGAAAAATATGAATCTTCCAAATTGGCAGGCTGTAAAATAAATTTACCTTTCAAAGCTGGAATAAAAATGTTAATCTTGCAATAATTATGTATATTTAATATAATAGTTTTTGGGTAAAATTCGCTAAAGGCGTAAAAGAAAAGGAGTTTTTATTGGTTATGGGATATGTTGATGAAGTCTTAGACTTAGTATCTAAGAAAAACAACGATCAGCCTGAATTTTTACAGGCAGTTACTGAAGTTCTTAATTCATTAAGACCTGTTGTTGAGGCTAATGAGGAACTTTACAGAAAGAATGCTATTCTTGAAAGAATTACTGAACCGGACAGAGTATTAATGTTCCGCGTACCATGGGTAGATGATAACGGACTGGTTCAGGTTAACAGAGGTTTCAGAGTTCAGTTTAATAATGCAATCGGACCTTACAAGGGTGGTCTTCGTCTTCATCCTTCAGTTAACCTCGGTATTATCAAGTTCTTAGGTTTTGAACAGATTTTCAAGAATTCACTTACAAGCCTTCCAATCGGTGGAGGAAAAGGTGGTTCTGACTTTGATCCTAAGGGCAAATCAGACAGAGAAATTATGGCATTCTGCCAGAGCTTTATGACAGAGTTATGCAAATATATTGGTGCTGATGTTGATGTACCTGCAGGTGACATCGGAACAGGTGCAAGAGAAATAGGATATATGTTTGGACAGTATAAGAGAATCAGAGGTATGTTTGAAGGCGTACTTACTGGAAAAGGTCTTACATATGGCGGTTCACTTGCAAGAACAGAAGCAACAGGATATGGTTTATTATACATTACTGATGAATTATTCAAGAGCCATAATGATTCATTGGCAGGTAAGACAATTGCTGTTTCAGGTGCAGGTAATGTTGCTATCTATGCTATCCAGAAGGCTGAGCAGCTTGGAGCAAAAGTTGTTACATGTTCAGATTCAACAGGATGGATTTATGATCCTGAAGGAATCGATGTTGAACTTCTTAAGGAAATTAAGGAAGTTAAGAGAGCAAGACTTACAGAGTATGCTGCTGCAAGAAAGTCAGCACAGTACCATGAAAAGAAGAATGGCGAACATGGTGTATGGTCAGTTAAGTGTGATATCGCACTTCCATGTGCTACACAGAATGAGCTTGACATTGAGGATGCTAAGCAGTTAGTTGCTAATGGCGTTAAGGCTGTATGCGAAGGTGCTAACATGCCTACAACACTTGATGCTACAGAATACTTACAGAAGAATGGTGTATGGTTCATATGTGGTAAGGCTGCAAATGCAGGCGGTGTTGCTACATCAGCACTTGAAATGAGCCAGAACAGCGAAAGATTAAGCTGGACATTTGAAGAAGTTGATGCAAAACTTCAGAAGATTATGGTAAATATTTATCATAATATTGATGATGCTGCAACAAGATACGGAATGGAAGGAAACTATGTAGCAGGTGCTAATATTGCCGGATTTGAGAAGGTAGTAGATGCAATGCTTGCTCAGGGAGTTTGCTAATTACATATCGCTAAGTTAAAAATTATATTTGATAAGTCCTGGTAATGTTATATTTCCGGGACTTATTTTATTTTTCAGATAACAAAACAGTATTTTTTGAATAGAAAAAAGCCATTGCATTTTTATACTATATAAGGAAAGTATAATGTATAATAAGGAAAATATACAATAATAATAGAAAATTAAAGCAAAACTTTAAAAAAAATAGATTTTATATTGCATAATTATAAATTATAATGTAAACTTAATAAGTCTATTGCGCGAAAAAATCGGGTCATAGATAAACAATAATACTATAAAGGAAAAGGGAGAATTTCAAATGAGAAAATTCAGAAAAATTGCAGTAGTTGCAGTATCAGCTATGACATTATTATCATTCACAGCATGTGGAGGAAAGAAAGAGAGCACAGCACCTACAATTGCACAGCCGGCACAGGGTACATCAATTGACGGAACTGGTTATACACTTACTTATCCTGATACATGGATGGATGGAAAAGAAGCAGCTTCATATTCATCAGCAGCAGCAAAGGCAGATCTTATATTATACAGCCAGGAAGGTGCCGGTGACGATACATTTGCTGAAAATATTAATGTTGTTCAGGGCGATGCAGGTAAGAATGCAAAGATTGATGATTATATTGATCAGGTAAAGAAGCAGTATCAGAGCAGCTCTGCATATAATTTAGTTGAAGAACCACAGAAGTGTTCTGTTAACGGAATTGATGCTTATAAGCTTGTAACAGAGGTTAAGCAGAGTGGTGTAACATACAAGTGTAAGCAGGTTTGCCTTATTGCAAATGATAAAGCATATGTAATTACATATTCAGGTGATGTTAATGGTGGATATGATGGAAAAGAATCAGAGGCAGATTCAATAATGGCATCATTTAAGTTAAAATAATAAATACATAAATATAATTTAATATTTTCGCGTTTGTTTAGAAAGGGTGTGTTTTAGAATGCCAGGTATATATGATGGTATCAGTGATATGACAGATGATGAAATAAGAATGAGCATAGCCATTTTTAGGAAAGTTACATTCATGAATGCAGCAAAAGAAACCGGAAAAAGGTTTGTTGGAGCAGTGGCAGATATAGCTAATGCGTTGACGGAAGCATTTACGAGGAAAACGCCATTTGAATATCAGATAACAAGAGTATATGACCTTGTAATGTCAGAATATGTTCTTTTAAAAGGTAAGGACAGGGAACAGCTTGAGTACGAACTTAATGTGGAAATAAAAAAGTGCTGCAGTGAATTAGCAGGAACAGCTTCAGATGATGATATAAGCAGGGATAGAATATCTTTCCTGCTTATAAATGAAGCTGCCAGATTGTATAATATTGAAAAATACATGACGCCGGCTAATAAAATTGAGAAAATCAGCATAGAATATAATAATGCGTTTTTGCAGGTATTACATAATGAACTTCAAAAGCAGACACCTGAGCAGGTGAAAAAATGTGATATGAAGATTCAAAACAGACTTAATGCAATATCTTTGGATGCAAAACGCGAATTACAGAAGCGTCTTATGCCCAAAGAGTTCAGTGGTCAGGGTATAGGGCGCATATTGCGTCTTGAGAGGACATGCAAATATCTGACTTATGCTGTTGATATACTTGGAACAGATTGTTTTGATGAAACAGATATAAACATAAGGGTTGTTTATGATGCAATAAAAAGTCTGAAAAAAATTCCCCGCGTATTGTGCGCACAGTTTGTATGGAGTGTTCGTAAGGCAAGAGGACGTAAGTTTACAATAGATAAGGAGATACTTCCGGGTTATATTCCGGCTGATAAAAAGACTGAGTTTTTAAATGAAGAAAAAATATTCAGAGGACTTTTAAGAGAACGTACAGAGTCAAAGGAAAAACTTGATAAGTGCGAGGAAGAAGCAGCTAAGCTGAGTGAAACTACTGAGAAGTTAAGGACACGCATGGAGCTCGACCAGCGCGAATATGATGAAGCCCAGATGCATTTTATGAGCCTTGAAAGCAAGAAGGACGCTTATGTTTCGGGACATATGCTTAAGGATGATACAAAAAAGTATTATAATGATGTCAATGAAGCAAAAAGACAGCTCGACAGGGCACAGGACATATTTGATAAAAGCAGACAGAAACTGCTGATTGAAGAGTCGAAATTAAGTAAGCTTAGAGAGGAGCAGCAGTTAAATGAGCTTAATTTTAATGTGTCGAAATCAAAATCTGAAAAAAAAGTCAGAGAGATAGCTGAACAACTTAAAAAGAACTGGTGTGCATATTATTTCAGATTCAAATTTAATGAAGATTTATTTGAAAATGTGGTTGTAGATTTTGACAGTGAACAAAGAAGCATAATAGAAGAAATGCTTAAAGAAATGCATGACAGTAATAGTCCTGAAGCTTATTATATAAGTATAAAACAGACAGATGTCGGACAGGAAGAACAGGAAGAACAGGTTGCAGCAGAAAAGATATATGTTACATACTGTAGTGTTTCGGCAGGAGTAAATGCACAGATTGAATATTCGGATAACAGAATTTTAAGAATATGCAGACAGTAAACAGATTATATATGTGTCGTTAAAGAACGTAAAATATTATTTTAAAGAAAGCAGGCAGTACAAATAGAATGGAAACATTTGATGAGGTTGAAAAATATATAAACAGTATACCACAGTATATGGAGTTTTCAGGACGGGAGCGGTCAATGCATATGCTTGATGAACTGGGACATCCGGAAAAAAATCTGAAAATCATTCATGTTGCCGGAACTAATGGGAAAGGATCTGTCTGTAATTATTTAAATGAAATACTTATAAAAAATGGATATAAGACGGGATTGTTTATCTCTCCCCATCTCGTTGATATTACGGAAAGAATAAGAATTAACTCACAGTACATAAGCAAGGATCATTTCATAAGGCAGTTTAACAAAATATATGATATAGATAACAAATTAAAAAAGACTTATACCGGTCTTGCATATTTTGATTATCTGCTGGGAATAGCGCTGTGTGAATTCGCAGATGAAAATGTGGATTATGTTGTTTTGGAAACAGGTCTTGGTGGAAAACTTGATTCAACTAATGCCATATCCAATCAGCTCATATCCATAATAACGACAATAAGTCTTGAACATATGGCAGTACTGGGAGATACAGTCGAAAAAATTGCAGGAGAAAAAGCTGGAATAATAAAGAAAGGTATTCCTGTTGTATTTTCATGCAAGAATGAGAAAGTTGAGAATGTAATAAACATTAAAGCAAAAAAGTGTGCATCACCTGTTTCGGCAGTGAAACCACAGGATTACCAAATTATTAAAAACACCGGAAAGTCTATTGATTTTTCGCTTAATAATGAGTATTATAAGAATGATTGCTTTCAGATAGATTCACCTGCCGTTTATCAGGTGGAGAATGCAAGTGTTGCATTGACAGCAGCCGCAGTTATTAATAAACTGGGGATTGCCAGACTTGATATTGACAGAATCAAAGATGCATTAAGGAATGCACATTGGGAAGGAAGAATGGAAGAGGTCATTGATGGCGTTTATGTTGATGGAGCGCATAATCCTGAGGGGATAAGTGCATTTATCAATTCAGTAAAAAAAATGCCAAATGGACATTTTACTCTTTTATTTTCAGTTGTTAAAGATAAGAATTTTGAGAATATGATAAAAATGCTGTGTGACAGTAATCTGTTTGATGAATTTATAGTTACACAGATTACCGGAAGCAGGCAGTTGTCACAGACAGAGATTACAGAGATTTTTGCAAGATATACGGATGCACCGGTAAAACATTTTTCACAGATAGAAGATGCATTTCTTTATGGAGTTGCAAATAGAAGGGGAACTCTTATGTGTACGGGTTCTTTATATCTGATAGGTAATATAAAATCAATAGTTTTCAGCAGGAAGCTGCAGAATAGAGGTAATAATGATTAATTTTGAAGAAGAAATTAAAAAGTTTCAGCCGAGTACGGAAGTTGATGAAGCAGAAGATGCAATATACAGTAACGATGTACCTGACATAACAGATCTCATTAACAAGATTATGGAAGATATTAATAAAAAGTAAGCAGTTATATGATAATGAGAATCAGATGAAAGGTAAGGTTGAATATGAGATGTTACAAATGTGACAGCGTCCTGTCGATGACGGGTAACGTGTGTCCAAAGTGCGGTGCGGACGTTTCAATATATAAGAGAGCCGTAATAATTTCAAATGTATATTATAATCTTGGACTGTCAAGAGCAAAAGTTCGTGATTTAAGCGGTGCTGTTGAAAGTCTTAAGACAAGTATATTTATTAATAAAAGAAATATTGATGCAAGGAATCTTCTTGGACTTGTGTACTGCGAGATGGGAGAGGCTATCGAAGCATTAAGCCAGTGGGTCATAAGTAAGAATATTCAGCCGGAAGATAATATTGCAAGTTCATATATTATTGAGATGCAGTCGAATCAGAACAGATTTGAGATGATTACAGGAACAATAAAGAAATATAATCTTTCTCTTCGATATGCTAAAGAGGGTAACTATGATATGGCAGTTATCCAGTTAAAGAAGGTTGTAACACAAAACCCTCAGCTGGTTAAAGCGCAACAGCTTCTTGCACTGCTGTATATGAAAGATAAAGAATATACACGGGCAAGAAAACATCTTAATGCAGTTTTAAAGATTGATAAGAATAATACACTTGCACAGTTGTATCTTCAGAATATTACTGAAGAACTGACAAAGAAGAAGAATGAGACGTCAGGAAGTTTCCTTCCAAAGAAGAAAACCAGAGTTGTTGAAGAGAGGCCGCTTAGTGGTAATGATGTAATCATGCCGCGTTCTTCATATAAAGAGCCAAGTAATGGTGCAATAACAATAATTAATATACTTGTTGGTGTATTAATCGGTGCGGCGTTAGTATGGTTCCTTATAGTACCGGCACACAACAGAGGACTTACAGAGGACTATAATAAGAGTATACAGCAGTACAGTGAGCAGCTTTCATCTGGCAATGCAGAGCTTGAGTCACTTAATAAACAGATAGAGCAGATAAAGAGTGAAAAAGATCAGATGCAGGATCAGCTGAATCAGATAAATGCATCAGGTGGCGACGGTTCACCGCTTAATGCACTTATAACAGCAGCTAATTCATATCTTGCCAATGATAAAACAGCAGCCGCAGTTGCTTTGTGCAGTGTAGATGTCAGTTCACTTCCTAATGATACAGCAAAGCAGTTGTATAATAAGATTTCCGAAGCAGTTATGACAACAGCTGCAACAGAACTATATACCAATGCAACACAGGAATATCAGAAGAAGAATTATGAAGCTGCAGCAAAAGACTTTGAAAATGCATATAAATGCGATTCGACAAAAGCAGAATCAGCTTATTATGCTGCAAAAAGCTATGAAGCATTAAATCAGGCTGACAAAGCGAAGACATACTATCAGTACATTATAGATAACTTCTCATCAAGTAAGTACTATAAAGAGGCAAAGTCATATGTTGATGGACATTGATATGTAATCGATATATTAAGATATATTATGTCATCATAGATTAGGCTTTAAATAACATGACGATAAATTTAATAACGTGCTTATGATAAACCCTGAGGGATTAATATTCCTCGGGGTTTTTATTATTCTTCGGGGACTTTATTATTCTTTTGGATTTTAAATATTTTCCGGGGGTAAATATTCTAACCGGTAGACATGTGACAACAGTATGGAGGGTAAAAGATGGAAACAGAGAAAGATAATATTACAGAAATGAAACACGCTGATTACATTTATATGGTAAATAAAGACAAGCTTATTATAAGTTTAAATGCCGAACTGGATCACCATCTGGCAGATGAAATGCGTGAAGTGATTGACGATGTTATTGATAATCGTGGTGTTAAATACTGTATATTCGATTTCAGTAAAATTGGGTTTATGGATAGTGCAGGAATTGGTCTTATTATGGGAAGGTATAAAAAACTGCGTGATAAAGGAAATATAAGTATTGCAGGTGCAAATGAAAGTATAAAGAGAATACTTTTAATTTCAGGATTACATAAGATTGTGAATTCATATGATGATGTAAATCAGGCAGTGAGAAGCGTTAATGGAGGTAAATATGAAAAGTAACAGTAAGAATACAATGGAATTAATATTTGATTCAGTGTCAGAAAATGAAAGTTTTGCAAGAGTGGCAACTGCTGCATTTTGTACAAGGTTAGATCCAACAGTGGAAGAAATTGCAGATATAAAAACTGCAGTATCTGAGGCGGTTACAAACTGTATAGTGCATGGATATGATGAAAAGGCAGGAAAAATATACCTGAAGTGTGAAATAAACGAAAAGCTTGTTACCATAACAGTTCATGATGATGGAGTTGGTATAGAAGATATTAATCAGGCAATGGAGCCTCTTTTTACGACAAAGCCGGAAAAGGAAAGATCCGGAATGGGATTTTCATTTATGGAAGCCTTTATGGATAAACTTGAAGTAGAGTCAGGCAGAGGAAGAGGAACAACAGTAATAATGAAAAAGTGGATAGGCAAAGAAAAATAGTGGATAGGGTGTGATTATATGGATCATACTAAGGAACTTATTGAGCGTGCACATAGAGGAGATGAGAAATCAAGGGAATTACTTATTGTAAAAAATATGGGGCTTATAGGGAGTATTGTGAAGCGATTTTCCGGAAGGGGATATGAGCAGGAAGATCTTTTCCAGATAGGCTGTATAGGACTTATTAAGGCTGTTGATAAATTTGATACATCATATGATGTTAAATTTTCCACATATGCAGTTCCGATGATAACAGGAGAAATTAAGCGATTTCTAAGGGACGATGGAATGATTAAGATAAGCCGGAGCCTGAAAGAGAACGCTATAAAGGCGGCAAGGGCGATTGAGGAATTCAGGATAAAGAATATGCGGGAGCCGGCAATTGATGAAATTGCTGATATGACGGGACTTATGCCGGAGGAGATTGTTATGGCATTTGAAGCATCATCTGATGTTGAATCAATTTATAAGGTCATATACCAGGGAGATGGCAATGAAATGGAGCTTATAGATAAACTTGAAGAAAAGAGAAATTTTAATGATGAAGTTGTAAATTCTATTGCAATAAATGCCCTTATTGATGAACTGCCGGAGAAGGAAAAGAAAATTATAAGAATGAGGTATTTTGAAGACCGCACACAGACAGATATTGCCAGTGAGCTTGGAATATCACAGGTACAGGTATCGCGCCTTGAAAAGAAAATACTTGCATTGATGAGAAACAGGCTGGCGTAAAGAAATATAAATATAATGCCACTTATGTATAATTTTAGAATTTTAAGAAATACTAGTACAGAATACAAAAATTAACCAGACCAATAACGCAAAATGAATTTTTGTTCTGGTTATTTACAGGACAATGTACAGGTAAAAGAAATTTGAGGAAAATAAAAAGAAAGGCAGGTAGAAAATGAGTGAGACATTATATGTACAGATAAGAAAAAACATTCAGGTAAATAAACGGGATATTTATTTATCAGATGTAGCAGATTTTTATTGTACAGATAAATCTATTGTTGCCAGAGTAAAAGCTGAAAAGCTACTAAGTATTCCCGATGTAAAGAAAAGACGAATATGTTTTTCGGTCATGAAGGTTGTAGAGATAGTTAATAATATTTATCCCAATGTAGAAGTAAATAATATGGGAGAGACAGATTTTATAGTAGATTATATAAAACAAAAGAAAAGAAATGTAATAATTGAGTACCTGCTGATTGCATTTGTTGCACTGCTTACCTTTACAGGAAGTGCCTATGGAATAATGGCATACAATAATGATGTAAGTACCAATGAAATATTCGAAAAGGTATATGAGTTATTTGGAACAGGAGATATAAAGGAATATAAGCTTATAGAAATTATGTATGCAATAGGACTGGGCTCAGGCACTATCATATTTTATAACCATTTTACCAAAAAGAAACTGACTAATGACCCGACGCCTATCCAGGTTGAAATGGATAAGTATGAAAAAGATATTGATGATGCATTGATTGACAGAAATGCCAATTCCAATGCAAAACATGGAGGCTGATACATGTATATACTTAAAATTATTGCAGAAATTATATTGGGATTAAGCGCAGGAACAATAACGTCAGCAGGATTTTTTGCAATTGTCATGAGTGTAGGTATAATCAACAGGATGGCAGCTGTAACAAAAACGACCAGACAGGTGTGGGTGTATGAACTTATGATAATATATGGAGCAATTGTGGGTAATATTCTTTTTATATTTGATATTCATGTTCCAGTGTATATACCAGGACTTGTTCTTTATGGACTTTTTTCAGGTATGTTTATCGGATTGTTTGCAGTATGCATTGCTGAAACGATAAAGGCCCTTCCAATATTTATAAGGAGAATAAGAATAGGTACCGGGCTGGGAGTGATAGTTCTTGCAATAGCACTTGGAAAGGCTGCAGGACATCTTATATATTATTTTCTGCTATATGATTAGTACATCGTCCTGTCAATAACCGGACCGGAAACTTGCCTGAGTTCAGTTAGTACATTATAAAAAATGTATAAAAATATATGTGAAGTATATGGGAGTGAAAACTGTATGAAAAATGTTAATGAACAGAAAAGAAACGAAAAATATAACCAGTATGTAGAGCAGGTAACACCGAAAGCCAGCTGTGTGTTAAATTGCATAAAGGCATTTATAACGGGCGGTACAATCTGCTGCATAGGTCAGCTTATAATGAATTTATATATGAAAAACAATATTCCAAAGGACGAGGCAGCACTTTGGACAACTGTAAGTCTGGTGCTTATAAGTGTTGTGCTGACCGGGTTTAATATTTATCCGCTTATTACTACATGGGGTGGAGCCGGAAGTCTTGTACCAATAACAGGATTTGCAAACAGCGTTGCGGCACCCGCAATTGAATACAAAAAAGAAGGACAGGTTTTTGGTATAGGCTGTAAGATATTTACAATTGCAGGGCCGGTTATATTGTACGGGATTGTTACTTCATGGGTATTGGGACTTATTTACTGGATAGGAAAATGTGCAGGCTGGTTTTAGGAAAGGTGGTGTCATTAGTATATGGTTGCTGGAAAACAGAGTATTATATTTGATAATGGAGTTTATATTACGGAAGTTGCCAGTGTTGTAGGACAAAAGGAGGGTGAAGGTCCTTTAGGCAGTATGTTCGACTATATTGAACAGGATCCGATGTTTGGAATGGAAAGCTGGGAAGAAGCAGAGAGCCGTATGCAGGAAATGGTAGTTGAAATGCTTCTGAAAAAAGCAAAAATGACAACTGACCAGATAAGATATATATTTGCAGGGGATCTTTTAGGGCAGCTTATAGCAACATCCTTTGGACTTAAAAAATTTGAAATTCCGATGTTTGGGCTGTATGGCGCATGTTCTACAATGGGTGAAGCTATTTCACTTGGTGCTATGACAATAAGTGGCGGGAATGCCGAAAATGTAATTGCAATGGCTTCCAGTCATTTTGCGAGTGCTGAAAAGCAGTTTCGGTATCCTTTGGAATATGGGAATCAAAGGCCGCTTGCATCCACATGGACAGTAACCGGCTGTGGTGCCGTGGTTCTAAGTAACCAGAAAAGTGATATCAGGGTAAAGGGTATTACTACAGGTAAGATTGTTGATTATGGTGTGAAGGATTCCATGAATATGGGAGCATGCATGGCGCCTGCAGCCTGTGATCTCATTGTAAATAATTTCATAGATCTTAATGTCGATGCAAACTATTATGATTGTATAATAACAGGAGATCTTGGGTATGTAGGCAGGACAATACTGCTTGATCTTATAAAAGAAAAAGGATATGACATAAGTAATCAGTATACGGATTGTGGAATTGAAATATTTAATTCGGACAGTCAGGATACGAAGGCAGGTGGAAGTGGCTGTGGCTGCAGCGCCGTAACATTATGCACGTATATAATAAAAAATATTAAGAATCATAAATGGAACAGAGTGCTTTATATTCCAACAGGAGCGTTGTTATCAACAGTCAGCTATAATGAGGGGCAGACAGTACCTGGTGTAGCACATGGAGTGATTCTGGAAAGGCATGAATGATGATATTTTTAAAAGCATTTGTAATAGGTGGAATGATCTGTGTCTTAACACAGATACTGATGGAAAAAACTAAAATGATGCCAGGCAGGATTATGGTCCTTCTGGTATGTCTGGGAACAGTTCTTGGTGCTGTCGGTCTCTATGAGGGATTTCAGGAGTTTTCCGGTGCCGGTGCATCTGTACCACTTCTTGGATTTGGAAATGTATTGTGGAAAGGTATTAAAGAGGCAGTTGACAGTCAGGGCTTTATTGGACTTTTTACAGGCGGCTTTAAAGCATGTGCAGCAGGTGTTTCTTCAGCACTGATATTCGGATATCTTGCTTCTGTTATATGTAATCCTAAAATGAAAAAAAAGTAAATAACTCACGTCAGAAAAAAAGAACCGTGAAAAATGATTATCCATTTTTCATGGTTCTTTTTTGTAAGAAATATTATTCTATTGGGGAGTACTATCATCACCAGTATGTTTTGTGCCGCTTCCACTGCTGTTTGGCTCCTGGGTAGCAGTAGCTGCCGGTGTAGTCGCCGGTTGAGAGGAGGATGCTGCTGCTGCACCCGGTTCGGTGCTTCCCTGTTCACCAGTCGGTCCGGGTTCTGATGCAGGTGTTATGTCAGAAGGTGCCAGACCTGAATGTACATTACAAATTGATGAGAGTTCATCATCTGTAATTACGTATTCCTGATCTGATGTTCCAAGGCGTTCAGGTTTCTTTATCATAATCTTTGTAGATACATTAGGGCATCCTGCAGCTGCAATTTTTCCGGTATCATTACAGATATTAACTTTAACATGTGCATCGCAGGTTTCGGTTGGCAGATTATCAGTTGAAAAATATTCAGTTATCAGCTGGCTGCCACGCGGATCACTGTCACATAATCCTGCAACAGGAAGTTTTCCCGAATCTTTACATACCTGAACCTGTGTTATACCGGCAGGCTGTTGATATGAGCCTGTTGGAAGATCCTGATGTATCTGCTGCATTATATCATGCCATATTTTAGTATGATTTATTGATGTTGAAAGCTTCTTTGAGTTATCATCATAACCAAGCCATATTGATGCTGTATAGTAAGGTGTAAAACCGCAGAACCATTTATCCGATTCATTCTGGGTAGTACCTGTTTTACCTGCTACAGGCTGGTTTGAGAGAGCTGCAGCTTTACCGGTACCGGCAGGATCAGTTACTACTGATCTCATAGCATCAGTAAGAAGCCATGCCGTAGTAGATTTAAGTACTGTTCTTGTTTCTGGTTGTGAATTATCAATAATAACATTTCCTTTATGGTCACATACTTTTGTATAGTAAACAGGTCTGGTATATACCCCGCCATTGGCAATTGTTGCATATGCTGCAGACATATCAATATTTTTAACACCGTATGTCATACCACCGAGTGCGAGAGACTGAACAACATCATGATTGCCATTTACAGCATTTTCAGGTGATACTATTGTGCTTAATCCAAATTTCTCGAGGTAGTTAAATCCTACCTGAGGTGTAATTTGTGTTAATACTTTTACGGCAGGAATGTTTTGTGAACGCAGCAATGCCTCACGGGCTGTCATAAGACCCTTGTATTGTCCCTTTGTAAAGTTGGTGACTGGCTTGCCATTGGAACCGGAATAATTATAAGGGGCATCATCTATGGCGGTAGCAAGGGTTATTGCACCTGTATCAAGAGCCGGTCCGTATGCTGCCAGTGGCTTGATTGAAGAACCGGGCTGCCTTGCTGAGTCTGTCGCTCTGTTAAGTGTACGGCTGCCAAGCTTGTCACCACGACCGCCAACAAGTACTTTAACCTGTCCTGTTGACTGTTCAATAAGTGAAAATGAAAGCTGAGGCTGTATGATATAGTGCAGTGATTCTGCAACAACTTCAGAACCGTCTGACAACATTGCTTCTTTATAGCGGTTTACATATTCATTAGCTGTTTCCTGATTATTCTGCAACAGGGTAAAGGAACTCATTCCGCCTGTGGTTTTATACCAGTTAAGCATGGTATTATGGGAGTAGTTCTTTAATGTTCCGTCTTTATCTTTTACTGTGAGTGAATAATCAATTGAAAACTCGGTTGAATCAGGATAATATGCAGGATTATTTATAGCATTATCAGCAATTGCCTGCATGGCAGTGTCCTGGGTTGAGTATACCTGAAGACCACCGCGGTAGATCATATTATAGGCCTCTTCTTCACTATATCCCTTCTGTGTCTTTAAATCTTCAACAAGATTTTCTATAAGTGAATCAACAAAATAACTGTTAACGCCTGCTTTTGAAGTCATATCAGTATTCTGTATTCTTTCATATACATTATCTTCAAGAGCTTCATTATACTGCTCCTGGGAAATATAATGCTGTTCAAGCATGTTCTTAAGAACTTTCTGCTGTCTTGTACGGTTATCATCCGGATTATTTACCGGATTATACTTTGTGGGATTCTGGGTGATTGATGCAATAACAGCACATTCGCTTAACGTGAGGTCGGATACATCTTTACCGAAATAGCCCTGTGCGGCACACTGGACACCATAGTATCCATTGCCAAGGTTTATTGAGTTAAGATAGTTTTCCATGATCTCATCTTTACTCATTATAGTTTCAAGCTGTACAGCGAGATACTGTTCCTGAACCTTACGTTTTATTTTTTCAGTAGTCGTTTCATTATATGCACTGAAAACATTGTTTTTTATCAGCTGCTGAGTAAGTGTACTTGCACCTTCAGAAAGATTTCCATTTGAAACGGTGACATATGCTGCTCGCATAATACCATGGATATCTATACCATTGTGTTCATAAAAACGTTCATCCTCAATTGCAACAAATGCATGCTGAAGGTCTTTTGTCATCTTGTCAATGCCTACAGAAATACGGTTTGCACCTGCTGTGGACAGGGATTGTATTTCTGTGCCATTACTATCGTATATTTTTGTGGCAAAACCTTCTGGTGAAACATCAACTGTATTTATGTCCGGTGCATTGGCTATAATGCCCTGTATTGAACCAAAAATAAGGCATGTTCCGGATATTATAAATGCAACTGCCAGTATAAGAATAAGCTTAAGGCTTGTTACTCCTATTTTGTTCCCGACTTTACCGGCAGCTGAATTAAGCAGTTTTTTCTTTTGTTTTATACCATCTCTGCCATAATTCATAGTTGTCCTCATTTCTGCACACACTTTTTACACATAATAGATTTGTGTCAGGTGTGCGGGACACAAATCGCAGATTGGAAATTTATATACTGATCTGTATCGCTGCGCCGGTTATAAAGCACAGTTTTTTTCCTGTAAAATAAACCATTCAGATAGTATAATTCAGCTTATTATAGCATATATGCATGGTTCAAACAAGAAAATTTACATGGCTTAAGTGCATAAATTCTTTGACAAAATACGCAGTTTATTTTATAAGTATAATCACAGCAGTTTGTTTTTTAAGCAAATAAAAACAGTTCATGGTGGCAGATGAGAAATCGCCTGTGCGAAATTATCACCGCCTTTTTGCAATAAAGCTGCTTAGAAATGAGGATTAGTGTGAAAAATCATGCTGATGCGATTGATTTCACACAGCTATTTGTGCCGCAGGCGGCACAAAGTAGCCATGATCGCAGAGCTGAATCTGAAATTCAGCTCGCGATTCCTTCGATGCAAAGCGTCTGCGGAATGGAGATTAGTATGAAGATAGTGTATGAAAATGGTCAGGGTGAGATTACAGAAAAGAAATCCAGGTTTATCGCACATGTATATAGTATAGAAAATGAGAAAGAAGCAGAAGATTATATCAATACATTAAGAAAAAAATACTGGGATGCAAGACATAACTGTTTTGCATATGTATGCGGGGATAAAAACGAACTTCAGAGGTTCAGTGATGATTCGGAGCCATCAGGTACGGCTGGAAAACCTATCTTAGAGATAATAACTTCATCGGGGATACATAACTGTCTTATAGTTGTGACCAGATATTTTGGAGGAACGTTACTTGGAACAGGTGGTCTTATACGTGCATATCAGGCAGCATCAAAGGAGGGCCTTAAAAATAGTATAATTCTTGATATTAATGAAGGTCTGGGCGTTTATATAGATGCCGATTATAACAGTCTTGGAAAGATACAGTATATCTGTGCTGAAATGGGAATAGATATCACAGATATACAGTATACGGATGCAGTTCATATGGAAATTCTTATAAAAAAAGAAAACGCAGGTATGTTTGAAAGTAAAATAACGGAAAGCTTTTCAGGAAGGCTTAAAGTTATAAAGGATTATGAATGCATGTTTGGAAAAACAGATGATGGGAAAATAGTTAAACATCTTGTTAAAAAGATACAGTAATGATATTATACTAATGCACTGTCTGTTCAATATGGCAGTACAGTTTATTATTTCAGGCGAAATGCCTGATAATGGAGGGTTACAGGTTCTATGACAAGATTTAAGGATAAGATTATAGCGGCTGGCATGGTTTTTTCAATGGTGTTCGGACTTGTTGCGTGCAAAGGCAGCAGTGATCAAAAACAGACAGATCCGACACAGGCGGTTACACAGGCAGAAAGTGAGAGCCAGACAGAGGAAAAAGAAATAACAGTTATGTATGATTCCTCTATTATATCAAAAGATGACAGTACGAATGAGTTTTATGATCAGATACAGAAGCTTACAGGATTAAAAATACAGTGGAAACCAGTTGAACACAATGATTATGGAAAAACACTCGAGTCAGTGTTTAGCTCAGATGAAACAATACCGGATATTGTACTTCTTCCGGAGAATTACTATAAAATATATGCATATGATGGATATCTTTGGAATATGTCACAGGCATGGGATAAGTCACAGACAAAGAACAATTATAAGTTAAATGATGATTCAATAGCATTTATCGATTCACTGAAAACAAGCGGTTCTGACGGCACGCCGGGGCTGTATGGATTTTCACCGGTCAGGCCAGATGAAAATGTTACTGTTATTAAGAAGAGCTGGCTTACAAAAGCAGGAATTGATCCATTGGTATTCCAAAATGGACAGATTGATTATAATACATACTATGGGTATCTTAAGACTATGTCATCAGTAAATCTGGCACCGGCAGTAAAAGTGCCTTCAATAATTGCAGATGATGCACCATATACCCAGTATCTGCCTGAGTTTTTCCAGCAGGCAAAGTTTTCATTTTATAAAAATACAGTAGGTCAGTACGCGGATGGATTTTCAGAAAAAGAAATGCGTGATTCACTGGAAAGAATAAAACAGGCAGTGGATGAAAATATAATAAGTGTTGAGAGTGGTTCATTTAATGAATATACAGATAATTTTACAGGTACAGATACAAAAAAAACATCAGGAGCTATCTCGTTTAAAACAGGAGCAGGGCTTTCACAGCTTAAAGAAAAACTTGCACAAAACCAGGATGAGTTGATAGAAGCAGCACCTGTAAAAGAAAATGGTGCATATACTGAAAATGCCATGTCTTACTGGTGCATAACAACAGCAGCTAAAAATCCGCAGGAGTTGTTTGATACGTTTATAGATACAATGCTTGATAATGGAGAAACGCAGCAGGTATGGGAAACGACTGCAGGGATAATAAGTCCGTCAGCAGTGCTTAATAAGGAAGAAAAAAAATCTGATAATACTGATAGCAGCAGGGAAAACGAAAATACAGACAAAGCAGACAATAAAACGGATACAGGTACTTTAACTGACGACAGTTCAGTTTATATGAGCAATACATGTGAGAATATACCTGCCACAAAGGAATATACGTCAGATATATTAAAGATTAATGAAATAAGAAAATATGTAGTTAATCAGATTGTAAGTGGAAAGATGAGTATTGATGATGGAATGTCGTATTATCAGAATCAGGCTGGTACACTTGTTGATGAGGTTTTAAAATCACTTAATGAAGGAAAAAGTGTCCAGTAAAAAATTACATAAATTAAATTACACAAATTATATAAATTAAATCATATAAAAATGCTCCCGGTACTGCATATCATATTTGAAAGCAGTACTGAGAGCATTTTTTAACAGGTATATTTTTCATAAGGTTTATGAAAGATATACCTGTTAATATTTAATATGTGAAATTTTATATTTGTAATTTATATTATGCTTTTTCAGACCATATTCTTAATGTGGCAATGAGTTTTTCTTTTGTTTCGGTATCCATTTTCTGAACCAGCTGCATAAGTTCATTATCAAGTGCAGTATTCTGATAGTTTTTATCAACGCTGCCTGCAAGATAATCAAGTGAAACTCCTGTAAGTTCTGCATAATATGAAAGCATTCTGAGAGTCATCAGGTTACGTCCGTTTTCTACATTACTTATGTAACCAGGTGTAACATCAAGTGCTTTAGCAACATCTTCCTGTGTAAGTCCGTGTGAAATCCTTAATTTCTTTACTTTTGCTCCTAAATCGCTATCCATTTAATTTACCTCCGAATAAGTAGTATTATCTCTTTGATCTGTATCTTAATGTTGAATCAAGAATCTTCTTACGAATTCTAAGGCTCTCTGGTGTAACCTCAAGTAATTCATCAGTATCAATATAATCAAGTGCCTGTTCAAGACTTAAAATCTTAGGCGGAACAAGTCTTAAAGCATCATCAGCACTGGAAGAACGTGTATTAGTAAGATGCTTTGTCTTACATACATTTACTTCAATATCTTCAGTACGAGGGTTTTCACCGACAATCATACCGGCATATACCTTTTCACCAGGTCCGATAAATAATGTTCCACGTTCCTGGGCATTGTAAAGACCATATGTAATAGCTTCACCATCTTCATATGCAATAAGAGAACCGGTCTTTCTATAAGAAATATCACCTTTATATTCTTCGTATCCATTGAATGATGTATTGATGATACCATTACCCTTTGTATCAGTCATAAATTCACCTCTGTAACCGATAAGACCACGGGATGGAATTGAGAACTGAAGTCTTGTGTATCCACCATTGATAGGTGTCATACCAAGAAGTTCACCTTTTCGCTGGCTTAATTTCTGGATTACAGCACCTGAGAATTCATCAGGAACATCAATATATGCAAGTTCCATAGGTTCAAGCTTTTTACCTCTTTCGTCTGTGTGGTATAAAACTTCTGCTTTACTTACAGCAAATTCATAACCTTCACGTCTCATATTTTCAATAAGAACAGAAAGATGAAGCTCACCACGTCCTGAAACCTTGAATGAGTTTTCTGAACCAGGGTTTTCTTCTACTCTTAAGCTGACATCAGTGTTAAGTTCTTTGAACAGTCTGTCACGTATGTGTCTTGAAGTAACGAATTTACCTTCTCTTCCGGCAAGCGGACTGTCATTTACCATGAAGTCCATGGAAAGAGTAGGCTCAGAAATCTTCTGGAATGGAATTGCAACAGGATTATCGCCTGTGCAGAGAGTGTCTCCGATATGGATATCTGTGATACCTGATACGGCAACAATCTCACCAATTGAAGCTTCATTTACTTCTACTTTATTAAGACCATCAAATGTATAAAGCTTTGTAACACGTACTCTTTTACGAACTGATTCATCATGGTGGTTAACAATAGTAACTTCCTGATTTACCTTTAAGCTTCCGTTGTCAATCTTACCTATACCAATACGTCCAACATAGTCGTTATAATCGATAGTTGAAATAAGCATCTGTGTATCTGCATCTGGATCACCTTCCGGTGCAGGGATATTTTCAAGGATACATTCAAAAAGAGGTTTCATATCCTTTGGTTCATCATTGAGGTCTGCCATTGCATATCCTGACTTGGCTGAAGCAAAAATGAAAGGACAGTCAAGCTGGTCTTCATTAGCATCAAGGTCAATGAACAGCTCAAGTATTTCATCAATAACTTCATCAGGTCTTGCTTCCGGACGGTCAATTTTATTAATACATACAATAACTGAAAGATCGAGTGCAAGTGCTTTCTGAAGTACGAATTTTGTCTGTGGCATAACACCTTCAAAGGCATCTACTACAAGAACAACACCGTTTACCATCTTTAATACTCGTTCCACTTCACCACCGAAATCAGCATGTCCCGGAGTATCAATAATGTTAATTTTTGTATCCTTATATGTAATAGCAGTGTTTTTAGAAAGAATAGTAATACCTCTTTCTTTTTCGATATCGTTTGAATCCATTACACGTTCAGCAACTTCCTGATTCTCACGGAATGTACCACTCTGTTTTAATAACTGGTCAACGAGTGTAGTCTTACCATGATCTACGTGTGCAATGATAGCGATATTTCTAATATCATCACGTTTTGTTTTCATGAATAAAATCCTTTCCTTAAGTAAAAAATAAATATAGTAATATATTTAGCAACTTTTATATTCTATCACAATATTAATAAAATACAATAGTAAACTTATAAAAATAATTGTATTTCAATAGAAACAAATAAATGTAAGTCATAAAATAGGATATATTGTAAAAATAAAGAAATTTTTGTCAAATTTTATAAAGATATCAAAATTTTATAAATAAAACACTAAAAAAACAAATTTTTTTTGTAATATATCAGAATATCGGTACATATACATAGTTAAGAAAACAAAATAAAACACAAGAACGGAAAATTGTATTCCGGCATATGAAGGGAGAAATACAACATGCTTGATAAGGTAATTGAAAACAACAGGGTTAGTATTGTAGGAGAGATTGTATCAGAGTTCCAGTACAGCCACGAAGTATTTGGCGAAGGATTTTATCTGGTGAATGTATCGGTAAACAGACTAAGCGATATGGTGGATATAATACCACTTATGATATCTGAACGACTGGTAGATGTTAATAAGGATTACAGAGGAATGAAGATTGAAGTATCAGGACAGTTCAGGTCGTATAACAGACACGAAGGAATGAAGAATAAACTGATTCTTTCAATATTTGTAAGAGAATTTGAATTTCTTGATGATGATGCAGAAATAGAAGATCAGGCAAAATCAAATCAGATTTATCTGGACGGATACATATGCAAGCCGCCTGTCTACAGAAAAACTCCACTCGGAAGAGAGATAGCAGACATACTTGTAGCAGTCAACAGACCATACGGAAAATCTGACTATATACCATGTATTGCATGGGGAAGAAATGCAAGATATGCATCAACAATAGAGGTTGGCGGACATCTTCAGATATGGGGAAGAGTCCAGAGCCGTGAGTATACCAAGAAGATCAATGACGAAGAAGTAGAGAAGAGAGTAGCCTACGAGGTTTCAGTAAGTAAAATAGATCTGATTGAGAATAATGAAGAATAAGTGCATTTTTGTGAATGACACATGTGAACTGCAGCATAAACAGCAGGAATTATTTTAATTAATTATTTCATAGAGTTGACATTGATATAGTCAAGTGATATATTCAATATAATTTAAGATGATTGAGATGGTAAAACATTTCAAAGTAGAGGTCGCGTTGTTAATCAGTAGTATAATGGATGTGCCAGTACACATGTGAAGTTATGCGAAAGGTGATAATGCCGAAGTTGTGTATTATTCTGGTTGTACACTGCTGGGCGTAAAATTAAAAGTTTTACGACTGTCATCGTCAGATGGAGGGCTACTTAAAGAATTATAGTTGAATTCTTAAGAGCCGGCCGTATGACCGGTTCTTTTTTTACGCGGACAGCAATGTAAATTCTGTGCCTGCACAGGTATTTAAATAGCGCCGCGACAATCAGGATAACTCGTAAAGCGGGTTTCCCATAAGTTGGTTCGCCATAAAAATAAAAGGGCTGGTAACAGCAGAAAGAGGGAATTTATGTCTATTTTTACAGGTGCCGGTGTAGCTATAATTACACCAATGAAGGAAAACGGAGAGATTAATTTTGATAAGTTTGGTGAATTGCTTGACTATCAGATTAATAATTCAACAGATGCGATAGTTGTGTGTGGAACCACAGGTGAAGCATCAACACTTACACACGAGGAACATCTTGAAGCAATCAGATTTACAGCAAAATATGTTAATAAAAGAGTTCCTGTAATTGCCGGAACAGGTTCAAACTGTACAGAAACAGCAGTCTATTTATCACAGGAAGCACAGAAAGCTGGTGTAGATGCATGTCTTGTTGTTACTCCTTATTATAATAAGGCTACACAGAAGGGACTTATTAAGCATTACACTGCAGTTGCAAAATCAATAGATATTCCTATTATTATGTACAATGTACCGGGACGTACAGGATGCAATATACAGCCGGAGACAGCTGTTTATCTTGCAAAGAATGTTGATAATATTGTTGCAATAAAGGCTGCAACAGGAAATCTTTCACAGGAAACAAAAATGATGGCACTTGCTGATGGATGCCTTGATATGTATTCAGGAGAAGATGGACTTATTGTTCCACTTATGTCACTTGGAGCAAAAGGTGTTATTTCAGTTCTTTCAAATGTTGCACCTAAGCAGACACATGATATCTGTGCAAAATTCTTTGAAGGAAAGATTGAAGAAAGCCGCAGATTACAGTTTGAGGCACTTGAACTTGTTAATGCATTATTCTGTGAAGTAAATCCAATACCTGTTAAGCATGCACTTAATCTTATGGGATTTGAAGTTGGGCCATTAAGAAGTCCGCTTTGTGAAATGGAAGAGGCTAATCTTTCAAGACTTAAAAATGCAATGAAAGAGTACGGAATTTTAAAGTGATTATTTAGTTTGGTAATTGCTTATTGTTGAAAAAATATCAGAGAGGTATACAAAAAAGATGACAGACATTATTATGCATGGCTGCAATGGCCATATGGGTAAAGTAATAACAAATCTGCTAAAGGATGACGAGCAGGCGCAGATTGTTGCAGGAATAGATCCTGTTGATGAAGGAAAGAATTCATATCCTGTATTCAAGTCTTTAAAGGACTGTAATATTAATGCAGACGTTATTATTGATTTTGCCTCTGCAAAGGCAATAGATGATTTACTTGATTACTGTGAAGAAAAGAATATTCCGGCTGTAATATGTACAACAGGTTTAAGTGATGAGCAGCTTGAAAGAATTAATAAAGTATCAGAAAAGGTAGCACTCTTAAAGTCAGCTAATATGTCATTGGGAATTAATACATTATTCAGACTTTTACAGGATGCAGCCAAAGTACTTGTACCGGCAGGATTTGATATAGAGATTGTTGAAAAGCATCATAATAAAAAGCTTGATGCCCCAAGCGGAACAGCACTTGCACTTGCAGATTCAATAAAGGAAGTTCTTGATGACGGATATTATTATAAATATGACAGAAGTACACAAAGTGCAAAAAGAGATCCGCTTGAAATAGGAATAAGCTCAGTAAGAGGCGGTACAATAGTTGGTGAGCATGAAGTAATATTTGCCGGTGAGGATGAGATAATTGAATTCAAGCATACGGCTAATTCAAAGGCTGTATTTGCAAAAGGCTCAATAGAAGCAGCGAAGTTTCTTAAAGGAAAGAAAGCAGCTCTTTATGATATGCAGGACGTAATTGCTGCACGTAATTAAGCTCTCTTTCACGGACTTTAACCTTAAATATAGTAATAATCAATGTGGCTTGTTGTAACAAAGCCACATTTTTTATATAAATGAAAGGCGGGAGTATTTGAATCACGAACATTAAGAACCAGTGGGTTAAGGTGCTCTGTGAAGTAGTCGCGTATAAAAGCTGTCATAAGAAATGTTCCAAGTCCGGCATTTCTTAAGTCTTTATCTACGAAAACGCCATATACGTTTGTAAAGGATTTCTGATAATCAATGTTAAGAAGTGCGACAGGTTCTGTATCTTCATTAAAATTTCTGTATACATAATAATTATTAAGATCATCGGAAAACAGGCACTCATAATGATTTGATATATCAGCTGAAACAGTATTTATAAGGTTTAAATCGGTGCGGCGATGTTTTAAGGTCATAAGATGTTCAGAGAATGCAAACCCGCAGCTTAAGTTTGATTTAAGCAGAATCTTTGGCATGCTGCATATAAAACGACAGTCTGCATGGCTCACAGATATATGAGATTTTATTTCATTAAAAAGACGGGTGAATAATCCTGACTGCCTGTACTGTGGTGCAACAAGGGCTGTAATCTCGTAAACTGCGGTATCGTTTGATTTATTATATGAATCAAGTATACACGATGCAAAGCCGGTCATTGTTTTTTTGTCATCAGAAAATGCAGCGGCATGATATGAATTACAGTTAAAAAAAGGCTCATAATCATCACATAAACAGATGAGTTCATTCAGCTTATCGGTGTTTTCAGGTGAAATATTTTCAAGATATTTTATAAACATTTTAATCCTCATTTCCAGCAACTTTGTTGCGAAGAGATGCTAATCCCAATTTCGCAGACATTTTGCGCCTGTATATAATATATTGTTAAATTCCCACCCATATTTTAATATAAAAATTTAATAAAGTTATTGTAGCAGATTGACAGATAAGGTACAATAGATAGAAATGTAATAATTGTAATGATAGAGAGGTAACTATGAGTAAGATTGCAATATTAACAGACAGCAATAGCGGAATAACACAGGAGCAGGCAGCACAGATGGGGGTGTTTGTACTTCCTATGCCATTTTATATAGATGGGCAGCAGTATTTTGAAGGCATAAATCTTTCACAGGAAGATTTCTATGAGAAACTGCAGGCAGATGCGGATATATCCACGTCCCAGCCATCAGTAGGTGAGCTGCAGTCCAAGTGGGACGAATTGCTTAAAAGTCATGATGAGATTGTTTTCATACCTATGTCAAGCGGACTTAGTGGTTCATGTCAGACGGCAACAATGCTTGCATCTGATACGGATTATGAAGGTAAAGTTTTTGTTGTAAATAATCAGAGGATATCTGTAACTATGAGACAGTCTGTAATTGATGCAAAACTGTTGAGGGATAAAGGGTATGATGGAGCTGGAATCAAAGAAGTTCTTGAACGCGAAAAAATGGAATCAAGTATATATATAACACTTGAAACACTCAAATATTTAAAGAAGGGTGGACGTATTACAGCAGCTGCGGCTGCAATTGGAACAGTGTTAAATTTAAAGCCGGTACTTCAGATACAGGGTGAAAAGCTCGATGCATTTTCAAAAGCAAGAGGTAAAGCAGCAGCAAAAAAAATTATGCTGAAGGCAATGAAAAATGATATGCAGACAAGATTCAAGGAGGCAGCGCAGGCAGGAAGAATGCATATAGAGGCTGCATATACAGGTAATATCGAAGAAGCCAAAGAATGGGCAGAGGTTGTCAAAGCAGAATTTCCGGATTTTGATTTCCATATGGACCCGCTTTCACTCAGTGTGGCGTGTCATAT
The DNA here is from genome assembly GCA_934330725.1 of uncultured Lachnospiraceae bacterium. Classification (GTDB taxonomy): domain Bacteria; phylum Bacillota; class Clostridia; order Lachnospirales; family Lachnospiraceae; genus Lachnospira. The sequence continues at coordinate 61,559 of CAKRGM010000008.1, read as the reverse complement.
AGGCTATGGCGCAATTGCAATAGCTGCAAGTAAATATTTACCTGAGGATGATATAAAATAATCAGGATATAAAAGCTGTATTTATAAATTTCTTTTACATAAAGATATATAGATACAGCTTTTTTGAATTTTATAATGACAGAGTTAAAATCCTTAAAACGCGATGTGCCTGCACAAAAGTGGTTTAAATCTTTTGCTCACAATATTAATTTATCAGATAATTGTAAAACTCATTTTATTTAAGAAAGGAACTGGATATGGAAAAGACATTAAAAAGAAGTGAAATCAGTGCTGAAGATAAGTGGAGAATAGAAGACATTTATGAATCAGATGAAAAATGGCAGGAAGATTATGAGAGGCTTCTTAAAATTGCAGAGAAGCCATGTGAATATAAGGGAAAGACAGGTGAATCTGCTGCAAATCTGTATAATGCGTTAAAGGAATCTGAAGATGCAGATTTCCTTGCTGAAAGAGTGTATGTATATGCATTTATGAAATATTACGAAGATACCACAAATGCAAAGTATCAGGAGCTTTCAGGCAAAGCACAGATGGCGGTTATAAAGCTTAATGAAAAGTATTCATTTATGGTTCCTGAAATACTTGCAATAGATGAAAAAAAGATGCAGGAGTATCTTAAATCGGAAAAACTTAAAGACTATAAGCATTATATCGACGATATGCTTGCGCAAAAAGAACATTCACTATCTGAAAAAGAAGAGAGACTTCTTGCAATGACCAGCCAGATGGCAACATCACCAAATCAGATATTTTCGAAGTTCAATAATGCAGATGCAAAATTTGATGATATAAAAGATGAGAAGGGGAATATGGTCCCGCTTACTAACGGACGTTTCAGCATTTACATGGAAAGCAGCGACAGAAATGTAAGAAAAGAAGCCTTTACATCGTTATATAAAGAATACGGAAGCTATATTAATACACTTTCAGAGATATTTTATGCAAATGTAAAGCAGGCATGCTTTTTTGCCCAGGCGCGTGAATATAAGTCGACTCTCGAAATGTATTTAAGTGATGCATTTATACCTGTTGATGTATATATGAATCTTATTGATACAGTAAATAAAAATCTGGATAAAATGCATGACTATGTGAGCTTAAGAAAGAAAGAACTGGGTGTGGATGAACTGCATTTCTATGACATATATGCTCCGATGGTAAGTGATTATAAGATAAATGTAAAATATGATGAAGCAAAGAAGATTGTGCTTAAGGCGCTTGAGCCTTTGGGAGAGGATTATATATCAGTCGTAAAGGAAGGCTTTAATAATGGCTGGGTTGATGTATATGAAAATGAAGGTAAGAGAAGCGGTGCTTTTTCATGGGGAGCATATGGTACACATCCATATGTATTTCTGAATTATTCGGACAGCTTAAATGATGTATTTACGCTTGCACACGAAATGGGGCATGCAATGCATTCATATTATTCAAATTCAACACAGCCATATATTTATGCAGGTTATAAGATTTTTGTTGCAGAAGTTGCATCGACATGTAATGAGGCAATTCTTATAAATTATCTTCTTAAGAACTGTAAAGACGAAAAGGAAAGAAAATATCTTATTAATCATTATCTTGAACAGTTTAAGGGAACACTTTTCAGACAGACAATGTTTGCGGAGTTTGAGATGACGGCACATAAGATGGTTGAAGAGGGCCAGGTTTTAAATGCAGAAAATCTGTGTGGCTTATACAGAAAGCTTAATGAGAAATATTTTGGAAAAGACATGGTAATTGATGATGAGATAGCGCTTGAATGGGCGAGAATACCACATTTTTATACACCATTTTATGTATATCAGTATGCGACAGGATTTTCGGCAGCAATTTCCATTGCAACAAGAATAATTGCAGGAGATAAAGAGGTGCTTAAGGGATATAAGAAGTTTCTCTCAGGCGGAAGCAGTATGCATCCGATAGAGCTGTTAAAGCTTTGCGGTGTTGATATGTCAAAGCCGCAGGTAATTCAGGATGCACTGGATGTATTTGGAAATCTTTTAAAGCAATGGTAAGTGCATTAATGGTAAATATATAATATTAAAACATGTTGACAATCAGGCAGCATACCAAGTACAATTAATCAGAATATTTAATATCAAGAACGGAGTGTATAAGTTTATGTTTAATCCAGCATCATTATTAAAGCTGAAAAACAATCAGCAGAGATTTGCACAGAACCATCCGAAGTTTTCTGCGTTTATTGGCAGAGTATTTGGTGGTGGAGTTCCTGTGGGAACAGTCCTTGAGATTACAGTAACAAAACCGGGAGAAAATCCGATAACATCAAATATCAGATTGTCAGAATCAGATCTTGAATTTTTTAATTCAATCAAGGATATAGGAAATAATTAACTGATTGTATAATGATTGTATAAAAAAATAAGGCAGCAGTTCTTAAATAAAATGAACTGCTGCCTTATTTTGATCTCAATATTATTAATAAAAAAGAGATATAGAAAACTATATCTCAAAGAAAAAAGCGCGAGACGGGACTCGAACCCGCGACTTCCTCCTTGGCAAGGAGGTGCTCTACCAACTGAGCCACTCGCGCAAAACAAATATTAAATTCGTTCAAATAATGACGAACACAAGTAATATAATATATCATATTAAGATTGATGTCAAGCGTTTTTTTAAAAACTTTGTATTTTGTATTTGTTGTGCATTTTTTGATATGATTATGCTAAGATAGTATAAGCAGAAAAATATAATTTAGATTTTTCAAAGATTTATATTGACAAAAATTGTAAAGGAGTTCATGATATAGCACGCGAGGATAACAGTGTTATGTTGGTAATGGATCTATGGGGAATGATAAAGAAACAAAGAGAAAGCTTTTAGAAAGTGCAAAAGCTGAATTTTTAGAAAAAGGTTATATGAAGGCATCTTTAAGAAGTATTTGTAGCAAAGCAGGTGTTACGACAGGAGCATTATATTTCTTTTTTAAGGACAAACAGGAGTTATTTGAATCGCTGGTTAAAGATATTGCTGATGGAATGGTATATATTATAAAACAGCATTATGCGGCGGAATTGCTTATGGTTGGCGCTGATAGTTCCGAGGATGCAGAAAAAATAGCACAAAATGAGTATTCGGATGATTTAGCCGTTTCTAAAATGATAATTCATTACATGTATGATAATCGTGATGAATTCAGACTTTTGGTAGAAAAAAGTGAAGGCTCCGGTTTTGAAGGATACCTTGATAGTCTTATTGATATTACCCAGCGGCATGTAAAGATGTATGCCGGCGAGATAACTAAAAGGACTGGCATTAAAAGTTATAGTGATGTAATAACGCATCTTGTATCACATATTTATGTAGATATATTTGTTTACATATTTGAACATGTGGATACACAGGAAGAAGCCATACATGCTATGGAGGATATTATAAGATTCATTAAACATGACTGGCTGGTCATGATGGAAGCCATTAATAAAGATTAAATAATTATGCAGCTATAATGTTTGTATGCATACATTGACGGCTGCATTTTATTTCAACTTTAACATAACAGTGTTATGCAAATGAAGAAAAGAAAGAAGGAAAAGAAAATGTATTTAGAAGTTAAAGACATTAAGAAAAGTTATGGAAAAGACAGCAGTTATATACAGGTCCTTAAAGGTATAACAGCATCTGTAAAACAGGGACAGATGTGTACAATACTTGGTACAAGCGGTTCGGGAAAATCTACATTTTTAAACTGTATAGGAGGGCTTGACACCGTTGATTCCGGTTCGATAAAGGTGGATGGTAAAGAAATATCAGGGTTAAATTCAAACCAGCTTTCCGAGTATAGAAGGGACAATCTTGGATTTATATTTCAGTTCTATAACCTGGTGCCAAATCTTACGGTAAAAGAAAATATACAGGTTTGCGAATATCTTTCACAGGATGCCATGGATATTGACGAACTGCTTGATGTATTGGGCCTTACTGAACATCAGGATAAGTTTCCTTCACAGCTTTCAGGCGGGCAGCAGCAGCGCTGTGCAATAGCGAGGGCACTTATAAAAAAGCCAAAACTTCTTCTTTGTGATGAACCGACAGGCGCACTTGATTCAAAAACATCAAAAGATATTTTAATCCTTCTTGAAAAAATCAATAAAATGTACGGAACGACTATGTTAATTGTAACGCATAATAATGCAATAAAAAACATGGTGCATAAGGTCATTGTGATAAAGGATGGTCAGATTAAAGATGAATATGAAAATGAAAATCGTGTAAATGCAGCAGATTTAGAAGATTTATAAACAGGGCGTGGAGGAAAATATGCAGAAGATATTAAGAAAAAGAGTTTTAAGAGATTTAAAACATAATTTTGTCAGATATCTGGCATTAGGCCTATTGATTGCATTGGGAATGTATGTTGTAATCAGTGTGGCAGGTGCAGCTGAAACAGTTATGGAAAGAGTTGATGAGAATGCAGAAAATAACCATTTAGAGGATGGTCAGTTTAGCGTTTTTACACCTTTGACAGATGATGAAAAGAAAGAGATTACAGATAAAGGTATTACCCTTGAACCTATGTTTTATCTTGAATACAGCTGTGATGATGAAAGTAGTGTAAGGATATTTAAAAACAGGCAGGATGTGGATCTTATTCAGCTGGATGAAGGACAGCTGGCTCATAAGGATAATGATATAGTACTTGAGAAAAGATACTGTCAGGAACATGAAATTAAGCTGAATTCTTATGTAAAAATAGGTGAAAAAACATATAAGGTTACAGGAACAGGTTCTACACCTGACTATGATGCGCCGCTTAAATCTATGTCTGACAGCAGTGTAAACAGTAAAGAATTTGGTACAGGCTTTGTAAATAACGCAACATATAACAGCCTTTTAAAAGCAGGAGACAGTGAAAAAGCAGAAGAGTATGTATATTCATATATTCTTAATGGCAAAATGACTGACGATGAGTTTAAAGACCATTTAAAGACACTGAAAGTAACTATACCGGGACAGTGTGAGACAGATAACCTTACACAGTTTACAAAGGCTGAAGATAATCCGAGAATAAAGGCGTCAAGTGACGACCAGTCAATAAATAAATCAGCAGGTCTGCTTATTGGTATTATAATGCTTATTCTGTTTACATATGTAATATCAGTATTCGTAATTCATGGAATTGACAGGGAAAGCAGCGTTATCGGTGCATTATATGCACTTGGTGTAAGAAAAAAAGAACTTATAATGCACTATATAAGCCTTCCGGTAATTATAACATTTATATTTGGCATCATGGGAACGGTTACAGGATATAGTAAGGCAGGTATAAATGTGCAGATACAGGACTGCTATGATTACTATTCGGTGCCTGATTTTAGTACATATTATTCAGCATTTCTTATTGTATATGGCGTTATAATGCCTCCGGTAATTGCCGCCATAGTTAACTACTTTGTAATAAGAAAAAGATTGTCAAGGACAGCCTTAAGTCTTATTAAAAATGAGCATAAGACAAAGAGTGTAAAAAATATAAAACTTGGAAATATGGGATTTATCGGACGTTTCAGAATAAGACAGATTATACGTGAATCAAGAACAGGACTTACTATATGTTTTGGAATGTTTATATCATTATTTATTCTTATGCTGGGTCTTAACTGTTATGTCCAGTGTAATTATATAAGTACGCAGACACCTGCTGATACAAAATATGAATACATGTATATGTATAAGTATCCTGACAAAAATGTACCTGATGGTGGGCAGGCAGGATATGCTAAGACATTTAAAAAGGAAGTAAAAGGATACAATCTTATTTTACATTAATGGGCCTGGATGATGATGATAAATATTTTGATGTAAAAACTCCAAAGGATAAGGATAAAGTTATTATATCTTTTGCGATGAGTGAAAAATATGGCATTAAGAAGAATGATACATTTACACTGAAGGATGATTTCGAAAATAAGGATTATACATTTACTGTGGACGATATAGCACAATACAGTACAGGATTTTATGTTTTTACAAATATTGATAATATGCGTGAAATGTTTGATAAATCTGATGATTATTATAATGTAGTATTTGCAGATCATAAGCTTGATGTAGATGCCAAATCGCTGTATTCAACAATATCAAGGAATGATATAGAAAAAGGTGCATCAGTATTTAAAGACAGCATGATGCCAATGGTAAGAATGGTAATTGTTGTTTCAATACTTATATTCTGTGTAGTTATGTACCTGATGATGAAAGTTATGATAGACAGATCTTCATTTAACATTTCACTTATGAAAATATTCGGCTTTAGGAAAAAAGAAATTGGAAAGCTTTATCTTAATGGAAACTTTTATGTTGTGGCAATTGGTGCGGCAATATGTATACCGTTAGCCAAGGCTGGTATGGATGCGATTTATCCTTATCTGGTTTCAAATGTTGCATGTGGTATTTATACGACATATACATGGCAGATATATGCTGTGCTGTATGTTGGGATTCTGTTATTATATCTGGTAATAAATAAGCTGCTTGTAGGACATATAAATAAATTGCAGCCGGCCCAGGTGCTTAAGAATAGAGAGTAGAGTAATAAAATAAATAAAAGGCAGAAAAATGATGACTGTGTAATTGTTTAACTAAAACACAGCCATCATTTTTTGTAAAAGAAAAACTTATGATTTTATTAATAAGTACGAAAAAAGGCATAAAAATAAGCGCGAGACGGGACTCGAACCCGCGACTTCCTCCTTGGCAAGGAGGTGCTCTACCAACTGAGCCACTCGCGCAAAAATAAGATTTATTAAATCGTTCTAATGACGAACACAAAATTAATAATATAATATCTTAAGATAAATGTCAAGTACTTTTTATATTGATTTTTAATTGATTTTACAAAATAAATGCGGGTCTGTATTAAATTGTTATACAAAACCCGCATATGCCTGTTTTATGCTCTTTTTAGTTTTGATACTGCAAGTGAAGCAGCAAATACAGCAACAGCAAACAAAACTTCTATGCCAATGTAAGTGAAATATTTCTGGAACTGGACTGCACTTCCTGTAAATGTATCTGTAAGATTATTTGCAAGTGTAAACCAGTAAGTAGGAAGAAAATGTGCAAAAGTTTTAACGCCGGTGCTTAATATTTCAAGAGGTACAAATATTCCGCTAAAGAAACAGCAGATAAGTGCATAGACATTTCCAATCATATTAAGTGTTTCAAGTGAGTTAAAGAAAAAGCTTATCAGATAGGAAACACCTACAGAAAATATCAGGAATACAAAACTGTTAAGGCATTTTAGTAATCCGGCCATATTAAGCAGTTCACCTTTATATAATATCAGTGCAAGTGCAATATACAGTATGAGCATAGCGATTCCTGACAGCAAAGCAGCTGCTGCAATGCCGATGTTACGGTTTGTGACTGATGAAGAGCTGCATTGGATACGGGCACTTAAATCCTTTTTTCTGAAGGTGCAGAATGCAGTTCCGAGGTTAATTATTATAGTTGCAAGAAATGTATATGGCAGGTATCTGAAAAAGTATGTGACTGCTTTTGTATTTTCCTCATTTGAAGATGATGCTGATATAAATTCCACGTCGGAAGTTGTGTTTACTGCTTCGTCTGTGAGGTGAATACTGTCAGAAACGCTGTATCCGGCTGCTTTATATGATTCCAGAATATGCAGATAATTGTTTATCTGGCTGTCAAGGAATTCACCGCTTGTACTTGAAGGTCTCTTTACATTTTCAAGCTTTGAAAAATCATTACTGAATCCTTTTTTGATTGTAAGCGCATAGGAAATAAAGCTGTAATACATGTTATCTGCAATAGCTTCATTATTATCATCAATATTTATAATTGTGTGGGTATGGTCAAGGTAGTTATAAAGTGCTTTGCTTTCCTCAGAGTTGTCATAATCAAATACGGCAATCTGTTCTTTGTCGGCAGAAAATGATTCGTTGTGATCATTATTTGCAAAGGTTGAAAGGACTACCGAAAATATGCTGAATATTACAAAATACAATATAATAGACGGCAGATGGTTTTTAACTATTTTTAAAAAGGCATTAAAGGTTTGCATAGCTGGTCCTCCTTAATGAAAAGTAGCTGAGTATACAACATACGGCAGCAATTATTACAAGAGTAATCATATTAGTTGTATAACGGCTGTAATCGCTGTACATATTAAGAGAATAAAGGCTGTCAGTGATAAGGGCTGCCGGATTTAAGCGGTTAAGTACGGGTATATTTTCATCAATAATCATTTTTAATGAGCTGAGCATAAGTCCGCTAAACAGTGAACATAACATTGAAAAACTGACACTTATGCCAATCTTAACACCTTCGCTTAATCGTTTTATTGAACCGATAAGTACACCAATGGCGGATCCTATAACACATCCTAAGAATCCTGTTATAATGATAAGTGGCATTTTATTGCCGAAATCAACCTTTAAGATCTGATTTAAATAAAACAGCAAAATGAGTATACAGCCAAAATGGAGTAATACGGTTGCAGCATAGTCTCCCATGACGGCTTTCATTTTATGCTGTGGTGAAGCTTCACGTCTGATACCGACTGCCGACTGATTTGCTAAAAGGTCAAGTGTACAGTAAACACCGGACATTGCGCTGAACAGGCATGTCATGGCAATCAGTGAGTAAAAGTAAACGACAGAATGGCTCATATTTTCATTATTCAATGAAACTTCTTTATTATAAGAAATATCAGAGGTTAGCTTTTCTATGGCAGATGCAAGATTTTCAGGATGCTCTTTTGCAATCTGGGTGATAACCGATTCACGCGATTTATATTGCTGCATAAAAGACTGAAGTATCGACTGTTCAACTCCGTTTTGCGATATTGTAATAGATGGGGAATCTTTTATGTAAATAATCCCTGAAATATTTCCATCTGCAAGCATATTTTTTGCATTTTCTTCATCTGTATCTGTAGAGTTGAGCAGCTGGTCATCATCTTCTTTACTGACTTCATTTATTACGGTTTCAAATGCTTTGTTTTCGGATTCATTTACGACTGCTACTTTTATCGGAGAGAACTGATAATTATCTGCATTTTTAAAGGCTGTGAAAAAAACTGTTCCAAGAATTATTGGAAATGCCATATCCCAGAATAAAAGCTGCTTTACACGCAGTGACCGAAGAAATTTATATTTAAAGTTAAATAACATTAATAATACACTCCTTTCCTAATCACGCAGCTGCTTACCGGTAATTTCCAGAAATACATCGTTAAGCGTTGGAAGCTCTGAATATATACGGCCGAAAGCAATATTTTTTTCCTGCATATAATTAAGGATATTAATAAGATTATGTTTGCCACCGGTACATTTTATAGTAAGTTTTGTGTCATCATACTGTACTTCATATACGTGATTCATCTGTATTATCTCATCAATATCGTCTGAATTGAGATTCAGGACATCAATGTAAATTGTTTCTGTATTTTTAATTAATTTTTTAAGATCGTCCGAAGTGCCGTTGGCAAGATTTTTTCCTTTGTCCATTATGACGATTCTTGAGCAGATCTGCTCAGCTTCTTCCATATAGTGCGTTGTGTATATAATTGTTGCACCCTGGCGGTTAAGTTCTGATATTCCTTCAAGAATTTTATTACGGCTTTGAGGATCAACTGCAACTGTAGGCTCATCAAAAATTATAAGCTTAGGTTTATGTGCAATTCCGCAGGCGATATTTAAACGTCTTAAAAGACCGCCGGAAAGCTTTCTGGGATAATATTTTTTGAAGTCATTTAATCCAACAAAATCAAGTGCATCCTGAACATACTGTTTTCTTAAACCTTTATCTGAAATATAAAGTCCACAGAAGTAATCAATATTTTCATAGACTGTAAGTTCATCAAAAACAGCCACATTCTGAAGTACTATACCAATATCTTTTTTAATGTCATAGCTGTCCGGGTGCATAGGCTTTCCGAATATTTCAATAGTACCTTTATCGTATTGCAGTAATGAAAGCAGACAGCTTATCGTAGTTGATTTGCCGGAACCGTTAGGACCTAACAGACCAAGAATCTCGCCTTCATTGATGGTAAGATTAAAGTGGTCTACTGCCACAAGTTCCTTATAACGTTTAACCAGATTTTCAATTTTAACAACAGGTTTACTCATATATATCCTCCATTCTGTTCTTTTTTTATTATCCATGATAAAATAATTATGATTTACTGTACTTATATGATATGTTATCTGTAAAATGAAAAACAGTGACTACAATAAGAATGTCATATGACATTTGTCACATTATGATAAACAGGTAATTGTAAAACCTGATATTTTTACATAGTGTCTTACAAAATTAACAATTTAACGCAGGCACGCTTTCGCTGCCTGTTACTGGCAACGGTACATAAGGCGGTAAAATACACCGCCTAAGTACCGGCCGTTCCAAAGCACCTGCTTATAAATTGTTAATTTTGCAGTATTATTTTTTAAAATATCAAGTTTCACAATTCTCGATTAATAGATAAGGAGAGGAAAACGTATGCGTTTTATGTCATTGATTAACAGAATGGTTATATATGCCTGCTGTTTATGTGCCATGATATATTCGGGTGTTACCGTGAAAACAGTTATCTTGGCACTGCTTATTATTACAGTTATGTTTCTCGGGGTATATTTTACGGATAAGATGAAAAACTGTATATTAACAGCCTGTTTTATAGCGCTGTCCTTTAAAGTACCGGAATTTGGTTTTGGGCTGCCTGTTTTTGTATATGAAGATATGGAACTTTTCTGGATGGTACATAAAAACAAAAACAGGGATATTTCTGTTGGAGTTTTATCTGCTGTGGCAGTGTGTGCCGGGTTTGTAAATATGTTTTTCATATATGATATGGCATATTGCATTATTATGGTTGTGTTGTCTGTATTTGCAATAATGGTTAATGTATTTTTTCATCTGTACAGTAATGTAAAAAGACAATTGATTACATTGCGTGATGACAGTACGGAACTGAATAATGCATTAAAAGAACGGTATAAATATTTAAGGGAGAAGCAGGATCGCGATATTAATATTGCAACACTTAAAGAGCGTAACCGTATAGCCAGGGAGATACATGACAATGTAGGACATATGCTTTCGCGTTCAATATTGCAGGTTGGCGCAGTAATGGCAGTGTGTAAAGATGAAATGACGTCAGAAATGTTAAAAAGTGTTAAACAGACACTTGATACTGCGATGAATAATATAAGGAGCAGTGTCCATGATTTAAGGGATGAATCAATAAATCTTAACCAGGCGGTTAAAGATATTATCAGTGAAATGAAAAATTATGGGGTCCATTATGAATACGATATTGTTAATGATGTGCCAAAGCAGCTTAAGTACTGTATAATAACTATTATAAAGGAAGCGGCTTCAAATGTTGTTAAACACAGTGATGCGGATACTATTGATATAATAGTGAGAGAGCATCCGGCTTTTTACCAGCTCTTTTTTAAGGATAATGGTAAATGTGTGCATGACGGTGATGGAACAGGCATGGGAATTGATAATATGAAAGAGCGGGTAGAAAGCTTTGGAGGAAATATAAATATAAGTAACGATGACGGATTCAGGATATTTATTAATATACCTAAAGTCATGTCGGTATGAGGTATATGTGGAATGGAGATTGGTGTGGAAAAATCATGCTGATGCGGGAATGGAGGATAATATGAAGGTTGTAATTATAGATGACGATACACTTGTATCAATGGCAATTAAAACGATTCTGCAGGCAACAGGAAATATTGAGGTGTGTGGCGTTGGAACGGATGGTTCGCAGGCACTTTCACTTTTTGAGGAAAATAAGCCGGATGTACTTCTTATGGATATAAGAATGCAGCATAAGACAGGACTTGATGCAGCGCAGGAGGTTATAAATAAATATCCTGATGCAAAAATACTTTTTCTTACTACATTTTCGGATGATGAATATATCGTAAAGGCATTGAGTATTGGAGTAAAAGGGTACATACTTAAGCAGGATTTTGAAGGACTGGCATCATCACTTGAGGCAGTTATGTCGGGGCAGACTGTTTTTGGCGGTAAAATTGTGGATAAACTTCCGGAACTTATAAAAGAAGGTGAACAATTTGACTATAAGAGTCACGATATAACCCAGAGAGAATATGATATTATACAGCTGGTTGCACAGGGGTTAAGTAATAAAGAAATATCAGAAAAAACATTTTTATCAGAAGGTACAGTAAGAAATTATCTGAGTAATATTCTTGAAAAGCTGGATTTAAGAGACAGGACACAGCTTGCAGTTTTTTATTATAAGAATGGTGGCAGACCAATAAAATAGGTCTTTAACAGTAATCAGGCCTGTAAAAATAAAAGGGGGTGATGTCATGGCAAATGTTTCTGATTATTTAAAATGGCGTGGTGATCTTACATTTCATCAGGATCCATTTAATAATGTGGATAATCTTGTAATCTCAAAATTATCATATGCCGGGCTTAATGGTGTCATTCCTTTTCGTGGCAGTAATGAAAAGATTACACTTGAACAGGCTGCAAAAAAATATTTTGAACTGCGTAAAAAAGAAAAGCTCAAAAAAAATAAAACATTTGTGGCCGATGTCCCGGAATTTATGCGACAGATGGCAGACTGCACGCGATTTAAGGATATCAGGCTTTCAAAGTATGTGCAGATAATAGATAAGCAAAAGGAAGAACAGTTTGAGGCGTTTACTGTAGAACTTACGGATGGGAGTATTTACATTGTTTTTTGCGGAACTGATGACAATATAGTTGGGTGGAAAGAAGACTTTAACATGAGTTTTTTAGATCCGATACCATCACAGAAGGAAGCTGTGGATTATGTTAATTCAGTTGTAGGAGTGTTATCTGGCAAAGTACGTATAGGAGGACATTCAAAGGGTGGAAATCTTGCAGTGTATGCGGCAGCAAATGCAAAATATACTGTGAAACGCAAGATAATTGAAGTCTATAATAATGATGGACCGGGTTTTGATAAAGAAATGATAAGAAGTGAAAAATATCAGCAGATGCTGCCAAAGATAAAGACAATAGTGCCTGAATACTCAATCGTTGGGATGCTTTTGGAGCATGGTGAAGATTACATGGTTGTAAAAAGTGATTATACAGGAATAATGCAGCATGATTTAACAAGCTGGCAGGTATGTGCAAATAAGCTTGAAACAGTTCCAAAGCTGAGTGATTACAGCAGGAGGCTTAATAAAGCATTGTGTAATTGGATAAACGGACTTAATAAGGAACAAAGAAAACAGTTTATTGATACGTTCTTTTCACTTATTACAGCCAGTGGAGTAGAATACCTGTCTGATTTTGGAGCCGGAATATTTAAGAATGCATGGACTGCAGTTAAGGCTTTCGCTGCAATGGATCAGAAGACGAAGGCAATGGTAAGAAATACACTGCACTCGCTGGGAGACGAATATATAAAAGCGAAGGACGGCTGATATAAAACGGCAATTAGTCTGTATTATGTTTTGGGATTGTGGGAGCGTAAAGCATGGAACAATCCGTAAAAAATATACCACATCGGTTTAAAAAGATGTGGTATATTTTTGCATTTATGGTAAAAACATAACGTGTAAATATAAAAAATGTACTGATAAAATTGATGAAAAGCGTTGTAGGAGTCGGCTCATGAATTCAATTTATGTCAGAATAGGTAATAATATAAGACGATATAGAAATACAATAAATATGACTCAGGAGCAGGTCGCAGAACAGATGAATTTATCAGGTAATTATTATGGGAAAGTGGAGCGTGGTATATATCATATATCTTATAATATAATATCTGATCTGTATAATGAACTGGGTTGGGATATTGACTATATTCTGACAGGAAGTGCCAGAAAGAGCAATCCTTTTAATGATTTTATATATAAATGTCCTGTAGGACAAAGAAGTGAAATGTCTAATCTTATTATATGGACATTAAAGAATATGCTTTCAAGAGTCGATGGTATTGATCCTGCAACAAAAGAAAAATATTTTGAGTGCTTAAATGTCGGAGAAATGTGTGCCGGGGCGTATGTTAGTGAAATAGCTGAAGATAAAGTCCTTTATAATATCAGAAAAAACGCAGGGTACACCAGCCAGAAAATGGCAGATGTGCTCGATATGCCGGTCAGAAGTTATTCTCTTGTAGAAAAAGGCAAAAGCAAGCCAAAAATCGATACATTTATCAAGGTCAATAATTCTTTTTTATTAAATCCAAGCTATATAATTAATGGAAAAATTGAAAATATGAATATTATAAACAATATATGGAGTCATATGGATGATAGGCTGAAAAAAGAGGTAACTGAATTTTTAAGGGATGGACTGTCATTATTGTTACTGAAAGTATAATGTAAAACCGGTTGCGTAGCAGCTCAAAAGTACTGGAAGTGCGTTTTGTGTATGGCGGATGCGGATTGTAACCTGGATGAGAATGGCAAAGCTGCTTTCTCATCTTTTTTTGTTGCTGATATTAAGATTAGATAGTATAATAATTATTACTGATAATAAATGATAGGAGATACTCTTATGGTAAGCATTTTCAAAACAGAACATAATATTATAAAAGAGTTAGATGATTTTGAAGATGGAATATGGGTACAGATGATTAATCCAAGCAGTAAGGAGCTAAATGAGATTGCAGATTATTATGAAATAGAGATAGAAGATCTTGCAACGGCAATGGATGATGAGGAAAGTTCCCGTATTAGTCTTGAAGATGGATATACGCTTATATTAGTAGATATTCCAACGCCAGAGGTAAGACATGAGAAAAAGATGTATACAACAATTCCGCTTGGTATAATATTAAAAGACGGGGTTATAATTACAGTCTGCAGGGAAGATACTCCTATTTTGCAGTATTTTATTAGAAACAGAGTTAAGGATTTAAGTACAAAGAAGAAAATGCGGTTTATTTATCAGGTATTGTTCAGGTCAGCTACACTTTATCAGGCATACCTTAGAGGAATCGATAAAAAGCGTGTTGAGATAGAAGAAAGAATTGATGGAAATACACAGGACGTGGATCTTATTGAATTGCATGAGCTTGAATCGACACTGGTATACTTTGCAACATCATTAAGATCTAATATTGTCGTTATCGAAAGACTTGGCAGATATAAAAGAATTGAGCAGTATCCTGAAGATATGGATCTGCTTGAGGATGTAAGTGTCGAGTATCATCAGGCCATCGAGATGACTGCCATATACAGGGATATTATTGATGGTACAAGAGAGCTGTTGTCTTCAGTTATTGATAACAGACTGAATAATGTAATGAAATATCTTACTTCAATTACAATAGTAATGGCTATTCCGACAATTATTTCCGGGATATACGGGATGAATGTAGAAGGAAAGTGGATGCCGCTTTCTGATACGCCTCACGGATTTACGATAATATGCGGAATAATTCTTGCAGTATGTATAATTACGCTTATATTCTTAAGAAAGAAGAAAATGTTATGAGATACAAAAATGTAATATTCGATCTTGATGGAACGCTGCTTAATACTATTGACGATCTTACTGACAGCGTTAATTATGTTATGAAACAGTTTGGATTCAATCAATATACCACAGATACAATAGAAGGCTTCCTGGGAAATGGAATTCACCGGTTAATGGAATCAGCAGTGCCGGATGGAGTTGAAAATGACAGATTTCAAGAAGCCTTTGATATGTTTAAGGATTATTATACGAGGAACTGTCTTATAAAGACAGCACCATATGATGGAATAATACAGCTTTTATCTGATTTAAAGGAAATGGGATGCAGTCTGGCAATTGTTTCTAACAAAAATGAGCAGGCTGTTTTAAGGCTGTTTAAAATATTCTTTGATAAATATGCTGATATGGCAGTTGGGCAGACTGAAAATTCCAAAAAGAAGCCAAATCCTGAGTCACTTTTTTATGTTATGGATAAACTTGGTGCATCAAAAAAAGATACTCTTTATGTTGGCGATTCAGAGGTGGATAAAGAGACTGCTGATAATGCAGGAGTTGATTGTGCACTTGTAAGCTGGGGCTTTAGGAAAAGAGATTTTCTTTTGGAACTTAAGCCTGAATACATGGCTGATTCGCCGTATCAGTTGGGTGAACTGCTTAAAAATATATAATACTGATTATAAAGAAAGAATAGTCAGATTGGTACGGAATCGAGGCGGATTATGAAATTTAAATACAGGGTTATGCATATGACTAACGCAAGGAAGATGGCACTTGGCTTTTTCTTTGTGATTATAGCGGGAGCTTTTTTACTTATGTTGCCGTTTTCAAGCAGGAGTGGTGAGTGGACCAGTCCGCTGCAGGCTTTGTTTACAGCAACAAGTTCTACATGTGTTACGGGTCTTATCGTTGTTGATACATATCAGCACTGGACCTTATTTGGACAGATGGTAATTCTTATAATGATTCAGATAGGTGGTCTTGGATTTATCACCATAGGGGTCATATTTTCAATGTTTTTAAATCGAAAAATAAGTCTGGAAAGGCGGAATCTTATACAGGAAAGTGTAAGTTCGATGCAGCTGTCGGGTGTTGTAAGGCTTGTAAGACACATTGTAAGAGGGACAGTTATTGCAGAAGGGATTGGTGCACTGATTCTGGCAATTCGTTTTATACCACGCTGTGGTTTTTTTGAGGGTATATATTTTTCTATATTTCATTCAATATCTGCATTCTGTAATGCGGGATTCGATCTTATGGGAAAATACAATGCATATTCATCTCTTACAGGTTATTATGATGATCCAATCGTAAATATAACTATTATGGCATTAATAGTAGTGGGCGGTATAGGCTTTATAGTATGGGATGACATAAAGAATAATAAGCTGCATTTTAAAAGATATAGATTACATACAAAAATTGTTCTTATTACAACAGCTGTTCTTATATTTGCAAGTGCATTGCTGTTTGGTATATTTGAACGTAATAATCTGATGCAGGGCATGGGAACAAAGGACACAGTGCTTACGTCACTGTTTGCATCAGTTACAGCCAGAACTGCCGGGTTTAATACAATAGATCTTGGGGCAATGACACAGGCCAGTAAGTTCCTGACGGTAATACTTATGTTTATTGGAGGAAGCCCGGGTTCTACGGCAGGTGGTATAAAGACAACAACAATAGTGATCATGATGGTATATATATGGTCTAATTTAAGAAATTCTTCAGGCTGTAATATTATGGGCAGAAGAATAGGGGATGAAGATATTAAAAAGGCGAGTATGGTGCTTGGACTGAATATGGGAATGGCAGTAGCTGCGCTTCTTATCATAAGTGCCATGCAGGTATTCCCTATGGAAGATCTTATGCTTGAGGTGTTTTCAGCAATAGGAACGGTCGGCCTGTCAACGGGAATAACAAGACAGCTTGGCTGCGTATCCCAGATTGTGATCATGCTGCTTATGTATTGTGGAAGAATAGGAAGTATGACATTTGCACTTACATTTGCATTTAAGAAAAAGAAAGTACCGGTGCTATATCCGGAAGAAAAAGTTAATGTCGGTTAACAGATACGGCTGTTTGTGCTTTTCACAAACTTAAAATGCGCTTTAAAAGCGGCGCAGGAATGGAGATTAGTATGAGAAATATGAAAACAATTTTAGTTATAGGTATAGGCAAGTTTGGGCATCATCTTGTAAATAAATTATTAAGTCTTGGAAATGAGGTAATGATTGTTGATATAAATGAGGATCATATAAGAGATATGTTTTCTCTTGTTACAAGTGCAAGAGTCGGAGACTGCACAAATCCGGAGGTTTTAAAAAGTATAGGTCTTGGCAATTTTGATGATGTCATAATATGTATAGGTGAGAATTTCCAGAACAGCCTTGAGATTACAAGTCTTGTAAAAGAGCTTGGAGCCAAAAGGGTAATCAGTATGGCAAGCCGTGATATTCAGGCTAAATTCCTTTTAAGGAATGGTGCAGATGAAGTAATATATCCTGACAGGGATGTAGCAAGTAATTTTGCAATAAAGGTCAGTGCAAATCACGTTTTTGATTATATTGAACTTACAAGTGAATATTCTATATATGAGATACCTGTGATTGATGAATGGGTAGGATGTACTATAAGGGATGCTGATGTACGTGCAAGATATAATGTAAATATTATCGGTATAGTAAGTCAGGGAGAATGTAATATAATGCCGGCTGTTGATTATGTATTTAACAAAGATGATCATATACAGGTTCTGGGACGTAAAGAAGATATTGATATGATTTTAAGTAAAATAAAATAAATAAAGGAGATGTGTACATGTTAGTACTGGAAAAAGTTGTAAAATCGTATATGCAGTGTACGGCTGTAAATAATATCAGTCTTCAGCTTAAAGAGGGAAAAATATACGGATTATTAGGCCCGAATGGAAGTGGTAAATCAACAATGATGAAAATGATAGCAGGTCTTGTTAAGCCTACATCAGGAAGCATAACCCTTGATGGACAGCCGGTTGGAACCGAAACAAAGGCTCATATTGCATATATGTCAACTGAAAGTTTTTTCTATCCATATATGAAAATAAGTGATGTGGCAAAATATTATTCGGATTTCTTTGAGGATTTTGATGTGCAGAAATTCAACAGGCTGCTTAATGAACTCGATCTGAATATAAATAATAAAGTAAGGGATATGTCAACCGGTATGATTGCAAAACTTAAAATTGCTGCAACCATGTCTAGAAATGCAAAGGTAATAATGTTAGATGAACCGCTTAATGGAATTGATCTTATTGCAAGAGAAAAAATAATGAGTCTTATTATGGCTAATTCAGTCAATGGCAATATAATGATAATTTCAAGCCATCTGGTTGATGAACTTGAAACATTTATAAATGGAGCTGTATTTATAAAGAATGGTGTTTTGCAGCTTGCAGGTGATGTAGAGCAGTTAAAGCAGGAGCGTGGAGAGACAGTAGTAGATCTTTATAAGAAGATTTATTCATAAGCGGGAGCATACCTGTGCTGAATTGTTGATTTTGCCGGGCATTACCTGAAAAACAGCAGGTTTTGCAATTGCCTGATTGTTATAAAATAAAGGAGGAGAGGCCTAAATGTTAAAACTATTAAAATATGAATACAGAAAAAAACTTACACAATATATAATATTAATTATTGCATTTGCTGCAGTATATTTTTATTCCATTGTTGCGATGCTGTTAAAGGACAGAACTAATACAGTCATAAGTATGGCTTTGTTTTCCATGGGGATATTCTTTGGAATTATATATATAATGGTTCTGGCTATTGAGTCCTACTCAAGAGAATTATCTTCAAAGACAAGTTATATGCTTTTTATGACACCAAACTCTACATATAAGATAATAAGTGCAAAGGTCCTTTCGACATTTATTGCATCCATTGTGCTTACTTTTATTTATATACTGATGTTTTTAAGCCAGTACAAACTGTGTCTTAAACAGTTTCCTCAGGTGGATAGCTTAAAGGAAATGATGGAACAGATGATGTCATTATATGGGAATTATACACAGATAAATATTGTTGGTACAGTAGTAGTTACAGTAGTGCTTATGTGGGTTCAGATATTTACAATAGTCTGCATTGCTTATTTTGCAACGACACTCAGCCGCACATTTCTTTCAAATAAAAGGGGCAGGGGATTTTTAAGCTTTGTAATATTCTGCATTATAACATTAATATATGTAATGATTTCAAATGCAATGCCTGTCATTGAGTTTGGCGGGGGAATTACAGAATCTGTATTTAGCGAGCTGCCGGCATATTTATTAAGTGTAGTTGTGATTATCGCTTCTGTTATAGGAACATCCGGGCTGCTTGAGAAGAAGATAAGTCTGTAAAAACTGCAGGATTTTTTATAAACCTTATATTAACTTATATAAGCCAGCAATGCACCATAGAAGTGGTGCAAAAATGAAAATAAAGATACAAAAAGCCGGTATGCAGTTGATACTAAGTCAATGTATACCGGTTATATTTATTTACTCTATGTTATTGTATGGTTTAAATATTTATTAAAAGTGTTTATTTGTATATTTCCTGCCAGCGTGAAACCATTTCTAATGCTTCAGGCTCTGAGGAGACCTTTGTTACAATAACACCATCAAGGTAAATTTCATAAACCGGAAATTTTTTGGCTGTATCGCCATGACAGACTTCGACTTTACTATACTTTACACGTTCCATAATAATTAAATCCTCCCCTGCATAAGTTCTTTAATATTAGAATTGAACTAACAACATGTTGTATTATAACACATGAAATTGCAAAATGAAACACAATATATCCGGCTTTGAAAATTTCGTTAATATAGATGAATATATACTTGAGTTTTTAGAAAATATGACTTATAATAGAACAAACGTTTGCATACAGGGAGGATATATGAGAATACTACATTGTGCAGATATTCATCTGGATTCGGCATTAAGTACAAGTCTGACAGCAGATCAGGCAGTCAGACGGCGGAACGAGATTTTAATGACATTTGTGCAGATGATTAAATATGCACAAAAACAACATGTTAATATTGTTATAATTGCCGGTGATATGTTTGATACAGATATAATCCTGCCTAAAACAAAGCATATAGTTCTTGACTGCATCAGGAAATGTCCGGACATACAATTTTTATATCTGACAGGAAACCATGATACACAGTCATTACAGGCAGATGCCGGGGGCAATGGCTGGCCGCCTAATTTTAAGATTATGACAAAAACCGCACTTTATTATGAGAAAGCAGGTGTATGTATATATTCACTGAAAGATACAGGGGAACTTGAGCGTATAAGACCTGACAGGAGAACCATTAATATAGTGGTATATCATGGTATGGTTAACAGGCCGTCTGATTTTGCAGGGTATAATATTGACTATCTGGCATTAGGACATATCCATAGCTACAGCGCTGCCAGAATTGATGAAAGAGGAGTCTGCTGTTATTGCGGGTGTCTTGAGCCAAGAGGATATGATGAGTGTGGAAGCAAAGGGTTTGTGATTCTTGATATTAATGGCAGCAGTATTTCGCACAGGTTCGTTCCTTTTGCATCAAGACATGCTGTAAGTCTTAAGATTAATATTGAGGGCTGTTATACAACGCCTGATGTAATAGCATGCATAGAATCAGTATGCAGTCAAAACAATGTAACGTCGAAAGATATGGTAAAAGCTGAGCTTAATGGTGATGTTACAGATGATTATGAGATTGATATATCCTATATTTTACAGCATTTTGCAAATCAGTTTTTTTCATTCAGAATTGAAGATAATACAAGAGTAAGAAAAAAAGAAACAGATATGGACAGACTTGGAATGTTTGAAAAACAGTTTGTACAGCTTATTTTAAACAGTGATGAAGAGACTTCTGATAAAGAAAAAATAATAAAATACGGGATTAAAGCACTTCGGGGAGATACAATTATATGATTATTACAGAATGTTATATAAAAAACTTTGGCTGTCTGGAAGATTTTTATTTAAGACTGGATGAAGGAATTAATTGTATTTACAGGAATAATGGCTTTGGAAAAAGTACATTTGCAGCATTTATATGTGCGATGTTTTATGGGATGATTCCAACACGTAACAGGAAGGATCTTGACACGGCTGAAAGAAAAAAATATAAGCCATGGAATGGCGAAACATGTGGCGGATATATATGCTTCAAAGAGAATGGACGGATATATCGTCTTGAGAGAACATTTGCTGATAAGGAAAGTGATGATACATATAAGCTTATTGATGTTGAAACGGGTAATGCAAGTAATGATTTTGGCGGTACTCCGGGAGAGGTGATATTTGGTATAGATAAGAATGCATTCATGTCAACTTTTTTTATAAAACAGACTTCAATAAAGGTTGAAAAAGTAAATGAAAGTATGATTTCTAATATCAGTGAAGAAGAAACATTTTATGATGATGATATATCTATTGACTATGAACAGGCGATTAAGAAACTTGATGATGCATATAAGATTTATGTGAAAACAGGAAACAGAGGGTACATCGCAGAACTTAAAGGTAAAATAAGCACATTACAGACGGAATTGCTGCATGTCAGGACACGGTCAGAAAAGTTAAAAAAGGCAGTAAATGATGCTGAACAGGTGATTTTAAAAAAAGCAGAAGGAAATATGGCATGCGGACCTGATAAAAAGGAACGTGAAAGGCTTGAATGGCTTGATGATTATTTTTCCGCAGGGATTCCTGAAGAGGAGGAATTATACAGGAGGCAGAATGAGCTTATCAGAAAGAGGAATTATATAGAGTCCCATAAAGACGAGCTTTCATTTAAAAATATAATTATAATGGATATGGCTTTTGTTATAATTATTGTACTGCAGGCTGTTCTTATAAGACCTTTGTATTCAGCCTTTTTTACAGGAATAGTGCTTTTTGCGGCCGCATGTGTATTAAGTATCGGTTTATACAGAAAAAATAAGCGCAAAACAGATAACACTTCCGGCGCCAGGGCAGCTGAAGTCGAAAGAATTGATATAAAACTTAAAAAAATACAGGAGACAGAAAAATATATAAAAGAATATAAATATTTGTCTGACAGAGAAAAAATGTATAATGAGATATCGGCAAGAGTAGCAAAAAAGAATGCAGGAGAAAAGATAATTGAACTTAAAAGGCAGCTTGATGATAATACTGAAAAGCAGTTTGAACTGTCTGACAGAATAGAAAGATTAAAGTCTGAACTGTCTGGTTGCAGGGAAAAAGCCGATATAATAAAAAAGACAAAAGAATATTTAAAAAGAGCAAAAACTGATTATATAAAAGATTATATAAGAAAAATATCGGATGGAATAAGAAAGTATTTTAAGGTGTTTGATTCTGATTTTTCAGAACAGATAAGCATTAATGCAGAATATGAAATGAATATTGATGAACAGGGCTTTTTAAGGCAGATGGGATATTACAGCAGCGGAATGAAAGATGCTATGTGGCTTTGTGAACGTCTGGCATTTATTGAGCTGATATGTAAAGGGGAAAAATCAGTTATAATAATGGATGATCCGTTTGTTAATTTTGATGATATAATGATGCAGCATGCAGCCGGATTGCTTGAGGAACTGGCTAAAGAGCATCAGGTGATATATATGACATGCAGCAGTGCAAGAACTGTATAACAGCCGTATGTGACTGCAGGTGTTCCTGAGTGAAACAGCGCTGGAATATTTATTTACGGAACATTTTAAAGGGTATATATGCAAAAGTAACAAAAATTAGTTATAACTATATGTTGGGTATGCATATTGACTTGTAATACTATATGTTGTATTATTTATTGAGCTTAATGTTTATTTCGTATTTACGTGATGATACAGGAGACTAAATAATCAGTTTATATATGGGAGAGTATGAGAATGAAGATTATTAAACGAAGCGGTTCGGAAGTTGCTTTTGATATTACAAAAATCATGGCGGCCGTGGCCAAAGCAAACAGGGAAGTTGCACATAATGAAAGGCTGTCAGATGAACAGATACATATGATATCCGAGAATGTAGAAAAAATATGTGAGGAGATGAACAGGTCTCTTAATGTTGAAGAGATACAGGATCTCGTTGAAAACCAGATCATGAATCTGCGGGCTTTCACAGTAGCACGTAAATATATAACATACAGATATAAAAGAGCGCTTGTGCGTAAGTCAAATTCAACAGATGAACAGATACTGAGTCTTCTTGAATGTAATAATGAAGAAGTAAAACAGGAAAATTCCAATAAGAATCCTACAGTAAACAGTGTACAAAGGGATTATATGGCTGGGGAAGTGAGCAAGGATATAACAAGACGATTTCTTCTTCCGCAGGATATAGTAGATGCGCATGAGCAGGGAATTATTCATTTTCATGATGCTGATTATTTTGCACAGCATATGCATAACTGCTGTCTTGTTAATCTTGAAGATATGTTACAGAATGGGACTGTTATCAGCGAGACAATGATTGAAAAGCCGCACAGCTTTTCAACTGCATGTAATATTGCAACGCAGGCAATTGCACAGATTGCCAGTTCACAGTATGGTGGACAGAGTATAAGCCTTGCCCATCTTGCACCTTTTGTACAGGTGAGCCGTGAAAAGTTTATAAAGCAGGTAAAAGAGGAATTTGATAAAACAGGAATTGAATATACTGATGAAAAAATCCGTGATGTGGCAGAATTAAGGGTTCGCGATGAGATCAAACGCGGAGTACAGATGATTCAGTATCAGGTTATTACGCTTATGACGACCAATGGACAGGCTCCGTTTGTCACAGTATTTATGTATATCGATGAGGTGCCTGAAGGAAGAACAAGGGATGATCTTGCACTTGTTACGGAAGAAGTTTTAAAACAGCGTATACAGGGAGTCAAGAATGAAAAAGGCGTTTATATAACACCGGCATTTCCGAAGCTTATTTACGTTCTTGAAGAGGATAATATACGCGAGGGCTCCAAGTATTGGGAACTTACAAAGCTTGCAGCAGAATGTACCGCAAAGAGAATGGTTCCTGATTACATATCAGAGAAGGTAATGAAAGAGGTTAAGGAAGGTAACTGTTATCCATGTATGGGATGCAGGTCATTTCTTACTGTTTATAAAGATAAAGAAAATGATAATAAGCCTAAGTTTTACGGAAGGTTTAACCAGGGAGTTGTAACACTTAATCTTGTAGATGTTGCATGTTCATCAGGTAAAGACATGGATAAGTTCTGGAGCATACTTGATGAAAGGCTTGAACTTTGTAAAAGAGCACTTATGTGCAGACACTACAGACTTAAGGGAACACCTTCAGATGTTGCACCTATTCTGTGGCAGTATGGGGCACTGGCAAGGTTAAAGAAAGGTGAAACTATTGATAAGCTTCTCTATGGAGGATATTCAACAATATCTTTAGGATATGCAGGATTGTGTGAATGTACAAAATATATGAAAGGTGTATCACATACACAGGCAGGAGGTACTGAGTTTGCACTTAAGGTAATGAATTATCTTAATGATACATGTAAAAGATGGGCTGAGGAAACAAATATTGATTTCAGTCTTTATGGAACTCCGCTTGAATCAACGACATATAAGTTCGCAAAATGCCTTCAGAAGAGATTTGGAAAGATTTCGGGTGTTACGGATAAAAACTATATCACAAACAGCTATCATGTACATGTAACAGAGAATATAAGTGCGTTTGATAAACTTAAGTTTGAGTCACAGTTTCAGAAGCTTTCACCTGGTGGAGCTATAAGTTATGTTGAAGTTCCGGATATGGCAAATAATATACCTGCCGTATTATCAGTTATGCAGTACATTTATGAGAATATAATGTATGCAGAACTTAACACAAAGAGTGATTACTGCCAAGTATGCGGATATAACGGACAGATACAGATAATAACAGATGAAGATGGAAAGCTTATATGGGAGTGCCCGAACTGTGGCAACAGGGATCAGGATAAAATGAACGTTGCAAGAAGAACATGTGGATATATTGGAACACAGTTCTGGAACCAGGGACGTACTCAGGAGATTAAAGAGAGAGTACTTCATTTGTAAAAAGATATTATGTATAAGCGTGTTATAGTACGATTAAGGACTGATGCGGGGCCACTGTATCAGTCATTATTGTGTATTAAAAAGTATATAAAAATAACACTTTTAGTGTTGTTTGTTTGAACAAAATATTGTAATATATATACATAAGTATACAAGAACATTAATAATAAAATAGCAGAATATACAATCAGTTATTGATTTAATTTGTTCATTATACGGTATATAGGAGGGGGAAACTATGAAATCAATCAAGACAAAAATATTAATGCCGGTAATAGGACTTGCTATTATTGCATTGATTACAAGTGTAAGCAGTATTTATAATGCAAGGCAGATTGATACCAGAGGGGAAGCTGTTGCAAATGTATATCTGGAGAATGTAGAGCAGGCCGGACGTATTGCTGAAAATATTCAAAAGCTTATGAAGCTGTCATACAGTTATGTTGTGGCAGATACGAAGGAACTGCAGGATTCTACATATTCTAAGATTGAACAGGTGCAAAAAGATATTGAGTCAGATATGGATGACTTTTCACAAAGACTTACACCAGATACACATGAAGAAGAGCTGTATAATAACCTGAGAAGTCATTATACACCATATAAGTCAAAATGTACCCATCTTACAAAATATGTAAAGAATGGTAACACTGAGTCAGCATTAAAGATGGCAAATAAAGATTTTGTGGATCTGAGTGATGCAATTGAGGATGATCTTCATGATATTATATCATTTGACAGAGAACAGGCAGACAATGCAGTGGGAAAAATGCGGGCAAGCTATAATCTTTCGATAATAATTGCTGCCGTATGTTTTGGACTTACTGTGCTTATAATAGTTATTGCAATATTAATATGTCAGTTAAAAGTTGCTTCACCAATTGCAAAGTCAAGTAAGAAGGTTGACCAGATGATTAAACTTATTGAAGAAGGAAATGGCGATCTTACGATGAGACTTGATATAAAGTCTAATGATGAGATTGGAAGGCTTGCAGCTGGTATTAATATATTTTTAGAGAAGCTTCAGGGTATCATGGCGAAGCTTGTTGTTGGAACGACAAAGCTTAATGAAGTAGTAGCAAATGTAAGTGAGGATGTTTCATCTTCTAATGCAAATGCAGAGGATATATCTTCTACAATGCAGCAGTTATCAGCATCTATGCAGGAAATATCATCAACTGTGCAGTATGTTAATGAAAGTACTGTAACTGTTGGAAAAACTGTTAAGGATATTGCAGATAAGACTAATTCAATAAATACATATTCAAATCAGATGAGAGACAGAGCAGATGAACTTGCAAAGCAGGCTAATCAGAATAAAATGGATGCCGGAAAGATGGTATCTAATATTGTAAGTACATTAAAGAAAGCGATAGATGACAGTAAGCGTGTTGAAAAGGTAAATGAACTTACAGAAGAGATACTTAACATTTCGAGCCAGACCAATCTTTTAGCACTTAATGCATCAATCGAGGCAGCAAGAGCTGGAGAGGCTGGAAAGGGATTTGCAGTTGTTGCGGATGAAATCAGGGAACTGGCAGATTTAAGCCGTGATACAGCTAATAACATTCAGTCTATTAATGAATATGTAACACAGGCTGTAAGCGCACTTGCAGATAATTCAAAGAACATGATAAATTTTGTTGAAAAGTCAATATTGCCTGATTATGACAAATTTGTTGTTGCAGGTGAAAAATACAATGAAGATGCATGTTATGTAAGTGAAACAATGACAGACTTTAACAGTAATGCTGATGAGTTAAAGAAAGCCATGGATGATATAGTAGCTTCAATAGATAAGATAGCAAATGAGATTGATCTTGGAAGCCGCGCGATTACAAATGCTGCAACAAGCACTTCAGATTTTGTTCAGCAGATGAATGATATCAGTGAAGAGATGGGTAACAGTGCAGCGGCAGTTGAAGACCTTAAATCAGAGGCGGATGCATTTACTAATTATTAATTAAAAAAGAAAAAGCAACCATTAATAACTTCATAAAAATAATAATAAGCTGTTTCATCATGCATGCATGTAAGAAGCAGCTTATTATTATTTTGTTTTTGCTGTTAAAGTAGTTTGAACAGAGGATTCGTTTATATTCTACGCTGCTGCTGATGCAGCATCCTGCAAATAACCGGACCGGAAACCTGCCTGAGAACTTTTGCAAATTTTAATCTGCCGCATCAGAAAAAAACTGACGCAGTCCGGAACAGTAACATATTATTGAGAAATATACAGTAAAGGCAGACTTTTTATTGACACAGATTTTATTAGAGTCTATACTTGAAATATATTTTCTGGGGAGCGTATATACTGCTTTAAGGCAGTGCTGAGAGGGAATTGCATAGTTGAATTATAATATTATAAAAATTCCGACCCATAACCTGATGTGGATAATGCCACCGTAGGGAGATTCTGGTAATCAAAAATACCGGATAAATATATATGGATTAAAAGCGTTTACGCATATTGAAACAATTATGTATATCAGATTAATTTGTGCATATCAAAATGATTATGCATATCAGATTAATTTGCGCATATCAAAACGATTATGTATATTAAATAATTATGTATTCTGAAGTGATTATGCATATCAGGATAACGGTACATATTAAAAATCTAAAGATTCATATATATTTAAGAGGCCGCGGAGCTGATTCGATTAATATAAAGCCGGCCTGCCATTTCTGAAATTTAATCCCGAAAATATACAAGTTAATAATAAATAATTTATGGAGGTGTATAAAAGTGTCAGATACAGAATACACAACACAAATGGATGCGGCAAGAAAAGGCATCATTACTGAAGAAATGAAAATAGTTGCAGAAAAAGAAAAAATGGATGTTAATGTACTGCGAGAACTTATGGCAAAAGGACAGGTGATAATTCCGGCTAATAAAAAACACAAATGTCTTAATCCAAACGGAATAGGTTCAAGCCTGCGTACTAAGATTAATGTAAATCTTGGAACTTCAAGAGACTGTGTTGATATGAATATGGAACTTGAAAAAGTTAACAGCGCAGTTGAAATGGGAGCAGAGGCAATAATGGATCTTAGTTCGTTTGGTGATACAAGAAAGTTTAGAAGACTTCTTACACAAAAGTGTCCTGCTACACTTGGAACAGTTCCGATATATGATGCAGTTGTTTATTATCATAAAGCATTAAGAGAGATAACAACACAGGAATGGCTTGATATAGTTGAGATGCATGCTAAAGATGGTGTTGATTTTATGACAATACATTGTGGAATAAACAAAGCTACAGCAAAAAGATTCAAGGCTGCAAAGCGTCTTACAAATATTGTTTCAAGAGGGGGCTCGATTATATTTGCATGGATGGAAATGACAGGAAAAGAGAATCCGTTTTATGAGCATTATGATGATATTCTTGAGATATGCAGAAAATATGATGTTACAATGAGTCTTGGAGATGCCTGCAGACCAGGCTGCATTGAAGATGCATCTGATATTTCACAAATTGAAGAACTTGTTACACTGGGTGAACTTACAAAAAGAGCATGGGAAAAAAATGTACAGGTAATGGTTGAAGGTCCGGGACATATGCCACTTAACCAGATTAAGGCTAATATGGAAATTCAGCAGACAATATGTAAGGGAGCACCTTTTTATGTGCTGGGACCTCTTGTCACAGACATAGCGCCTGGATATGATCACATTACAGCTGCCATAGGAGGAGCTATTGCTGCAACATATGGTGCATCATTTCTTTGTTATGTTACACCGGCAGAGCATTTACGTCTTCCTGATATCAATGATGTTAAAGAAGGAATTATAGCATCAAAGATAGCAGCTCATGCAGCTGATATTGCAAAGGGAGTAAAAGGAGCCTCTGACTGGGATTATCAGATGAGTCTTGCAAGGAAGAAACTCGATTGGGAGCGTATGTTTGAAGTGGCTATTGATCCCGAGAAAGCAAGACGATACAGAGAGTCAGCAAAGCCTGAAAAGGAAGATACATGTTCAATGTGCGGTAATTTTTGCGCAGTAAAAAATATGAATCGTATACTTGATGGAGAGATTGTAAGTATATTTGATGAATAATATGATATCAGATTCAAAAAGTCACTGGCAGACATTTCTTTTGCTCTGACATTATAATATCTTAAAAAAATCACCAGCCACAGTAGCAATATCATTTATATAAGGATGACATTGCAATAGCAGCTGGTGATTTTTTATTAACCGGTGTTTTTATTATTAATTTGTAATACCTATTTCTTCTGACTCATCTGACTGGGTATCTTTTTTAAATACTTTCCTGTAGTCAATAACATATATAAAGATATACAATATTGCCATAAGAACTGCAGCACCTGCGACATCTGCAACACAATGCTGTTTAAGGAAAAGCGTTGATGCACATATTGTAATACATAATATAAGTGAAGCAGGTTTTGCCCATTTATATTTTTTAAGATACGAGCATTTGGCAAGTGCAATATGAATGGCGAGAGAGTTGTATACATGAATGCTTGGAAATACGTTTGTAGGTGTGTCAGATGCATATATAATCATGGTCAGTTTTCCAAATATATTATCCGGTAGTGAATTTATATCAGGACGAAGTGTGAGTCCATTGGGATAAATCATACATATCATAAGGCATAATGACATTCCTATTATAAGTGATAATGCAAATCTTAAAAATTCGCTGTCGGTTCCACGAAATCCCATTATAAGTACGGAAACTCCTATATATATAAACCATAACATGTAAGGAATTATAAAGTATACACAAAATGGAATCATTGAGTCTATGGAATTGTTAAGAATATGTATATCCGGTGTATCTGGTGTTATAGTTCTTTCCAGGATAAAAAACCATGGAAGATAAATAAGCACATATAATCCACAACATAAACGCCAGTGCTTTTTAATTGCTTTCATTATAATTCTCCATTCCTGCGCTGTTTGCGCTTTATAAGTTAATGAATTATAACACTTTAAATGTGTTAATGCAATAAGCAAAAATAGCTGTGTAGCATGAGAAACACACTAAAAATGCGTTTTTTTAATGGGACAGGTAAACAGTAATCCTGAGTGGTGTATGTAAACAGAGGACAAACGGCCTAAGTGGATGTTTACAAAAGCTATTAATATGTAATATAATATATTTTATGTGAAATATAAGGAGAATTGACTTATGTTACATTTAAATCATATTAAAAAATCATTTAATAAACACGAAATCTTAAAAGATGTTGAATACACATTTAATAATGGTCAGATATATCCTATACTTGGAGGACCGGGAGCAGGACGTACGACATTATTTGAATGTATTTGCGGGGATTTGTCAATTGACGCAGGTAAAATAGTTACACAAAAAAGAGGTGGTATATTTTTTGCGGCAAAGCAGAGTGTACTTCCAATGTATATTACAGGATATGAATTCATAAGATTTTTATGCGGATTATGTGGTGATAAGGGACACCCTGATGATTATCTTGATAAGGCACATATCAGTGAAGAAGTAAAGGATACAATGATATGTGATTATAGTTTTGAGGATAAGAAAAAACTTCAGCTTGCAACAATGTTTGTACAAAAGCCAGAAGTGGTTCTTATTGATGAACCGCTTGATTATTGTAGTAATGAGTATATTGATGAATATATTTCAATATTAAATTCTGTGAAAAGTGATTATACAATACTTGTATCTACCGGACTTTTAAAGGTGGCACAAAAAATATCGCAGGATATTATCGTATTAAACGATGGAGAACTGAATCTTATTACAAAAGAAACTCTTGGAGTACCGGAAGTAAGAAAGGCAGTGCTTGATATTTTAGGAGAGATTGATAATGAAATATTATAAAAGATTATTTGCTGAAAAGACCCTTAGTTTTCATGAGGGTGCGAACAAATGCCTGAGGGCTTTAATGACACTTCCGTTTATTGGAAGTCATATAAGCAAGGATATTTTTGATAAGCAGCAGTCAAGAATAAGAACTGTTGTCGGGGTTATATATCAGATATTCCTCTATATTTATGAATTTGCAAAAAAAACAGTTTATTTTGCGATTTTTATATATTTTCCATATTGCATTATTGGAAAATATTTTCCTATGATAAAGTCACACGGTGAACTTACAATCATATATATGTTCTTTATTTTGTCAACAGTATGTGGAAGTCTGGCAAACAATCTTATTTTATCGCTTGGAGACAGGGATTATCTTATGATAAGGGTGTGCATGGTAAGTCCGCAGCTGAATTTCTTAAACAGGCTTATAATAAAGATGATAACAGATTTTATATGTTATACAATAATTCTTACAATATACGGAGTACCGTTTGTACATAGCCTGCTGCTGACAATAGTAACAGTATGTGCAAGACCCGTTGGTGAGGTGCTTGACATTATAAGTTTTGACCATATTGAAGGATTTTACGGAAACAGAAGTGCATTTAACGGGGCAGTAATGGCTATTGCGATACTTCTTGCATATCTTGTACCTATATTAAATGGAAAACTATCATATGGATGGATGTTTATAGTTCATCCGGTATTTGTTGTTTTCATGCTTATTATAGGCGGTCTTGCAATGTATTTTCTGTGGGATTATAAAAATTACAGAAAAATGGTACGTGTTGCAATACACATAAAACACGAAAAGTAAAATAGGGAGAGCGTTTACATGCAGAATGATAAGACTAAAGGGAGAATAATTACAAGAGTAGCTCTTACTATTTGTCTCGTTCTTTTAGTCTTATTTTTGTGGCATTTTAATAAAGAAAAAGAAAAGGCAAATAGTCTTAAGCTTAAATCACAGTACACATTTAATATAACACTTGATGGGAATGGCAACGTTATTGACGATGGCACACGTGAAGCTGCAGAAAGCGAATCAACGCAGCAGGATGATTCAGAGACATCAGCACAGCAGAACGAATTTGCAGTATCGACAGATGTTATGGCAGATAAGTGGATAGACAGGTTCACCGGGCAGTTTACCCCGCTTTATGTGCAGTCATCCAAAGCACTTAAAAATGTTAAAATAGAGCAGATAAATGTTCTTAGCGAAAATGATCATACGGCATATATAAAATTTTCTGCAAAGCTACGGGATAAATCAACGGAATACTTTTCGTCCTGGAATGGTGTGAGCAGTGGAAACAGAATGGTTTTTGAGTGGGTTGTTACATTTAAACTCGATGTTCATTCAGATAATACAGCTACCATTTATCCGGCAAAAATACAGAGCTCTTCGGAATATGGTATTACGGACAGCAGCTCACAGGACAGCAGTAATTCACAGACTGAGAGTGAGACTAAATCAAGTTCAAGTGAACTCACCGGATATCAGATAAAGAACCATAATCTGATGGTCACATTCGATGGTGGAGAAAAGTATGTGACAGTACCGGTTGACATTGATAACCTGATTTTTAAGAATGATGAAAAGACAAAGCTGATAGATGGCAGCTTTATGATAGATAATGCAAAAACTGCATTTCTGTATGGTGGAAATACACACAATGATAAGAATACGCCGGTGACTTTAATATATTCCAATGATAAAGGCGCAAACTGGGTTACATGTGAGATTGGCCAGATATATGACGTTTATTATTTTTATGTTAACTTTTTTGGGAATTCAGGAGTTATTGTTGCCGGATATCCATCTGATGATAATCAGGAAGGGTCAAAGATATATCTTACATCTGATGGTGGCGAAAACTGGACATCAGTTGGGGCCGGACCTTTAAAAGATGATATTGATGAAGTGAATTTTGTTGATGAAAAAACAGGATTTATCTGTTACAAATATGCCGATGGAATGGATAGTAATCTTTATATGACAAAGGATGGCGGCATGACCTTTTCAAAAGTTGTATTCCAGCCACAGGAACTTGACAGTTCGGCTGCCAACTCAAACAGTACAGGTGTTTCAGGCGGAACCAATGGTGAGAAACTTCAGTGGAATGATGTTTATAAGGTAGCCACTGTACCCGAAAAGGATAGTGATGGCAAGCTCACAGTGTATCTTAAGCAGACTGATAATGGAATATATAATAATGGAAAGACAGCAGCAAAGTATCAGTCGGCAGATAATGGTAATACATGGGAATATGTCGGACAGATGGAAATAAATGGTAAAACAGAGCGGACAGATGTAAACTCGGGTTCATCACATATAAATACAAACTAACAAAGATTTCACACAGTTAACAATGCGGAAAAACATAAAGTAAATGGCGGGCAGACTATAATTTGCAATATATATTAAATAATTTAACAAAAATAAGTTATAGTTTGCCCTAACATGGACTTGAAATAATATGATATGTATGATAAAATTTATTAAATTTGAGAAAGAAAGGCATAATTGTGTCTTTTTTTTTGCGCAAATCTCGTTAAATAAGATTTTGGTATGTCTGTAATGCAGATATGCAAAAGATTTGAAAGCATTTCTCAATGAATTTTAATAAAGTAATTACGAAAGGAAATTAGGTGGCATTCATGAAGGCATTTTTAATTCTTGAAGATGGAACAGTGTTTAGCGGAACAAGTATTGGCGCTGAACGCGAAGTGATTAGCGAAATTGTTTTCAATACTTCAATGACAGGATATTTGGAGGTGTTGACAGATCCATCCTATGCAGGACAGGCGGTTACAATGACATATCCTCTGATAGGAAACTATGGTATCTGCTACAAAGATATGGAATCAAGGAAAGCATGGCCAGATGGATTTATTGTAAGAGAACTTTCGAGAATGCCAAGCAACTTCCGTTGTGAAGATACAATTCAAAAATTCCTCGTTGATAATGATATTCCGGGTATCTGTGGAATAGATACAAGAGCCCTTACAAAGATATTACGTGAGAAGGGAACAATGAACGGAATGATTACAACAAACAGTAATTATAATCTTGATGAGGTTCTTCCTAAGATTAAAGAATATAAAGTTACAGGTGTTGTAAAGAAAGTTACATGTGCTGAAAAGTCTGTAATTCCAGGTGATGGATTTAAGGTTGCACTATTAGATTTGGGAGCAAAGGCCAATATTGCAAAGTCATTAAATAAGAGGGGATGCGAAGTTACAATTTATCCTGCAGGAACAAAAGCAGAAGAAATTCTTGAAGCAAATCCTGATGGCATTATGTTATCAAATGGTCCTGGAGATCCAAAGGAATGTACAGATGAAATTGCCGAGATTAAAAAATTATATGAAAGTGATGTGCCAATATTTGCAATATGCTTAGGTCATCAGTTAATGGCACTTGCAACAGGCGCTGATACACATAAACTTAAATATGGTCATAGAGGTGCAAATCATCCGGTAAAGGATTTAAAGACAGGAAGAGTTTATATTTCAACACAGAATCATGGATATGTTGTTGATGAAACAACACTTGATCCAAAGGTAGTAAAGCCGGCATTTGAAAATGTTAACGATAAGACAAATGAAGGTCTTGAATATATAGGTAAAGATATATTTACTGTACAGTTCCATCCGGAAGCATGTGCAGGTCCACAGGATACAGCGTATCTTTTTGACAGATTTATTGAAATGATGAAGAAGGAGGACTAGTAAGATGCCAAAGAATGCAAATATTAAGAAGGTTTTAGTTATCGGTTCAGGTCCAATTGTTATTGGACAGGCAGCAGAGTTCGATTATGCAGGTACTCAGGCCTGCAGGTCACTTAAAGAGGAAGGCATTGAAGTAGTTCTTATTAATTCAAATCCTGCTACAATCATGACAGATAAGGATATTGCAGATCAGGTTTATATTGAACCTCTTACAGTTGAGGCTTTAAAGCAGGTGATTTTAAAGGAAAAGCCGGACAGTATCCTTCCAACACTTGGTGGACAGGCAGGACTTAACCTGGCAATGGAAATAGCAGAAACAGGATTCCTTGAAGAGCATAATGTAAAGCTTATTGGTACTACATCACTTACTATTAAAAAAGCCGAAGACAGACTTATGTTCAAGGAAACAATGGAAAAAATCGGTGAACCTTGTGCAGCATCACTTGTAGTAACAGATATTGAAGCTGGTGAAGAATTTGCAAGAAAGATAGGTTATCCGGTTGTACTTCGTCCTGCTTATACATTAGGCGGAAGCGGCGGCGGTATTGCACATAATGTACAGGAATTAAGGGAAATTCTTGAAAATGGACTTCGTTTAAGCCGTGTTGGTGAAGTTTTAGTTGAGCGTTGCATTGCCGGTTGGAAAGAAATCGAATATGAAGTAATGCGTGACAGCAATGGTAACTGTATTACAGTTTGTAATATGGAAAATATTGATCCGGTTGGTGTTCATACAGGAGACAGTATTGTAGTTGCTCCATCACAGACACTTTCTGATAAGGAATATCAGATGTTAAGAACATCTGCACTTAATATTATTGATGAACTTGGTATTACAGGTGGATGTAATGTACAGTATGCATTAAATCCTGACAGCTTTGAATACTGTGTAATAGAGGTTAACCCTCGAGTAAGCCGTTCATCAGCTCTTGCATCAAAGGCTACAGGTTATCCTATAGCTAAGGTTGCAGCAAAGATCGCACTTGGATATACACTTGATGAAATCAAGAACGCAATTACAGGTAAGACATATGCAAGTTTTGAACCTGCTCTTGATTACTGTGTTGTTAAGATTCCAAGACTCCCATTTGATAAATTTATTTCTGCAAAGAGAACACTTACTACACAGATGAAGGCAACTGGTGAAGTTATGAGTATTGCAAATAACTTTGAAGGTGGTCTTATGAAAGCAATACGTTCACTTGAACAGCATGTTGACAGCCTTATGTCATATGACTTTACAGCTCTTACAGATGATGAACTTTTAGAAGAGCTTGCAATTGTGGATGACAGAAGAATCTGGAAGATAGCAGAAGCATTAAGAAGACATATTGCTCCTGCAAAGCTTCATGAAATAACAAAGATTGACCGCTGGTTTATAGATAAGTTACAGATTATCGTTGAGATGGAGAATTCATTAAAGAATAAGCCTCTTACAAAGGAATTATTAGAGGAAGCCAAGAGAATCGAGTTCCCCGATAATGTTATCGGACAGCTTACAGGAAAGACAGAGAAGCAGATTAAGGAATTAAGAGACGAATATGGTATCCATGCTGCATTTAAGATGGTTGATACATGTGCGGCAGAGTTTGAGGCAACAACTCCTTATTACTATTCAGTATTTGGCAGCGAAAACGAAGCAATAGAAACAAGTGGCAAAAAGAAGGTTCTTGTATTAGGTTCAGGCCCTATAAGAATCGGTCAGGGTATTGAATTTGACTTTTGTTCAGTTCACTGTACATGGTCATTTAAAAAGGCAGGTTATGAAACAATCATAATCAATAATAACCCTGAAACAGTATCAACTGACTTTGATATTGCTGATAAGCTGTATTTTGAGCCACTTACAGCAGAGGATGTTCAGAATGTTGTTGATATTGAAAAACCGGATGGAGCTGTAGTTCAGTTCGGTGGTCAGACAGCAATCAAGCTTACTGAAGCGTTAATGAAGATGGGTGTTCCAATTCTTGGAACAAGCGCCGAAGATGTAGATGCTGCAGAAGACAGGGAATTATTTGATGAAATACTTGAAAAGTGTGAAATCCCAAGAGCAAAGGGTGACACAGTATTTACAGTAGATGAAGCATTAAAAGTTGCAAACAGACTTGGATATCCGGTACTTGTAAGACCTTCATACGTACTTGGTGGACAGGGAATGCAGATTGCCGTATCTGATGAAGATGTTATAGAATTCATGAACATTATTAACAGAATCAAGCAGGATCATCCAATCCTTGTTGATAAGTATCTTATGGGTAAAGAAATAGAAGTTGATGCTGTATGTGATGGTGAGAATATTCTTATACCGGGTATCATGGAACATATTGAAAGAGCAGGTATTCATTCAGGAGATAGTATTTCAGTATATCCTGCAAAGTCAATATCTGAAAGAATTACAGATATGATTGTTGATTATACTGAAAAACTTGCAAGATCACTGCATGTAAAGGGTCTTATCAATATTCAGTTTATCGTTTATAATGATCAGGTTTATGTAATTGAAGTTAACCCTCGTTCAAGCCGTACAGTTCCATATATCAGTAAGGTTACAGGTATTCCGATTGTAAGTCTTGCAACAAAGGTAATTACAGGAGCCAAGATTACAGATTTAGGATATAAGCCTGGCCTTCAGAAGAAGTCTGATTATTATGCAATCAAGATGCCTGTATTCTCATTTGAAAAGATCAGGGGCGCAGATATAAGCCTTGGACCTGAAATGAAGTCAACAGGTGAGTGCCTTGGTATATCAAAGAGCTTTGATGAAGCACTTTATAAAGCATTTATCGGTGCAGGAATTAATCTTCCAAAACATAAGCAGATCATTATGACACTCTGTGATGCTGATAAGCAGGATGGTGTTGATATTGCCCAGAGATTTGAAGCATTAGGATATAAGATTTATGCATCAAGAGGAACAGCAAAGGTATTAAAAGAGAATGGTGTAAATGCAATACAGGTAAATAAGATTGGACAGGAAGCTCCGACACTTCTTGATTTAATACTTTCACATAAGATTGATCTTGTAATAGATACACCTGAAAATGGTATCGAAAGAGCAAAGGACGGATTCCTTATAAGAAGATATGCAATTGAAACAGGCGTACACTGCCTTACAAGTCTTGATACAGCTCATGCACTTATCTCAAGCCTTGAGCATGCATTTAATAATAAAGAATTGAGTATTGTAGATATTGCAAAAATTGATTCAAGATCAGAAAAGTAAAACAAAAATAAGATAAAGTCATAGAAACCGCCATTAAGGAATTAAGTTTAAAATAAGAATACCTTAATGGCGGTTTTAAATTTAAGGAGCGTTAAATGGTTATTATTTGGCTTATTCTGGCAATATTCTGTATTAAGTATTACATTGATTGTGCAAATTATGCCGGAAAAAAATCAACATTTCTTGTATTCTGGAAAATCTCAGGAATTGGTTTTAGTATACTTTGTTTGATTGATGTGCTTTTATATGCTAAACTAATTACAATATTACCTGCTGTTATTGCATTTTTCAGGATAATGTTTATAATCAGTATTATAATATTAGCAACGATAGAGCTGTTTATAATAAAAGCCATGAGACTTCCGGAACAATCCGGATGCAGATATATGATAATACCTGGATGCCAGATAAGAGGTCTTAAGCTTACAGGCTCACTTGTAAAGCGGCTTGACAGGGCATTAAAATACTGCAGGGATAATAGTGATATTATAATAATTGTATCAGGAGGGCAGGGCAGAGGAGAAGATATCACCGAGGCACTTGCCATGAAGCAGTATCTTGTTGAACACGGTATAAGCAGTAAGAGAATTATAAAAGAAGACAAGTCAGAAAGTACATTACAGAATATGGTATGCAGTGTCAGATTTATAGATGACAAATCTGCGAAAACTGTTGTAGTTACAAATAATTTCCATGTATTAAGGGCAACAAAGCTGGCGAAGGCACAGGGACTTACTAATGTATATGGAATTGCGGCAGACAGTGATAAGCAGCTGTTTATTAATTATATGATAAGAGAAGCATTTGGAATAATGAAAGACTTTATGTCGGGAAATTTTAGACTTAAAAGAAAATGACAGATTTAGGAACAGAATTAAAGACAGAAACAGATTTAGAAACGTATAAGAGCATATTATTTATGCAGATTGTTAAAAGGTGGCAGTAAAGAAAATATGAATAAAACAATACAAAACAAGCTTGCAGAACTATCTGAGGAAAAGTACAGAGAATTTTCACAGAAGCTTGTTACAGGAGGAATGCCGTTAGTCGGAGTAAGACTTCCGGTTTTAAGAAAATTCGCAAAAGATATAGTGAATGGTAAATATAATACAGGATATGAAAACTGGGAGGAGATTCTTGACGATAAAGCTTCATCTGATAAATACTTTGAAGAAGTAATGTTAAGAGGAATGCTTACCGGTTTTGGAACGTCAAAAGAAAAAAATATAATAAAAGCAGAGGAAAGACTTGATAAGTTTGTTCCGCTTGTGGATAACTGGTCAGTCTGTGACAGTTTTTGTGTATCATTTACAATTACAGAACAATACAGACAGGAAATATTTGATCATATACAGAGGTATCTTTATTCTGATAAAGAATTTGAAGTCAGGGTAGGTCTGATAATATTGCTTGATTATTTTATTAAGGTTGATAAGACAGGAAAGAAGATTTCCAGAAAAAGAATTGTTGAAATGACAGATATTAAGACACATAGTACCGAAAAGGGAATGTATATTGACAGGATATTAAAGATATGCAATCGTGAATTTAATCAGGGATATTATGCATCTATGGCGGCTGCATGGCTTATAGCTGAATGTTTTACAGTATATCCATATGATACATTTGAATTTATAAAAAGCAATAACATGGATAAAATCACTTTAAATAAAGCTATACAGAAAATCTGTGAATCAAGGATACCGGATGAAAACGTTAAACGTTATATACGAAATTTTAAAATAAAGTAAAAGGGGTTATAATAATTCAGATGGAAAAAATAAATAAAAGGAAAAACAGCAGGGGAATGATACTTGCAATTGATATGGGAAACACCAATATAGAAATAGGCTGCATTGATGATAAGGGAGTATTGTTTGAAGAAAGACTTTCGACAGATCTGTTAAAAACCGATCTGGAATATGCAATAGGTTTTAAAACGGTTTTTGAAATATATGGAATTAATAGTAATGATATAAAGGGCGCGATTATTTCATCGGTAGTTCCACAGCTTCTTAATGTTATAAAATCAGCAGTGGAAAAAACAACAGGTATAGTGCCACTTGTAGTAGGACCGGGAGTTAAAAACGGAATAAATCTTTTAATGGATGAACCAAGGCAGATAGGCGGTGATCTGATAGTTGCTGCAGTTGCTGTTATTAATAATTATGGAGCGCCTGCTATCATAATTGATATGGGTACAGCAACAACAATTACAGCAATTGATGAAAAATCTAATTATATAGGAGGCGTTATTTTACCGGGACTTAATACTTCGATGAATTCACTTGTTTCAAAGACAGCGCAGCTTCCAAGGGTCAGCATGGAAGCACCTAAGAGTGTAATAGGTAAAAATACAATAGACTGTATGAACAGTGGACTTGTATATGGAACAGCTTCATGTATAGATGGCCTGATTGAGCGTTTTGCTGCCGAAATGAAAAAAGATGTAAGCGAATATAATATAGTTGCTACAGGAGGAATGGCAGGGACAGTTATTCCACATTGTTCACATAAAATAATACTTGATAATGGGCTTCTGCTTAAAGGACTTAAGATAATATATGATAAAAATGTAGAGTAAATATTTGTTAATCCTGCAAGGTTGTATCTCATAGTTATAAAGTTTTACAATCACCTGCAGGTCAGACCATTACATTTAGAAAGGTGTGGTAGAAAGAATGAAAAAAACCAGAAAAATTCTTATTGCAACAGGAGCACTGGCAGTAATACTGATAGCAGCAGCTTATTATTATATTGCGCTCCCTGCTATTAATATACATTCTCCGGGATTCTGGAAATTTATATTATTTATGATGATACTGATTACTGTGATATATTTTCTTATAAATGGAAAGGCAGATACATATTATACAGATGTAAAGGGAAAAAGTATAAAGCATATAAGAGCCGATTTTAAAAGCAAAGCAGCTGGGATCATTTTTAAAATTCTTGCGGGAGTCACAATACTTCTTGTGGTTATTTTTGTTATAGGAAGTATTTTATCTTCTAAAATAGTAAATGCATCAAAATATCAGAAGCTCCTTAACATTGAGGAAAGAAGCTTTACAGATGATATAAAGGAAGTTTCTTATGATCAGATTCCCATACTTGACAGTGAGTCATCAAAAACAATTGGAAACCGTGTTATGGGAACAATGGTTGATATGGTTTCACAGTATGAAGTAAGTAATGATATGTATACTCAGATAAATTATAAAAATAAACCTGTAAGGGTGGCACCGTTGGAGTATGGAGATATTATAAAGTGGTTTAATAATAATTCATCAGGGATTCCTGCATATATAAGAATTGATATGACGACACAGGAAGCAGAATGTGTAAGACTTTCGGAGGGAATAAAATATTCTAACAGTGATCATTTTGGAAGAAATATTTACAGACATCTAAGATTTGCATATCCAACATATATATTTGATGATATTAATTTTGAAATTGATGAAAATGGAACCCCATACTGGATATGTCCCGTTAAAAAATATAATATAGGGCTTTTTGGCGGTACTACGGTAGGAAGAGTAGTTATATGTAATGCAATAACCGGTGAACTTCAGGATTATGATATTAAAGACGTACCTGAGTG
Source organism: uncultured Lachnospiraceae bacterium (assembly GCA_934330725.1). GTDB lineage: Bacteria > Bacillota > Clostridia > Lachnospirales > Lachnospiraceae > Lachnospira. Next base: position 19,613 of record CAKRGM010000008.1, on the reverse strand, counting down.
GGTGGACAGGGTTTATTCAGCGGATATGCTGGTGCAGCTTTATGATTACTATGGTTCATTAAAACATGGATATATTAACAGCGTATTTGGACAGAAGGACTGCCTTAAGACGACAGACGGATATAATTATATTGCTCTTGATGATGATGTATGGGTTTATACAGGTATTACATCAGTAGGACAGGATAAGTCAAATGTTGGATTTGTTCTTATGAACCAGAGAACCATGGAAACCAGATACTATGTAGTTTCGGGTGCAGAAGAAAATTCAGCGATGTCGTCAGCGGAAGGAAAGGTACAAAATCTCGGGTATAAAGCAACATTTCCGCTGCTTATAAACGTTGCAGGTGAGCCGACATATTTTATGGCGCTAAAGGACAGTGCCGGACTTGTAAAATGTTATGCGATGTTAAATATCGAAAAGTACCAGACTGTTGCAATTGGCGACTCTGTAAGTGACTGTGAAAAGAATTACAGGAAGCTTCTTGCGGATAATGGAATAACAAAGCAGCAGGAGATAAAAACTAATAGTATAAAAGGTACAGTTTCTAAGATTACGGAGGCTGTAATAGATGGTAATTCACATTATTATATTTTGCTGGACGGATCAGATAAGATATTTGATGTTACAGTTAAAAATAATATTAGTGTGATAAAATGTGAGCAGGGAAGCAATGTTACGATTGAGTACGAGGATGGACAGGATGTCTACAATGTAACAAAGATTGATATTGACAAATAAGGTATTGATAAATAAGGGCAGGGTGTTTATATGAGTGAACGCACAAATGACCTGATTAGTAAATTGCAGACCGGTGATGAACTTGATAATATTAAAAAATGGTTATTTAAAGAAAATATACGATTAGAAGAATTGAAAAAAGATATAGAAGAAGAAAGAGAACTGATAAGAGTTCAGAAGGAACTGCTTAATAAGCAGCGTAATAAGAATATTCTTCTTCAAAGGCAGCTTGAAATCCAGAAAAATCTTTTTGATCAGAAATGGCAGCTGCTTGAAAGCGAGACAAAACGCCTGGCATTGGAAAGGGAACGTTTTAACAGGGAAAGGGATGTTTACAAGGATAAAGTTAGACGTGAAGCAAATGTAGGAACTTATGCAGGAATGAGTGTAAAAATATTTTTTAAGGGTGTATGCGATACGGCTTCACTAAAAAGAAGATACAAAGAGCTTTTAAAAATATTTCATCCTGATAATGCAAATGGTGATAATGACATCGTTCAGGCAATTAATATCGAATATGAAAATTTAAAAAGGTTCTATATCGGAACATGACACAGGCAGCAGAAGTGAGTACATCAGATATATGATAAAAAATATCAATATTTTTTAGTTGTTGTATAGTTTCATATGGTGTATAATATCACATATTAATCTAAGTATGGAGGTATGAAATGTTTAAAATTAATGATAATTATCTTAAATTACCGGGAAGTTACTTGTTTTCAACAATAGCGCAGAAAGTAAAAGCATATAAGGAAGCTAATCCTGATAAGGCTGATGGAGTTATAAGCCTTGGAATTGGTGATGTTACATTGCCATTAGCACCTGCAGTTATAGATGCTCTTCATAATTCTGTAGATGAAATGAGTAAAGCAGAGACATTCAGAGGATATGCCCCTGATCTTGGATATGAATTTTTAAGGACTAAGATTGCAGATTTTGATTATAAAAGACGTGGATGTGATATCAACGCTGATGAAATATTTGTAAGTGATGGAGCAAAGTCAGATTCAGGTAATATTGGAGATATCTTTTCAATAGATAACAGAATTGCTGTCTGTGATCCTGTATATCCTGTTTATGTTGATACAAATGCCATGGCAGGAAGAACAGGAGAGTATTTAAAGGATCAGCAGAAATGGAGTAATGTAATTTATATGCCATGTACTGCAGCAACAAATTTTGCACCGGAACTTCCAAAGGAAACACCTGATATTATTTATTTATGTTTCCCTAACAATCCAACAGGTTCAACAATTACAAAGGATGAGCTTCAGAACTGGGTTGATTATGCTAACAAGGTTGGTGCCGTTATTATTTATGATGCAGCATATGAAGCATATATAAGTGAAGATAATGTACCTCATTCAATATATGAATGTGAAGGTGCAAGAACATGTGCAATCGAACTCAGAAGCTTCTCAAAGAACGCAGGCTTTACAGGAACAAGACTTGGATTTACAGTTATTCCTAAGGATTTAAAGAGTGATGGTGTAACACTTCACAGCCTTTGGGCAAGACGTCATGGAACTAAGTTCAATGGTGCTCCTTATATTATACAGAGAGCCGGTGAAGCTGTTTATTCAGAAGCTGGTCAGAAGCAGACAGGTGAGCAGATTGCTTACTACATGAGAAATGCAAGTGCAATCCTTACAAGCTTAAAAGAAGCAGGTTATACTGTATCAGGTGGTGTTAATGCACCTTATATCTGGTTAAAGACACCTGATAATATGACATCATGGGAATTCTTTGATGCATTACTTGAAAAAGCAAATGTAATCGGTACACCTGGTTCAGGATTTGGACCAAGTGGTGAGGGCTATTTCAGACTGACAGCATTCGGTTCTTATGAAAATACACTTGAAGCTATTGAAAGAATTAAGAGAATGTAAACTTCGTTCAGAATAGTTACAATCTGAATAGTTACAAGTAATTATAAACATCATATAAACATAAAATAAACGCGGAGTACTTATATCAGGGTACTCCGCGTTTATTAAATTTACCGGACAGATTAGATTAGAAAACGGCAGTCTGAAACGGGAGTCTGCCTTAAAAGAATACATGATCCCCAATTACGGTTCCATCATCATCAATGCTTCCACGGTATACATGAAAATACAAAGCGTTAATAGTTATCTTTCCATTAAGTACATCCTGTGCAGCATTTACACAGGTCTGCTTTGCACCACGTTCAAGAACAATTGCAAAACGCCCACTCATTACAGGTGTGAACTGGTATGGTGCAGTTATTACACCGGAAATGGTATTGGCAAAACGCGGACTGTGAACACGATTGATAACGACACTGCCAACAGCCAGCATACCTTCGTATGACTGATTACCAGCTTCGCATTCGATTATTGCAGCAAGCATTGAAAGGTCAGATGCATCATAATTAATAGGTGTAGTATTAACAGGGGCAGAACCACTGTCTGAAGAACCGTTATTGGTTCCGGAACCGTCTGTCTGCGAGTTCTTTCTGGCAGCTTCTTCAGCCTGACGTTCAGCTTCTTTAGCTGCAGCCTCCTGGGCACGCTGGCGTTCAATTTTTTCCTGTTCCAGTTGCTGTTCACATTGAAGAGCCAGCTGTTCAGCTTCATTTATATTATTTGAAGAAATATCTATCTGGTTTTTCTTATCATATATAAGCTGCTTTAGTTTTGATTCTTCCTTTGAAGCGTCATCTTTCAGTGCAGTAAGCTGCTTCATATCACTATCCATCTGTTCCTTAAGAGTGTTTTCCTCCATAATAAGATTCTTGAATTTTTCAAGCATATTCCTGTCGTATTCAGATATTTTCTGGACATATTCAGTTTTTACAAGAAAATCAGACAGGCTGCCCGAATCAACAAGAAATTCTAATGTAGATGCGGCATTATGTTCATACATGTATTTTATACGTAATTTCATTGCATTATACTGTTCATTTTTCTGACCGGAAAGTGTGTCAAGGTCAGATTGAATTGAGTCAAGTTCGCTCTGTTTATCAGTAATCTGTTTATCAAGCTGCTCAATCTTTTCGCCGGACTGCGACAACTGCGTCGTAAGACCTGATAACTCAGAGGAAAGCCCCTGCTGTTGTTTTTTTAGTTCCTCAAGCCGTTTATTTGCATTATCATAATCATCCTGTGTATCCGCAAAATATACTGATGGTGATGCAGCAATAATAAATGCAAATGAAATTAAAAGACATATTGAAGTAAATAAAAAACACTTTATATGTTTGTATGAAATATTATTAAAAACCAAGCGTTTCAAGATACCCTCCCAAGCTGATATATCAGCATATTAAATATATTATAGTATAAATTGCCAATGTAAAAATTGCAAGTCGTACACGTACGTGATATTATATAAAAAATAATCTATAAACAGGGCAGAGAGTAATGAGTGGATTAAGCAGTGACGGACAGATTAATGGTAAAATTGATAATACAGTATATGATGACAGGAAGGCTTCTATATCAGATTTCTTGAATAAATCATATTTTCCGGATGATATTAAAATTAAGAAAACACCGGAAGGCATTGAGATTGAAGAATATATCAGAGGCAGGGATATTAAAGATAATGATAGAAGTATGTGCCCTCAAAAAATAAGGATTCCAGACAGCATTGATGGAATTACAGTAACGTCCATTGGGGAATTTGCATTTAGTGAGCACAGAGAACTTATACAGGTAAAAATAGGTGCCGGGGTCAGAAAGATTGGGCAGCATGCATTTTACAACTGCAGGAATCTTATAAGGATTGAACTGACGGATAATGTGACGGAAATATTTGATGGAGCATTTAAGAACTGCTATAAGTTAAAAGAAATACTGATTGACAAGCTTAATGACAATTCAAAATGTCTGAAAGGAATCTTATCAGAAGTAAATAATGAAGTGACGGTATCGTTAAAATATGCTGATGGACAGGCTAAACTGGTGTTTCCATATTATATTCTTAATTATGAAGAAAATACACCGGCAAGGATTATCAATCAGGTGACAGAAGGAAGCGGCGTCCAGTACAGGGAATGTGTGGCAGGAAAGGATGTTGATTACCAGAAATATGACAGGCTGTTTGAACTGGCAAGATACATAGATCTTAACGAATCAGCCTATGCAATTGCCTATAACAGAATAAGGTATCCATATAAGCTTATGGATAAATACAGGAAAGAATATACTGATTATATAAAAGAAAACAGGTTCAGTCTTATAATGCGGCTGGCAGAGAAAGAAAATTTTAAAGATTTAAAGGGCCTGCTGGCATTAGATATTTTTAGTAAAGAGGATCTTTACAAAAGCTGCGAACAGCTAAGACAGGGAAAATATATGGAAAGTCTTTTAATTGTACTTGATTATCAGAAGGAAAAGTATGGAACTGAAAAGAAAAAATTTGAATTTTAAAAACAGTAGTGATATAACGGCACTGGCAGAGCAGGTGCTTAATGCCTCCAGGCAGGAACTGTATCTTTGTATGCGCCATATGTTTATTGCACTTAACGCATTTTCATATGAAAGAGACCATAAGACAGCCTTTACAGCAACAGATGGGGATAAGATTTATTATAATCCCATGAAGCTTATTGCAGGTTACAGGGATAATCCGGTCATAATTAACAGGGCAATTCTTCATATGACACTCCACTGCATATTCAGACATCTTTACAGCTGTGGGGAAAAAGACAGGGAAGTCTGGAATCTGGCATGTGACATCAGTGTGGAATATATAATTGACGGTTTATCGCTGTCGGCAGTTCTTTTGCCGGATAATGATGCAAGGCAGCAGGTGTATAATGAAATTTCAAAAGAAGTGAAAATCTTCAGTGCACAGAATATATATTATTTTCTGTTAAAAAGACCACGTGAATATAAAGACAGCCTTGAAGCGGTCAATCTTTTCGGTGTTGATGACCATGATTACTGGTATATTGATAATGACAGGGATAACGACAGAAAAAATGACGAAAAATCAGAACCGGACAAAAAAGATGATAAAGATGATGAATCTGCTGCACATAATAATGCTGCCGGTAATATGTTTGCAGCAGGTGGAAGCAGTGAAAAAAAGTGGGACAGCATAGCTAAAAAAATAGAAACACAGATAGGAATATGCGGAGCCGGCCATGGAGACGAAAAGGGAAATTTTTCAAGAATGCTTAAGGCCGGTAATAAAAGAAAAATGACATATTCAGGGTTCTTAAGAAAATTTGCAGTACTAAAGGAAAGGATGCATATTGACCCGGACTCATTTGACTACGGGTTTTATAATTACAGTATGCAGCTTTATAAAAATATGCCTCTTTTTGAAGAACTTGAATATAAGGAGGAATATAAGATAGAGGACTTTGTAATAGTTCTTGATACGTCCGGGTCATGCAGTGCAGACCTGATAGATAAATTTCTCGATATAACATATGAAATATTAAGTGATGAAAAGAGCTTTTTTGACCGGGTCAGGATCCATATAATCCAGTGTGATAATAAAGTGCAGTCAGATATAATTGTAACTGACAGAAAGGCATTTGAAGAATTTAAACAGGGATTTATGATAAAGGGGTTTGGAGGAACAGATTTCAGGCCGGCTTTTAACTATGTAAACAGCCTTATTGACAGGGAAAAATTAAACCCCAGGGGGCTTATCTACTTTACAGATGGTTATGGGATATATCCTAAACAAAGACCGCCGTATGAAACAGCATTTATTTTTATCAATGAGTATGAGGAAAATGAAGATTTTCCGGGATGGGCAATACGTCTTGTGATTGATGAGGATAATCTTAAATAGTAAGGCAGAAATATTGTATGAAAGATATGTGCTTTGCACACCGGGCACGGATGTATAAAAATACGTGTGCAGAAATGTGGTTTGATATGAATATAAAAAGAGCAAAAACAGAGGTTATTAATGCGGTAAAAGCTTATCTTATGAAAGATGAGGATGGAAAACCTGTGATTCCACAGGTAAGGCAGCGACCAATATTTCTTATTGGAGCGCCGGGGATTGGAAAAACAGCAATAATGCGCCAGATTGCAGTTGAGTGTGGGATAGGGCTTGTGTCATATACAATGACGCATCATACGCGCCAGAGTGCATTGGGACTTCCATTTATAGAAGAAAAAGAATTTGAAGGATTCAAGTATAAAACAACTCAGTATACAATGAGCGAGATTATTGCATCAATATATGAATACATGAAAAAGACAGATGTTAAACAGGGAATTTTGTTTATTGATGAGATAAACTGTGTATCAGAAACTTTAGCACCGGTTATGCTGCAGTTTTTGCAGGAAAAGGCGTTTGGCAATGCCAGAGTGCCTGAAGGCTGGATTATCGTGGCTGCCGGGAATCCACAGGAATATAATAAATCCGTAAGAGATTTTGATGTGGCAACATATGACAGGGTAAAACTTATAAATGTGGAAGCGGACTATTCAGTATGGAAAGAGTATGCACAGAATAATAATGTGCATCCGGCGATATTGTCATATCTTGATTCTAAGCAGGAAAATTTCTATAAAATACAGACAACAGTTGATGGCAGGCAGTTTGTTACAGCCAGGGGCTGGCAGGATATGTCAGACTATTTAAAGGCATGTGAAAGACTGGAACTTACAGTAGATGAAGAAGTTGTTTCTGAATATGTAAGATGTCCTGATATAGCTGCGGATTTTGCAAATTATCTTGAGCTGTTTTATAAATATGAAAAATTATACTGCATGGATGATATTCTTGATTCAAAGGTGGCTGATACCATCAGCAAGCGTATAAAGGAGGCTTCATTTGATGAAAGAATAAGCGTTGTAAGCCTTATGATATCTTCTTTAAATCAGGAATTTAAAAAATACGCATATATAGATGCGCTGGCAGACAATACATTTAAAGTACTTAAGGAATTTAAAAATAAACTTATTGAGGGGGACAGTACTGAAACACCGGTTTTAATTTTTGAAGAAATAAAAAAAACAAAGGAAAAGGAATTTATAAATAAACTTAATGCCGGATTATTGGATAATACTCTGGAAAAGCAGTATAATAAAACAAATGAACTGTTAAATGAATGGACAGTCATATTAAAGGCAGAGATGATAACTGAAAATGAAGCAGCTTTTGAAAGGCTGAAGCGTGAATTTAATAAAATAACGGATGAGCGTGAGAAATGTATTGCACAGGTATCAGCAAAGCTTGAGAATGGATTTGATTTTATTGAAAATGCTTTTGCAGAAGGGGCTGAAATGCTCCTGTTTGTAACTGAACTAGCAGCAGGGTCTTTAAGTCTTGGATTTATTACTGAAAATGGCTGTGAAAGATTTTATAAATATAACAGGGATATGTTAAGGGATAATAAAAGAAATGATATCAGAAGTCATATAGATGAAGTTTTATCGGGAGAATGATTATGAGGGGTTTGATTAGAATTTTAAAGGTTTCAGCACTGGTACTTGTGTTGGTTATATGTGCTTTTTTACTTGACAGGACGTTAAATCCTAACAAATTTGGCAGGCACAGTGTACAACAGGCATCAGCTGAATCGACGGAAACGAAGGATGAAGTTGTCAATATTAATGATGTTCTGCCTACGGTAGAGTCATCAGAAGGCGGTGGTATGAATAAGACCAGCGATATGGCAAGTTCTGATTACAGGCAGGTATCAGGAAGCGGAACGCTTGTAGATAATTCATCTTCAAAGAATACGGCAGGGCAGCCGGCAAGCCAGAACTATGATTTTAAGGAAGAAATGTATCCATACAGGGCGATGCTTAGTGCTGCTCAAAAAAAAGTATACGATCAGATATATGAAAATGCCAACAGCCAGAAAGCAGATATTGTGTTGTGTGAGAAACTTAATCAGGAAGACACAAAAAATGTCATGACAGCTGTGTATAATGATCATCCTGAATTATTCTGGTTAAATACAGATTACAGTTATGCATATACAGGAGGTGGAACTGTAGTTTCTGTCACATTGCAGTTTAATGAAACAAAAGATGATCTTATGACAAGCAGAAGTAAATTTCTCGATGCTGCAGGAAATATAATAAACGGGGCATCCGGGCTTTCAAGTGATCTTGAAAAAGAAAAGTATGTATATAAAGCATTGGAAAACCTTGTCGAATATGATGAAAAAGCAGATATGAACCAGAGTGCCTACAGTGCACTTGTTAATAAGAAATCAGTGTGTGCCGGATATTCAAGGGCATTTCAGTACATAATGATGCAGCTTAATATTCCCTGTTATTTCTGCTCAGGTTACGCAAATGGAGGACCACATGCATGGAATATTGTAAAAATTGATGGGAAATTTTATAACGCAGATCTGTCGTGGGATGATTCACTCGGGGAAGCTTCAAAATCAATATCATATACATATTTTAACCTGACAGATGTACAGATTTCCATAGACCACACCCGAAGGGATATGTCGGTAAAACTTGTAAAATGTAATTAAATAATGCAAAGTTAAAAGGACTGGAAGTATTTTAAATTTCAGGATAAGAATTTATGACGGATAATGCCTTTTGTGCCGCAGACGTCACAATCAGGCAGTATTGCAGGCTGGATTTTAAATTCAGGCTGCGGTCTTTCAGGTGCAAAGCGTCTGCGGAACGGAGATTAAGATGAAATATTTGGTTGATACGCATACACATACAATAGCGAGTGGACATGCATATAATACAATTGATGAAATGACAAGACACGCAGGTGAAATAGGACTTAAAAGTATTGCGATAACTGAGCATGCCCCTGAAATGCCGGGAACATGCCATTTATTTTACTTCAACAATCTGCATGTTGTGCCACGTGATAAATTTGGTGTTCACAGGCTGATGGGAACAGAGGCTAATATAATAAATCATGATGGTAAAATTGATTTAGGACCGGAAACACTTAAAAACCTGGATATAGTTATTGCAAGTTTTCATACACCATGTATCAAACCCGGAACAGTTGAGGAAAATACTGCAGCACTTTTAAAAGTAATGGATAATCCTTTTGTAAATATAATAGGTCATCCGGATGACAGCAGATATGCAGTTGATATGCAGCAGGTAGTTTCGGGGGTCAAAAAAAGCCATACACTTCTTGAACTTAACAATACCTCTTTAAAGCCACATGGACCACGTAAGGGCGCACGTGAAAATGATCTGAGAATGCTTGAACTGTGCAAAAAGAATAATGTTTGTATAACGCTTGGAAGTGATGCGCACGTAGAAGAAGATATTGCAAATTTCAAATATGCACAGGTGCTTCTTGATATGGTAGATTTTCCGGACAGACTCATCGCAAATACTGATCTTGATCTGCTTGATTCATATTTAAGTAAAGCCAGATAAACCGCTATGTTAAAGAACCGTGCTAGATAGCTGTATTAAACAGCTACAGTAAGAAACAGAGAAAATATATATAGTATAATGTATTTAATCTCTTGATATATAGTTTTCATTACTATATAATAACTCTAAGACACTTTCGCGATTTAGTATTGCGGTATGTATGGAGGAAAAGTATGAAGGATACAACTGAATTTGTTAGTGAATTATTAAAAAAGCTTGCGAATCTTAATTATATAAAACCGGGAGATGTTCCTAATATTGATCTGTATATGGATCAGGTAACTACATTTATGGATGAACATTTAAGGGACAGCAAACGTCATGATGATGATAAGATCCTTACTAAGACTATGATAAATAATTATGCAAAGAATGATCTGCTTCCGTCACCGGTCAAGAAAAAATATTCAAAGGATCATATATATATTCTTGCATTTATTTACTATTTTAAAAGTATGCTGTCAATAAGCGATATACAGAAACTGCTGGATCCGCTTACTGAAAATTTCTTCCAGAATGAAGATATGCCGGATCTGGATTATATATACAGAGAAGTTTATAATATGTGTAAGTCACAGATTTCCATGCTTTCAAAAGACATTTTCAGTAAGGCAAAAAAAGCAAGTGAGGCATTTGAAGATGTGGATGACTCTCAAAAACAGGATTTTCTTCAGCTGTTTTCATTAGTATCAGTTTTAAGCTTTGATGTTTATATGAAAAAGAATATTATTGAGAATCTTATTGATGATTATGCTGAAACACATTCTGAAAAAAAGATGGCAGCTTCAGATAAAAAGACTGATAAAAAAGCCGAGAAAGCAGATAAAAAGGCAGAAAAGAAATAAGCCAAAAATAAAAAACAAGAGAAATAAGATAGCTGCTGGTACAGTTAATAAAGCTGTATCAGCAGCTTTTTGGATTTGCATAACCCGGTTGTCGCAAATCGACTAATCCACCGCTGTGTCTCATTACCCTGCCCTGTATATGAAAAAACAATTCTGCGTTATTGGTCCGGTTAGTCTTTGTATGCTGTATTAGTTATCTTTTTCATCCGTATTGTCGAACAGATGAAGTCTTTCAAATACTTTATCATAACCGTCATTACCATAGTTTAGTGAGCGGTTTACACGGCTTATTGTTGCTGTAGATGCCCCTGTTTTTTCAGCAATATCAAGATATGTTTTATGTTCACGCAGCATTTTTGCAACTTCAAAGCGCTGGGACAGAGATAAAAGTTCGTTTATTGTACAAATATCTTCAAAAAAATCAAAGCACTCTTCCCTGTTCTTAAGAGACAGAATCGCATCAAACAGCTGCTCAACAGCTGGTGTTTTAAGCTTATTATTCATAATTTCAGCCATACCTTTCCATGAATTTTTACACTTTAAAAGTTTAACACAGTAAAGTTGTATAGTAAAGACAGATTTTAAAATGATTTAACATTTTGTAAATAATAAATAGATTTTATTTTAGGTTAGTGACAATTTGCATTAAATAATATATAATTACCAGTGAACTATAAAAAAAAGAGAAATCCTAAGAGGATAATGGAGGAAAACTATGGGAATTTTAACAAGATTTAAAGACATTATGGCATCAAATATCAACGCGCTTTTAGATAAGTGTGAAGATCCTGAAAAGATGATTGATCAGTATTTAAGAAATCTTGAAAGTGATTTAGGAAAAGTCAAGGCAGAGACAGCTTCTGTTATGGCTGATGAAACAAGAGCAAAAAGGGAATTAGATGACTGCAACGCACAGATTGACAAGATGCAGGCATATGCTGAAAAAGCACTTAAGGCTGGCAATGAGGCCGATGCACGTACATTCCTTGAGAAGAAGCAGCAGCTTACAACATCTAAGGCATCACTTGAGCAGACATATACTATTGCAGCAGATAATGCAGCTAAGATGCGTCAGATGCATGATAAGCTTGTTAAAGATATCGCATCACTTAATTCAAGACGTGATGCTATTAAGGCTAAGGTTAAGGTTGCAAAGGCACAGGAAAGAATCAATAAAGTTGGTTCAAGTGTTTTAGGTGCTAACAACAGTATGGAAGCATTTAACAGAATGGAAGCAAAGGCTGATAAGATGCTTGATGAGGCTAATGCAATGGCTGAACTTAACCAGTCACAGCAGGATAGTAATGTTGACGATCTTGCAGCAAAATATGATTCAGAACCGGAAAATAGTGCAGTAGATGATGAACTTGCAGCATTAAAGGCTAAAATGGGATTATAAAAACGGAGGAAATACATTGGGTTTATTTGGTAAACAGCTGGCAAATGTCGTTGAATGGGAAGAATACCGCGATGACATTATTTTCTGGAAATGGACTAACCGTGAAATTAAAAAGGGCAGCAGGCTTATAATAAGAGCAGGTCAGGATGCTATTTTTATGTATAACGGTAAAATCGAAGGAATATTTAAGGATGAAGGAAGTTTTGATATCGAATCTGATATTATTCCATTTCTTTCAACTTTAAAAGGAATTAAATTTGGTTTTAACAGTGGCATAAGAGCGGAAGTTTTATTTATTAATACAAAAGAATTTCTTGTAAGATGGGGAACAAAGAATCCTATTGCGATTCCAACACCATCGCTGCCTGGAGGAATGCCAATAAGGGCATTTGGAACATTTACATTTAAAGTAAGTGATTACATAGGACTTATTGATAAAGTGGCAGGAATAAAGCAGAGCTATACAGTTGATGATGTCAGGGAAAGAGTTGTTACTGTTCTTGATCAGCTTCTGATGAAATGGATATCAAAAGAGGGCAAAGATTTATTTAATCTGCAGGCAAATGCCTATGATATTTCAGCCGGAATTAAAGAAGATCTTGATATGCAGATTTCAAAGATCGGACTTGAAATAACAGATTTTAACATTTCAAGTTTCTCTTATCCTGAAGAAGTACAGAGGATGCAGAATAAAGCTGCTTCACAGTCAATGATCGGTGATATGAATAAGTATGCACAGGTTGCAATGGCTGATTCAATTGGAAGAGGCGGAAATTCATCTAATATAGCTTCAGATATGATGAGCATGCAGATGGGAATGCAGTTTGGACAGCAGATGATGAACAGTATGAATAATATGACATCAAATGCAGCACAGCAGGCCGCAGCAAATCAGACTGTTAATAATCAGACAGCTGCCGGTAACAATGGCGTGGCACCAAAATTCTGCCCTAATTGTGGAACTGCAACAAACGGAGCAAAGTTCTGTTCTAATTGCGGATATAAACTTATATAAGATAAACAATAAACTGAAACAAATTATAATGCTGTTGTACAGATCCTTTTACTCGTGGTAATTGGTGAGTATGGCAGCATTATTGTATTAGTGTGGAAAATATACTATTTACAAACATTTGTTCGCGTGATATAATGCAACTACTATTTAATAAGGTGATGTTAAAGTGATGTTTAATAAAGAAACAGAAAGGCTTGGTGGTTATGAAATTAGACGGTTTGAATGATATGCAGAAAAGAGCAGTAAAGAGAACAGATGGTCCGGTTCTTGTTATTGCCGGTGCGGGATCAGGCAAGACCCGTGTACTTACCCACAGGATTGCATATCTGATTGATGAGTGTGAAGTTAATCCGTTTAATATTCTTGCTATTACATTTACGAATAAAGCAGCTTCTGAGATGAAAGAAAGAGTTGAAAAGATTAATCCGCGTGGTAATGAGGTATGGGTGAGTACATTTCATTCCATGTGTGTACGTATTTTAAGAAGATTTATAGACAGACTCGGATTTGACAATAATTTTACAATATACGATACGGATGATCAGAAGAGTGTGATTAAAGAAGTCTGTAAGAAGCTTAATATAGATACAAAGATGTTGAAAGAAAGAACTATTATGAATGCAATTTCATCTGCGAAGGATGAAATGGTTTCTCCTGATGAAATGCTTGCAAGTGCAGGAGAAGATTATAATGAAAAGCGTATTGCCAACGCTTATAAAGAATATCAGAAGATACTTAAGATAAATAATGCACTGGATTTTGATGACCTTATATTTAAGACAGTTGAGCTTTTTATGAAAGATGAAGAAGTGCTTCTTGCGTATCAGGAACGTTTCAGATATATAATGGTAGATGAATATCAGGATACTAATACAGTGCAGTTTAATCTTGTTAAGCTGTTAGCATCACGTTACGGCAATCTGTGTGTTGTTGGTGATGATGACCAGTCCATATATAAATTCAGAGGTGCCAATATCTGGAATATACTTAATTTTGAGAAGGCATTTCCAGGAGCAAAGGTTATTAAGCTTGAACAGAATTACAGATCTACACAGAACATTCTTAATGCTGCTAATGAAGTAATAAAGAATAACAGAGGGCGTAAGGATAAGACGCTTTGGACAGCTAATGGTGAAGGCGACAAGATTAATTTCTATGTTTATGAGGATGGATATAAGGAAGCTGAAGGGGTTGCTGAAAGTATAAGCGGGCATGTAAGAGATGGCTGGGGATATAATGAGATGGCTATTTTATACAGAACTAATGCACAGTCACGTCTGCTTGAAGAAAAACTCCTGCTTCGGAATATTCCATATAGAATATATGGTGGTGTTAATTTTTATCAACGTAAAGAAATAAAAGATATTCTTGCATATTTAAAAACTATTGATAACGGACTTGACGGACAGGCAGTAAAGAGAATTATAAATGTACCAAAACGTGGAATTGGAGCAACAACGATAGAACGGATCCAGAAGTTTGCAGATTATAATGATATGAGTTTCTGGGATGCATTATGCAATGCAGATCAGATTCCTGACATTGGACGCTCATATAAGAAACTTGAGCCATTTGTTACACTGATACAGGGATTTAAGGCAAAAAGCCAGTTTATGTCCATAAGGAAACTTACAGAGATGGTAATAAGTGATACCCGTTATATAGAAGCACTTGAAGAGAATGAGACAAAGGAAGAGGTTGCCGCACGTAAAGATAATATAGATGAACTTATTAACAAAATAGTAAGCTATGAAGATGGATATGAGGATAATCTTATTAACGATGGTGTTGTGCCTGACCAGATTACGGATAAGTATGATAATATTGGACAGGATAATAATGAACAGTATGAGCAGGATATGATACTTCACAATAAGCCTACACTTAGCGGATTCCTCGAGGAGGTTTCACTTATTGCAGATATTGATAATCTTGACCAGTCAGGTAACCAGGTAATGCTTATGACACTTCACAGTGCAAAGGGACTTGAGTTTCCGATTGTTTATCTTACAGGGCTGGAGGATGGACTGTTTCCAAGTTATATGACTATTATGTCTGAAGATCCTTCAGATGTTGAAGAGGAGCGGAGACTTTGCTATGTTGGAATAACGAGGGCAATGAAGGAACTCAATATAAGCTGTGCAAAGACCAGGATGATCCGTGGAGATGTTCAGATGAATAAGGTATCAAGATTTGTAAAAGAGATACCACAAGAGTACCTGAATATACAAAACCACAGTTATTCAAGCCGCAGCAAGATATCTTTCGGTGGTGATAGTAACAGTGCATCATCCGGCAAATTTGATTTCAGAGCTAATGCAAAGGCTGCACTTGGAAGATATGGGAGTGGTAATGTAACAGATTACTCTGGAGGAAAAAGGCGTATAAAAATAGGAAATGCCAATTCATCAGACAGTGGAATAAGGCCGTCAGCCGGCAGGGTTACTAATTATGGCAGTACATACAGTAATTTAACAGGAAAATCAACAAATTACAGCACCAGTTCCGGTACGAATTATGGAAGTGCTTACGCAAGTGCGAATAAAGCAGTTGTAAAGAATGTATCACAGGCACAGACAAACGATAAAGTGGGATTTGGTAAAAAATTCCCAATGGATATCTTTGATCTGGGTAGAAAAAAAGAAGGTAATGGTAAGGCTGTAGATTCCGGTAAAAATATTGTGGATAATATTATGCCATCAGGGTTAGGATATAAAGTGGGAGATGCAGTTTCTCATGTTAAGTTTGGAAATGGTAAAGTAATGGCAATTGAAAAGACAGACAGAGATTATATGGTAACCGTTGATTTTGATGGATATGGGGTAAAGAAAATGCTGTCCATGTTCGCAAAGTTAAAAAAACAGTAGTAAAAATTAATGTACTGTGATATAATAATTTATATCGAAAACGTGATTGAAAGGGGAATGACTATGAACAAAGATAAGTTTGAAACAATTCTTGCCACAACTAAGATTAATGAGTTATTAGGCAAGAAGGACAAGGAAGATAAGGCGAAGAAGAATAATGTTTTAGTCATCGTTCTTGCTATAATCGGTGCAGTGGCAGCGGTAGCAGCTATCGCTTATGCAGTTTACAGATATTTTACACCAGATTATCTTGATGACTATGATGATGATTTTGAAGACGATGATTTCGATGATGACTTTGATGAAGATGATTTTGAAGATGAGGATGAATCAGAAGACAAGTAATATGATTATCGATAATAGTTGTTTTCAATATTATGCGGACAGGATTTAACAGATTAATTGAATTAATGCCGTTAATTAATAATAAGAATACCACCAGTCGTGATTGTTTCGACTGGTGGTATTTTAGGTAAAGTGATTATATGTGATAGAAGTGCTTAAATCTTAAATTTGCACAACGTTACTTAAAAAGGCAGGTTTTGCAAATGCCTAATACATAATATAAAAATAAGGAATGGAAGTTAATGAAAAAAGGTAGTACATATACAGGATACGTAAAAGAAGTGGATTTTCCAAATAAAGCATATGTTATTGTTGAATCGGATAATCCTGACGATAATGGCAACAGGGTAATTGTTAAGAACTCAATTCCAGGTCAGAAAGTAGAGTTTGTCGTTAATAAAAAGCGTGGTAGTAAGTGTGAGGGACGGCTTATGAAAGTGCTTGAGGATTCACCTATTGAAACAAATGACAGATGTGATTATTTTGGAAAATGTGGTGGATGTGTTTATCAGTCTGTGGATTACAATAAGCAGTTGGAAATAAAATGTGGACAAGTCAAAAAAATTTTAACAGATGCAATTGATAAAGAATTTGTTTTTGAGGGAATTATTCCGAGTCCTGTTTCATCTGAGTATAGAAATAAAATGGAATTTTCATTTGGTGATGAAGTCAAGGATGGAGACCTTGCGCTTGGACTGCATAAAAGAAACAGTATGCATGATATAGTTACAGTTGATGGATGTAAGATTGTTGATAGTGATTATTCGAAGATTTTATCATGTGTTCTTAAATATTTTAAAGATAAAAATGTACCATATTATCATAAAATCCGTCATGAGGGCTATCTGCGTCATTTGCTTGTCAGAAAAGCAGTAAAGACGAGACAGATATTAATAGATATTATTACGTCGACACAGATGCAGTTTGATATGACAGAGCTGGCAGATAGGCTTAAAACACTTGAACTTGATGGAACAATTGCAGGTTTTCTTCACACGATAAACGACAGCCTGGCTGATATTGTAAAAAATGAAGGAACAACTGTTATTTTTGGGCGCGATTATATAGAAGAAGAGCTTCTTGGACTTACATTTAAGATTACACCTTTTTCATTCTTTCAGACCAATTCATTAGGGGCAGAAGTACTTTATTCCAAGGCAAGGGAATATGTTGGAACAACAAAAGATAAGGTTGTATTTGATTTGTATAGTGGCACAGGTACTATAGCGCAGATTATCGCTCCCGTTGCAAAGAAGGTAATAGGTGTTGAAATTATTGCTGAAGCAGTTGAGGCTGCAAGGGAAAATGCAAAACTCAATGGCCTTGATAACTGCACATTTATTGCAGATGATGTTCTTAAAGCACTTGATAATATAAGCGAGAAGCCGGACCTGATAATCCTTGATCCGCCACGTGATGGAATTCATCCAAAAGCGCTTGATAAAATCATTGATTATGGTGTTGACCATATGGTGTATATATCATGTAAGCCAACTTCGCTTGCCAGAGATCTTGAATGTCTGCAGGCAAGAGGATATGAGGTAAAAAAGGCGTGTTGTGTAGACATGTTTCCGGGAACGGTGCATGTGGAGACGGTGGTCCTCCTGTCCAAACTAAAATAGAAATCTGATGATTATATTAATGTAATGATTGATCTTGGACAGAATTTTATTTTTCCTGCGAAAGGAGTGCTGATTTTGAATAATCAATTTATAGAAATAGATGAAAGCAAATGGGATAGAGCAATGCATTGTGCTGTATTTAGAAATAGTGTAGAACCAGCATTCTGTGTTACTTTTGAAGTAGATGTGACAGGCTTAAAAAAGTATACCAAAGAAAACAACCTGTCATTTACCTTGGCAATGGTATATGCAGTATGTAAATGTGCAAATCAAATAGAGGCATTTAGATATCGCTTTGTGGATGGAAAAGTTGTTTTGTTTGAAAATATCGATACAGCATTTACATATCTGAATAGAGACACTAATTTGTTTAAGGTTGTTAATGTTCCTATGATGAATGAAATAAAAGAATACTGTATCAAAGCAAAGAAGATTGCTGATGAGCAGGAAGCATATTTTACTGGCCCGCTTGGCAATGATGTTTTCCAATGCTCGCCTATGCCTTGGGTAACCTATACACATAGTTCCCATACAAATTCCGGAAAGAAAGATAATGCTACACCTTTATTTGACTGGGGAAAGTATTATGAAAAAGACGGAAGATTAGTGATGCCTGTATCGGTACAAGCTCATCATTCGTTTGTAGATGGGATACACATTGGAGAGTTTGTAAATAGATTAGGTAAATATTTATCTAAGTTTTAAAGTAAATACCTGCTTAATGAGTCAGACAAATCGTTGTCTGGCGATTTGGTAAATCGCAATAAATAAATTTATATGGAACATAAACTTTGAATTTAGAGGTGTTATGTGTATGGATATATATGAAAAACGTTAAAAAAATCGCTATGATAAAAAGCTGAAAATTATGATTCGACTTTTGATGGGAAGTTTACGGTCAAGTTTAAGAGAATGATGTGTGAATCGGTTTGCGTTAATGATACTGATACTGTAGTTGATGTTGCTTGTGGCAATGGGCGCTTGTTACATATGCTTACGGGGAGATAGATATAATGACTGTTTGTGTTGCATTTCATCATTTTTCCAATATTCAAAAGTTTGCAGCAGAATCAGAAAGAGTAATGAAAAAAGACGATGTATTATATATTGCAGAAGTGTATTTGCCTGCAATTTTAAGAGTAATATGTAATTCCTTTGTAAAGTTTTCTAAGGCTGGGGACGTTAAGTTTTATTCGCCTGATGAAATTGTTTCATTGTTTGAAAATAATGGATTTGTTAAAATTGATATTTTATAACTTTAACGCAGTGTAAATATCACTAGACAGATTTGTCTAATAGCATAAATGCGGCATTTTCTCGTTTTATGTCGTGTCATATATTTGTTCATTAAGTTAGTCTGTTAGGTAATTGTGAAACTCGCTTAGCTCGTTCGCAATCTTGATTGAAAACAAAGTAGAATTCGTGCCAGGCACGAATTCAATGATAAAA
>CAKRGM010000007.1 GCA_934330725.1 uncultured Lachnospiraceae bacterium | reverse complement strand
AATTTATAAGAAATGTGAAAAATATGAATCTTCCAAATTGGCAGGCTGTAAAATAAATTTACCTTTCAAAGCTGTTATCAGATGTTTATTATTGAAAGAAATTCATTTCGATGATATGATATTAGGGTTAAATGATATCTTACTTCGGATATTATGATATTATTTATAATTTTAAAACATATCGAAAGGAAATATAATGGCTGGATCAACATTTGGAAATATATTTAAAATAATGACATGGGGAGAATCCCATGGCGAAGGACTCGGAGTTGTGATTGATGGCTGTCCGGCCGGAATTGAATTATCTGAAAAAGATATTCAGATTCTGTTAGACCGTAGAAAACCGGGGCAGTCAAAATTTACGACGCAGAGAAAAGAAGCTGATTCTGTTAAATTTATGTCAGGTATTTTTGAAGGCAAAACGACAGGTGCTCCGATTTCGATGATGGTACTTAACACAACACAAAGATCATCAGATTATTCTGAAATTGCAGGATATTACAGACCGGGACATGCAGATTATACATTTGATAAGAAGTATGGCTTCAGGGATTACAGAGGCGGTGGAAGAAGTTCGGGCAGAGAAACCATAGGACGTGTTGCGGCAGGTGCTGTGGCGATGAAGATACTTGACAGACTTGGGATTTCCATTAATGCATATTCAAAGGAAATTGGCGGAATTGGTATTGACTATTCGAGATTTAATATGGAAGATGCAAATAATAATGCATTCTATATGCCTGATGCGGATGCTGCTAATAAGGTTGAAGAGTATGCAAAAAAGAAGATGCAGGAAGGCGATTCTGTTGGCGGAATTATTGAGTGTGTCATAAAAAACGTTATGCCAGGAGTCGGAGAACCGGTATTTGACAAGCTTGATGCGTGTTTAGCCAAAGCTGTTATGTCAATAGGAGCAGTAAAAGGTTTTGAAATCGGAAGCGGCTTTTCGGCTGCATCGGCTACGGGTCTTACTAATAATGACAGTTTCATTGTAAGTAATGGGAAGATATCAAAGAGAACAAATAATGCCGGAGGAGTGCTTGGCGGAATAAGTGATGGGTCTGATATAGTATTCCGTGCTGCGATAAAGCCGACACCATCTATTAGTGCACTACAGGATACTGTCAATAAGAAAAATGAGCAGATACAGGTTTCGATTAAGGGACGTCATGATCCAATGATAGTTCCAAGAGCAGTTGTTGTTGTTGAGGCGATGGCAGCACTTGCATTAGTAGATCTTATATTTGAAAATATGACATCAAAGATAGACAATATCGTGGACTTTTATAAAAAAAATTAATTACAGGAAGGCATAATTCGTAATGTATAAATTATTAAAAACGGACGGCAGGGCAAAGCGGGCAAGCTTTGAAACAGTTCATGGAACTATACAGACGCCTGTATTTATGAATGTTGGTACTGCAGCTGCGATAAAGGGAGCTGTATCAACTATGGATCTGTATGATATAGATACACAGGTTGAGTTATCTAATACATATCATCTTCATGTAAGACCGGGAGATGAACTGATTAAGAAAATGGGCGGACTGCATAAGTTTATGAACTGGGACAGACCTATTCTTACAGACTCAGGTGGATTTCAGGTATTTTCGCTTGCAGGATTAAGAAAGATTAAAGAAGAAGGAGTTACGTTTAACTCCCATATTGATGGAAGAAAAATATTCATGGGACCTGAGGAAAGTATGCAGATACAATCTAATCTGGGTTCTACAATAGCAATGGCTTTTGATGAATGTGCACCTGCAAAGGCAGATAGAAACTATGTTGAAAAGTCTGTTGCAAGAACAACAAGGTGGCTTGAAAGATGCAAGATTAAAATGAAGGAACTTAATTCACTTCCGGACACTGTGAATCCGCATCAGCTTTTATTTGGAATTAATCAGGGCGCCATATATACTGATATAAGAATAGATCATGCCAAACGGATTTCAGAAATGAATCTTGACGGCTATGCAGTTGGTGGACTTGCAGTTGGCGAATCTCATGAAGAAATGTATCATGTGCTTGATGAAACAGTTCCATTTCTTCCTAAAGACAAGCCGACGTATCTTATGGGGGTTGGTACACCGGCAAATATTCTTGAGGCTGTAGACAGGGGAATTGATTTCTTTGATTGTGTATATCCTTCAAGAAATGGAAGACACGGCCATGTTTATACTAAATATGGCAAGATTAATCTTTTTAATGCAAAGTATGAGATGGATGACAGACCAATTGAAGAAGGGTGCCAGTGTCCGGCCTGCAGGCATTATTCAAGAGCATATATCCGTCATCTTCTTAAGGCTAAGGAAATGCTTGGAATGAGGTTGTGTGTGCTTCATAATCTATATTTTTATAATCATCTTATGCAGGATATAAGAGATGCTATTGATGCAGGTAACTATAAAAATTTTAAAAATCAACGTCTTGAACTGTTAAAGACATATGATAAATAAAATATTATGTCAAATTAAGATTAAGTTATGGACATTGTTCTGAAATTAGGTTATTATTATGTCTTGTTAGTAGGACAATTTAAGGAGGAATATAATGGAAGTCAGTGTTATTTTGTTATATGTTGTATTTTTTATTGGTATTATTTATTTCATGATGATAAGACCACAGAAAAAGCAGCAGAAAGAACATGATCAGCTTATGAATTCAATTGAAATAGGAGATTACGTTCTTACATCAAGTGGATTCTATGGAACAATTATTGATATAACTGAAGAAGAAGTTATTGTAGAATTTGGTAATAATAAGAATTGTAGAATCCCAATGCAGAAGAAGGCTATAGTAGAAGTTGAAAAGCCATCAGATGCAGGTATTGACGATAGTAAAGCAAGTAAGTAAAAAAGAATTGTAAGTGGCGGTGCCTGCATGTTATTTGTATGTGGCTGCAGGCGGCATTTGCGATAAAGTGGTATGAGGGGGAGCGCCCTTATATTGATAAAGATGTAGCGATGGGAGTCCGTGTTTCGGAATGAGAGGATGTAATTAAACATCGACCGGTATTTAAGATGTATGCTTTATATATTTTAAATATTAAGAACATAGATAAACATTTTGTTTAGCATGTCACTATATCTTTTATAAGATAGTATTGATTATTAAAGAGGTGTCGTGTAAGGCATCTCTTTTTTTATATATAGATTATGGCATCTTTTGACCCCGGCATCAGGTTATTTATGTATAAAAAATCAAATGAGCTAAAAACAGCACAGTAGAAATGGAGAAAAATATGAAAAAAGATAAAAAAATAATGAAACTGGTTTTTCTGGCAATGATGGTTGCCATAGGCGTTGTTATATCACCTGTTTTAAGAGTTGAAGGGATGTGTCCGATGGCACATCTTATAAATGTAACATGTGCAGTTATGTTAGGTCCGTGGTATTCACTTTTGTGTGCATTACTGATTGGTATTCTTCGTATGATTTTTATGGGTATTCCACCACTTGCACTTACAGGTGCAATATTTGGTGCATTCCTTTCAGGAATGTTATACAGATTGTCGAAAGGAAAACTTGTATGTGCTTTTCTCGGTGAAGTTATTGGAACAGGAATAATTGGAGCAATAATTTCATATCCGGTAATGACATTTATATGGGGAAGGACAGGTCTTACATGGTTTTTCTATGTTCCATCGTTTATAGCGGGAACGTTAATTGGAGGAAGCCTTGCATTTATTTTATTGAAACAGCTAAGCAAAGCGAAACTGCTGACAAAATTTCAGGAGGCATTGGGCTCACAGGTATATGAAAACCAGAACACAGTTGTAAATGATGCCCTGGCAATTGCATTTTTCGGGTTTATTGCTTATCTTGCAGTAGTCGTAATTGTAAATAATCTTATACCTGATCCGGGTACGTTTGTAAAAAGCATAAAATATATAGTTTTGGCTGTATTTATTGTAGCAGCAGCAGTATACTGGATAGCAAAAAGACCTGCTAAGGAAAAATAAAAAGAGAGTGTGAAATTAGTATGAAAGTTGAAGAACTAATAGAGCAGTTTGAAGATATTCTTATGAGAGTGAAAAATGAAGCGCCTCTTATACACTGTATTACAAATCCGATTTCAATCAATGCATGTGCAAATGTTGTTCTTGCAATGGGGGCTAAACCTATTATGGCAGAGCATCCTCTGGAGGTTGAGGCAATAACGTCAAAAGCGGGAGCACTTGCTGTGAATTTGGGAAATATTACTGATGCAAGGATGCAATCAATAATTGCATCAGGGCATATGGCAAAGAAAAAGAATATTCCGTCAATCATTGATCTTGTGGGAGTTACATGTTCAAAGCTAAGGGAAGAACTGGCATTTAAATATATTAAGGAATGTGCTCCGGCTATAATAAAGGGAAATATTTCCGAGGTAAAAACCATGGCAGGCGTTATATCTGACGCACCGGGAATTGATGTAAGTGATAATGATATTGTTACAGGAGAGGATATTTGTAAACTTCATGATATATCTGAACTCATAAAAGAATATGCGGCAGACGTAAAGGCGGTTGTTATTGCGAGCGGTGTTATTGATATTGTTTCAGATGGAGTGGATGTATTCTGTTTAAGAAATGGAAGTAAATACATGTCAGGAGTTACAGGAACAGGCTGTATGCTAAATGTCTGTGCAGCGACACTGCTTTCAAATGCTTCTCCGTTATGTGCGGCAGTGCTTTCAACAGCACTTATGGGAGTTTGTGGAGAATTGGCAGATGCTAAAAAGGGCCTTGGCACATATGCTGTAGAATTTCTGGATAAAATTTCAACCATAACGCCTGAACAGATAATACAGAAAATAAAAATAGAAACTATATAAATAGTTAATGTTTTATAGTTTAAGGTGATTTGTTATTGAAAAAACATAAAAAAAGTATAAAAAAAACATAAAAATAGTACTAAAGGACTATATACATATACTGTAAAAGTATGGTAGAATTTCATGTATCAGACTTAATATAAACTGATACAACAAGGAGGAAAAATAATGATTTGTACAAATTGCGGATCACAGTGTAATGATGATCAGGTTTTTTGTCCATCATGTGGCATGAAACTTAATCATTTATCAAATTCACAGGTGACTAACGGGGCTCAGATGCGAGCCAGCCAGTATACACAGCCTGAAGCAGGTCAGAGTCAGCAGGGTCAGTATACACAGCCGGGAGCAGGTCAGAACCAGTTTAACGGACAGAATACACAGCCGGGAGCAGGTCAGAACCAGTTTAACAGCCAGAATACACAGCCGGGAGCAGGCCAGAACCAGTTTAACGGTCAGTATACACAGCCGGGAGTAGGCCAGAACCAGTTTAACAATCAGTATACACAGCCGGGAGCAGGTCAGAATCAGTTCAATAATCAGTATTCACAGCCTGATTTTAATAAGAATCAGTTTAATTCAGCTCCAAACTTTGGCAACCAGGGTAATCAGAACTATATGGGACAGATGAATAACGGTTATAATAACGGAATAACAATGGTATGGTATAAAGTACTTATATATGGTCTGTTATTTTTAAGTGCATTTGCAAATGTTATTTATGGAATAATTGACATAGTTGGTTCAGATATGAGCCATCTTATTGGCGGCGGATACAGAGTTATGGAAGTTATATACGGACTTGGTGTTATAGCAATAGCGGTAGCATCAGTATATGTGCGTCAGCTTCTTGCAGGATATAAAAAAGAAGCACCAAAGATGCTTCTTGCTCTTTATATTGTAAGTGGATGCTGGTCAATATTATATACAATAATTATTTCAATAATACTTTCATCATATACAAGATATCTGTATTATTACGGACACGCAAGTGTTGTAGGACAGTGCGTTGGTATGATTATTGGTATTATTATTGGAGTAGGTATTATGACTACAGTAAACTACATATACTTTAAGAAACGTGAGTTTATGT
This sequence comes from uncultured Lachnospiraceae bacterium, assembly GCA_934330725.1. GTDB lineage: Bacteria > Bacillota > Clostridia > Lachnospirales > Lachnospiraceae > Lachnospira. The sequence continues at coordinate 102,571 of CAKRGM010000007.1, read as the reverse complement.
TTAACAACTAACAGAAACTGCTGAATGTTTTGTAAAAGTGCCGCTATGCGGCACTTTTTGGTTAAAAGGAGAATATTTATGATATGTAAGGGATGCGGAAATTACTGCAGCGCAAACGACAAAGAGTGTCCTGTATGTGGAAAAATATTAAATGAGACAATAAGCGAAGGAAATATTATTGATAAATATAAAGGCAATGAAGCTGGAAGATATCTTCCGATGAAGTGGCATAAAGCAGTTATATATGTGTTGCTTTTTCTGACAATGATATCGTATGTTATAAATGGATTTAAACAAATAATATTTCATGATGATATTTATAATTATCTGGGAGGACTTCAGATATTAGACCGTATAACAGGTGTATTGTGTCTTGGAATGGCAGTTTTTGCATTGGTGACCAGACAGGCACTGGCTGAATATAAGGAAAATGCAATAAAGCTATATATGGGTCTGCTTTTAGCAGATGTAGCAATAAGCATAGGTTATGCAGTCGTATTTGTATTGATATTGAAAAATTCTGAATATGGAGCAGGAGCTGAAGGCTATGAAATTATTGCAACATATATCAGGAGAATGATTGGGATTATAGTCATACGTCTTATATATATCGGACTTAATTCAGCGTATTACCAGAAAAGGAAATGTCAGTTTGAATATTAACTATATATATTAATTATAAAGTATGAATTATAAATAAAACCGCAGCTATAGGCTGTAACTATAGCAGGCTATAAGTATTATCAATTTTACAAATAATCTTGTAAATGATATATTATCAATCAATCAAACGAACAAAACATAGTAAACATACTGAAGAAGTAGGAAAACTAATCCTGGAAAAGAGGAAGTATATGATTGAATTAAAAAACATAAATAAAACATTTAAATCTAATGGTACAGAGGTTGTAGCTTCCAGAGATATTAATCTTACTATTAAGGATGGAGAGATATTTGGAATAATCGGATATAGCGGGGCCGGAAAAAGTACCCTGGTAAGATTTATAAATTTATTGGAAAGACCTACATCGGGACAGGTTGTTATTGATGGGGTTGATATAACAGCGCTAAGTGATAAGAAACTTAGAGAAGCAAGAAAAGACATAGGAATGATTTTTCAGCAGTTTAATTTATTTGCATCAAGAACAGTGTTTGATAATGTGGCATATCCTCTTAAGCATACTAAATTAAGCAAAGAGGAAAAAAAGAAGAAAGTTGAAGAACTTCTTGATCTTGTTGAACTTAAAAGCAAAGCTGATGCATATCCTTCGCAGCTGTCAGGAGGACAGAAACAAAGAGTTGCCATTGCAAGAGCACTTGCAAGTAATCCCAAAATTCTGTTGTGTGATGAAGCGACAAGTGCGCTTGATCCACAGACAACAGATTCAATTCTTAAACTTCTAAAACAGCTAAACAGAAAGCTTGGCATAACAATTGTAATTATTACACATGAGATGCAGGTTATTAAAGAAATATGTGACAGGGTTGCTGTTATGGAAAACGGAAGAATAGTTGAGAGTGGTGATGTGTTCTCAATTTTTGCATCACCTAAAGAAAAAATTACTCAGGACTTTATTAATATGACTTCAAATCTTTCAAAGATATATCAGCTTATTGATGAAAATGCAGATATATCAAAGCTTGAGCCGGGGCAGTGTATTGTAAAGTTTAAGTATCTTGTAAGAAATGCATCAGAACCATTAGTATCTACTATTTCAAGAAATTTTGATATAGATGTAAATATTATTTTTGGTAATATTGAACTTATAGGCTCGGAACCTCTTGGCGGGCTTGTATCTATCATTAGCGGTAAGCGTGAAAATATCGAAGGCGCTTTAAATTATCTTAAAGAAAAAAACGTAGGAGTGGAGGTGATTCTCGATGCAGACGCTGTTAAATAGCTGGTTTCCAAATGTTATGTCAAAACTTCCTGAATTTTATTTAAGCATAGGACAGACACTTCAGATGACTGTCTGGTCTGGTGTTATAGCATTTGCACTGGGGCTTATACTTGGAATTGCACTGGTGATAACAAAGCCTGATGGACTTATGGAAAACAGGCCTGTATTTGAAATACTTGACAAATTAGTTAATCTGTTCCGTTCAATACCATTTATTATTCTTCTTACAGGTGTAATGCCACTTACAAGAATTATTATGGGAACAGCAATTGGTGTAAGGGGCGCAATCGTTCCGTTAGTGTTTGGTACAGTACCATTTTTCTCAAGACAGATAGAAAGTGCATTGTCACAGGTTTCACCTGGACTTGTTGAAGCAGCTGAGACAATGGGAAATAGTAAACTGCAGATTATTACAAATGTATATCTTAAAGAGAGTATTCCACAGATAGCAAGAGCAATTACAATAACACTTATAAGCCTTATTGGTCTTACTGCTATGGCTGGTGTTGTAGGAGCCGGCGGTCTTGGAGATTTTGCGGTAAGATACGGACATGACAGAAACCAGACGGATGTTACTTTGGCAACAATTATTATTCTTGTTATTATGGTAAGTATTATACAGATTGTTGGAAATCATATTGCAAAGAAGCATACACATTAATTAATTCTATTATCAGGAAAGGAAAAGCTATGGGACTTGAAAGAAGAAAAGCAATAATTATTGGAGCAGGACATGTTGGCTCACATGCAGGATATGCACTTGCTTCACAGGGAATCGTAGATGAGATTGTGTACATTGATACAGATGTAAAAAAAGCAAAAGCACAGGCGCTTGACATATTTGATGCAACTGCTTATCTGCAAAGACATGTAGATGTAAAGGCTGGAACATATGAGGATGCAAAGGATGCACAGCTGCTTATTATTGCAGCGGGACCACTTCCTGATTTTACAAAGGGACAGACAAGAATGGATACATTAAAGCAGACAGTTGACATTTTAAAGGATGTTGTTCCACAAATTAAGAGTTCAGGGTTTAATGGAATAATACTTAGTATTTCAAACCCGGCAGATGTTATTGCACATTATGTACAGCATGAACTTAATTATCCATGTGAGAGGATAATTTCAACGAGTACAACACTTGACTCAGCAAGATTGAGAAGAGCGACAGCACAGGCATTTAATGTGGATCAGAAATCTGTATATGCATATGCGCTTGGTGAGCATGGAGAAAGCCAGATGGTACCATGGTCTGTTGCAACTATTGCAGGGAAACCGGTAAAAGAACTTCAGGAAGAGTATCCGGATACATATGGAAAGATAGATCTTGAAGCGCTTGCAGCAGAAGGAAAAGCAGGTGGCTGGCATATTCTTAAAGGAAAAGGTTCTACTGAATTTGGAATCGGCGCATCAATTGCGGAAGTTTCAAGAGCAATTCTTGGCGATGAAAAGAAAATTCTGCCTGTTTCCGTTTTATTAAAAGGAGAATACGGACAGAATGATGTATATGCAAGTGTTCCGGCAATACTTGGCAATAATGGCGTTGAAAAGATTATCGAATTAAAACTCACAAAAGAAGAGCAGGAACAGTTTGCGGCATCATGCAGGACAATGAAAGAAAATTATGAACTTGCCCTTACACTGTAAAACAGCTTTTTTATATTAAAATCCATATTTGTGTGTTTGGCGGAAATTAAATTAATTACTAAAATATAAAACACTCAGGAAGAGGAAAAGTATGAAATTAAAAAAATTTGCAGCAATAGCACTTTCAGCAGCGACACTGGCATTAGGACTTGTGGGCTGTGGAGATCCTAACAAAGATTCATCATCATCAGATGGTAAAAAGGTCGTTAAGCTTGGTGTAGTTGGTTCCGTTTATGAGGAATTATGGAAACCGGCAAAAGAAAAACTTGCATCAGAGGGAATTGATTTACAGTTCCAGCAGTTTTCTGATTATGCAACACCAAATAATGCCTTAAACAATGGAGAAATTGATTTAAATGCATTCCAGCATGAAATCTATCTTGATACAGATAAAAGCAGTAACGGATATAATATTGAAGCTGTAGGATATACATTTATTATTCCACTTAATTTATATTCAAGCAAAGTTAAAGCTGTATCAGAAATAAAAGACGGAGATACTGTTGCAATACCAAACGATGTTACAAATGGAGGACGTGCGTTAAAGGTTCTTCAGTCAGCAGGTCTTATTACTCTTAAGTCAGATGCAGGTGACAGCCCAAGAGTTACAGATATTGAAAACTATAATGTAAAAATTGAGATTAAAGAGCTTGCAGCCAATACAATTCCATCAGCATATCCGGATGTAACAGCAGCAATTATCAATGGAAATTATGCACTTGATTTCGGCTTGAAAACAGAAGAAGCAATATTTAAGGATACAAGTCTTGATGAACAGAAATATTGGAATCTTATAGCAGCAAGAAGTGAAGATCTTAAAGATGCTGATAAGCTGGAAACTTACAAGAAAGTAGTGGCAGCATTCCAGACAGCAGAAACAGAGAAAACATTTAATGATGATTTTGGCGGATATTTCATCAAAGCCGGATGGGACAAGGGTTTTCTTAAGTAATAATACAAAGCAGGTATAATAAATTTTTAACATCAGAGGTTGTGTCTTGGATACAGCCTCTTTATGTAATAATGGAGGATTATATATGATGAATACGAAAGATTTATATGAAATTATTCCAGATAAAGAACGTGTTATAACAGAAAATATCAGTGCTGAGTATTTAAGTGATGTACTCGGAAGGTTAAAAGGTACTGCACAGGCTGTAATAAAACCAGTTTCCACAGATGAAGTGAGCAGGGTTTTAAAATATGCATATGAAAATGAAATACAGGTAACTCCGCGTGGTGCCGGAACCAATCTTGTCGGTTCCACAGTACCTGACCGTGGAGGGATTATACTTGATATGTCTTTAATGAATAAAGTGCAGGAGCTTGATAAAGATACATTTACCGCAACAGTAGAGCCGGGCGTAATATTGGAGGATTTTCAGAAATACGTTGAGTCACAAGGCCTTTTTTATCCTCCTGATCCGGGCGAAAAAAGGGCTACGATTGGTGGCAATATAAGCACAAATGCGGGTGGAATGCGCGCTGTAAAGTATGGTGTCACAAGAGATTACGTTATGGGACTTGAAGTTGTCCTGGCAGATGGAAAAGTACTTGAATTTGGCGGAAAAAATATAAAAGACAGTTCGGGACTTGCACTTAAACATCTGATTACAGGCTCAGAGGGAACACTTGCAGTTATAACAAAATGCATTTTAAAGCTCGTTCCAAAGCCGGAATATTCACTTAGTGTAGTAGTGCCATTTGACAGTTTAAAGACAGGAATTGAAAATGTCATTAATATCCTGGGACAGAATGCTAATCCTACAGCAGTTGAATTTGTAGAACGAAAGGTTATAAAGCTGGGAGAGGATTTCCTGAATCTTAAATTCCCGTATGAGAATGCACAGGCATATATAATTCTTACATTTGACGGCAGAAAAGATGAAATAGTGAATAATGCAGCAAGAGTTAAAAAAGCTGTTCTTAAAAATGGAGCATTGGATTTTATTGAGCTTAACGATGAAAAGTTAAGTGCTGACGTATGGAAAATAAGAGGTGTACTTGTTAAATCGGTTGAAGCAGTTTCTGAGCAGGAACCTATAGATATTGCGGTTCCGGTAAATAAAACAGCAGAGTTTATAGAATATGTAAATGAACTTGAAAAAGAAACAAAAATGCAGATGGTAAGTTTTGGACATGCAGGAGATGGAAATGTTCATTTATGTGTTGTGCGTGGAAACAGGACTGAGGAGCAATGGCTGAAAGAAAAGAAGGAGAATCTTTCAAAATTATATAAAAAGGCTTATGAGCTTGGAGGCGTGACTTCAGGTGAACATGGAATAGGACTTTCAAAAAAGCAATATTTTCATGCAGAAACAAATGCTGAAAATCTTGAGTTAATGCGCCGCATTAAAAAGGCATTTGATAATAAAAATATTTTGAACAGCAGTAAATCATATAATGTATGATATTGATGTGGAGGGAATGTATGTCAGTTAATATTAAGGATTACGTACTTGATGAGAAAGCTTATATAGTAGGATTACGCAGATATTTTCATATGTATCCGGAACTTAGCGGGCAGGAGTATAATACTGCAAAAAAAATTGAACAGGAACTTGACTCGATGCATATACAGCATAAACGTGTTGCGGATACAGGCGTAGCAGCTTTTATTTATGGTAAGGATGGATTAAACCCGGAATATAAGAATAAAGTGAAAACGGTTGTTCTTCGTGCGGATATTGACGCTTTGAGGATTCAGGAAAAAAATGATACTGAATACAAAAGCAGAAATGATGGTGTAATGCATGCATGCGGTCATGATGCACACACAGCAGCTCTTCTTGGAGCTGCTAAAATTTTAAACAGGAATAAAGATGAACTTAAAGGAAATGTGGTTCTTATTTTTCAGCAGGCAGAAGAGATAGGTGCAGGTGCACTTCATTTTATTAAAGAGGGATATCTTGATAATGCGTACAGAGTATTAGGTATTCATATGGCCAGCTTTCTTCCTGTTAAACAGGTATCAATAAAGGAAGGTGAGTGTGCAGCTAGCTGTGATTATTTTAAAATTAAAGTTAAAGGTAAAAGTGCACATGTATCAAAACCGGATGATGGAATTGATGCGTTGTATATAGCAAGCCAGATTGTAGTTTCGCTTCAGGCGGTTGCGGCAAGGCTTACGAATCCTCTTGATCCTGTTATCGTTGGAATCGGTAAAATGACAGCGGGAACTAATTATAATATTATAGCTAATGAGGCTGTTCTGGAAGGAACTACAAGGGCATTTAATGCAAGCGTACGTAATCGTATAAATAATGCAGTTACAGATATTGCAAAGCAGACGGCCAGAGCGTTTGGCACAGAGGCTTATGTGGAGTTTAAAAATTACGCATCACCGCTTGTTAATGATAAAACATCTGCTAAAGAACTGGCGCCTGTTGCGTCGGAAATACTTGGAAAAGAAAATGTTATTCTTGATTCAGACAGAATTCTTATGGCAGATGATTTTGCGGAATATCTTCTTAAGACAAAGGGAGTATATGCGTATGTGGGTTCAAATGGCGGAAGTAAAAGTGCGTATCCACATCATAATGAATGTTTTGATATTGATGAAGATGCAATTCTTGTTGCCACAAACCTTTATGTGGATTATACGAAAAAAATATTAGAAAATGAATGAAAAATTATCTTAAAATTAATTCATTGGTTGAAAAATAAGCTGTAATAAGTTATCATATATAAATATGATTTAAATAAAAGTTTAGAAAATAATAAAAATTCAAACATTATTATTAGAAAGAAAGGTGTATGTTAATGGATTGCAGAATAACTTTAATTCCTGGGGATGGAATAGGCCCTGAAATAGTCAGCGAAGCAAAGAAAGTTTTAGATAAAGTCGGCTCAAAATATGGTCACAAATTTGAATACAGTACAATTCTTATGGGTGGATGCTCAATAGATGAGTACGGAGTACCGATTACGGATGAAGCTATTGCAACAGCAAAATCTTCAGATGCGGTACTGCTTGGTGCAGTTGGTGGTAATGTAGGTAATTCAAAGTGGTATGATGTTGCTCCAAATTTAAGACCTGAAGCAGGACTTTTAAAGATTCGTAAGGAACTTGAGTTATTTGCCAATATACGTCCGGCTTATCTGTATAATGAATTAAAGGATGCGTGCCCGTTAAAGAACGAAATCATAGGAGATGGTTTTGATCTTGTTATTATGAGAGAACTTACAGGAGGTCTCTATTTTGGTGAAAGACATACTGAAAAGATAAACGGAATAGAGCAGGCTACAGATACTCTTACATATAGTGAAGAAGAAATAAGAAGAATTGCCGTTAAAGGATTTGAAATTGCCATGAAGAGAAGAAAGAAAGTTACAAGTGTAGATAAGGCAAATGTACTTGATTCTTCCAGATTATGGAGAAAAATTGTAGCAGAGGTATCAAAAGATTATCCTGAGGTTGAAGTTGAGAATATGCTTGTTGACAACTGTGCAATGCAGCTTGTAATGAATCCGGGACAGTTTGATGTAATCTTAACAGAGAATATGTTTGGTGATATCCTTTCTGATGAAGCAAGTATGATTACAGGTTCAATTGGAATGCTTTCAAGTGCAAGTCTTGGTAAGACAAAGCTTGGCCTTTATGAGCCGAGTCATGGCTCAGCACCTGACATTGCCGGTAAGGATATTGCAAATCCTATAGCAACAATCTTAAGTGCAGCTATGATGCTCAGATACTCATTTGACCTTGATAAAGAGGCAGATGCAATAGAAAACGCAGTAGCAAAAGTGCTAAAGGAAGGCTTCAGGACAGTTGATATTATGTCAGACGGAATGACACAGTGTTCTACAACAAAGATGGGTGACCTGATAGCTGAAAGAGTATAACTGCTTTAGATACATATAGAAGCAGTTCGTGAATATATCAAAAAAATTAGAATGCGTTAAAAACGGCGCAGGAATGGAGATTAATATGAAGAGTGATAATGTAAAAAAAGGTATGCAGCAGGCACCTCATCGTTCTCTTTTTAATGCTTTGGGCTTTACAAAGGAAGAGATGGACAAGCCTTTAATAGGTATTGTAAGTTCATATAATGAAATAGTTCCGGGACATATGAATCTGGATAAAATTGTTAATGCAGTCAAGCTTGGTGTTGCAGAGGCTGGCGGCGTACCTGTTGTATTCCCTGCGATTGCAGTATGTGATGGTATTGCAATGGGACATATAGGAATGAAGTATTCATTAGTAACGAGAGACCTTATAGCTGATTCAACAGAATGTATGGCGCAGGCACATCAGTTTGATGCACTTGTAATGGTTCCAAACTGTGATAAGAATGTACCGGGACTTCTGATGGCAGCTGCAAGAATAAATGTTCCGACAGTATTTGTAAGTGGTGGACCTATGCTTGCAGGACATGTAAGAGGAAAGAAGAGAAGTCTTTCCTCAATGTTTGAAGCTGTAGGCTCATATTCAGCAGGAACAATGACAGAAGATGATGTAAGGGAATATGAGGAAAAAGTATGTCCTACATGTGGTTCATGTTCAGGTATGTACACAGCTAATTCAATGAACTGCCTTACAGAGGCGCTTGGTATGGGACTTAGAGGAAATGGTACAATTCCTGCTGTATATTCAGAGAGAATTAAGCTTGCAAAGCATGCAGGAATGGCTGTAATGGAACTTTTAAAGAAAAATATAAGACCAAGAGATATCATGACAAAAGACGCAATTTTAAATGCTCTTACAGTAGATATGGCATTGGGATGTTCTACTAACAGTATGCTTCATCTTCCTGCTATTGCACATGAAATTGGTTTTGATTTTGATATTAAATTTGCAAATCCAATCAGTGAAAAGACACCTAACCTGTGCCATCTTGCACCGGCAGGTCCTACATATATGGAAGATCTCAATGAAGCCGGCGGCGTTTATGCAGTAATGAAAGAACTTGCTGATATTGGGCTTATCAATGAAAACTGTATGACAGTTACAGGAAAGACAATTGGAGAAAATATTGCAAATGCAAGAAATCTTAACCCGGAAGTCATAAGAACAGTTGACAATCCATATAGTAAAACAGGTGGTCTTGCAGTATTAAGCGGTAATCTTGCACCGGATGGAAGTGTTGTTAAGCGTTCTGCTGTTGTTGATGAAATGATGGTACATGAAGGCCCGGCAAGAGTATTTGACTGTGAAGAAGATGCTATTGCTGCCATAAAGGGTGGAAAGATAGTTGCAGGCGATGTTGTTGTTATAAGATATGAAGGACCTAAGGGAGGCCCCGGTATGAGAGAAATGCTTAATCCTACATCGGCTATTGCAGGTATGGGACTTGGATCATCAGTAGCACTTATTACAGACGGACGTTTTTCAGGTGCAAGCCGTGGTGCATCAATCGGACATGTATCTCCTGAAGCAGCTGTTGGCGGACCGATAGCACTTGTAGAAGAAGGCGATATTATTAAGATAAATATACCTGCTCTTACACTTGAAATTGATGTATCGGATGAAGAGATGGCAAGAAGAAAAGCAAACTGGCAGCCAAGACAGCCTAAAGTAACAACAGGTTATTTAAGAAGATATGCTTCACTTGTAACATCAGGAAATAAGGGTGCTGTTCTTAAAACACCAGAAGTATAAAGCTGATGTATGATCAAAAAGAATTATGAAGGATAAAAATTGGGTAGCAATATCATTTTTGCTGCCTGTAATAAATAAAGGAGAGGAAAATTAGCCATGGTTTTAAATGGTTCGGAAATCATTGTTGAGTGCCTTAAGGAACAGGGAGTTGACACAATATTTGGTTATCCTGGCGGCGCAATACTGAATGTATATGATGCATTATATAAACATTCAGATGAAATCACTCATATCCTTGTGTCACATGAACAGGGTGCTGCACATGCGGCAGATGGATATGCAAGGGCTACGGGAAAGGTAGGAGTCTGTTTTGCAACTTCGGGTCCCGGTGCAACAAATCTGGTAACAGGTATTGCAACCGCATATATGGATTCGGTTCCTATGGTTGCAATAACATGTAATGTAACAGTACCGCTACTGGGCAAGGACAGTTTTCAGGAAATAGATATTACAGGCGTAACAATGCCTATAACAAAGCACAATTTTATTGTGAAAGATGTAAACAAACTGGCAGATACAATAAGATGTGCATTCAGAATTGCAAAAGAAGGAAGACCGGGTCCTGTACTTATTGATATAACAAAGGATGCTACCGGCAATTCCTGTGATTACATAAAAGAAACACCTAAGCCTGTTGAAAGAGAAACAGCTTCAATAAAAGAAACAGATATTGAAGCAGCAGTTGAACTTATAAAGAATTCTAAAAAGCCGTATATTTTTGTCGGCGGTGGTGTAATTGCATCAGAAGCAGCTGATGAGTTCAGGAGATTTGCAAAAAAAATCGATGCACCTGTTACTGATTCATTAATGGGAAAAGGCGCTTTTGACGGATCAGATGAGCTGTATACAGGCATGCTTGGAATGCATGGAACAAAGACATCTAATTTTGGAGTATCGCAATGTGATTTACTTATTGCGGTGGGAGTAAGATTTTCTGACAGAGTTACAGGAAATGTAAAGAAATTTGCATCAAATGCAAAAATTTTACAGATAGATGTTGATGCAGCTGAAATCAATAAAAATGTAAAAACTGATGCAAGTGTTATAGGCGATGCACTGGAAGTACTTAAACGTATCAATGCACGTCTTGATCAGGAAGACAGACATGAGTGGATAAGTCAGATAAAACAAATGAAAGAAAAATATCCGCTGGTACCGGATGAGAGTACATTTAACGGGCCATTGATAATGGAGAAGATTTATCAGATAACTAATGGTGAGGCAATTATTGCAACTGATGTAGGACAGCATCAGATGTGGGCTGCCCAGTATTATAAATTCAAAGAACCAAGGACTCTTCTTACATCGGGAGGACTTGGAACCATGGGATATGGTCTGGGTGCTGCAATAGGCGCAAAGGTTGGAAGAAAGGATAAGGTTGTAATAAATATTGCCGGTGATGGATGCTTCAGGATGAATATGAATGAGCTTGCGACGGCAACAAGACATAATATACCTGTTATCGAAATTGTATTTAACAACCACGTACTTGGCATGGTACGCCAGTGGCAGGATCTGTTCTATGGTAAACGTTTTTCACAGACGGTACTTGATGATGCAGTAGATTTTGTCAAAGTGGCAGAAGGCATGGGCGCAAAGGCATACAGGGTAACAAATATCAGCGAATTTGAATCTGCATTAAAGGAGTCAGTCAAACTTAACATACCATGTATGATAGAGTGTGTAATCGACAGGGATGACAAAGTGTTCCCAATGGTTTCACCTGGAGCGGCTATATCTGAAGCTTTTGATAAGAAAGATTTAGAGGAAAAAAATAAATAAATATTATGATATCAGGATTAGTCCTGATATATATCGATTATTGGGATATTTTTGCGGTAGCAGCTTTTTATATTGACACATTTATCACAATGTCATAAAATGGCAAGTAATAATGTTTATAAATAATTTATATCTTTAGGAGGATAAAAAAGTGGCACGAGTTTATAATTTTAGCGCAGGTCCGGCAGTTTTACCGGAAGAGGTATTAAAAGAAGCAGCAGATGAAATGCTTGATTATAAGGGTTCAGGACAGTCTGTAATGGAAATGAGTCACAGATCCAAGGTGTTTGATGATATCATTAAAGAAGCAGAAGCAGATATCAGAGATCTTATGAATATACCAGACAATTATAAGGTATTATTCTTACAGGGCGGTGCATCTCAGCAGTTTGCAGCAGTGCCAATGAACCTTATGAAAAATAAAAAAGCAGCATATATCATCACAGGTCAGTGGGCAAAAAAAGCATGGAAAGAGGCTCAGATTTATGGTGACGCTGTTGCGGTAGCTTCCTCAGAGGATAAGACATTCTCATATATTCCGGATTGTTCAGATCTTGATATTCCTGAAGATGCAGATTATGTTTACATTTGCGAGAATAACACAATCTATGGAACAAAGTATAAGAAGCTTCCTAATACAAAGGGTCATACACTTGTAGCTGATGTTTCATCATGCTTTTTATCAGAGCCTGTTGATGTTACAAAGTATGGCATTATATATGGTGGCGTTCAGAAAAACGTTGGTCCTGCAGGTGTTGTAATTGCAATTATACGTGAAGATTTAATTACAGATGATGTACTTCCTGGCACACCAACAATGTTAAAATATAAGACTCAGGCTGATGCTAATTCACTTTACAATACTCCACCATGCTATGGCATCTATATTTGTGGAAAAGTATTTAAATGGTTAAAGAAGCAGGGTGGCCTTGAAGCTATCAAGGAACGCAATGAAAAGAAGGCAAAAATCCTTTATGATTACCTTGATGAGAGTAAACTTTTCAAGGGAACAGTTGTTAAAGAAGACCGTTCTCTTATGAATGTTCCATTTGTTACAGGCGATAAGGAATTAGATGCCAAATTTGTTGAAGAAGCAACAAAGGCCGGATTTGTAAATCTTAAGGGACACAGAACAGTTGGCGGTATGAGAGCATCTATTTATAATGCAATGCCAATCGAAGGTGTTGAAAAGCTTGTTGAGTTTATGAAGAAGTTTGAAAAGGAGAATTTAAAGTAATGATTAACGTTAATTGCTTAAATAATATTTCAGAAACAGGTCTTAAATTATTCTCTGATGATTATAATACTGAGAGTTCATTTGAAGATGCACAGGCAGTACTTGTAAGAAGTGCTAAAATGCATGATATGGAGCTTAGCGATAATTTACTTGCTATAGCAAGAGCAGGTGCCGGTGTAAATAATATTCCACTTGATAAGTGTGCAGAACAGGGTGTTGTTGTATTTAATACACCTGGCGCTAACGCAAATGCAGTTAAGGAACATGTTATAACAGCTATGCTTATTGCAGCAAGGGATGTTATCGGTGGTATTGACTGGGTAAAAGAAAATAAAGATAATGCAGATATTGCAAAGGATGCTGAAAAGGCTAAGAAGGCTTTTGCAGGTAATGAAATAAAGGGTAAGAAGTTAGGCGTTATCGGTCTTGGAGCTATTGGACAGCTGGTAGCTAATGCTGCAACTTCACTTGGAATGGAAGTTTATGGTTATGATCCGTTTCTTTCTGTAAATGCTGCATGGAACCTTTCAAGACATGTAAAACATATTGTAAATGTTGATGAAATATATAAGGATTGTGACTATATCACTATACATGTTCCTGCTATGGACAGCACAAAAGGCATGATAAATAAGGATGCTTTTGAAAAGATGAAAGACGGTGTGGTTATAATTAACTGTGCCAGAGATGTCCTTGTTGATGATGATGCAATCGCTGAAGCATTAAAGAATAATAAAGTAAAGAAGTATGTTACTGATTTCCCTAATGCAAAGGTAGCAGCAATGGAAAATGCTATAGTTATTCCACATCTTGGAGCTTCAACTGAAGAAGCGGAAGATAATTGTGCTGTTATGGCAGTTAACGAATTAAGAAATTATATTGAGAATGGTAATGTGGTTAATTCTGTAAATTATCCTAATTGTGATCTTGGCGTATGCAATACAGAAGGAAGAATTACAGTATGCCACAAGAATGTGCCTGCTATCATCAGTAAGATTACAACAATACTTGGTGATGCTGATATAAATATTGCTGAGATGGCTAATAAATCAAGAGGTGAATATGCATATTCACTGTTTGATGTTGATAAGTCAATTGATGAGAATACAGTTGATATTTTAGCTTCAATCGATGGCGTAATAAAGGTAAGAGTTATAAAATAACAGTAAATACAAATTATGTATAAAGGCCAGCCTGGCGTGATAATGTTCAGGCTGGTCTTTGTTTACATTAAATGGCGCATGTGAACAGTAACTTTTACAGAATTTCACAGAAGGCAGCGTGTGTTTTTTGTGTCGCCAAAATCATAAACCTGTGTTATACTGTTTAAATAAGGATTCAAGAACTCTTATGCAGACAGTCATTGATGGCAGATGAGAAATCGCCTGCGGAATGGAGATTATTATGAATGAAAAAATATATGAACAAATGAACTGGCCCGATATTGAAGGAATAGTATATTCAGAAAGTGATAATCCACATGAACTCTTAGGTGGTCGTTTATGTAAGAACGGATTTCTTATTCAGGTTTTCAGACCTGATGCAGTAGATGTTTCGATACGGGTTGAAGGAAAGAAAAAAATATATCCAATGGAAAAGGCGGATGAAGCCGGATATTATGCAGTTATAATTCCAGGGAAAAAGATATATAAGTATACTGTATGTTATGAAAATATCAGTGGAAAGAAGACAGAATATACCGATCCATACGCCTTCAGGCCTGAATTTGATGAGACTGTAATTAAAAAATTTAATGCAGGCACGCTGACTGATGCATATAATTACTTTGGAGCTCACTTAGTGCAAAAAGATAATGTTTCAGGTGTATGCTTTAATGTATGGGCACCTGAGGCGCTGAGGGTGAGTGTAGTCGGTAACTTTAATAATTGGGATGGAAGGATAAACCAGATGAGCCGGATAAGCAATACTGGTATTTTTTCTATATTTATTCCTGGCATTAAAGCAGCAGATGAATTCAGGTATGAGATAAAAACAAAAGACAGAAGAATATTATTAAAAAGTGACCCTTATTCCGAAAGCTTTAATAAAAGTAATGGCTACTGTTCCCTGGTACCGGAAGAGACAGACTGTGGGAAAAACGGACATGAGAAAACTGATGGCAGTTTACATAAAGCAGTAAAAGGCGATTCCCATTGTGAAGTGGCATATGGTAATGATATTGACAGACCTGTGTCTGTATATGAAATAGATTATGAAGATATGTCAGATAAGGAAAGTATCATAAGACAGATAAAACTTGCATCCGATATGGGATTTACACATGTTGAGTTTATGCCGTTGTGTGAGTACTGCAACGATCAGTCAAGAGGGTATGAAACTCTTGGATATTATAGTGTCACAAGAAGAATCGGAGGATTAGAGGCATTTGAAGAAATAACAGGCATGGTTCATGAATTAAAAATGAAAGTAATTATTGACTGGAATATTGCATTTATGGATCGAAGTGCCATGGGATTATACAGATTTGACGGATCGTCACAGTATGAGCTTCAGGACACGATACTTTATAATCATCCTGAAATATGTGCGGCAACATTTGATTATTCAAAACCTCAGGTAAGAGCTTTTATGTTATCTGCTGTTATGTTCTGGATAAAAAAATATAAAATTGACGGAATCAGGTTTGGTGAAACAGCATCTTTACTGTATCTTGACTATGGAAGAAATCCTGGTGAATGGCGTCCTAATATATATGGAGGAAACCATAATCTTGATGCTATTGCCTTTTTAAGACAGCTAAAAGCAACAGTAATGAAATATGCGCTTGATGTACTTTTATTTGCACAGGAGTCAAGCGGATGGCCACAGGTAACATGCGACAGGAAAGCTTTTAAAGAGAATGATAATGTTTCTGACAATACAGGACTTGGATTCGATTATAAATGGAATGATAACTGGAGCAGAGAGGTAATTTCTTTTATTGAGAAAGATCCTTTGTACAGAAAGGCTGATTACAGGAAGCTCACGGATGGATTACTGTACAGCTACAATGAGAATTATTGCCTTCAGCTTTCACATGAATGCTTTGAAGACAGAAACATTCTTGATATATCACCGGAAAACGGCATAGAAGATAAGAAACTGGATGCAAAGCTGATTTATGGATATTTATATGCACATCCTGGTAAAAAACTTGTCAACTCAAAGCAGTGTAGAAAGTTTGAAAAATACATTGAGAGTCTTAATACACTTTACAAACATTATCCGGAATTCTATCAGCTTGATAACAGCAGTGAAGGGTTTGAGTGGGTTGACGATTACTCGGTAAATGAGACAGTGCTTTCTTTTATAAGAAAGTCTGAAAATGGTGGTATAGTGCTTGTTATTCTTAATTTCACACCGGTTAAACGTGAGAAGTTCAATTTGGGTGTTAATTATCAGGGGAAATATAAGAAAGTATTTGAAAGTACATCAAAAAAAGCATACTCGGATAAAGGATATGGAATTATTAAATCAGAGGATACACAGTACAATGGTGCTTTGTATAAGATAAGTGCAGACATTGAACCTTTGTCAATGAGTGTTTATGAATATGTTCCATTTACAGATATCGAAAAACAGGCTAATGAAATCATAAGGGAAGCTAAAATAGCCAAAAATAAAGCAGTAAAAGAAGCACAAAAAGCCAATGAATTAAAGCTTGCAGCTGAAAAAGAGGCAAAGGAAGCGCTTGAAGCACAGCTTAAGGCACAAAAAGCGGCAAATGATGCATGGAGAGCCAAAATTCATGCGGAGAAAAAAGCCAGGTTAGCAGAAGAAGAAAATAAAAAAATTGAAACAGAAATGAAGAAGAAACTTGAGGCCTTAAGAAAATAAAAACAAAAATACATACAGGAAAATGAGGTTTAACATGGATAAAATTATATTGTTAGATACGCAGATAGATGCGAATACGATTCAGTCTTTTTTTACATTAGATCATATTAAGGAACTGCTGACACAGTTTGGTGACTGGAGTGTTAAATTTCTGCTCAAAGCAATACTTGCATATATTATATGGAAAGTGGGTAAAAAGGTAGTAAAAGTAATACTCGGATTTTATAATAAAGCAGTACAGAAAAAAGACCTGGATGTAGGTGTTGCAAAGTTTTTTGGCTCAATGATTAAGGTTATTTTATATGCAGTACTTCTGCTTATGGTCATTGATATGCTTGGAATACAGACGACTTCGCTTCTTACAATATTTGGTTCTGCAGCACTTGCAATTGGAATGTCACTGCAGGGAAGCCTTTCAAATTTTGCCGGTGGAATACTTTTGCTGGTATTTCATCCGTTTACTATTGGCGACTATATTATTTCAGGAGAGAATGAAGGAACAGTAGTATCAGTAGAGCTTTTGTATACAAGACTGCGTACAGTTGATAATAAAGTTGTCATGCTTCCAAATGGAAAACTGGCTAATTCAAGCATAATTAATGTCGGCGCAGAAAATATGAGAAGAATTGATATTGAAATAGGTATAGGATATGGTTCAGATGTAAATAAGGCCAAGGAAATACTTAAAGGAATAATGAAAAATACAGCTGAAATCAGAAAAGATAAGGATATTAAGGTTGTTGTCAAAAGGCTTGATGAAAGCTGTGTTACACTGGAAACACGTGCATGGGTTGAACAGGATAAGTACTGGGATGTAAGATTTTCGCTTCTTGAAGAATATAAGGCAGCATTTGATAAGGACGGAATTGAAATACCATTCAACCAGCTTGATGTACATGTGAAAAATGACCAGCAGGCTGATTGATAAATAAATATTTTTCATACTGTACTTGTTTTATTTTTGATTTTATTATATGATAAATACATATACGAAAAGGACGTGATGAAAATGGTAGATAATAATACACAATTTTTTAAGACTCAGCCAGATAAAACAATATCGGTTGAGAATATACTTGAACAGGTATATCAGGCTTTAAAGGAAAAAGGATATAACCCTGTTAACCAGATGGTTGGGTATATTATGTCAGGAGATCCGACATATATAACAAGCCATAATAATGCAAGAAGTCTTATAATGAAGGTTGAACGGGATGAACTTGTAGAGGAAATGATAAAATATTTTATTGAAGGAAAAGGACTGTAAGCATGAGAATTATCGGATTAGATTACGGTTCTAAGACAGTGGGTGTTGCAATAAGTGATGAACTTGGTATTACAGCACAGGGAATCGAGACAATTACGCGTAAAGAAGAAAACAAGCTAAGAAAAACGCTTGCAAGAATAGAGGCGCTTATTGAAGAATACAATGTAGAAGAGATAGTGCTTGGACTTCCCAAGAACATGAATAATACAGAAGGTGAACGTGTTGAGGCATGCAGAGAGTTTGCAGCGATGCTTGAAAGAAGAACAGGACTTCAGGTTATTATGTGGGATGAAAGGCTGTCAACGGTATCTGCCAATAAAGTACTTATGGAAAGCGGTGTCAGAAGAGAAAACAGAAAAGCTGTCATAGATAAGATAGCAGCTACATTTATTTTACAGGGATATCTTGACAGCAAAGCAAACAAAAGATAAATGATATTGATATAATTTAATTGAAGTAGGCTTGTACAGTTGTGCAGGCTTACAGTTTTATTGACATGTATAAAAATGTATGCGTGATTTTTAAAATATTATAAATATAAATTGTGAAGAATAACAGAAGGCAAGGTGCAGGATGCAGAAGATTACATTTATCACTGATGATGATGAAAGTGTTGATTTTTATGTGATTGAAGAGACAAGAGTTAATGGAGTGAACTATTTACTGGTCACAGATTCGGATAATGAAGAAGATGATGAAGCGGAAGCTTTTATATTAAAAGATACATCAAAAGCAGAGGATGCTGAAGCTGCTTATGAATTTGCGGATGACGAAGAAATTAAGTATGTAAGTAAGATTTTTTCAGAATTGCTTGATGATGTTGATTTAGAATAGAACGAGGTGTTATATGAAAAAAGAGAATATTGGTTCTGTTAAGATTATACCTTTAGGTGGTCTTGAACAGATAGGAATGAATATTACTGCCATTCAATATGATGACAGTATTATTGTTGTGGATTGCGGACTTGCATTTCCAGAGGAGGAAATGCTGGGAATTGATCTGGTTATACCAGATGTAACATATTTAAAAGAGAATATTGATAAGGTGAAGGGATTTGTTATAACTCATGGACATGAAGATCATATAGGAGCTATACCATATGTTCTAAAGGAAGTTCCGGCGCCTATTTATGCAACACGACTTACAATGGGTCTTATCGATTCAAAGTTAAAAGAACATGGTATGCAGAGAGGAATAAAGAAAAAGGTCGTAAAATATGGCCAGTCCATAAATCTCGGGGATTTCAGAGTTGAATTCATAAGAACTAACCATAGTATAGCTGATGCAGCAGCACTGGCGATTTATTCACCGGCCGGCATTATTGTTCATACAGGAGATTTTAAGGTTGATTATACACCTGTATTTGGAGATCCTATTGATCTGCAGAGACTTGGCGAGATAGGTAAAAAAGGTGTACTTGTACTTATGTGTGACAGTACAAATGCATTGCGCCCGGGATTTACAATGTCAGAAAGAACAGTAGGTGATACATTTGATAAGATATTTAATGATAATAAGAACAGCAGACTTATAATAGCGACGTTTGCTTCAAATGTTGACCGTGTGCAACAGATAATAAATTCTGCAATAAAGTATGGACGAAAAGTATGTGTTGAAGGCAGAAGTATGGTAAATATCATTGAAGTTGCAGAAGAAATGGATTATTTAAATATTCCTGATGGCGTTTTGATAGATACGGAACAGATGAAAAATTATACTCCTGAACAGATTGTGCTTATTACAACAGGAAGTCAGGGAGAATCAATGGCTGCACTTTCCAGAATGGCAGCATCACTGCACAGGAGAGTTTCAATTATGCCTGGCGATTGCGTAGTATTTTCATCTACACCTATTCCCGGAAATGAAAAATCAGTGGCTAAGGTTATTAATGAGCTCGGTATGAAGGGAGCCAAAGTAATTTTCCAGGATACTCATGTATCAGGACATGCATGCCAGGAAGAGATAAAACTTATATATTCACTTGTTAAGCCTAAGTATGCGATACCTGTTCATGGTGAATACAGACATTTATGTGCACAAAGAGATGTTGTAATGTCACTTGGATATGATAAGGATCATGTGTTTATTGCCAAGTCTGGTGATATTATTGAACTTAGTGATAAAAAAGGCGAAATAACGGGACATGTTCATACCGGAGCAATTCTTGTAGATGGACTTGGAGTAGGAGATGTTGGTAATATTGTATTACGTGACAGACAGAATCTTGCAGAGAATGGAATAATAATAGTTGTCCTTACACTTGAAAAGTATTCAGGACAGCTTGTGGCAGGCCCTGATATTGTAACAAGAGGATTTGTATATGTAAGGGAAGCTGAAGATTTATTAAAAGAAGCAAAAGAAGTAGTATCTGATTCAGTTGAGCGTTGTCTTCATAAGAATATTGCAGACTGGAGCAAGATAAAGAATATAATCAAGGATGATTTAAGTGATTACCTTTGGAAAAAAATGAAAAGGAATCCTGTCATTCTGCCTATAATAATGGAAGCTCAGATGTAAGTATATAATTGTATAGCTGGAGGCTTACGATGCGAAAAATTGATATGCTAAAAGAAGAATTACAACAGGCAATACGTGAAAGTGAAGAATATAAGGAATATAAGAGACTGGAAGAACAGATAAATCATAATCCTGATATTAAGCGTACTGTTGACGAACTTCGGAAAAATAATTTTGAATTACAGTATAATGTTGAAGATAGTTCAGAGTATTTAAGATTATCTGAGGAATTAAATAAAAAATATGAATATATAAGGTATCAGGAATGTGCAAGCAGATTTTTAAATGCTGAGATGTGTTTATGCAGGCTGGTGCGTGATATATGTTTTTCAGTTGCGGATGCAATTGATTTTAATATGGATTTTTTGAAGTAAAGTTATGATGTAAGGAGAATATTTTTGGCAATGAAGACGAAAGGCATCCGTACAGGCCTTGGAATATCGCTCAATGCTATATTGCTGGTTGTTGCAGCAATATTTATAGTTATAGCAGGAACAAAGGCATATTCATTTGGCTATAATATATTTAATGAGCAGGCAGTAGACACAAAAGAAAATGCAAAAGAAGCAGAAATAACGGTAATACAAAATATGTCAGCCAGACAGCTGGCGAATACTCTGTACGATAAGGGTATGATAAAGGATAAAACAATATTTTACTTTCAGGTAATATTGTCAGATTATAAAAACAAATTTGTTGCCGGAACATATACGATAACATCAGATATGCTTCCGACAGATATAATGAAAACATTGTCAGGAAAGGGAGAGGACGGTTCAAAAAAATGATAGTTGATGAACGTGTCATATCATATATTAATTCTCTTGATACCGGCAATTCGGATATCTGTAATCAGATAGAAAAAGAAGCATTAAAAGATAATGTTCCGATAATAAGAAAAGAGATGGGCAGCTTTCTGAAAGTTTTAATTGCACTTAAACAGCCTCATAATATACTTGAGGTTGGTGCCGCAGTAGGCTACTCATCTATTCTTATGAGCGAAAATATGCCTAAAGACTGTCATATAACTACAATTGAAAATTATGACAGGAGAATTCCTGTTGCAAAAAATAATATTGCAAGGGCAGGGAAAGAAAATGACATTACACTTATCGAGGGTGATGCGGCCGAAGTACTTAAAGAATTGAAAAGCGGCAGCTATGATTTTGTTTTTATGGATGCGGCGAAAGGACAGTATATTAATTTCCTTCCGGATGTATTAAGGGTAATGATGCCGGGCGGACTTCTGATATCTGATAATGTCCTGCTTGAAGGTGATATAGCACAGTCAAGGTATGCAGTGACAAGGCGCAACAGGACAAAACATACGAGAATGAGAGAATATTTATATGTACTGACTCATAGTGATGAATTTATAACATCAATTGTACCTGTTGGGGATGGAGTCACATTAAGCATAAAAAAGGAGAAATAAATGTCTGAACATGTATATAACGGAAGAAAACTTGAGCTTCTTATACCAGCCAGCAGCCTTGAGGTATTGAAAGTGGCTGTTATGTTTGGTGCAGATGCTGTTTATATTGGTGGGGAAGCTTTTGGATTAAGAGCAAAGGCTAAGAATTTTTCTTTTGAGGATATGAAACAGGGAATTATATTTGCACATAACCACGGTGTGAAGGTTTATGTAACTGCTAATATTCTTGCACATAACTATGATCTTGATGGCGCTTATAAGTATTTTGAAGAATTAAAGACTATAGGACCTGATGCTCTTATAATATCTGATCCGGGAATGTTTACAATTGCAAAGGAAGTATGGCCTGAAGTTGATATCCATATAAGCACACAGGCTAATAATACTAACTATAAGACATTTAATTTCTGGAACAGGCTTGGAGCAACAAGAGTTGTTACTGCAAGGGAACTTTCACTAAATGAGATAAAACAGATCAGAGCCAATATTCCTGCTGATATGGAAATTGAGACATTTATACATGGAGCAATGTGTATATCATATTCGGGAAGATGTCTTCTTAGCAGTTTTATGGCAGGAAGGGATGCAAACAGGGGAGCCTGCACACATCCATGCAGATGGAAGTATTCCGTTGTTGAGGAGTCAAGACCGGGAGAGTATATGCCGGTTTATGAAAATGAAAGAGGAACATATATATTTAATTCTAAAGACCTCTGTATGATAGAGCATATCCCTGAACTTATTGAAGCAGGGATTGACAGCTTTAAGATAGAAGGAAGAATGAAGACAGCATTGTACGTTGCTACCGTTGCGAGAACATACAGACTTGCGATTGATGACTTTTTAAAAGATCCTGATTATTACAGACAGCGTATTCCGTTTTATAAGCAGGAAATACAAAAATGTACTTTCAGACAGTACACAACGGGATTTTTCTTTGGAAAGCCTGATGAAAATACACAGATATATGACAGTAACACATATATTAAAGAATACACATATCTTGGAATTGTACAGGGATGCAATGCTGAAGGTCTGTATCATATTGAACAGAGAAATAAATTCAGCGTTGGAGAAAAAATTGAGGTTATGAAACCTGATGGAAGTAATATTGAAGTTGTTGTAAGGACAATTAAAAATGAGGATGGTGAAGCTATGGAGAGTGCTCCGCATCCTAAGCAGCAGTTATATATTGACCTTGGGATAAAGCTTGAGGATTTTGATATATTAAGAAGACGCGAAGAAGATTAAAACAGACCAATTTACAATGGAAAAGCAATAAAAGGCACTTCGGCACATAATATATATATAAATATGTGTCAGGGGTGCCTTTCTTTGAAAACATTTGATAAGCCGCTTACTGCAGAAGAAGAAAAGGAAATGCTTGAACGTTTTCATAATGGTGATATGGAGGCAAGAAATATATTAATTGAAAAGAATATGCGCCTGGTAGCACATATGATAAAAAAATATATTTCATCTGACCGTGATACCCAGGATTTAATTTCAATAGGTACTATAGGACTTATTAAAGCAGTGAATTCATTTAAAACTGATAAAAAAATACGATTAGCCACATATGCAGCTAAATGTATTGATAATGAACTCCTTATGATGCTGCGTACAGAAAAACGTAAATCCAGGGAAATATCAATATATGAGCCGATTGGCAAGGATAAAGAAGGCAATGAGATAAGTTTTATGGAAGTTGTTGGAGAGGAACAAAAAGACGTTGTAGAGGACTATATTTTCTCACAAAGGGTGCAGTGTATTTATAAAAATATTGATTGTATCTTAACAAAAAGGGAAAAAATGATTATAGTAAAAAGGTATGGACTTAACGGTGAGGATCCAAAGACACAGAATCAGCTTGCAGCACAGCTTGGAATAAGCAGAAGCTATGTAAGCAGGATTGAAAAAAAGTCATTAATGAAGCTTAAGAAACTTTTGGAAACTAATAAACTATAGTTTTAGCGTCAGATGTCTGCATGATATCTGCAGCGTATTAATGGAGGATAAAGATGCCTATAATTACAGATTCTATGATAATTAAAACAAGATTGCAGAAGGTTCGTGAAATAATGCAGAAGGAATGTATTGATGTATATGTTGTCTGTACAGGCGATTACCATATGTCTGAATATTCCAGCGAATATTTCAATGAGAGAGAATATCTTTCAGGGTTTACCGGCTCTGCCGGAACTCTTGTTGTGTGTATGGATAAAGCAGCTTTGTTTACGGATGGAAGATATTTCGTACAGGCGCAGCTGCAGCTTGAGGGTACACAGATTACGCTTATGAAAATGGGCTGCAAAGGAGTTAAGACGGTTGAAGAATACTGTCGTGATAATTTAAAAGACAAAGGAAAGATTGGCTTTGATGGAAGAACAGTTGGAGCGCTTGAAGGTCTGAAGCTTGCAGAAATGGCAGAAAAAAAAGGTGCGGCAGTCGATTTTTCATTTAATGCAGTTGAAAAAATATGGGAGGACAGACCGAAATTTCCAGATTCTCCTGCATATGAGCTTAAGATTCAGTATGCAGGAGAGTCAAGAAAGTCAAAAATACACAGGCTGCGTGAAAAAATGAACGAGCTGGGAGCTGATGCCCATGTAATTGCTACACTTGATGATATATGCTGGCTTTTAAATATAAGAGGTGATGATGTCGAGTGCAATCCTGTGGTGATGTCGTATCTTTTGATTTTAAAGGATAAAGTATATCTGTATACAGATAAAAATAAATTCAGCGATGGGCTCATTGATGCACTGGCTGAAGATGGCGCTTCGATAAAAGCCTATAATGATATATATAGTGACGTTAAAAGTCTTAAGGACAGAATTGTACTCATTGATACAAAAAGGGTTAATATGAAGCTGTATAGCAGTGTAAAAGGGGCATCAAAGATAATAGAAGCTCAAAACCCTTCTGTTTTAATGAAAGCAGTTAAAAATAATACTGAAATTGAGAATCTGATGCAGATACATATACAGGATGGTCTTGCAGTCACACATTTTATGTTCTGGATAAAGAATAAAATGAAAGAATATAAAAGACTGCAAAAAAGCGGAGCAGATGAAAAAATACTTAAAGAATATGAAGTTACAGAGGCAGACGCAGCAGAATATCTTGACGATTTAAGGAGCAGGATTGATGGCTATATTGAACTTAGTTTTCCGACAATAAGTGCTTACAATGCCAATGCA
Source organism: uncultured Lachnospiraceae bacterium (assembly GCA_934330725.1). Classification (GTDB taxonomy): domain Bacteria; phylum Bacillota; class Clostridia; order Lachnospirales; family Lachnospiraceae; genus Lachnospira. Next base: position 77,140 of record CAKRGM010000007.1, on the reverse strand, counting down.
GCAATGATGCATTACAGTGCATCGAAAGACAACTGCAGCATTATTAAGCCGCACGGAATGCTGCTTGTTGATTCAGGCGGGCAGTATTTAAAAGGCACAACAGATATCACAAGAACATTTGCAATGGGAGAAGTTACCGATGAAATGAAGAAGCATTTTACACTGACACTTAAGGGAATGCTTGCTCTGGCAAATGCAAAATTTTTGCATGGATGTGATGGCTTCAGCCTTGATATTCTTGCAAGACAGCCTTTATGGAATGAGGGCATTGATTACAGATGTGGAACGGGGCATGGAATCGGATATCTGTTAAATGTTCATGAAGCACCAAACGGATTCAGGTGGAAACATAATTATGGAGTAAATGATCTTGCTGTAATCGAGGATGGTATGGTAACATCGGATGAACCGGGAGTTTATATTGATGGGAAGTATGGTATCAGGATTGAAAATGAAATACTTAGCTGTAATGATTATGAAAATGAATACGGACAGTTTATGAAATTCAGGATGCTTACAATGGTTCCGATAGATCTTGAACTTGTAGATGCATCATATCTCGATGACATTGATAAAATACGCCTTAATGAGTATCACAGGGAAGTATTTGAAAAGCTTAGTCCGTATATGCAGGGGGATGAGCTGGAATTTTTAAGAAAATATACACGGGAGATTGAATAATATATGGTTAAAGTTTTAAAAAATAAGAAAGCGGTGGCTGTTGTGGCAGCAGTTGTTGTGATTATAGCAATTGCTGCAGTCTCATTTATAATAAACAGAAGCAGAGTAAATCTGTCAAAATATATTTCTGTAGATTATACAGGTGCAAATGGATTTGCAAGTGCCAATATCAAGGCTGATAATGATAAAATATATGAGACTGTATCAAAGGGCGAAACCAGCGGGGAAAAACTTTCAAAATACAGGGCATTTGCAGATTCGGTAAAGCCACATACAGATGCGTCAGATATTTCAAATGGTGAAAGCTATACGGTAGAAGTGCAATATGATACACAGCTGGCAGATGAACTGGGGCTTAATATAGTAAATGATAATTATAAAATAAAAGCAAAGGGAATTACTGACGGGCAGCAGATTGACCTGTTTGAAAATATTTCTGTTACATTTACAGGTGTGAGTCCTGATGCGGCTATTGACATAAAGAATAACTGGGAAGATGATTTTCTGAAGAATCTTGAAATTGTGCCTGATAAAACGGACAGCATTTCAAAAAATGATGAAATAACAATAAGCTGTAAAACAAGTGAGGATGATTTTAAAAGGCATGGATATATTGTTTCGGAGCTGTCTGTAAAGGTTAAGGCAGATAAGCTGAGTGTATACACAAATGAAGCGGCAGATATTCCGGCTGATACATTAAGCGAAACAGATAAGGTATGCAGCCAGACAATTATAGACCAGACAAAGGATCAGACCTTCAGGATGCTTTACAGGGCAACAGGAAATAAAGAATATCTTCATAAGAAAAATGATGAAACAGCAGAGAATATACAGCTTGTTAATAAATATTTTCTGAAAAGAAAAGAAAAACAGGATAAAATTACAGATAATTATATATATCTTGTTTATAAGGCAACTGTAAAGAGCAGTGATGCTGAATCAGAAGTGTATTTTATATTTGAATTTAGTGATTCATATGTAAATGCGGATAACAGGTTTGCAATGGAAATATCTGATACAGATAAAAGATATACATGTTCTGATAATTTTGAACTGCTGTATCAGAATCTTATTAATTCTAAAACGGAACAGTATAATGTTTATGAAATAGCGCGGTAGTGGAACCTGTCATGGCTCATCATAAAAGAAAGATGGAAAGATAAAAAACTTTCCATCTTTCTTTTTGTTTACCTGATAGCTGAAAAAAATTGATAGCTGCTAAAAATGAAATTTGTTATGTTTTCATAAAATATTAAAAAAATATATATAGTATTGACAAAATGAAAAATTATATATACTATTAGTATATATAATATACGAAATAACGGAGGATAAATGTATAGTAAGGTTTTTAGTGTAGCGGTGTTCGGAATGTCTGCATTTATTGTTAATGTTGAAACGGATGTGGGATTTGGACTGCCGTCATTTGAAATGAGTGGAGAGCTTTCAGTTAAGATAAAAGAATCAAAGGAAAGGATTAGGGCGGCTATAAAGAATTCAGGAATTGAGCTTAATCCACAGAGAATATTAGTAAATATATCACCGGCGGACATAAAAAAGGATACAACCGGATTTGATCTGCCTATTGCGGCAGGGATACTTATGGCAAATAAAGTTCTCGATGATTATATTCATGCAGATACAGTAATTATAGGGGAGCTGAGCCTGGACGGACATGTTAATCCGGTCAGAGGGATACTTCCATGTGTATGTATGGCCAGGGAGAAAGGCTTTAAAAGATGTATAATTCCATATAGTAATCTTAGCGAGGCTAATATTGTATCAGGAATCGAAATAGTAGGAGTTAGTACACTTATCCAGCTGATAGATTTTCTTAAAGGGAATTATAAATCTGAAGAAAATATTAAAAGTAACGTAAACTGCAGGGAAGATGAAACACAGGAGCAGGAAAAGTGGAGTATGGATTTTGCGGATGTCAAGGGACAGGAACTTGCAAAAAGAGCTACGTTGATAGCAGTTGCAGGCATGCATAATATTATGTATATTGGTTCACCCGGAAGTGGTAAAACAATGCTTGCCAGACGTATACCAACAATAATGCCTTCTCTGTCATTTGAAGAAAGCATAGAACTTACGAAAATATACAGCATAGCAGGATTACTGGATGAAAGATCGCCAAGAATAAAGAAAAGACCATTCAGAAGTCCTCATCATAATATAACTGATGCTGCAATGTTTGGCGGAGGAAAAGTGCCAAAGCCCGGTGAGGTAACACTTGCAGGGAAAGGTGTACTTTTTCTGGATGAAATGACCGAGTATAAAACGGCGATGCTTGAAGCGTTAAGGCAGCCGCTTGAAGATAAGAGGATAAATATATCAAGACTTAATTATGCGTGTACATATCCGGCTGATTTCATGCTTGCAGCAGCAATGAATCCCTGCAAATGCGGATTTTACCCGGACAGGAACCGATGTAACTGTTCAGAAAATGATATACAGCGGTATATTGGCAGGATAAGCAGACCTGTGTGGGACAGATTTGATATTAACGTTCTGGTGTCACTGATAGATTTCAGTCAGATCAGTAATGCTGGAACAAATAAGAACAGCTTTAATGTATTATATAATTCAAAGACAATGAAAAACATGGTGGAACGTGCCAGAAAGATGCAGATTGAACGTTTTAAAGGAACAGATATAAGTTTTAATTCTGAGATGTCTGTTAATGAAATTAATAGATACTGTTATCTTGGGAAAGATGAGAAAGAGCTTATGAACAGAATATATAAAAAGATGGATATAACAGCGAGGGGGTATCATAAAATATTAAAAGTTTCAAGAACAATAGCGGATATTGAAGGAGCAGAAAATATATGTATCGAACATTTGAGTGAGGCAGTTTCGTACAGAAGAAATTTTTAGGAGACAATGTAAAAATTGTGCTTTGAAAGCAGCATAAGAATGGGAATTAATATAACATTTTAATGTAAGAAAAGAGGATGGAAATATAGAAGATTACTACTGGTACTGGCTATGTAATATAGCAGGAATAGGGAATATTAAGCTGCATAGTATACTTGACAATTTTGCAGATGCCAAAAAAGCATATGATGCAGATCGAAATGCACTTATGCAGTGTGAAAAGCTTAATGTTAAGGATGTTGATAGAATAATCGCATCAAAAAAAGATACAAAGATTTATAGCAGTTATATTAAACTGAAAGAAAGCGGGTATGATTTTATTCATATAAAGGACAGACGATATCCGGAAAGACTGCGCAATATATATGATTATCCCATAGCATTATATTTTAAAGGAAAAAATTTTGATAATGGCAAGCCGTCTGTTGCTATAGTTGGAGCAAGAAACTGTTCTGAATATGGTAGAAGAGTGGCATACAGCCTTTCGTATGAATTTTCAAAAATGGGGATTTCAGTAATAAGTGGAATGGCGGCAGGAATAGATGCGGCAGGACATAAAGGTTGTATAGATGGGGGAGGAGATACATATGCTGTATTAGGATGCGGTGCAGATATATGTTATCCAAGAGGAAATATAGAATTATACATGAGGATACCTGAAAATGGGGCTGTTATATCTGAATATGCCATGAATACACCTCCACGTGCCGGACAGTTTCCTATGAGAAACAGAATAATAAGCGCTCTGTCTGATGTTATTATTGTTGTGGAAGCCAGAAAGAAAAGCGGTTCACTTATAACGGTAGATCAGGCACTTGAACAGAACAGGGAAGTGATGGTCGTACCGGGAAGAATAGGGGATTCATTAAGCGAAGGGTGTAATAATCTGATAAAGATGGGAGCGCAGGTGATTACATGTGCAGATGATATACTTGATAATAGTATAATTCAAAATATATTAAAAAATAAGAAACCTGAAAATGCAGGTAAAATGGGCACTAACCCAGGAGAAAATACTGGTTATTGTAAAAAAAACAGTGGATTTGGTCTTGCAAGTGAAAAAAAATTGTTGTATAGTTGTTTCAATTTGTATCCTAAGAGTCTTGATCAGGCAAGCATTGAGTCAGGACTTGGTATAGTGGCTGCAAATAAGACAGCTCTTGAATTGCAGCTTGACGGGCTGATAAAAGAGGTGTCGAAGAATTGCTATATTGTGAATGATATATAGTATGGGAGGAGTATAGATTGAAAATGTGCCATAGGCAGATTTTTATACAACTGTTTGGGACGGAGCCTCAAATAGCTTTTGGCCGCATGGAAAAGAATTATCTTTGTATTCTTAATTTGCGAGTCTCCACAATAAATAGCTCCGGCATGGAGGTTTATAATGGCTAAGTATCTTGTTATTGTTGAGTCACCAGCTAAAGTAAAAACAATAAAAAAGTTTCTTGGTTCAAATTACGAAGTAACGGCATCACAGGGACATATAAGGGATTTACCTAAAAGTCAGATGGGAATTGATATTGAAAATGATTTTGAACCTAAATATATAACAATCCGTGGAAAAGGTGATATTTTAGCAGGATTAAAGCGTAAGGTTAAAAAAGCTGACAGAGTATACCTTGCAACTGACCCTGACCGCGAAGGGGAAGCAATTGCATGGCACCTTGCAAAGGCTCTGAAGCTTGAAGATAAAGATATTTACAGAATCACTTTTAATGAAATAACAAAGAATGCAGTTAAGGCATCAATTAAAAAACCAAGAAAGGTAGACATGAATCTTGTTGATGCACAGCAGTCAAGACGTGTTCTTGACAGAATAGTTGGCTATGGGATAAGTCCGCTTTTATGGGCTAAAATAAAAAGAGGCCTCAGTGCAGGAAGAGTTCAGTCTGTTGCGTTAAGAATAATATGTGACAGAGAAGATGAGATTAACTCATTTATTTCAGAAGAGTACTGGACGTTGTCGGCGGATTTTAAAATTGAAGGTGAGAAAAAGAAGCTTACTGCAAAGTTTTATGGCGATAAAAATGGCAAAATAGAAATCAAAAATGAACAACAGGCACAGCAGATTATTAAAGAGGTCTCAGATAGTAAGTATAGTGTTGACAGTATTAAAAAAGGCAAAAAATTCAAGAAACAGCCGCAGCCATTTACAACAAGTACATTACAGCAGGAAGCAGCAAAGACACTTAATTTTTCAACACAGAAAACAATGAGGCTTGCACAGCAGCTATATGAAGGCGTTGATGTGGCAGGGAAAGGCACAATAGGTATTATTACTTACTTAAGAACCGATTCTACAAGAGTCTCTGAAGAAGCAAAGCAGACAGCTTATAATTATATCTTAAATTCATATGGCGAAAAATATTGCAGGATCCAGGACAGTGCTAACAAAGAAAATAAAAAAATACAGGATGCCCATGAGGCAATACGACCAACTGACATTGAGTTATCTCCTGCATTAATAAAGGACTCTCTGTCAAGAGATCAGTTCAGGTTATATCAGCTTATATGGAAGCGTTTTACTGCAAGCCAGATGAATCAGGCTGAATATGAAACAACATCCGTTAAGATTGCTGCAGGAAAGTATCTTTTTTCGGTATCAGCATCTAAGGTTGTATTTGATGGTTTTATGTCAGTATATAAGGACTCAGATGATGAAAAAGAAAGCAATCAGATGATTAAAGGGATAGAAGAAGATTCGGTTATTGAACTTTCTGATATAGATAAAACACAGCATTTTACACAGCCACCGGCACATTATACAGAGGCTTCACTTGTAAAGACACTTGAGGAGCTTGGGATAGGAAGACCTAGTACGTATGCGCCTACAATAACTACAATTATTGCAAGGCATTACGTTGCAAAGGAAAATAAAAACTTATATGTGACAGAACTTGGCGAAGCAGTGAATAATATAATGTTAAAAGCTTTTCCGGAGATAGTAGATGTGAATTTTACAGCCAATATGGAATCTTTGCTTGATAGTGTCGGGGAAGGAACAGTCAAATGGAAAGAGGTTGTACGTAATTTTTATCCTGATTTAAAGAAAGCTATCGATGCGGCTGAAAAGGAACTTGAGAATGTAAAGATAGAAGATGAAGTAACTGACGTTGTATGTGAAAAATGTGGACGCAATATGGTTATCAAATACGGACCACATGGAAAATTCCTTGGCTGTCCTGGCTTTCCTGAGTGCAGAAATACAAAACCATATTTTGAAAAGATTGGTGTTAAATGTCCTGAATGTGGTAAAGAAATCGTTATGAAAAAGACAAAAAAGGGTAGAAAATATTACGGATGCGAAAATAATCCCGAGTGCGATTTCATGTCATGGCAGAAACTTGCTAAAAAGGCATGTCCTAAATGTGGAAGTTATATGCTTGAAAAAGGCAAAAAGCTTGTGTGTGCTGATGCAAATTGCGGTTATATGGAAAATATTTCAGAACACGAAAAGTAGGATAATAATTATTGACATCATAAAAAAGTATGATAAAATGTACGCTAGTATATCGAAGGTCCTTATAATTAGCGTTATATCACAGGAATGTGTGGATTTACTTTTGGAGGTAAGAAATGAGCGTACAGCTGCTTGATAAAACGAGAAAAATTAATAAACTGCTTCACAATAATCACTCTCACAGAGTTGAATTCAGTGATATTTGTGATGTTTTAGCAACGATTCTTGAATCAAATATACTGGTTATCAGTAAAAAGGGAAAAGTACTTGGAACGGGATTTTGCAAGAATGTTCCTGTTATTGATGAGCTGATATATGACAGAGTCGGACAATTTGTTGACAGTATACTTAATGAAAGGTTATTAAGTGTTTTGTCAACAAAAGAAAATGTTAATTTATCAACGCTGGGATTTGCACAGGAAAATGTCAAAAAATTCCAGGCGCTTTTAGCTCCAATTGAAATTGCAGGCGAAAGACTGGGAACTCTTTTTATGTATAAGAGTGATAATTCTTATGAGATTGATGATATAATTTTATCTGAATATGGAACTACAGTAGTGGGACTTGAGATGATGCGTTCTGTTAATGAAGAAAATTCAGAAAAAAACCGCAAGAAAAATATTGTAAAATCAGCAATCAGTACATTGTCATCGTCAGAACTTGAGGCAATAAAGCAGGTGTTTAAGGAACTTGACGGAATAGAAGGAATACTGGTAGCAAGTAAGATAGCCGACAGAGTGGGAATTACAAGGTCGGTAATAGTAAATGCATTGAGAAAATTTGAAAGTGCCGGTGTTATCGAATCAAAGTCATCAGGAATGAAAGGAACATATATAAAAGTTCTTAATGATTCTGTTTTTGATATGATGAAGAGCCTGGATGAGTGATTTTAAATATATTCTCTGAATAAAAAGTCTTTACCCTAAAAATATGATTCCTTATTATATTTTGACAGTAAAGACTTTTTTATTTGTATTTTGTTTGTGTTTAATATGTTATAATTCTGCATTGATATGTCGAAAATGGAACTATTTTGTAAAATAAGCAAAAAAAACTTGTTTTTTTGGCTGTATAATTTATAATATATATATTAGAATTTGCTATAAATATGTATAGTGGCACAGAGGGAGGATATTGGGGATGATAAACACAGGAGCATATGGATTTGTTAACGTTCTTAAAGCTGCTGCTGATGGCAGTTGGACTCGGGAAGAAGTGTTGACAAATAATGTTGCAAATGTCAGTACGCCGAATTATAAAAGACAGGATGTCGATTTCAAGACATATCTTAACTCAGCAATAGAGCAGGCAGGAACTCCTGCAAGCAGCTTGACAAAACGAGTTAACAGTATGGATTACAGTGGAGTTACTGCACGTACATATACAGATAACTCAACATTATCATACAGACTTGATGGCAATAATGTTGATATTTCAACGGAAAATGCAGAACTTGCGGCAGAACAGCTGAATTATAACCAGCTTATTGACAGTATTAATAATGAATTCCAAAGGATAAAATCAGTATTGGGATAATCAGGTTTGATAAAATAAGATATAAAGTCTGATAGTATAAGTTTACTTTATAAGATAATTGAATCGTGATAATTAATAGTTATATTAAAAACAGATAAGTGTATTGGATACAGAGAGGGGTTGAAAATATGTCGATGTTTGCGGCTTTTAATATAAGTGCATCAGGCATGACAGCACAGCAGTTAAGAACAGATGTTATTTCAGAGAATATAGCAAATGTTAATACTACAAGAACTTCAGATGGAACACCATATGTAAGAAAAGCAGTTGTTTTCACAGAAAAGACACTGTCGACAGCAACGGCAGTTGCAGGGGCAAATTCAAATGGCTCATCATTTGCAAGTGTACTCAGAAATGTTCAGGGTGGAAGACTTGGAGACGGAGTCAAGATTACATCTGTGTATAATGACAAGTCAACGGATATGAATATGGTATATGATCCATCACATCCGGATGCGGATGAAAATGGATATGTTACGTATCCAAATGTAAATGTAGCACAGGAAATGACAGATTTAATAGATGCTTCAAGGGCATATGAGGCAAATATATCTGCGTTTAATGCAAGTAAGGATATGGCAACAAAAGGATTGTCTATCGGACAGCAATAGGTTAAGTACTTAAATATTATAAAAATATAGGGGATTGAATCTTATGGATATAACGAGTGCAATAACAAATCTTGGAAGTGATTATACATCCAAGATAACACAGGCAATAAAAGATTCATCAGCAAATACTGGTGGCAGCAGTAATGCTGTAAACAAAACGGAAAGTTTTGATTCGATATATAATGCAGTATCGGGACTGCTTAAGGATACTAATAATTATATTCAGGAGGCACAGCAGGCAGAAGTTGATGCAGCATTAGGTAAAATGACTAATGCACATGAACTTGGTGTGTATCAGAAAAAGGCAAATTTAGCTTTACAGTACACGGTTGCAATACGTGATAAAGCAATTGAGGCATATAAAGAAATTATGAATATGTCTATTTAATTTGATTGGAGTATAAGTAGAGTATGGCTGACAAAATAAAGCAAGTTCCTCAGCAGGTTATTGAGGCTTGGAAGAAAACGACAAAAAAACAGAAAATAATAATCATATCTTCGATATTAGCATTTATTGCTGCGATTGTTATTATTGCTGTTGTTTTAAACAGACCTGATTATCAGGTGTTAACAACCTGTACGGATTATAATGAAATGAATCAGGTGACAGGATTGCTTGACAGCAATGGATACACGTATAAAGTAGATGATAATTCACTGGCAGTAAAGGTCAAGAAGAAAGATCTTACCAAGGCTAAGATGGTAATTGCTTCTGCAGATATAAAGTCTGATGGATATACCTTTGAAGATGCAATGAACAGCAGCTTTTCAACAACAGAATCCGATAAAACAAAACAATATGAACATTACCTTGAGTCAAAATTTGCATCTGACCTTGAGAGTATGGATGGTATAAAGAAAGCTTCTGTAACAGTTGATATGGCTGACAATACTAATTCATTCTACACAGCAACATCTGATTCGTCTGTGGCAGTAGTTCTTGATCTTTCAAATGATTTATCAGATGATAATGCCCAGAGTATTGCTAATTTTCTTGCTACGGCAGTTGGAAATAAAAATACAAATAATATTACGATTATAAGCAGCGACGGAAAAACATTATTTTCAGGGCCTGATCAGGCATCAACCACATCAGGGGTAAGTTATGGCAGTAAGCAAAAATATAAAGGACAGATAGAGGCGACTGTTAAAAGTTCTTTAAAGCAGGGACTGCTTGCAACGGGCTTATATGATGATGCATATCTTACACTTAATTATGTAATGGACTGGGATGCCGTTAATAAAGTGGCAACAGAATATTCCACAACAGGTGATAATGAACAGGGATTGTTTAAGACATCATATGAGGAGAGTTCACAGGGCTCTTCAGGAGCAAGCGGAACACCGGGAACATCTTCAAATGATTCGGATACAACGACATATGACATTAATTCGGGGGATTCAAATCAGTCACAGTATACAGTTAAAAAGTATGAATATCTTCCGAACGAACTTGTTACAACAACTACAAAAGAACCAGGCTCAATTATATATGATTCATCGACATTGGCAGTTACATTTATTAAAAATGTAGTTTACAAAGAAGATGAATGCAAGAAGCTGGGATATCTTGACAATATGACATGGGAAGAATTCAAAAGCCAGAATGCCAACTCGGTAGCTACAACTGTTGATAATTCATGGGTGGATTTAATTTCAAAAGGAACAGGAATTTCTACAAATAATATTTCTGTTATTGCATATCAGAGACCATATTTTGAAGATTCACCGTCATCAGGTATATTTAGCAGAGTATCATTCTGGGTTCAGATTGCACTTGCAGCGATAATACTTATATTACTTGCAATTGTTGTTATAAGAAGTGCAAGGCCATTAACTGTTGAGGAGACAGAACCAGAATTGTCAGTAGAAGAAATGCTTGCAACAACAAAAGAAAACCAGCCTACGGTTGATGATATTGATGTTCAGGAAAAATCAGAAACCAGAAAAGCAATTGAAAAATTTGTGGATGAGAATCCGGAGGCTGTGGCATTATTGCTTCGTAACTGGCTTAATGACGACTGGAACTAGTTATTAAATTCATAAGTAAATATCAATACAACAATATAAATAAATTACTAATTCAAATAAATTATAAAGTCAAATAAGTTATAAATGATTAAATTAGCAGATATATAAAAAGCGTGTGTATTTATACGCATAAGTGAAATGGAGTGATAAAATGCCAAAGGGAGCAACACAGAGTGGGGAAAATAAAATGGACGGGGTTGAAAAGGCAGCGATACTGTTGATTACCCTTGGTCCTGAAAAAGCTGCACAGGTATTTAAACATTTAAAAGAAGAAGAAATTGAACAGCTTACACTGGAAATTGCAAATACAAACAGTGTATCGCCACAAACCAAGGAACTTGTTTTAAATGAATTTTATGAAGTATGCCTTGCACAGCAGTATATAGTTGAAGGTGGTATTACATATGCCAAAGATCTGCTTGAAAAAGCACTTGGTGAGGACAGAGCCAAGGATGTTATTGGAAAACTTACAGCAAGTCTGCAGGTAAGACCGTTTGAGTTTATAAGAAAGACAGATCCGGCACAGCTTTTGAATTTTATTCAGGATGAGCATCCTCAGACAATAGCACTTATTTTGTCTTACCTGCCGGCATCACAGTCATCATTGGTAATATCAGCACTTCCACCTGAAAAGCAATCTGATGTTGCTAAAAGAATAGCACAGATGGACAGAACATCACCGGATGTAATAAAACAGGTTGAAAAAGTTCTTGAACGTAAACTGTCATCGCTTGTTAATCAGGATTACACAATTGTTGGCGGTGTTGATGCTATTGTTGAAATTCTTAATTCTGTTGACAGAGGAACTGAGAAACATATTATTGAAACACTTGAGGTTGAAGAACCAGAACTTGCTGATGAAATCCGCAAGAAAATGTTTGTATTCGAAGATATTCTTTCACTTGATGACAGAGCAATCCAGAGAGTACTCAGAGATGTTGATAACAGTGATCTTGCACTTGCACTTAAGGGAGCAACTGAGGAAGTTCAGAATGTTATTCTTAATAACCTTTCAAAACGTCTTGCAGTTATGATAAAAGAAGATATGGAATTCATGGGACCTGTACGTATGAAAGATGTTGAAGAGGCGCAGCAGAAGATTGTTAATATCATAAGAAAGCTTGAAGATTCAGCTGAAATCGTCATTGCCAGAGGTGGAGGTGACGAGATAATTGTCTAATTTGTTTAAGTATAATACGATAATCAATAAAGATGAAAGAATTATTGATTATAATGAAGTGATTAAAGATAAGATAAAAAATATCATTGAGTCTGAAAAGTCAAATGGTGACAGCGGATTTGTGAATGGACTTAATGCACCGGTTGTTGAAACAATTGATCCTGAAGAGCATCCGGACGATGAACAGGATAATGAAGAATCAGATGGCGCAGACAAGGAAGATATGCAGGCTTATGAAAATGCCAGAATAGAAGCTGATAGTATTATTGAACAGGCAAAAGAGGAAGCTGACAAGATTATTAAAGATGCAAATGCACAGGCAGAAGTATTAAGAGGCAATGCACAGAAAAAAGGCTATGATGAAGGCAGATTCAAAGTACAGGGTGAATACGATAATAAAGTTGCACAGCTGGAAGAAGAATATAAATTGCGGGAAAAAGAATTAAATGCTGATTATGAAAAGAAAGTTAAGGAAATTGAACCTGAACTTGTCAATGTAATCCTGGATGTTGTATCTAATGTAACCCATGCGGTATCTTCAGACAGCAGTGATATTGTTATAAATCTCGTTAATGATGTATTAAAAGATGTTGAGGTCAGTCATGAATATCTGATAAAAGTATCATCTGATGACTATGAATATGTTGTCAGCAATCAAAAAAAGATATATTGTTCAACGAGCGATGTCAATATAGACATTGTGCAGGATACATCACTAAAGAAAAATGAATGTATTATTGAGACAGATACAGGTGTATTTAACTGCAGCCTGGATGTTGAGATGAAAAATCTGATTAAGAATATAAAAATGCTGAGTTGTATGTAAAATTTCTATGGGGGACTAGTTTTGGCGGGATTTGATAAAACAAAGTATTACAACTTAAAAGAAAAGACCTATTATAAAAAACTTGGTAAGGTGTCAAAAATTGTAGGCCTTACAATAGAGTCCATAGGACCTGTTGCAAAGCTGAAGGATTTATGTATTATTTATTCGGAAGATTCCGGACAGAAGCTGTACGCAGAAGTGGTTGGATTTAAGGATTCACGTGTGTTACTTATGCCGTTTGATAATGTTGAAGGGATTGGCCCTGGCTGCATTGTTGAAAATACAGAAAAACCATTAATGGTAAATGTTGGTGAAGGAATTTTAGGACATACGCTTGACGGACTTGGCAATCCGGTCGATTTTGAATGCACAGGTTTAAATAATGAGTATCCTGTTGATGCTCAGCCACCTGATCCTATGGCAAGAAAAATTATTAATGAAGTACTTCCACTGGGCGTAAAGGCTGTTGATGGCCTTCTCACAGTAGGAAAAGGACAGAGAATAGGAATTTTTGCAGGAAGTGGCGTTGGTAAAAGTACACTGCTTGGAATGTTTGCCAGAAATACAAAAGCAGATATAAATGTGATTGCATTAATTGGCGAACGTGGAAGAGAAGTCAGGGAATTTGTTGAACGTGATTTGGGACCGGAAGGTATGAAACGCAGCGTTCTTGTTGTTGCAACATCTGATAAACCGGCTCTTATCAGAAATAAGGCGGCGAAAACAGCAACAGCTATTGCCGAATATTTCAGGGATCAGGGAAAAGATGTACTTCTTATGATGGATTCCCTTACACGTTTCTCTATGGCTCAAAGAGAAATAGGACTTGCTTCAGGAGAACCTCCTGTTACAAGAGGATATCCGCCGAGCGTTTACAGTGAAATGCCAAAACTGCTCGAAAGAGCAGGAACATCTGATGTTGGTTCTATAACAGGGCTATACACAGTCCTGGTTGATGGGGATGATTTTAATGAACCGATAACTGATACGGCCAGAAGTATACTTGATGGACATATAATGTTATCACGAAAACTTGGTCATAAGAATCATTATCCGGCTATTGATGTGCTTCAGAGTATATCAAGATGTATGAGTCAGATTGTGGATAAAGAACAGAAGAAAATGGCAGGAAGACTTAAGACGGTGCTTGCTACATATAACGAAGCTGAGGATTTGATAAATATCGGAGCATATAAAAGTGGCTCCAATAAAAATATAGATTATGCAATTTCAAAAATTGACAGCGTAAATGATTTTCTTACGCAGGGAGTAGATGAAAAATTCTCTTATGAGGATGAGATTAAGATGCTTTCGGAAATCTTTGCTGATTATGATGAGTATTATAAAAAACAGTAAGCAGGGTGATGGTCTATGGCTAAATTCGTTTATAAGATGCAGAATATTCTTGAACTCAAAGTCAGGCTTGAAAGTCAGGCAAAGACTGAATACGCACAAAAGGCAGCTGAACTAAATGCGGAAGAAGAAAAAATGCAGAGTCTGATTTTAAAAGGACGTGAGTATGAGAATAGAATAAGAGAATATTCCGAATTTAAAATAGATATTGTTAATGTGCGCAAGTACAGTGAGTATTTTGAAATAATAAAAGAAAATATAAAAGAGCAGGCTTTAAAGATTACAATTGCCCAGCGAAACCTTGAGAGGGCAAGACAAAAGCTTAATGTTACAATTCAGGAAAGAAAAATACAGGACAAGCTGAAAGAGAAGGCATTTGAAGAATTTAAAATTGAACTTAATGAGCAGGAAAAAAAAGAAATTGATGAATTAGTCAGTTTTAAATATAATGATAAAAAAACAGGCGATTGATACGACTAACTATATTATAGATAGCGCATACATTTTTATGTTTTGCATATTATGCTGGAATGGAGATTGGAATGGCTAAGAAAAAAAGAAAAAAACAACTTGATGTTGATAATCCTGAACTTGATCAGGATTTAGAAGAAGAAAAACCGGGCAAGGTTACAAATGTGCTGATTGTTGCGATTGTTATAGCAATATGGCTTGTTATTTTGGGGCTGCTTATCAAGATGGATGTTGGTGGCGTGGGAAGTATGTTAAGACCATATTTAAAGAATATACCGGTAATAAATCATATATTGCCTGAACAGAGCGATGAAGAAATTGCAAAGGAAAACGGATATAATTTCAAGACAATGGCAGAGGCAATTGACAGAATAAAAGAACTTGAGGCACAGCTTGATCAGGCGCAAAGCAGCGGAGGAGATACACAGCAGACGATAGCACAGCTTCAGGCGGAAGTTGACCGTTTAAAGCAGTTTGAAGAAAATCAGCAGAATTTTGAACAACAGAAGGCTGAATTCGACAAAGAAGTAGTATATGCAGATAATGCTCCAAGTATAGATGAATATAAAAAGTGGTATGAACAAATGGATCCTGATAATGCAGCAAAACTGTATCAGGAAGTAGTCGAAAAAATACAGAACTCACAAAAGGTACAGGATTGGGCAGATACATATTCAAAGATGGATCCTAAGAATGCAGCAGCTATTCTGGGTGAAATGACAGGAGATACTGATCTTGTATGCAAGATACTTATGGCGATGAAAGCTAATAAGAGAGCAGATATCATGGCTCAGATGGATACTGTTTTTGCAGCTAAACTTACAAAAATCATGTATCCGGGTAAATAAAAATCACTATTATGTCGATTAATATATTAGAAATGTGATTTTTTGCATTTCTGGTTTATTAATATATATTTTTTATGAAAGGGGGGAAAAGACATGGTAGGCAGATTGACAGGCTATGCAATTGATAAGAATCTGATACCTGCTGATACTGATAATACGGCTGTGAAAAATGATACAGGCAGTTGCTTTGGGAGTATTATGTCAAAGTCAATGGCAAATCAGTTGAAAAATTCTACGAAAGCAAATGCAAAGAATGTAAATAATAGTATTATTAATCAGACTGGAAAAGCGTCAGACACTAAAACACAGACAGTAAAGACTACAGACTTTGCAGATAAAACTGTTTCTGGAAAAGGAAAAAGTGGCGCGGTATCTAATAATTCCAGCGGTAATAAGACATCAGGTGCTGGCAGTGATTCAAATGTTAACAATGTCGCCGATCAGGATAATGATGATGCAAAAGAAACACTAAGTAACCGCATTAAAGATTATATCAAACAGCAGCTTGATGTTACGGATGATGAACTTGATAGTGCAATGCAGACACTTGGCCTTACATATGTTGATTTGTTTAAAGCGGATAATGTTGCTAAACTTGTATTGGAATTGTCCGGTAAAAATGATCTTATGAGTCTTATAACAGATGATTTTCAGTCAGCGGTTTTAAAGAACATTAATAATTTTATGACAAAGCTTAGTGAATCATATGAGAATATTAATGATAATACGAACGCAGATCTGGATGCTTCTGCATTTGGCGCAGATATATCAGATCAGGACATGGAAGCTTTAGCTGATCAGACATTGGCGGATGAAAGCGGAAATATAACGGATGATGTAAAAAATAATGCTGCGGATGCAGTAAAAAATGATATTACTGATCAGAATGTTGCCCGGAATGACGTAGCAGCAGATGACAATGCAACTCAGACACTTGAAAATATTTTAAGACAAAAAATAGTTACAGAGTCAGGAAAAGATGGCACTTCATCAAATACTGGCAGGCAGTATGGCAGAAATGCACAGCAGAATCTTTCACAGCAGGCGGCACAGGATATTTCTCAGAATCTTGTACAGAGTCTGCAGCAGACATTTCAGAGTACAGCTGCTGATATGACAGATGCCCAGATAAATACGAATAATCTTATAAGACAGATAGTGGATACGGTTAAGGTTATGAGCAGCCAGACAGCACAGAGCATGGAAATTCAGCTGAATCCACAGAGCCTTGGCAGATTAAGCATCAACATAATTGCAAAAAATGGAGCTATAACGGCACAGATTAATGTTGAAAACGAGCAGGTTAAGAAAGCTTTGGAATCACAGATGGCAACTTTAAAAGAAAACCTTGAAAAACAGGGAATTAAAGTTGAGGCTGTTGAGATAACTTTTGCAAGCCACAGCTTTGAATCAGATCAGAGCTTTGCGGGAAATAAACCTCAGGAAAATAATGCTCCTAAGGTGTCAGCAAAAAAAATTAATTTTGCAGGTATCAATGATGATGATGCTGATGAAATATCTGATGCTGATGAAAAACACTCAGACATTATTGCAAACAGCAATAGCAGTGTGGAATTTACAGCATAAAAGACATTTGAAAGGAGAAATCGAGAATGCCGGTAAATGGAATAGATAACAGTAACACTAATACACAGCAGATAAGTTCAACTTCAGCCTCTGGTAAGAATAAAACAACTTTAGACGTAAATGATTTTCTAACACTTATGGTAACAGAAATGCAATATCAGGATCCGCTTGAACCAATGGATAATTCGCAGTATATTGCACAGATGGCTACATTTTCACAGGTTGAAGCTACAAAGGATATGTTGTCGTCAATGCAGACGCAGTCAGCTTCTAATCTTGTTGGAAAAGTTGTTGAGATGAAAACTAATCTTAATAGTAGTGGATACGTTGTTGGAAAAGTTGATTACTGGACTAATATAGACGGAAAAGTATGCTTAAGTATTGGCGGCAATTTGTATGATGTCAGTGATCTTAATACGGTGATTGATGATGATTACTATAAAAAATATATTGAATCTATTAGTGATAAGCAGAAATAGGATGTGGTTTAATGAGTAATATTATTACAGGTGGATTTACATCTATTGAGCAGGCCACAAGCAAATTGAGGACTGTTCAGAAAAAAGAAGTTGATGCAAATACATCCGGTGTATCTTTTGGTGATATATTAAACCAGAAAAAAGATATCCGGCAGGCTGATGATTATGAGAATGCGTCGGTTAATGGGCTGAAGTTTTCAAAACATGCAGGACAGCGACTTGAGCAGAGGGATATAAAGCTTACAAATGATCAGATTATCAGACTGAATGAGGGAGCAAAAAAAGCATCACTTAAGGGAATAAAAGAGTCACTGGTTCTAATGGATAATCTTGCATTTATTATAAATACAGGGAATAATACAGTGGTTACAGCTATGAATCAGGGGAAAGATAATGAAAATATTTATACGAATATTGATGGTGCTGTTATTATATAGCCGGACCGTAAGGAGGCATATTGTTTTTGAATGACAGAAAAAACAAAAACAGTTCACGATATTCAGAATAAAATATCAGGAGGACAAATATCATGATGAGATCATTGTTTTCTGCTGTGTCTGGTTTAAAGGCACATCAGACAAAATTTGATGTTAGTGGTAATAATATAGCAAATGTTAATACAGTAGGTTATAAATCGCAGTCGGCTACATTCAGCGATGTTTTTTATCAGACAACACAGTCTGCATCAGGTGCGAACGCTGAAACGGGAAAGGGTGGTTCAAATCCAAGACAGATAGGTCTTGGTTCAGCAATTGGTTCTATTACAACTAATATGGAATCACAGGGATCACCTGAAAGTACAGGAAATCCATATGATCTTATGATTAATGGAAGCCAGTTCTTTATCATCGATAATAATGGAGAAACATGCTTCACAAGAGCCGGTAATTTTGTAAAAGATGTTGATGGTGCGCTTGTAACAGCATCAGGTTCACATGTGCTTGGCTGGCAGGTAGATGATGACGGAAATGTTATAAAAGATAAAGTTTCAGCTGTTTATGTTGGTGGTACAAAGTTTGAAAAAACATCGCCGGCGGCTACTACATCAGCTTCGGTAAGTGGTAATATAAGTGCAGCAAATACAGATGATGTTACATTTACAGTTAATTTTTATGATTCACTTGGTAATGAGTATCAGGCAACACTTACAGCCAGCTATGATGCACAGAACAGCCAGAATGGCGTTGTGAGCTATTCAATAATAGGCGGAAGTGTTACAAAGAATTCACAGCCTACTACACTTACAGTATCCTGTGATAAGTCGTTCCAGTTTAATTCAACTACAGGTAAGGCTATTTCGGATGTTATGTCATCACTTCAGCTTCAGATTACAGGCGGTGATGATGTTGCTAATATAGGTACAAACAGCGGTAATACATCAACAATTAATTTTGATGCGACAAAGGTTACATACTATGCAAGTGATTCAAAGCTTATTGGTGCAAAAGGAATAGATGGAAAAGGAACAGGAAAACCGGTAGGTACAATGACTGCAGTCGGTATTGATACAAGCGGACGTATTGTTGCTAATTATAGCAATGGTGATATAAAGACGATTGGTCAGGTAGCTGTTGCATCATTCTCAAATCCGGCAGGACTTGAAAAGGTAGGAGAGAATCTTTATCGTGCTACTATGAACAGTGGTGAATTCGATGGAATAGGTGAAGATGTATCTACTAACGGATCAATGAAATCAAGTTATCTTGAAATGTCAAATGTTGATCTCGCCCAGGAATTTACACAGATGATTATAACACAGAGAGGTTATCAGGCGAATTCAAGAGTTATTACTGTTTCAGATACATTGCTTGAGGAACTTATAAATCTTAAGAGATAGTAAAGCTTTTTATCAGAACGGGAGCTGTATTGGTTTGCAATACAAGCTTCCGTTCTGTCTGTTTGGTAAATAACCTTGTAAAGGACAGAAAAATTTCACATCAAAGCTATAATTATAAAAATTAAAAAATTTTATTACTATAAAATTAACAAAATATGTCTGAAATTTGTAAAAAATATACCCTAATTTGTCTTATTTTGTTGCAAAATGGTAGTGATGATTGTTATAATATATATATTAAAATTGTGCATGAATGAGGGGATGAATAAATGATTTATGTTACAAAGCTGAATGGCTCAGAGTTTCTTCTGAACGTCGATCTTATACAGACGGTTCAGGAAACTCCGGATACGGTGATTACATTAACAACGGGCACAAAGTATATTGTGACGGACAGCTGTGAAAAGATACGTGAAAAGGTAATTGAATATAAAAAAGAAATATATAACACAGCAAAATAAAATAATAATTAGGATTGGATGGTGTTGGGTGTGGATTTAGCTACTTTATTAGGTATTGTTATTGGTTTTGTAATGGTTATTTTCGGTATTATATCGAGTGGTGGTGTGGCTGCGATAACAGATAGTTTTATTGATCCAGCTTCAATCGTTATCACAATAGGCGGTTCGCTTACATCATTACTTACATCATATACAATGAAAGATTTTTTAAGTGGATTTAAAGGCTTCGGTGTAGCCTTAAAGGATCCGAAACTTGATCATGGGACAACAATTTCAAAAATAATCGAGTTGTCAAATGTTGCAAGAAAAGAGGGATTGCTTGCACTTGAGGAAGTTGCGGGAAACCTCGATGATGAATTTATGAAAAAAGGAATACTTCTTGTCGTTGATGGAACTGAGCCAGAACTTGTCAGAGGAATTCTTGAAACAGAAATTACAAATATGGATGAGCGTCACAGGAATGCAGCAGGCTTCTTCGACACGTGGGCAGCATTAGGCCCTGCATGGGGTATGATAGGTACTCTGATAGGACTTGTTAACATGCTTAAAAACCTTACGGATTCATCAACTATCGGGCCTAACATGGCAACCGCTCTTTTGACAACGCTGTATGGTTCACTTATTGCTAACTGGTTTTGT
This sequence comes from uncultured Lachnospiraceae bacterium, assembly GCA_934330725.1. GTDB lineage: Bacteria > Bacillota > Clostridia > Lachnospirales > Lachnospiraceae > Lachnospira. The sequence goes on along the minus strand of CAKRGM010000007.1, from coordinate 56,254 downwards.
ACACCTGTAAGTAATAAACTGAAATCAATTAATGACAAAGAATATCAGATGAAGCAGATTGTAATTGAGGGCATTTTGTCAATACAGGCCGGTGAAAATCCGCGTGTAATTGAAGAAAAGTTAAAGTCATTTATTTCACCGAAAGGCAGAGAAAGTATTTCACAGGATAATCAGGAAGTTGGGGGTGAAGGCTGATGGCTTCAAGAAAGGTGGAAGAAAGCGGCGGCGGCTCACCAGCGTGGATGTCAACGTTTAGTGATTTAATGAATCTGCTTTTGTGCTTCTTTGTATTGCTGTTTTCAATGTCTACAGTTGATGCACAGAAATTTCAGAAAGTAGCTGCCTCTTTGTCTGCTACTTTCAGCGTTCTTCCGGCGGGGGGCTCTGCAATTTCAGATGAAGGCGTATTAATAAGCAGTGGTGTAAGCCAGCTTAACGACCTTAGTGTTGAATATAGTAATATGGGCCTTAATACAGAAGGAGAAGCAAACGAAGAAATAAAAAGTGCATACGAGGAAGTTGAACAATCAGGTCTTTCTGAATCAGAACAAATGGCTGACAATATACAGCAGCAGCTTGAACAGAGCCAGATTGCTTCAGATGTGGATGTTACTGCTACCAGTAAATATGTAATGCTTAATATTAATGGCGGAATCTTATTTGATTCAGGTAAAGCAGAAATTAAAGATGATGCACTTAAAGTTATTGATAAAGTTGCAGATGCAGTAAAACAGTATGACAGCAATGTCATTTCAATAGAGGGACATACAGATAATGTGCCGATTAGCAGAAGTCAGTATCCTAATAATATGATGCTTTCACTGTACAGGGCATATTCAGTATATGATTATTTTGTCAGTCAGAAGGGCTTTGATCCGGCATCTATATCCTCATCAGGACGTGGGGATGCAGTGCCTGTGGCTGATAATTCTACGCCTGAAGGAAGAGCACAGAACAGGCGAGTGGAAATAAAGATATATAATTCATATAACAGTTGAATTAATATATAAAATAAGTGAAGTATGGAGGGTGAATATGAAAAAAAGCATGCTTAATGTTATAACGCTTGCCTTAGTATTAGTGAATCTTGTATTAACGGTTTTATTAACATTTTCACTGGTGTCAAATAATAATAAAACCAATAAGCTGATATCAAAAGTAGCTAATATAATAGACCTTGATGTGGGAGACAGTTCCGACAGCAGTTCAGGCTCTGATAAGACTACAAGTCTTGATGATGTTGAATACATAGATGTTACTAATAATGATAGTGCTGATATAACAATATCATATACAGATTCAGGCAAGACACATTATGTTGTATTAAATGTTTCCATAGGCGTTGATAAAACTGCAAAGGATTATGAAACAAAAGTAAACAGTATAAAGAATGGCATGAAAGTTATTGTCAGTGAAGTAACTACGGAAGCTTTAAAATATCAGTATAATGATATTACAACTCATAAGACAACAATCGAGGATGATCTTTTGTCATATCTTAAGGATAAATTCCAGTCAGATGTTATTTATTCAGTTACACTGACTAAGATACTTGTACAGTAAGATTTTAAGTATTAATATGTATAATACATCTGTTTATTATATCAGGAGGTGAGGAAGATGGGCGAGGTCTTATCGCAAAGTGAAATAGATAATCTTTTAAAGGCTTTAAACAGTGGTGAATTAGATGCTGATGAAATTAAAAACACTGAAGAAAAGCAGGTGAAAAATTATGATTTTGCGCGACCGGCTAAATTTTCTAAAGAACATTTAAGAACATTGGAAATTATTTTTGAACATTTTGGAAGACTTTTGGCGACTAATCTTCCTGCATATCTCAGGAAGTCTGTAACAGTTGATATAGTTAATTCTGAGGTTGTTATCTATTCGGAATTTTCAAATGCACTGTCTAATCCGGTGTTGTTGGGAGTGGTTGAAATGGAACCGCTTACAGGAAACGTTATTTTGGAAATGGCATCAAATCTTGGCTTTGCCATTGTTGACAGACTTTTAGGTGGAATGGGAACATCACTTGAAAAAGAAAGAGAGTTCTCTGAAATTGAACTGACAATCCTTGAAAGAATTTTTACTATCTGTGTTAATTTGCTGCAGGAGCCATGGGAAAATGTTGTAAAAACAAATCCAAGACTGCAAAGGATTGAAACAAATTCACAGTTTGCACAGATTATTTCACCAAGTGAAACGATTGCTATAATTACAATGAATATCAAAGTTGGTGATGTGGAAGGCCTTATGAATGTCTGCCTTCCATATGTAACGCTGGAACCGGTGATGGATAAGCTTAATACAAAATACTGGTTCTCAACAATGAAGGAAAAGGATGACAATTCTTATGAGGATACAATAGAAATAGCTATTGAAAAGGCGGATATACCAATAAAAGCTATTTTGGGTTCAAGCAGTATCAGTGTACAGGATTTTGTTAATCTTCAGGTTGGAGATATAATAAAAATAGATACAAAGGTTGAAGATGAATTATCGGTTTATGTAGGGAGTATTAATAAATTCAAAGCATTGCCTGGATATTCAGATGATAAATATGCAGTAAGAATTACTGAAGTGATAAGAGAGGAGAGTGAATAAGGATGGATGGCATGCTGTCACAAGATGAAATCAACGCATTACTTAATGGAGTCAATGCTGATAATGATAATAAGGTTTCGGATTCTGATGTACAAACAGATAATCAGACAGAAGAAAAATTCCAGCTTGATGATCATGATAAAGATGCAGTTGGTGAAATATCGAACATCAGCCTTGGTACAGCAGCAACTACATTAAGTTCGCTGCTGAATCAGAAAGTTAATATTACGACGCCAACAGTAAGTGTAGCAACATGGGATGATCTTTCCAAGAAATACGACAGACCATGTGTAATGCTTCAGATATCATATATTGAAGGACTTGACGGTAATAATGTCCTCGTACTTAAGGAAAAAGATGTAAAGGTTATAACAGACCTGATGATGGGTGGAACCGGACAGATTGATGAAAATGAGCCATTAAGCGAATTGCATTTAAGTGCGATAGGTGAGGCTATGAACCAGATGATGGGCTCAGCTGCAACATCAATGTCTTCAATGTTCAACCGTAAGATTGATATCAGTCCACCGGTTGCAAATGTTATTGAAACATATACTGATACATTTGATGATATGCCGGAATTTCTGAAGCATGAATTTGTTATGGTTGCATTTATGATGCAGATAGGGGACCTGGTTGATAGTGAGATTATGCAGTTATATCCTGTTTCATTTGCAAAGGAACTTCTTAATATGTTTAAGGTTACGGATGATACGGGAAGAGATAACAGCAGTGCAGCACAGCAGCCACAGCCGCAGCCTGCACCACAAATGAGTCAGGCAGCACCACAGCAGCAACCGCAGCCACAGCCACAACCACAGCAGACGTATACTGCAGCGCCACAGATGGGGTATGCACAGCAGCCGGTTCAGCCACAGCCTAATGTGAATGTTCAGCCAGCAGCATTCCAACCATTTTCACCGGATATAATGGCACTGTCACAGCAGGAAAATATTGACCTGATAAAGGATGTGCCACTTGACGTAACAGTTGAACTTGGAAGAACAAAGAAGACAATAAAGGAAATACTTGAATTTGCACCGGGTACAATTGTGGAATTGAATAAAATAGCGGGTGAAGCTATTGACATACTTGTCAATGGAAAATATGTGGCAAAAGGCGAAGTTGTTGTAATTGAGGAAAGCTTTGGTGTGCGTATTACTGAAATTATAAAAGAAAAGTAAAAATATCGATTATTGAATATAAAATCATCAAAGGATATTATATTGTCGAAAAATGTAGTATAATATTAAAAAGATGTTTTGGGAAATATTTTGTTAACAGATAGGAGAAATACATATGGCAAAGAATATTTTAATTTGTGATGATGCAGCGTTTATGAGAATGATGATTAAGGACATTCTTACTAAAAATGGCTATAATATTGCCGGAGAAGCTGAGAATGGAGCTAAAGCAGTAGAAAAGTATACGGAGTTAAAACCAGATTTGGTACTTATGGATATTACTATGCCGGAGATGGATGGAATTGAAGCACTTAAAAAGATTAAGGCTCTTGATCCTAATGCATCAGTTATTATGTGTTCAGCAATGGGACAGCAGGCAATGGTTATCGAGTCGATTCAGTCAGGGGCAAAAGACTTTATAGTAAAACCATTCCAGGCAGACAGAGTAATAGAGGCTGTACAGAAGGTTGTTGGCTGATAAAGCGGACACAACGAAGAGGATTAAGATGGATTCAGTTATACAGTTGATTACATTGATTTTGATTTTCGCATTTGTTCTGGCTATTACATATTTTGCTACCAGATGGGTTGCAAATATTCAAAAGACAAAACAGGCTGGAAGTAATGTAAAAGTAATAGAGACAATGCGAATATCTTCTTCAAAATATATACAGATAGTAAAAATAGGAAATGAATGTTTTGCTATTGCTGTATGCAAAGATACAGTCACATATCTTTGTCCTGTAAAGGAGGAAGATCTTATAATACACAACAGCTTTGAAAATAAAAAAACAGAAAGCTTTAAGGCTGTATTTGAAAAATTAAAAAAGGACAAGCCAGAGGATTAGGCAGGATAGGGATACTTATGTTACGATTTATTAAAAAACACAGGAAAGCGCTTGCCAGAATAGTTGTATTAGTGGTTATATTAATAGGTTCAAGTACTATGATGACAAGCTCTGTAATGGCCGATGAAAGTGATAAAAATAATATTATAAGTGTTGGTATTTCATCAGGCGATAATACAGATATGTCAAGCGTATTGCAGATGTTACTTGTTCTTACAGTAATATCATTAGCACCATCAATACTCATAATGCTGACATCGTTTACAAGAATCGTAATTGTATTACATTTTACGCGTACTGCAATAGGAACACAGACAGTGCCGCCTAATCAGATAATTGTAGGCTTGTCCTTATTTTTGACTCTTTTTGTAATGGGGCCTACATTTACAGAAATATATGATAATTCAATAAAACCATTATCTAATAATGAAATTTCTGTTGAAGAGGCGTATGATACGGGGGTAAAACCACTTAGAAAGTTTATGCTTAAACAGGTGTCTAATAAGGATCTGGATACTTTTTTTAAGGTTGCAGGATATGATCAGGGCTCGGTAAAATCTGAAGATGATATACCGATGCATATACTGATTCCCAGTTTCATTATAAGTGAACTAAGAATTGCATTTATAATTGGTTTCCTTATTTATCTTCCATTCATAGTAATTGATATGGTCGTGGCATCAACACTTATGTCAATGGGTATGATGATGCTGCCGCCTACAACAATTTCGATGCCATTTAAAATATTGTTATTTGTAATGGCAGATGGCTGGAATCTTATCATTGGAAATCTGCTGTCAACTTTTAAATGACGTTATGCTTCAGCAGAATAAGGGAAGGGTACACTATAAACGGTATTTTGCATAATGTTAAATGCTATGAAATGGAGATTGTTATGAGTACTGAGAATATAATTTTGGTATCAAGGCAAACTATATGGGTCATTGTAAAAACAGCGGTTCCGATTCTACTTGTATCAATGATAGTTGGTCTTTTGATAAGTTTGTTTCAGACACTTACATCAATTCAGGAACAGACATTAACCTTTGTTCCTAAACTGATAGCAATTATGATTGCACTAATGATAATGGGAACATGGATGTTAAATGAGATTGTCCAGTTTATTAATTCTTTGTGGAGTAATTTTTCCACATATATTCAATAGTACATAAGTACATAGTGTCAGGAATAATCAAAATATAAATATAAATGGAAAGGCATGGGTTATACATGATTACTTATGAGGTTGCGTTAGACCGGTTGGAAATATTTACATTGATTTTAATGCGTATAGCTTCATTTATATTTGCTGCTCCATTTTTTAATACTTCACAAACACCAGCTAAAGTTAAGATTGGTATTTCTTTTTTTATTACAGTGTTAGTATATACAGTGAATCCAGATATGGGAGTAACATATAATGGGATTTTTGACTATACACTGCTGGTAATTAAAGAGGTTGTGGTGGGACTGTTTCTTGGTGCTATGACAGCTTTTTGTGTTCAGATAATACTGTTTGCCGGAAAGATTATTGATATGGATATCGGACTTTCCATGGCTCAGATATATGATCCGACAACAAAGATTCAGGTCGGAATAATGGGCAATTTTTATTATTATATTCTTATGCTGTTATTGATGGCAACAGGATTACACAGGTATCTTATACAGGCAATTATAGAAACATTTAAGGTGATTCCGCTTGGCGGTGTTAAATTTGGTGCATCAATATATAAGGATGTACTAGGCTTTGTATCAGATTATTTTGTTATTGGATTTAGAATTGCATTGCCGATTTTTGCAGCGATGCTTATATTAGACTGTATTCTTGCAATACTTGCAAGAATTGCGCCACAGATGAATATGTTTGTAGTTGGTATGCAGCTTAAGATATTTGTGGGAATATTTGTTATATTTATTACAATAGTTATGATGCCGGCAGTGTCAAATTTCATAGCTGATGAGGTTAAATCAATAATGGCATCGCTTGTAAGGGGTATGAGCTAAAGTGGATGACAGATTATTATTAGGATATAACCTTCAGTTCTTTGCGAAGGATGGTCCGGGCGGTGAAAAAACCGAGCCTGCGACTGCTAAAAAATTAAACGATGTAAGAAAAGAAGGACAGGTTGCAAAAAGTAAAGATCTGGTAACTGCATTAATGCTTATGAGTGCATTTCTTATTATAAAAATATATGCACAGACAATAGGAAGCAGAACAATAGAAATATTCCAGCTTATATATAATGATTTTAAAACTGTTGTTGATGAAAGTATGCAGGGAATGCCGTCCGGTCAGGTAAAAGCAGTCATTGAAGAGTGCATTACAAAAATGATGGTGATAATGGTTCCGATAATAATTGTCGCATTTATAATTTCGTTTTTTGGAAATGTCCTGCAACAGAAATGGATGATAACATCAAAGCCATTAAAGCCTAAACTTTCGAGAATTAGTCCACTTAACGGATTTAAGAGAATGTTCTCTGCCAGACAGGTGGTAGAGCTTGTAAAATCAATTGCAATGATATCAGTAATTGGTGTAATGGCGTATTTAACAATAAAGGAACAGCTTAATATATTATATACATTTTATGATATATCACTTAATGCAGCACTTGTTGCTGTTGGTAATGTAATCGTAAATCTCGGTATAAAGATAAGCGCATTGTATCTTATTATTGGCTTTGCTGATCTTTTTTACCAGCGTCATAAATTTAAAAACGATAATATGATGACAAAACAGGAAGTAAAAGACGAGTTTAAGGATCAGGAAGGTGATCCGCAGGTCAAGGGTCAGATAAGAAGGAAAATGCAGGAGATTTCGAGAAGACGAATGATGCAGCAGCTGCCCGAAGCGGACGTTGTAATTACAAACCCGACACATTTTGCGGTAGCGCTTAAGTATGAGCCTAATTCAGGAAAGGCACCGGTTGTAATTGCCAAAGGTGCAGACTATCTTGCAATGCAGATTAAAGAAAAAGCAAGGGAATGCAATATTGAAATTGTAGAAAATAAGCCACTTGCGCGAATTTTATACAATAATATAGACATTGGAATGGAAATACCGCCCGAATTGTATCAGGCAGTTGCAGAAATTCTTGCCAGAGTGTTACAGGCGGATGGAAAAACAATGTAAAATTCATTTTGCGGTATTTGTCATAAAATGATACTATGATATAATGAATACTGACGGATTCATATTTGGAAGTTTTTGAGAAACTTAAGATGCACATAAGATACGTGCAAAAAAGCTGATATAAATGATATAAAGAAACAGAGGGGAGGGAGAACTGATAATGAAAATAAAGAAAAACGATTTGTTTATGGGAATATATTTACTTGCAGCAGTTATATTTTTCATTATTTCAATTCCCTCATGGCTGCTTGATATATTACTGGCGTTTAATATTCTGATATCACTTGTTATATTATTTAATGCATTATTTGCCAAGGAAGTGCTGGATATGGCATCATTCCCAACAATATTGTTATTTACTACAATATTCAGAATATCCCTTAATGTTTCATCTACAAAACTTATACTTAATAAAGGTGATGCAGGTCAGGTGGTATCTACATTTGGTAATTTTGTAGGTGGAGGTAATCTGGTAATAGGTATAATTATATTTATTATCCTTATTCTGATACAGTTTATTGTAATTAATAAAGGTTCAGAAAGAGTTGCAGAAGTAACGGCAAGATTTACTCTTGATGCAATGGCCGGTAAGCAGATGGCTATAGACTCAGATCTTAATACAGGAGCAATTACAGAGAAAGAAGCAGCAGTCAGAAGGAAAAAGCTCCAGCAGGAAAACAGCTTTTTCGGTTCAATGGATGGTGCTACTAAGTATGTTAAGGGAGACGCAACAGCCGGACTTATAATCACTATGATAAATATTGTAGGTGGTATTGCAATGGGAACTATTTATAATGGACTTGCAATAGGCGAGGCAGTTTCAAAGTATACCATTCTTACGATTGGTGATGGACTTTGCAGCCAGATACCATCTTTACTTGTATCTTTATCAACGGGTATTCTTGTTACAAAAGCTTCAAGCGACGGGGAACTTGGAGATGAGATGGTGGGACAGCTGTTTTCAATGGACAGAGTCCTTATGATGGTTGGTGCTGCCATGACATTTCTTGGAATTGTGACTCCGCTTCCGATTTACATATTTGTTCCACTCGGTGTTGCTTTGATAGTATACAGCAGAAAGCTTAATGCAAAGAATGGCGAGGCTGCGATTGAAGAAGAAGTTGAAAAAGAAGAGACAGAAGCACAGAATATAAGAAAACCGGAAAATGTGGTATCGCTTCTTAATGTCGATCCTATTGAACTTGAATTTGGTTATGGAATTATACCTTTAGCTGATGCAAATCAGGGTGGTGATCTTTTGGACAGAGTAGTTATGATAAGACGTCAGATAGCACTCGAGCTTGGTGCAATTGTACCTATTATAAGACTTCGTGATAATATACAGCTTAATCCAAACCAGTATGTTATAAAAATCAAAGGCATACAGGTGAGCGAGGGAGAGATTTTATTTGATCATTATATGGCAATGAATCCGGGATATGTTGAGGAAGAAATATCGGGAATTCCGACATTTGAACCATCATTTCATCTGCCGGCAATATGGATAACGGAAGGACAGCGTGAGCGTGCAGAGTCTCTTGGATATACAGTTGTAGATCCGCCATCTATAATTGCTACGCACCTGACAGAGGTTATAAGGCAGCATCTTGCAGAGCTGCTTACAAGACAGGATGTTTCAAATCTTATTAACAATGTTAAAGAAAATAATCCGGCACTCGTGGAGGAACTTGAACCTAAGCTGTTAAGCATAGGAGAAATTCAGAAAGTGCTTCAGAATCTGCTTGAGGAGGGTATATCTATAAGAGATCTTGTTACTATTTTTGAAACTCTTGCAGATCATGCAACAGTTACGAGAGATACAGATATTCTTACAGAATATGTTCGCCAGAGTCTGAAACGTGCGATATCAAATAAATATTTTGCTGCCAATGAAGTTGCTAATGTAATTACAGTAGATCCTGCAATTGAACAGGAAATAATGGGTTCAGTTAAAAATACAGAACAGGGATCATATATAACCATGGATCCGGAAAGAACTAAGAAAATAATGCAGTCTTTGGGTAATGAGTTAAAGAAACTTGAGGACATGGGGAAGAATCCAATAGTAATAACATCACCTATTGTAAGAATGTACTTTAGGAAGATGGCAATGGATTACTATAAAGATATAATTGTGATTTCGTATAATGAAGTAGAATCAAATGTAGAATTACAATCAGTGGGGATGGTGACAGCATAAATGATAGTTAAAAAATTTCAGGCTCCAACAGAGACAGAGGCAATATTAAAGGCAAAGGATGAATTAGGAAGTTCGGCTGTAGTGTTAAATGTAAAAAAATTAAAGCAGCGTGGAATCTTCAGGCTTTTTAAAAAGGATGTGACTGAGGTAACTGCGGCACTCGAGGAAAAGGATTTTATTCAGGAAATAAAGGATAAAAAACCATCTTTTTCAGACAGTCTTAAGGGTTCGGGAAACAGTAATAATACGACTTCACAGACAACCGGCAGTTTAAAGGATAAAACCAGTGGAAACAGCATTGATATTGTTGCTGATGAAAAAATAAATATTTCAGGTAATGAAACAGCGGCTATTGAGCAAAAACTTGAGTCTCTTCAGAATCTGTTAAGAAGCCAGACAAACAGGGATTACGAAAATAATATTGCAAGAAAAGAGATGGCAGTTAAGCATGAACAACGTAATACTTTTGAATCGGCAATGCCTAAAAGTAATGATATTTTAAAGGAAAGAGAAAGCAAAAATCACAAGTTTTTAAGCCTTATTCATAAAAAACTTATCGACAATGAGGTTAGCCCTGAGTATGCTGATGAGATTATTGCCGATATTGAAAAATCATTAAAGAAAGAATCTAATATAGACAGTATCCTTTCAGCAGTCTATCAGAAGATAATATTAAAACTTGGAGAACCGGATCTTATTGAAACAGGCAATAAAACAAATGTAGTATTTTTTATTGGACCAACAGGGGTTGGAAAGACCACTACAATTGCAAAGGTGGCATCAAAATTCAAGCTTGAGAAGCAGGCAAAGGTTGCATTTATAACTTCAGACACATACAGGATAGCAGCTATTGAACAGTTAAATACATATGCATCAATTATAGACTGCCCTGTCAGTGTTGTGTATTCTGCAGACGAGATAACAAAGGCTCTTGATGAGTACAAAGGGTATGATCTTATTTTAGTGGATACAGCAGGAAGATCACATAAAGCAACCGAGCAGATGGAAGAGCTGACAGATTTGCTTAATACGGTAAAAGAAAATAATTCAGATTTTAATATAAAGATTTATCTTACACTTAGCATAACGACAAAATACAGAGATTTAGAGAATATTACTAAGACATACAGTGATATAGATGGCTGGTCCGTTATATTTACAAAACTTGATGAAACTTGTACATTGGGAAATATATTGAATATAAGACTTTTGACTGATGCAAAACTTTCTTATACGACATCAGGACAAAATGTCCCGAATGATATTGAGGCTATAAATAAGCAGGCAGTAACCAAGCAGCTGCTGGGGGGAGGCAGTGTATAGTATGGATCAGGCAGAGGATTTGAGAAATATTATAAAAAAGAAAAATTATAATATTGTAAGAAATTCACGTATTATAGCTGTTACCAGTGGTAAAGGCGGTGTTGGGAAATCATGTACTTCTGTAAATATAGCACTGCAGTTTAAAAAACTCGGGGAAAAAGTTATTATACTGGATACGGATTTTGGAATGGCTAATGTTGAAGTAATGTTTGGTGTTATTCCAAAGTTTACATTAGGAGATTTGTTGTTTAGCGATAAAAGCATAAGGGATATCATCAGCGAGGGACCTGACGGAGTCGGGTTTATTTCAGGAGGCTCCGGAATTGTAAAAATGGGAGAACTTGATAAGCTTCAGATAAAGCGGCTTGTCAATAAAATGTCTGAGCTTGAGGAAATGGCAGATATAATAATAATTGATACAGGTGCAGGTATGGCATCAAGTGTAATGGAATTTCTTCTTGCAAGTCCTGAGATAATACTTGTGACTACACCGGAACCTGCCTCAATAACAGATTCATATGCATTGCTGAAAGCTTTGAATGTATCAGAAGATTTTGATAAGAACAGATGCTCGGTTAAGCTTCTTGCAAATAAAGTAAATAATGAAAAAGAAGGAAACAGTCTTTACGAGAAACTTGATTCAGTTGTGAAAAAGTTCCTTGATATAGATCTTGGATATATAGGTGCTGTTCCAAATGATAAAAATGTGGGAAAGGCAATAATGAAGCAGACTCCGGTTTCACTTATGTATCCGCAGTCAGATGCAGCTTTGGCATACAAAAAGGCTGTAGGGCTATTATGTATTAATAAAAATGACGATAACAATAATGTACAGCATAGAGGAATAAAGGAATATTTTAAGACAATATTTACAAAGAAAAGAAAAATGGAGTGATGAATTATGACAGGTAGAATATTAGAAGCTGGTACAAGATTTGAACTGTCATTGGAGAATGACGAAAGAGAAGAAGATATAATGGTGAGCCAGATAACAGATATCAGGGATGATGAACTGATTGCTGCTGTGCCGATAAAAGGTGGACATATAATTCCGTTGGAATCCGGAACAAAATTTAATGCATGTTTTTATGCTGAAAATGCCGTATACAGAGGTGAGTGCATTGTAAAGGAAAGATGGAAAGAAGAAAACATGTACCTTATGAGCATTATTATAACTACACCATTAGAAAAATTTCAGAGACGCGAATTTTACAGATTAGACTGTCTGCTGGATGCTGAGTGTTATCTTATGGATGTAATGGATGTGGTTAATTATTCCAAGCCATATGAGGGTAATGTACCATCTAAGGGTAAGACACAGCATGTTATTATTACGGATATAAGTGGCGGTGGACTTAGATTTATTTCAAAGATTAAATATGATAAAGATGAATACGTATATATACATTTTTCAACAGCTGAATATAAGGTTGATAAAACATATGAAGTAATCGGTAAGATAATTGATATTTATCCTGCAGAGAAAAAACCATCAGATTATGAAGTCAGAATTCAGTTTATGAATATGTCAAATGAGGAGCGCGAGGATATTGTTAAATTCATTTTCCTTCAGCAGCGACTCGGAAGACGTTCAAAATAATTGAATAAAGTGCTATAAAAGTAATAGGGGGGCTTAGAAATTATGCATAAGAAAATACTTGTCATTGATGACTCTGCACTCATGAGAAGAGTTATATCTGATATAATTAATGAGTGTAATGAATATGAAGTTGTTGCAATAGCACGTGATGGACTTGAAGGGTTCGAACGGATTGTTTCAAATCCTAATTTGTATAGTGCTATCATCCTGGACATTAATATGCCTAAGATGAATGGAATCGAACTTCTTAAAAAGCTCCAGCAGAACAAGATTGAACAGACTGTAATCATAGTAAGTACAGTCGCAAAGGATGGAGCAAAAGAGACGATTCAGGCACTGGAGTATGGTGCTTTTGATTTTGTTACAAAACCGGAGAACTATCTGGAAACAAAAAGTGCGGAGTTTAAAGAACAGATCCGCAAAATGCTTGATGTTGCCACGAGCACCAGAGAGTCTATTGAAAGAACTAAAAACTGTGTCGATGAAAATGATGTGCCAGGCACATCACAAAAGTCAGAAACAACAGTTAAAAGCAGCAATTCCCTGAAGAGTAAAGATGCACTGCTTAATTTAAGGTCAAGAACCATAAAGAATAATGAAAGTGCATATGAAGTTGATCCTTTGTCTTACAGGGGAATTAAGAAGCATGAAACCAAGCTTATTGCATTGGCATGTTCAACCGGAGGACCAAAGTCGTTACAGCATGTTATACCTGTTCTGCCGGCTGATATTGATGCCGGAATGGTACTTGTACAGCATATGCCGGCCGGATTTACAGCATCGCTTGCGTTGAGACTTGATGAAATGAGTAAAGTAAGCGTCAAGGAAGCACAGGATGGAGATGTGATTAAAAAAGGATGCGTCTATATTGCACCTGGCGGAAAGCATATGAAGGTTATCAGGGAAGGACGAAACCATGTGATCAGGTTGAATAATGATCCGCCAGTCGAGGGGTTAAGACCTTGTGCGAATATTACATTCGAGTCACTGGCAGACAGCGCTTATGATGAAATTACATGTGTAGTTTTAACAGGAATGGGAGCTGATGGAACAGAGGGGATTAAAAAGCTGGCAGATAAGAAAAAGAAAATACATGTAATTGCACAGGATGAGGATACATGCGTTGTTTATGGAATGCCGAAAGCAATAGCCAAAGCAGGATTAACTGATGAGGTCGTTCCGCTTAATCAGGTTGCAGCTGCAATAACAAAGAATGTGGGGGTAAATTAATATGGATGTAAGTCAATATTTAGAGATTTTTATCGATGAGGCAAATGAACATTTACAGAGTCTTAGTGATCAGATAATGGTTCTGGAAAAAGAACCGGAGAATACAGATACAATTAATGAAATTTTTCGTGCAGCACATTCCTTAAAGGGAATGGCAGGAACAATGGGATATAAAAGAATGCAGAATCTTACGCATGATATGGAAAATGTATTCTCAGAAGTACGTAATGGAAACCTTAAGGTTAATTCAGATATGGTTGATGTTCTGTTTCAGTGCCTTGATGCGTTGGAGCAGTATGTTACAAATATTCAGGATACACAGGATGAAGGAACAAACGATAATGAGCCAATAATTAAAGCACTTAATTCGTTTATAACACCAGCAGGAGAAGCCAAGGCTGCACAGGAAGCACAGCAAAAGGATGCAAAATCACAGGCTGCTGCTGAAACAGATGAAAAAAGTACAGAGCTGGTACTTACTGATTTTGAGAAGAATGCGGTTAATGAGGCACTGAAAAAAGGACTTCATGTATGTGAGTATAAAGTAATAATAGATGAGAATTGTATTTTAAAAGCTGCAAGGGCATTCCTTGTATTTAAAGGACTTGAAGGACATGGCGAAATTGTAAAATCAGAGCCTTCAGTGCAGGATATTGAAGATGAGAAATTTGATTTTGAATTTAGCATTGTCGTAATTACAGAGGAGAGCTTTGATGATATTAAGAAGATTATTCTTAATGTTTCAGAAATAAAAGCAGCAGAGGGTAAAGAAATACTTACCCCGTTCCCGGAAGAAGAAACATCTGCAGATTCGTTAAATGCAGAAGAAGAACATCCACAGCAGACAAAGAAAGAAAATTCTGTAGCAGTACAGGATAAGGGCAAAAAAGAAGTAAAGAAAGCTCCTGCCAGCAAGCCGGCAAAACATGTCGGACGTTCTGTAAGAGTTGATATAGAAAAGCTTGATGTACTTATGAATCTTGTAAGTGAGCTTATTATTGCCAAGAATGGTCTTGTTTCTGCAAGTACATCTGATGATGGGGAAAATAATTCCCTGAATCAGAGCTTTAATGAACAGATTGAGTACCTTGAGAGAGTTACAACTAACCTGCATGAATCTGTTATGAAGGTTCGAATGATGCCAATCGAGAGTGTTGTTAATAAGTTCCCAAGAATGATAAGAGACTTAAGCAAGAAACTTAATAAGAAAATGGAACTTATAATGTCAGGTGAAGATACTGAACTTGATCGTACAGTTATTGACGAAATTGGCGATCCACTTATGCATTTACTTCGTAATTCGGCTGACCATGGTCTTGAAAGTGCAGAAATAAGAAAGAGCAGAGGAAAGAGTGAAGTTGGTTCTATATTCCTTGATGCATATCAGGATGGTAATAATGTCGTAATTGAAGTACGTGATGATGGTAATGGTATTGATGTTGAAAAGGTAAAGAATAAAGCTATAGAAAAGGGTACCATTACACAGGATCAGGCTGACGCAATGAGTGATAAAGAGGTAATTGACTTATTGTTCAGACCAAGCTTTTCAACATCTGAAAAAGTAACAGATGTATCTGGACGAGGAGTTGGTCTTGATGTAGTAAAATCAAAGATTGAAGCTCTCGGCGGTGACGTAGAGGTTAAGACAAAGTATGGCGAAGGAAGTACATTTATTATCAGACTTCCGCTTACTCTTGCTATTATACAGGCACTTATGGTAAAGCTTGGAAATGAAAAGTATGCAATTTCACTTGGATCAATACAGACAATTGAAGATATTCCTGTAAGTGAGATTAAATATGTACATGCAAAGGAAGTAATCAATCTGAGAGGAAGTGTTATACCTCTTGTAAGACTTAGAAATTTACTTGATGTTCCCGGAGAAACACAAGAACAGGATACTATTACTGTAGTTATTGTAAGTAAAGGTGACAAACAGGCAGGTCTTGTTGTTGACAGTCTTATTGGACAGATGGAAATAGTTATCAAGTCACTTGGCAAATATATCAATATTAATAAGATGATCAGTGGTGCTACAATACTTGGAGATGGTTCAGTGGCGCTTATAATTGATGCTAATACACTTGTGTAATATAAGATTTGGGATGGTTTATAATTTAATCGTAGCAGAAAGGACATAGGTATATAGTTATGGATGAAGTTAAAAAGATTGAAAGTGAGCAGGATAGTACATCAGCTGTTCAGTATGTTGTAGTAAGCATAGGTAATGAACAATATGGTATTAATATCCAATACATAGATAATATTGTAAGAAGCCAGAGAATCACAAGAGTGCCTAAGACACAGAAATATTATAAGGGCGTTATAAATCTCAGAGGCGAAATAATTCCTGTAATGAGCATCAGGTTAAAGCTTGGTCTTGAGGATGATACATTTACGGATAAAACAAGGATAATAATTGTAAAAGTAGAAAATGCAACTATCGGTGTAATAGTAGACCAGGTTAAGGAAGTAGTAACACTTGAAGAAAAAGATACAGAAAAAATAGCATATGCATCAGGGGACGATGCAACAGCAGGCTATATAAATGGGATTGGCAAGAATAAAGGTGAATTGATATCGTTATTGGATATAGTTGGCCTTATTGAAGAAAACTAGAAAGTGTGGTGAGAAGATGTCAAAAATAAATCTTGATGGGTTAAATGATATGCAATATGATATACTTAAAGAGATTGGAAATATAGGAGCTGGAAATGCAACTACAGCATTATCAAAAATGTTAAACATGAAGATGGATATGTCAGTTCCTAATGTGGCACTTACACCTTTTAAAGATATTTCTTCATTTATAGGCTCAGAAGATCAGATGGTTGTTGGAATCCTTTTAGGCATAGAGGGAGACATAGATGGAATGATGATGTTTATATTTGATATGGCATCAGCTCATCATCTTGTTAATACACTTATGATGAAACAGGACATAAATGATAATGACACAAAAGATGCTTTTTCGGATTTTGAGATGTCAGCTTTAAATGAAATTGGCAATATTGTATCGGGGTCTTATCTTACGGCATTGGCAACATTAACAAATATGAAGATGATATCTACGGTACCAACGATTTCTATTGATATGATTGGAGCCATGCTTAGTGTTCCTGCAGCTGAATTTGGAAAATATGGCGATAAAATGCTTCTTATTCAGTCACAATTTGGCGAATGTGATTTTGTGAATGGATATTTCCTGCTTATTCCGGAATTAGAATCATATGATAAAATACTAAGTTCTTTAGGAATGTAATTAAATATCAGTGTGATCAGTCAGTAGAATAAAATGTTCTACTGGCTGATTAGCACATAATATTTTAACAAAAATATATGAAAGAATGATGTAATTATGAGCAAAATGATCAAGGTTGGAATGGCTGATCTTAAAGTGTGCAAGAGCCCGGATGCGTTAACAACACTTGGACTTGGATCATGCATAGGGGTAGCGTTATATGATCCAGTTACAAAGGTCAGTGGATTATTGCATTGTATGCTTCCAGACAGTACTCAGATAAGGAATAACTCAAATTCAGCCAAGTTTGCTGATACAGGGATTGATGAACTGATAAAGCAGATGGAAGCTATAGGAGCGAACAGAAACAGGCTTGTTGCAAAAATAGCAGGTGGTGCCCAGATGTTTGCAGCTACATATTCAAGGGCACTGGTTCGGGTTGGAGAAAGAAATGAACAGGCTGTAAAAAATAAACTTAAAATGTGTAATATTAAATTATTATCTGAAGACTGTGGCCTCAATTATGGACGTACAGTAGAATTTTATTCAGAAACAGGCGAATATTTAATAAAAGCCGTAGGGAAAGAACCAAAGACGATTTAAGCAGTTATGCGGCTGGAGGAAATATGAAAAAATTCAGGAATTTACCTGCGATAATTACATTACTGGCAGGGTTTATTGTGAGTGTTATAATGATTGTAATGAAATATTCATTAAAGGATTTTTTATGGATATTAGTGGCAGTAATGGCTGGCTTTTTTGTTGCGGGAATGTTAATCAGCGTTGTTTTAAATCTGACTGTTGGAAAAGACGAAAAGGATGAAAAAGAAGACGCACAAAATGAAGAAACGGATAATCAGGGAACGGAATCTGATTTACAGGAGCAGGATACTGTGGATAATAAGGAAACATAGTAAAGAAATATGTAAAGTTCAATATATTTAACAAAGAATAATATGCTGGGGGCAACTTAAATATGGATGAAGCTGAAAAGAACAGACTGTGGCAGAGTTATGCTAAAACTAAAGATGATTGTACCAGAGAGAAGCTTATTATAGAATATTCACAGCTTGTTAAGCTTGTTGCCGGGCGGCTTAGTATGTATCTGGGATATAACGTTGAGTATGATGATCTTGTTGGATATGGAATATTTGGATTAATAGACGCAATTGATAAGTTTGATTATGGAAAAAATGTCAAATTTGAAACATATGCAAGTCTGAGAATTAGAGGTGCTATACTTGACCAGATACGAAAGATGGACTGGATACCGAGGTCATTAAGGCAAAAACAACGAAAAATTGACGAAGCAATGGCAAAGATAGAGGAAAAAACAGGACATGTTGCTTCAGATGAAGAACTGGCAGCTGAACTTGGAATATCGATGGAAGAACTTAATTCATGGCAGGGCCAGGCAAAGCTTACGAATGTGATATCTTTGGATGAATATACGGATTCCGGAAGTGAAATTAAGATGAGTCCCGAATCAAATGCGCGGTTTGAACAACCGGAGGCAGTTGTTGAAAAGGATGAACTCAAGAAAAAACTTGCAGATGCGATTAAGAATCTTACAGAAAAAGAAAGACTTGTAATAGAACTATATTATTATGAGGAATTATCTTTAAAAGAGATCAGTATGGTGCTTGAAGTATCAGAGTCAAGAGTTTCACAGCTTCATACTAAGGCTTTA
Organism: uncultured Lachnospiraceae bacterium; assembly: GCA_934330725.1. Taxonomy (GTDB): domain Bacteria; phylum Bacillota; class Clostridia; order Lachnospirales; family Lachnospiraceae; genus Lachnospira. The sequence goes on along the minus strand of CAKRGM010000007.1, from coordinate 37,198 downwards.
AATAAAATGAAACAAAACATCGGGGATTATGTAAATATGTAGCGAAAATATACTATACGAATAGTATGATGCGGAGGCAGGTATGAGAAAAAGTACAGAGGGGTATTTTCAATTTTCTATAGAACAGGACGGAATATATCTTACGGTATATCCTCCAGTTGATAACGGACAAAAAGTCCGGCTGGAGGATATTTTATTTTATATAGATAAAAAGAAGATTCAGGTATCGGATATAACAATCCTGAAGGATATAGCAGAAAGTAAAGATATATTAAAAGTTAAGGTTTCAGATGAAAAAGTTAATACAACAGGGGAATTTGGACAATATAAGGTTTCATCTGACAATTGCCATGTATGGGCTGTGTTTTATCCTCCATTTGAGGGCGCATCAGAACTTACATATAATGAGATTACAGGTGATTTGAAAAATCTGGGTATAAATGCCGGAATAAATGAAAATGTAATTAAGGATTTTATAGACAATAAAAAGTATGGATATGAATATGAAGTGGCAAGTGCCGTTATGCCTGAAGAAGGAAAAGATGGTTACATAGAATATAAATTTAATTCCAGTCTAAAACCGGCACCGAAGGTAAAAGATGATGGAACTGTTGATTTTCATTCACTTGAAAATGTAAATAGAATAAAAAAAGGTGATGTGGTTGCAATACTTCATCCGGCTGATCCGGGAAATGACGGGGTTGATGTACATGGAAAAGCGATACATCCGTCAAGAGTTAAGAGAGCAGTATTCAGATATAACAGGAATCTTAAGGTTTCGGACGATGGGTTACAGCTTATCTCACTGGTGGACGGGCACGTTATACTTGAGAATGAAAAGATTGTGGCATCCAATGTAATGGAACTTATAAATGTTGATAACTCCACAGGAGACATTGAATATGATGGTAATCTCAGTATTAAGGGGAATGTATTGGCAGGATTTTCCGTCAGAGCCACAGGAGATATAAGTATTAATGGTATTGTAGAAGGTGCGGTTGTGCAGGCCGGAGGAAATATTGTTTTAAACAGAGGTGTGCAGGGCATGACTAAGGCCAGCATAAAGGCCGGTGGGAATATTGTCAGTAAGTTTATTGAAAGTGCACAGCTTGTACAGGCAGGAGGATATATCGAAACTGATTCGATTCTGCATAGTAAAGTAAATGCAAAAGGCTATATAAAGGTTCAGGGAAGGAATGGTCTTATAATTGGTGGCGATGTTCGTTCCATGGTGCTTGTGTCTGCAAAAGTAATCGGAAATGAAATGGGAACAGTAACAACAGTAGGAGTTGGCATGGATCCGGCTTCAAAATCCCGAATTGATGAGCTTAATAAAGAACTTTTAAGAATGGGAAGTAATAAAATGCAGCTTGACCAGATTGCAACAGCTTTAAGAAAGTTAAGAGAAGCTAATGGAAAACTTCCTGAGGATAAAGTCGAATTACAGCAGAAAACAATGAGAAATCTGATAATTCTTGAGAAACAGATAGGTGAGTACAAGAAGGAATATGCAGAACTTAAGTCACAGTTAAGCGAGGACAGTAATGCAAGAATAAAAGTATATGATTCAGTAAATGTCGGTGTTAAGCTTGTATTTGGAGAACAATGCTTCTTTATACAGAGCAAGCATGAACATTGTCAGTTTGCAAAAGAAAGAGGAACTATAAAAAGTCTGTTATTATAGAATTAAAGTTTGATTCGGAATGGAGTTTATATGATTGTAAAGCCTATAGATTTAGCAATGATACAGCAAATGAATGAGGTATCCCAGATAAAACAGCAGCAGCTTAGTAAACCTGTTGTGCAACAGCAGAATATTGCGGTGCAGGTGGAAAAGAATGCAGAAGTTAAATCTGAACAGGTAAAACGCAAGGATGATCCGGAGAACAATAATTCTGAAAAAAAGTTTGATGCAAAAGAAAAAAGTAATAATGAATATACCCGCAATGGTTCATATAAAAAGAAACGAAAGACAGAATCAGAAGGAAAAGTTGTCGTGAAAAATAAAGATTTTGTTGATTTTGATGTGAAAATATAATACGATTTATTATACATATAGTTATACGGGTATAAATAAATAATATGCTTTGTAAGCATGGAGGTAAAAATGACAGTTTTTGAAATAATATTATTAGTATGTGGCCTGATTTGTGTTGTTGTAAGTTTTATAATGGGTGATGGTAATGAAACGTCTGTTGAAGAAGTAAGAATAGATGCAGATCTTACTGATGAACAGAAGGAAAGCATCCGTAAGCAGATTAATGAACTGCTTCAGGAGGAAATTGCAGAAATAAGTGAGAAAACAGAAGCATCACTTGATAAAATATCCAACACAAAGATACTTGAAATGAACGAGTATGCAGATACAATAATGAATGAAATAAATAAAAATCATAATGAGACAGTCTTTTTATATGATATGCTTAATGAAAAAGCAAAAGAAGTTAAGAGTACAGTAAAGAATGTTAATATTGCAAAAAAACAGGTTGAGCAGATTAAAGCACAGGCAGATGTGGAGAAGGAACCGGCTGGTAGCGTTAATACTGATTCTGTGGAGACGTCACATTCGGAAACAAGAGATCTTGCGAAGGAAAGGCTGGTTGAACTGGTAAGAAAAAGTAATGAAAAAGTAAAGAACACTGTATCAAATGATAAGAAAGGTACACAGGCGGAAAAGCTTGATGATATAGTGAAGAATTCTGTCAGTGCAGAAAAAAATCAAAAATCATTACAGACAGCTGGTTTTAAGAATAAGAGTGATAAAGAGATAAGCAATGAAAATATATTGAAGTTATATGAAGCAGGATATGATAACAGGCAGATTGCAAAAGAACTAAACATTGGTGTTGGAGAAGTAAATCTTGTGATTGATTTGTATAACAGTGAAAAATAGCGGGGAATCAGGAATGAATCTAAAGTATTATATCAGAGGGCTTGGTATAGGGATTATAATATCTGCTATAGTAATTATTTTCACCTGACTGATAATATGAGTGGAATAACATTGTAAAAAGCAGTAAGGAGTTTGTGATGAGACTAAAATATTATATAAGAGGTCTAGGCATGGGGCTTGTGGTAACCACAATAATGCTTACTATTTCAAATAATATAAGAAATGAAAAAGCTTTGGTTATGAATAAAAGTACGACTGAAGAAACAACGTCTTCAATTATTGCCTATACAGAAAAGAGCAGTGAGGATGAAACAACATCTAATAATGAGACAGGCAGCAGTACCGAACAGACAACAGAAAGTCAGACTGATGCAGTAACGCAGCCTGAAACACAGACACAGCCTGAAACGCAGACACAGGAACAGACGCAGCCTGAAACACAGACACCTGAGCAGACATCAGCTGCAAATGAATCTTCACAGTCGGTATCTGTAGTCATAAAAGATGTATATTATGCTTCACAGGCGGCAGATATTCTTTATAATGCAGGTGTTATTACTGATAAGTCAGGATTTTTGGCTTATATGGGTGAGTCAGGATATGCAAGCAGAATTAAAGAAGGTACATATGATATAAAGAAAGGCGACAGCTTCGAAAATATTGCTAAGATAATCACAAGATCCAAATAACAAAAAATAAAAAAAGCTTGATTTATTTTAAAACAATTGATATAATCAGCTTTGTGTGAAAAAACATGTAAGTGGATTTTACAGCTGGTGCTATTTATTTAGTTGCTGCAAAAGATGAAGCTTACAAATGACAATTAACCAATGGAGGTATTAAAATGAGTGTTATTTCAATGAAACAGTTACTTGAAGCAGGTGTTCATTTTGGACATCAGACAAGAAGATGGAACCCTAAGATGGCTGAGTACATCTACACAGAAAGAAATGGTATCCATATCATCGATTTACAGAAATCAGTAGGAATGGTTGATGATGCATATAAGGCAATTTCAGATGTTGTTGCTGATGGTGGTACAATTCTTTTTGTTGGTACAAAGAAGCAGGCTCAGGATGCAATTGCAACAGAAGCTGAGCGTTGTGGAATGTATTATGTAAATGAAAGATGGTTAGGCGGAATGCTTACTAACTTCAAGACAATTCAGAGCAGAATTGCAAGACTTAAAGAAATTGAAACAATGCAGGAAGATGGAACATTTGATGTTCTTCCTAAGAAAGAAGTTATCAATCTTAAGAAGGAATTAGAAAAGCTTCAGAAAAACCTTGGTGGTATTAAGGAAATGAAGAGAATTCCAGATGCAATTTTCATCGTTGATCCTAAGAAGGAAAGAATTTGTGTTCAGGAAGCTCATGCATTAGGAATCAAGCTTATCGGTATTGCTGATACAAACTGCGATCCTGATGAATTAGATTATATTATCCCTGGTAATGATGACGCTATCCGTGCTGTTAAGCTTATTGTTGCTAAGATGGCAGATGCTGTTATTGAAGCTAAGCAGGGAACAGAAGAAGCTCCAGAAGTAGAAGAAACTGAAGCAGAAGCTTAATTTTGGAACAGTTTTGGCTGAGTCTGATTACACTGGTTTAAAATTGAAATCGGATTCAAACCATTAAGATGCTTCAGCCTGAAAGAACAGGTTGAAGCATTTTTTGAAATAAAAATAATATTTATGATATAAAATTAAAAATGGAGGATTAAAAAATGGCAGCAGTTACAGCAGCAATGGTAAAAGAATTAAGAGAAATGACAGGCGCAGGTATGATGGATTGTAAGAAAGCGCTTAATAACACAGATGGTGATATGGACAAGGCTGTAGAATTCTTAAGAGAAAATGGTATGGCTAAGGCAGCTAAGAAGGCTGGAAGAGTTGCAGCAGAAGGTATTGTTAAAACTGTTGTAGATGGTAACAAAGCAGCAATTGTAGAAGTTAATTCAGAAACAGATTTCGTTGCTAAGAATGAAAAGTTCAATGCATATGTTGAAGCAGTTGCAAAACAGGTATTAACAACAAGCGCACCTGATGTTGATGCTTTCCTTCAGGAAAAGTGGAGTGAAGATGAAACAAAGACAGTTGCTGAAGAATTAGCAGTACAGGTATCTGTAATAGGAGAAAATCTTAAAATCAGAAGATTCGCTACATTAGAAGAAAACAATGGTTTTGTTGCATCATACATTCACATGGGTGGAAAGATTGGTGTATTAGTTGACGTTGAAACTGATGTGGTTAATGATGAAATTAAGGAAATGGCTAAGAATGTTGCTATGCAGGCTGCAGCACTTAAGCCAATGTATACTAACAGAGCTGAGGTAGATGCTGATTACATTGAAAAGGAAACAGAAATTTTAAGAGTTGCTGCTCAGAATGAAAAACCTGATGCTAACGAAAAGATTATTGAAGGTATGGTTAAGGGACGTATTAATAAGGAACTTAAGGAAATCTGCCTTTTAGACCAGGTATATGTTAAAGCAGAAGATGGCAAGCAGAGCGTTTCAGCATATGTTGCATCAGTAGCAAAAGCTAACAATGCTAAGATTAATATCAAAAAGTTTGTCCGTTATGAAACAGGCGAAGGTATTGAAAAGAAAGAAGAAGATTTCGCAGCAGAAGTTGCAGCACAGCTTAAATAAATATTTGTAGTTAAATGAACGTTTATTTTTATAAAAGCGAGGGATGTAAAAGATTGCACCCCCCGCTTTTATAGCATGCTCTTATATGACATTTGAAATGAAATACTAAAACTAATAAATTGCTTCAAAAAAGTAAATCCATGTGATATACTAAATATAGTATTGTGAACATAACGGAGGAAAAAGCTGTATGGGATTTTTTAAAGATTTTAAAGATGATTTATCAGAAGCTGTAAATGATCTTAATGCGGAACTTGATGCAGATATGGATAATGATGATGAAGTGGCTGATGGGTTAGATGATCCAGATCTTGTCAGAATGGCAGCTGATTTACAGAAGGAAGCTGACGATGAAGAAGACGAAGATGAAGAAGATGATGATGAGGATGAGCGTGTTGGATTATATGCGTCTGATGGAATAGACAGTCATGATAGTAAACAGGGTCTGAATTCGTTAGATGATTTTGATGATCTGGATAATACAGATGATTTGAATGATTTTGATGATTCGGATGGATTGGATACTTTAGATGGTGCAGATGTTTTAGACGATACGGATGATTTAGAAGATTCTAAAGAGCATGGTGACCTTGGCAGTCTCAATGGATTAGAAAATGAAGTGGACTATTCGGAATCTGATTTAACAGCTGATAAAGATACCGAAATGTTTTCAGATAATGAATCTGTTATGCAGGAAGAGGACGATTTTAAAGACAATATTGAAAATAATGATAGCGAAGAGGGAACATATATGGAAGAAGAATCTAAGAAGATTGCAGATGAAAATGCAATAGCAGATGAAACTGCTGTTATTACAGCAGGACTTAAGGTGACAGGTGATTTATCATCAGCAGGTTCAATAGATATTTTTGGTACTGTTAATGGTAATGTTGAATGCAGGGGTAAACTTACAATAAGCGGACAGCTTATTGGCGATGCAAATGCAAATGAAGTATTTATCAATACAGCCAATGTAGAAGGTAATATTGTTGCTAAGGGCTCTGCAAATGTCGGCGAGAAAACAGTAGTTGTTGGTAATATTTTTGCAGAAGCTGCAGTTATCGCCGGGGCAATAAAAGGAGATATTGATGTTCATGGTCCTGTAGTGATAGATTCAACAGCTATTATCGTGGGTGATATTAAATCAAAGACTGTTCAGATTAATAATGGAGCCAGAATTGAAGGTCATTGCTCACAGTGCTATTCAGAAATTAATACAGATGATATATTTGACTTTAAGAGAAAATAATAATAAAATTCTTTGGTAATCTAAAAGCAGACAGGAGTATTTTATAATGAAAGATATAAAAAGAGTTATACTTAAGCTTAGTGGTGAAGCACTTGCAAAAAGTAAGAATTCAGGATATGATGACGGACTTATTATCGATATTGCCAATCAGGTAAAGAAGATTACAGAAAAAAATATCGATGTTGGTGTTGTGATTGGCGGCGGTAATTATTGGAGAGGTCGTTCTAATGATAACATAGACAGGACTAAGGCAGATCAGATAGGAATGCTTGCAACTATAATGAACTGTATTTATGTATCTGAGCTTTTCAGATCACAGGGGCTTAAGACAAGTATCCTTACGCCGTTTGAATGTGGCAGTATGACAAAATTATTTTCCAAGGATCGCGCAAATAAGTATTTTGAAAAAGGAATGGTTGTTTTCTTTGCGGGTGGTACAGGACATCCATATTTTTCAACGGATACAGGAATCGTTCTGCGTGCGATTGAGATGGATGCGGATGCAATATTACTTGCTAAGTCTATAGATGGTATTTATGACAGCGATCCTGCAGTTAATAAAGATGCAAAGAAATATGATACTATTTCAATAGAGGAAGTTGTAGCTAAAAAACTCGGTGTTATTGATATGACAGCTTCAGTTATGTGCATGGAAAATAAAATGCCGCTTATGGTATTTGGATTAAATGAAGAAAACAGTATACTTAATGCAATGACTGGCAAATTTACAGGCACCATTGTAACTGTAGATTAATACATGAATTCCTGAATAATAAGTCAGGTTGTTTTGCAGAAAAATGTATCAGTAAAAATAATATAAAGAAATGAGAGGAAAAAATGAGCGATATTAAAGAATTTGAAGAAAAAATGAAAAAATCAGTTGATTCATTAAAAGAAGAATATGTTTCAATAAGAGCAGGAAGAGCGAATCCGCATCTTCTTGATAAGATTAAGGTTGACTATTATGGAACACCTACATCTTTACAGCAGGTGGCAAATATATCTGTTCCAGAAGCAAGGATGATTCAGATACAGCCATGGGAATCAAATCTTATAAAGGAAATTGAAAAAGCAATTCTTGTTTCTGATCTCGGAATAACACCGAATAATGATGGAAAAGTTGTCCGTCTTGTATTTCCTGAACTTACAGAAGAAAGACGTAAGGAACTTGCCAAAGATGTAAAGAAAAAGGGAGATAATACAAAGGTAGCCATCAGAAATATCAGAAGAGATGCAAATGACAGTTTTAAGAAACAGAATAAGGCAAATGAAATATCAGAAGATGAGCTTAAGAATGCAGAAGATAGTGTTCAGAAGCTGACAGATAAATATATTTCAATAATTGATTCAATAATTGAAGATAAGACAAAAGAAATACTTACTGTTTAGTTTGAAAAAAACTGATATACAGATATCAATGTGTTTCATCAGCGTATATGCCTGGCATATGCCATAAAATCCGTAGGAATGCATATTCTTACGGATTTCTTCATAAAAAATTAGGAGAAAAATATGGATACATTTAATGAAGAACTTGGATTAAAAATACCACAGCATGTTGCATTGATTCTTGATGGAAATGGAAGATGGGCGAAGAAAAGACATTTACCCAGAAAATACGGTCATAAGGTTGGAAGCCAGAATGTGGAGGATATGCTGACAGTAGTCGATGATTTAGGCATAAAATATTTTACTGTATATGCATTTTCAACAGAAAACTGGAAAAGATCAAAGGATGAAGTTGATACTTTGATGGGAATTTTAAGAAGTTACCTTAAGAATTGTGTTAAAAAGTCAATGAAGAATAATGTACGATGCCGTGTTATAGGAAGAAGAGAAGAGCTTAGCCCGGATATAATCGAGAGTATTGAAAATCTTGAGGAAAAAACAAAAGGTAATACAGGACTTAATTTTACTATTGCAATAAATTATGGCGGACGTGATGAAATAACGAGAGCTGTTAAAAAAATTGCCCGGAATATTAAAACAGGGGAAATTTCTGTTGATGATATATCTGAAGAGCTTATCAGCAAAAATCTGGATACATTTGAATTGCCTGATCCTGATCTGCTTATAAGAACAAGTGGTGAACAAAGATTGTCAAATTATCTTCCGTGGCAGCTTGTATATACAGAATTTTACTTTACAGATACATTTTGGCCTGACTTTCATAATAAAGAACTAATTGAGGCTATTTTAAAATACAATAAGCGTGACAGAAGATTTGGTGGCGTTAAGGAGGATAAAAATTGAAAACCAGAGTAATAAGCGGGGCCGTTCTCGCAGTTATTGCAATTTTGGCATTATCACTAGGAGGATGGTTCCTGTTTGGAATCTGTGCAATTATATCATTGATAGGAATGTATGAACTGTACAGAGTAAGTGGTATAGAAAAATCGTCTGTAGCGGTGGCAGGATATATAACAGCCGGTATATATTACCTTTCAATTGCATTAAATATATCAGATTATGATATTTTTATATTTGTTCTTGGATTTATGGTGATAATGACAATATATGTGTTTACATTTCCAAAGTATAAGTCAGAACAGGTGATTATGGCATTTGTTGGAATATTCTATGTTGCACTTATGCTTTCATATATTTACAGAGTACGTATAGCAGCCGATGGAATATATATAGTATGGCTTATATTTGTATGTTCATGGGGAAATGATACCTTTGCTTATTTTACGGGAGTATTATTTGGAAAACACAAAATGACATCGAAGCTTTCTCCTAAGAAGACGGTTGAAGGTGCTATTGGTGGAGTCGCAGGAGCTACAGTACTTGGAGCAGTATATGGAGCCATTATAAGCCCATATATGTCGGGAATTGTTACACAGCCTGTACTGGTTTTTGCTATTGCATCATTTATTGGGGCATTTCTTGCAATTGTTGGAGATCTTACAGCTTCGGCAATTAAGAGAAATTATAATATTAAAGATTATGGAAATCTTATACCGGGACATGGAGGAATACTTGACAGATTTGACAGTGTTATATTTACAGCACCTGCAGTATACTGGGCTGTATATATTATAACAAAGTTTTTGTAACGGAATGGAGATTAATTGTGAAGAAGTTATCATTATTAGGTTCAACAGGTTCAATTGGAACACAGACTTTAGATGTAATAAGAAGAAATAACGACATAAAGGTTGTTGCACTGGCTGCAGGAACAAGAATAAATGAGCTGGCTGCACAGGCAAGGGAATTTGGACCGGAGCTTGTGTGTATAGGAACAGAAAAACTGGCTGGTGAGCTCAAAATCATGCTGGCAGATACCAATATAAAGGTTGTATGTGGTCCACAGGGGCTTATAGAGGCCGCAACAATATCATCAGCTGATATTGTACTTACTGCAGTTGTTGGAATGATGGGAATTATTCCGACCCTTGAAGCAATAAAGCAGCATAAGGATATTGCTTTGGCAAATAAAGAAACACTTGTAACTGCAGGACATATTATAATGAAGGCAGCTAAAGAATATAATGTAAATATATATCCTGTAGACAGCGAGCATTCTGCAATCTTTCAGTCATTAAATGGTGAAAACAGAAAAGAAGTAAGTAAGATTCTTCTTACAGCTTCAGGCGGACCATTCAGAGGCAAAAAGATACAGGACCTTGAAAATGTTACGGTTGAGGATGCACTTAATCATCCAAACTGGTCAATGGGAAGAAAAATAACAATTGATTCCTCTACAATGGTAAATAAAGGCCTTGAGGTGATGGAAGCACAGTGGCTTTTTGATGTTCCGGTAACAAAGGTTCAGGTCGTTGTACAGCCGCAAAGTGTAATTCACTCAATGGTAGAGTTCGTGGATGGAGGAATAATGGCACAGCTTGGAACACCAGATATGCGTCTGCCAATACAGTACGCACTTTATTATCCTGAAAGAAGATTTCTTAATACTGAAAGACTTGATTTTTATAAGCTTGCAAAGATTACATTTGAAGAACCTGATATGGACACTTTCAGAGGGCTAAGACTGGCATATAATGCGGCCGGCCAGGGGGGAAACATACCAACTGCCTATAATGCTGCAAATGAGTATGCAGTTGCAAAGTTTCTTGACAGAAAGATTAAATATCTCGATATAATAAAGATAATAGAATATGCAATGGACAAAGTAGAATATATATATAATCCTACAGTAGAACAGATACTTGATACTGAGAAATGTGTTTATGAGATGATTGAAAGCAGGTGGAAGTAAAACTTTGAGTATAGTAATAGCAATATTAGTAATAAGTCTGATAATAATAGTTCATGAGTTTGGCCATTTTATAGTTGCAAAGGCCAATTCTGTAACTGTTCTGGAATTTTCAATAGGTTTTGGACCTAAGCTTCTTCACTTTAAAAAGGGAGAAACCGAATACTGTATAAAACTCATACCATTTGGTGGGGCATGTATGATGCTCGGAGAAGATTTTCTTGAAAATTCAAATGCCGATGATAAATATGGCGAAAAAGACAATGATGGAACAGGTATGATTTCTGATAAAGAAGTGTCTGATATAAATAATAATGCAGATACGCAGCTTAAGAAAGAATACGATATGTCAAAGTCCCTCCAGTCAAAGTCAGTATGGGCAAGAATAGCTATAATAGCAGCAGGACCATTGTTTAACTTTATACTGGCATTTATTCTTGCTGTAATAATAATAGGTATTGCAGGTTATGATCCGTGTACGGTGGATAAAGTATATGATGATTCACCGGCAGCACATGCAGGACTTATGGAAGGCGACCACATTACTAAAGTTAATGGGGAAACTATTCATTTTGAAAGAGAATACTCTTTTATCAGGATGGTAAATCCATCGGATAAGCTTAATATCACATATGAGCGTAATGGCGAATCATTTACTACAACAGTAGAGCCTGAATACAGAAAAGAGAGTGCATACAGAGTAGGCATTACGATTTTATCAAACTGTATGATAAACAGTGTGACAAAAGATTCACCGGCAGCCCAGGCTGGCCTTAAAAAAGATGATATTATAAAATCGGTTGATGGACAGCAAATATACGAAAGTGGACAGCTTACGGATATTCTTTCGCAGACAAAGGACAAAACAGTTGAAATGGTCATATCGTCGGGAGGACAGGAAAAAACTGTACAGATAACTCCAAAGCTTTATGAGTCAGAAAGCTATTATACAGGATTTGTATGTAATGGGGAACGTGTCAAAGCCAACCCGCAGGAAACTATCGGCTATGGTTTTTGTGAGGTTGGGTACTGGATAAAAACAGTTGTTAAGAGTCTGGGCATGATGTTTACAGGAAAAGTAGGATTAAATGATCTTTCCGGTCCTGTAGGAACAGTAAGTGCGATAAGTTCTGTTGTAGATGAAAGTAAGTCATATGGAATATCGCAGATGGCATTAACTATCCTTAACTGGATTGTTATGATAAGTGCCAATCTTGGTGTGATGAATCTGCTTCCTATACCGGCATTGGACGGTGGCAGACTTGTATTTCTTATTATAGAAGCGGTAAGAGGAAAGCCGGTCAAAAAAGAACGTGAAGGAATGGTACATTTTGTCGGAATGGTACTTCTTATGCTTCTTATGGTTTATGTAATGTTTAATGATATAAAAGGCTTGTTCTAACAGAAAGGCATGGCGTTTTAATGTTAAGAGATAAAACTAAAGTTGTAAAAATCGGAAATAAATTAATAGGCGGAGGAAATCCTGTTCTGATACAGTCTATGACTAATACACCTACACAGGATGTGGCTGCCACTATAGAGCAGATTCATCAGCTTGAAAATGCAGGCTGTGATATAATCAGATGTACCGTACCGGATATTGAAGCTGCAAAGGCATTAAAGGAAATTAAAAATAATATAAATATTCCACTTGTGGCAGATATACATTTTGATTACAGAATGGCAATTGCTGCAATTGAGAATGGCGCTGACAAGATAAGAATTAATCCGGGAAATATTGGAGGTCAGGACAGGATAAAGGCAGTAGTTTCTGCTGCAAAAGAAAGAAATATTCCAATAAGAGTCGGTGTAAACAGCGGTTCACTTGAAAAAGATATAATAGAAAAATATCATGGCGTTACAGCAGAGGGAATAGTAGAAAGTGCAATTGATAAGGCTGCGATAATTGAGAATCTGGGTTATGATAATCTTGTAATCAGCATTAAATCATCTGATGTTATGATGTGTGTAAAAGCGCATGAGCTTATAGCAAAAAAAACAGTGCATCCTCTTCATGTAGGAATAACAGAGTCAGGAACTGCTTTTTCAGGAAGTATAAAGTCTGCAATAGGCCTTGGTCTTATTCTTAATCAGGGAATAGGTGATACAATAAGGGTATCACTTACAGCTGATCCGGTTGAGGAGATAAAAGCTGCTAAGATAATTTTAAGAACGCTTGGATTAAGAAAAGGCGGAATCGAAGTTGTATCATGTCCGACATGCGGAAGAACAAGAATTGATCTCATTAGTCTGGCATCAAAGGTTGAAAAAATGGTTGCCGGTTATGATCTGGATATAAAGCTTGCAGTAATGGGCTGTGTTGTTAACGGCCCCGGAGAAGCAAAGGGCGCAGACCTTGGCATAGCAGGAGGCGATGGCTGCGGAGTGCTTATAAAACATGGTGAGGTAGTTCGTAAGGTTGACGAATGTGATCTGCTGGATGCATTGAAGGATGAACTTGATAACTGGTCTGAATAACTTATCTTAAAGATTATTAAGAGCAGCTGTTCTAAACGGCTGCTTTGGAATGGACGACTGGGAAAAATCACAAATTAGACAATGATGGAGCGCTTGTCATGTATAAGTTTTTTGAAGTATTTAGTACATTAAAATTACCGGAAGATATTGCAGTGTATCTGCAGGATGTAGAAGTCACAAGGGTAACCAGGACTTCTACTAATTCTTTAGCCAGGGTATATACTAAAAGTGACAGACTTATTAGTAAAAAAATAATATATAAAACAGAAGATGCGTTAAAAAAACAGATATTCCGTATGAAAAATATGGATGTGAGAATAATTGACAGGTATTGCCTTTCAAAACAGTATACACCTGTAAAAATAATGGAAGTTTACTATGACAGTATAATGTTTGAGCTTGAAAAATACTGGACACTTGAATACAACCTGATAAAAAATGCAACATGGGAATTTATAAGAGAAGACTGCATGGAAATAACACTTGAAGACAGTTTTCTTGCAAGAACATATGCTGAAACGCTGGCAGATTATTTCAGAAAAATTTTTCTTAACCGTTTTGGATTTGAAATAGATGTAAATTATAAATATAAAGAAAAGAAAGAGAGTCACTACGGTAAGGAAAACGAGCATAAACTTAATCTTAGAGTTAAACAGATACGTGAAAATATGGATGCTGCAATGAGCAGTAATAATATATCGGATACAGCTGCAAACGGTAGCGGGGAAAAAACAGAAAAAAAACCTTCATCAGATAAACAAAAAAATGATATTAGACCGGGACAGAATGCATCAGAGGGCCATAATGTGCAAAAGTCTTCAGGAGGATTTTCAAAAAAGTATTCAGGAAATGACCAGTATTATAAAAAACGTATAAACAATAATGATGTTTTATATGGAAGGGATTTTGATGAGGAGCCAATTTCCATAGATCAGATAGATACTGCACTGGGAGAAGTTGTTATTGCAGGTATGATACGAAAAACAGACGAGAGGGAAATCCGTAATGAACGTACGATACTTATGTTTGATCTTACCGATTTTACTGATACGATAACAGTAAAAATGTTTGTAAGAAACGAACAGCTTCCAGAGGTAAAGGAATTTATAAAAAAAGGAAACTTCATAAAAGTAAAGGGTATTGCTGCGCTTGACAGATATGATCAGGAGATTTCCATAGCAAATGTATTTGGTATAAGAAAGTCAACAGATAACCGTGCTGTAAGAAATGATCTTGCATTACATAAAAGGGTGGAGCTCCACTGTCATACTAAAATGAGCGATATGGATGGAGTTTCATATGCTAAAGATATAATAAAACAGGCTATCAGATGGGGGCATAAAGCAATTGCGATTACTGATCACGGTGTCGTACAGGGATTTACAGAAGCTTTCCATACAATACAGGCGATTAAGTCAGACTATAAGAAAAAAGGTGAAAAGCTTGATTTTAAGGTGATTTATGGAGTAGAAGCATATCTTGTTGATGACACAAAACAAATGGTTGTGAATCCGAAGGGACAGACATTTGAAGATACATATGTTGTATTTGATCTTGAGACAACGGGATTTTCAGCTGAAGCCGATCAGATTATCGAAATAGGTGCTGTAAAGATTAAAAATGGAGAAATAATCGATAAATTCAGCACATTTGTTAATCCCAAAACACCAATACCATTCAGAATAGAGAAGCTTACAGGTATAAATGATTCAATGGTAATGGATGCACCGGTCATCGAAGAAATACTTCCAAAGTTTCTTGAGTTTTGTAAAGAGGCTGTAGTAGTGGCACATAATGCGGCTTTTGACACGAGTTTTATATCTAATAAGGCGGAAAAACTTGGACTTACATTTGACCCTACAATTATTGATACTGTATTAGTTGCGCAGTATGTAATACCGAATCTTCATAATTATAAGCTGGATACACTTACAAAGCATTTAAAGGTTATTCTTGAAAACCATCACAGAGCTGTAGATGATGCACTTGCAACGGCATATATATTTTTAAAGCTTGTTGATATGCTTAAGGAGCGGGATATATTTACACTTGAAAAGCTGAATGAAGTCGGAAAGCTTGATGTTGAATCCGTAAAGAAACTTCATCAGTTTCACTGCATAATACTTGCTTCAAATGAAATGGGACGAATTAATCTGTACAGACTTATATCAGCTTCACACCTTACATATTTCAACAGGTTTCCAAAGATACCAAAAAGCCTTGTTAACAAATACCGTGAGGGACTTATTATTGGCAGCGCATGTGAGGCAGGAGAGTTATTTCGGGCACTTGTAAACGGACGTTCTCCTGCAGAGATTGCAAGAATCGTAAATTTTTATGATTATCTTGAAGTACAGCCTATTGGAAATAACAGGTTTATGATTTCAGATGAAGATTATTATGTTAAGAATGAAGAGGATTTAAGGGAGCTTAACAGGCGTATAATACAGTTGGGAGAAAAATTCCATAAACCGGTTGTTGCAACATGCGATGTCCATTTTTTAAATCCTGAGGATGAGATTTACAGAAGAATAATAATGGCTGGAAAAGGATTTGATGATGCAGATGACCAGCCGCCGCTTTATCTTCATACGACGGAAGAAATGCTGCATGAATTTGATTATCTTGGCAGCGATAAAGCATATGAGATTGTTGTGACCAATACTAATAAGATTATGAATATGTGTGAAGATATAGACCCGGTGCGTCCCGATAAGTGTCCTCCGGTAATTGAAAATTCTGATCAGATGCTAAGAAAGATATGTCATGACAGGGCGCATGAAATATATGGACCAGAACTTCCGGAAATTGTTTCTGAAAGACTTGAAAGGGAACTTAACTCAATTATTTCAAATGGCTATTCAGTTATGTATATAATTGCCCAAAAGCTTGTATGGAAATCAAATGATGATGGATATCTTGTAGGTTCAAGAGGTTCTGTAGGCTCATCTTTTGCAGCAACGATGGCAGGTATAACAGAGGTTAATCCATTAAGTCCCCATTATCTGTGTCCGAATTGCTATTATAATGATTTTTATTCAGAAGATGTTAAAAAGTTTGCAGGTGGTGCCGGATGCGATATGCCTGATAAAATATGTCCAAAATGCGGACATAAGTTAAATAAAATGGGCTTTGACATACCATTTGAGACATTCCTTGGTTTTAAGGGAAACAAAGAGCCGGATATTGATCTTAATTTTTCTAATGAATACCAGAGTAAGGCACATGCTTTTACAGAGGTTATTTTTGGAAAAGGACAAACATTTAAAGCTGGCACTATTGGTACGGTTGCTGAAAAAACGGCATATGGATTTGTTCTTAAGTATTATGAAGAGAAAAGTGAAAAGCTTGGAAAACCAATTGTAAAAAGAAGAAGCGAAATCGAAAGGATAGCTGAAGGCTGCGTTGATATAAGAAGAACAACAGGACAGCATCCGGGAGGAATTGTAGTTCTTCCAATCGGTGAAGAAATTCATTCATTTACACCCGTACAGCATCCTGCAAATGATATGACAACCAGCATTACAACAACACATTTTGATTATCACAGTATAGATCATAACCTGTTAAAACTGGATATTTTAGGACACCTTGATCCGACAATGATCAGAATGCTTCAGGATCTTACAGGTATTGATCCGCTTGAAATCCCACTGGATTCAAAGGAAGTAATGTCACTTTTTAAGGATACGTCTGCACTGGGAATAAAGCCGGAGGATATAGGAGGATGTAAACTCGGAGCGCTTGGAATACCTGAATTTGGTACAGATTTTGCCATGCAGATGCTTATTGATACCAAACCACAGTATTTTTCAGATCTGGTAAGAATAGCAGGTCTGTCTCATGGTACTGATGTGTGGCTTGGCAATGCACAGGAACTCTTAAAACAGGGGAAAGCTACTATTTCGACTGCCATATGTACAAGAGATGATATAATGATTTATCTTATACAAAAAGGATTAGACAGTGAGCTTGCCTTTACAATAATGGAAAAGGTAAGAAAAGGAAAGGGGCTTACACCGGAGTACGAGAAAGAAATGAAAGAGCATGGCGTTCCTGACTGGTATATATGGTCCTGCAAAAAAATCAAATATATGTTCCCTAAGGCACATGCAGCTGCGTATGTAATGATGGCGTGGCGTGTCGCATATTGTAAGGTTTTTTATCCTTTAGCATATTACTGTGCATATTTTAGTATAAGGGCAAGTGCTTTTGATTATGAAAAGATGGCAATGGGGCGTGACAAGCTTGAATATTTTATGAATGATTATAAAAATAAAAAAGCCATGAATACAATATCTAATACTGAAGAAGAAGAACTTAAGGATATGCGTATAGTTCAGGAAATGTATGCAAGAGGCTTTGATTTCATGCCAATTGATATATATAAAGCCAGGGCCAGAACATTTCAGATAATTGACGGAAAAATAATGCCTTCATTTAAAGTTATTGAAAAGGTCGGTGAATCCGCAGGAGAATGCATAGAAATAGCGGCAAGACAAGGTGAATTTCTGTCAAAGGATGATCTGAGACAGCGTGCAAAAATTGGTCAGACAGTAATAGATAAGCTTACTGATCTTGGATTGTTGAAAGACATGACAGACAGTAATCAGCTGTCTTTGTTTGATCTGTAAAATATTTGCATTTTAAGTGACAATACTTTTGCTTGACAGTAAATGTTTATATAGTTATCATAAATAAGTCGCTGATAGAATAAAATAGAAAATGTTTATAAAAAGGATGGATGATATGTTAAAAAAATATATGTGGATTTTTCTTGTATCAATGGTGCCTATTGTTGAATTAAGAGGAGCGATTCCTATATCACAGGGATTACAGCTGCCATTATTACAGTCATATATCGTATGTATAATTGGAAATATGATACCTGTTCCGTTTATATATCTTTTTGCCAGGAAGATACTTGAATGGGGCGCAGATAAAAAATATATTGGAAAGTTTTTTACGTTTTGCCTTGAAAAAGGAACAAAGGGTGGACATAAGCTGCAGCAAAAGGCTGGTAACGGTCTTTTTATTGCGTTGCTTCTGTTTGTAGGAATTCCTCTTCCGGGAACAGGTGCCTGGACCGGAACACTTGCAGCAAGTCTGCTTGATATGGGATTTAAGAAAAGTGTTCTTGCAGTCCTTCTTGGAGTTTTGCTTGCCGGAGTAATAATGGGGGCAGTCAGTGCAGGAGTATTTGCGGCGATCTTTTAAGGGGGATGAACATATGATGCCGTCAACTCTCCATTTTGAAAGTCGAGTGTCCGGCATCATATGTTCATCAGCAGAAGAATAAGGAAAGATGCGGTCAACTCTTCATTTTGAAAGTCGAGTGTCCGGCATCATATGTTCATCAGCAGAAGAATAAGGAAAGATGCCGTCGACTCTCCGTAAACTATAACAATTGATAAAAAAATAAAGAAAATTTAAAAAAGTACTTGCATTTTTATAATTACTTGTGTATACTATCGAAGTAACGTTTTTGAGGCTAATTGGTCAAGTGGTTAAGACGTCGCCCTCTCACGGCGAAGACAGGGGTTCGACTCCCCTATTAGCTATCTGTAATTTGGTTGACTTGAAAGAGTGGGCATATATGTCCACTCTTTCGTTTATGTCTGGAAATATTTCAGGTTGCAGATACAATTTAATATTAGAAAGGTGATGAATGAATGGGCAGGAAAGAAAGCTATGAAGCAAAAACCGAGCAGTTGATTCAGCCATTAATTGATGCAGAGAATTTTGAACTGGTTGATGTTGAATTTGTAAAAGAAGGCAGCGACTGGTACTTAAGGGTCTACATTGACAAAGAAGGTGGCATTACTGTTGATGACTGTGAAAAAATAAGCAGACAGTTTAATGAAATATTAGACAGAGAAGAATATATTACACAACAGTATATTTTTGAGGTTAGTTCCCCAGGACTTACAAGACCACTAAAGAAAGAAAAAGATTATAAAAGAAGTGTTGGAAAGCTTATAGATATTAAATTGTATAAGCCGGTAGATAAACAGAAAGAATTTACAGGTGTTTTAAAATCATATGATGATGATACTGTAACTATTGAAGCAGACGAAAAGGATATGATATTTGACAGAACAAATCTTGCCATGATACGACTTGCATTTTGCGAATAATGTTTTGGTGGTGTGAAAAATAAATAATGCTGAAGCCGATAAAGATAGGAGAACGGAGGAAACGATGAATAAGGATTTAATTGAAGCTTTAAATGCGCTTGAGAAAGAGAATGGGATAAGCAAAGAGGTTATGTTCGATGCAATTGAAAAATCCCTTATGGATGAATACAAAACACAGTTTAATACTGTTGAGAATGGTAAGGTGGTTTTAGACAGAATAACAGGAGATTTCCATATATATTCAGACAGAACAGTTGTTGATGAAGTAAGAATCCCGGAAGAAGATGATGAACATAACAAGAAGAATACGGGCAAATATGTTTCTGCAACTGAAATCGCACTTAAGGATGCAAGAAAGATAGATCCGAACTGTCAGATAGGAGATGTTGTTACTGTTGAAGTAAAGTCTGATGAATTTTCAAGAAGAGCGGCAAAGAATGCAAAAGGAACAATTATACAGAAAATAAGAGAAGAAGAGAAGACATCTCTTTACAATGAATATCATTCTAAAGAAAATGAAATCATTACAGGTATTGTTCAAAGAATTGATGAGCGTGGAAATGTACTTGTTGATATTGGAAGAACACAGACTACACTTAAAGTCGCAGATCAGGTAAAAGGTGAGACATTTGAGAGAGGTGACAGAATCAAATTATATGTTGTCAGTGTATCCAATAAAGATAAGCCGGGAACTCTCGTTAAAGTATCAAGAAATTCACCAAAGCTTGTTGAGAGACTTTTTGAGGAAGAAGTTGCAGAAATCAAGGATGGCATTGTTGAAATAATGGGAATCGCAAGAGAAGCAGGTTCAAGAACAAAAATGTCAGTACGTGCAAAGGCACCTAATGTTGATGCTGTAGGTGCATGTGTAGGTGTGAATGGTGCAAGAGTTAAGGCTATTGTTAATGAACTTGGAAATGAACAGATTGATATTATTGAATGGAATGAAAATCCTGCGCAGTTCATAGTTAATGCATTAAGTCCTGCTAAAGTTGTTTCTGCAGTTGCAGATGCAGATGAGAAAAAGGCAAAGATAGTTGTTTCAGAACAACAGCTTTCACTTGCTATCGGTAAGGCTGGACAGAATGTAAGACTTGCAGCAAAGCTCACAAATTATGGTATTGATATTAAGAGCGAAGCACAGGCAAATGAAGAAGAGATGGAAGAAAAAAGTGATGATTTCGACGAGAATGAAGAATTAAATTTCACTGAAGAAACAGATATGGCAGAGGATAATATTTAATATAGGAGTGATTTATTTGAGCACAAAAAAGAAAATCCCTTTAAGACAGTGTGTTGGATGTCATGAGATGAAAAGCAAAAAAGAAATGATAAGGATATTAAAGACTGCTGATGAAGGCGTAATTATTGATACAACAGGCAGGAAAAATGGGCGTGGTGCGTATATATGCCCGGATTCTGAATGTCTTGAAAAAGCTATTAAGTCAAAGGGAATAGAAAAATCCCTGAAAATTGCGATTAGTAATGATGTTTATGACAGTCTTAAAGAGGAGTTGAAAAAGTTCAATGAAGAATAATAAAGTGTTGTCATTAATAGGGCTTGCCATGAAAGCAGGAAAGGTTGCCAGTGGTGAGTTTATGACAGAAAAATCAGTCAAGTCGGGAAAGGCGGCAATGGTAATTGTTGCAGATGATTCGTCTGACAATACAAAAAAGATGTTTAACGATATGTGCACTTATTACAATGTACCGGTTTATTTTTACAGTGATAAAGAGGAACTCGGCCATTGCATAGGCAAGCAGTTTCGGGCATCACTTGCTATATTAGATAAAGGCTTTAAAAATACGATAGAAAAGCATTTGAAACAAGGTTTGGAATAATCATTTTTTATAATATGTTATCGTGATGGTATAATATATATTATATGAGTCTAAGATAATATCATTAGTGAACGTGGTTATTCGGAAGAGAGGTTAAATGGCAAATATGAGAGTTCATGAGTTGGCTAAAGAGTTAAATATATCAACAAAAGAAATAATTGAAACATTAAGTAATGAAACAAAAACATATAAAACAATGAGCGGACTGGGCGATGCGGAAATAGCAGCTGTTAAGAAAAAGTTTGGCAGCAGGGCTGCTGCAGATGAAAAGAAAAATACAGAGACATCATCTGTAAAAGACAGTGCTGATGATAAAAAGGCAAAGAATGAAGATAAGAAGTCAAACATTTCACAGGTGTATTTTCCACAGAACAGTTCTAAAGGTACACGTACTGATTCAAATAACCAGACTTCACAAAAAAATGAAAACGGCGATAAGAATCAGAACCGCAGTAATGTAAAGAACGATAATAATAGAAATAATAATTATTCGTCAAGAAATGACGGCCAGAATAACAGAAATAATGACCGTTATAAAGAAAACAGATATAATAATAACCGCGGTGGTGACGGACAGGGATATAATAATAAAGATAATAACAACCGTTTCAATAACCGCAATAATAATGACAGACCAAGAAACTCATTTTATGACAGAAATGGTGAACGCAGTAATAATGCAACAGGCGGTCAGGGCAGCAGAAATAATAACTATCAGGGCAACAGAAATAGTAATTATCATAACAATGGTGGTAATCAGGGCCAGGGTAATAAAAACAATAATTATCAAGGAAATAGAAATAATGACCGTCAGGATAATTTCAGAGGAAGAAATGGTCAGGGCGGCTATAGAAATGATAACCGTCAAAATGGCAGCAACCAGGGCGGCTATAGAAATGATAACCGTTCAAATGGCGGTAATCAGAATGGCAACAGAAGAAAAGAATCAATTCCAAAGGATGATTTTATTTTTGAAACAGCAAAACCTGATTCAAGAAGACCTGATTCAAGAAAAGATAACAGAAAAAATGACAGAAGAAAAGATGTTGAACATGAAGAAAATCTTAAGTTTGTAAACAGTCATAATAAGAAGCCTGAGAAGAAGGAAGAAAAGGAAGATACAATTAAGCAGCTGGTACTTCCGGATGTTCTTACAATCAAAGAACTTGCTGATAAAATGAAGGTTCAGCCATCGGTACTGGTTAAAAAGCTGTTTATGCAGGGTAAGGTTGTAACTATCAATCAGGAGATTGACTATGATACAGCAGAGGAAATAGCACTGGAATTTAACTGTATCTGTGATCATGAAAAGAAAGTTGATGTTATTGCAGAACTTCTTAAAGAAGATGAAGAAGATGAATCACAGTTAATCCCAAGACCACCTGTAGTCTGCGTTATGGGTCATGTAGACCATGGTAAAACATCATTACTTGATGCCATAAGGGAAACACATGTAACATCTAAGGAATCTGGTGGAATCACACAGAAGATTGGTGCTTATACGGTAGATATAAACGGCAATTCAATTACATTTCTTGATACACCTGGTCATGAGGCATTTACAGCAATGAGAATGCGTGGAGCACAGGCAACAGATATTGCTATCCTTGTAGTTGCTGCTGATGACGGTGTCATGCCGCAGACAATTGAAGCTATTAATCATGCAAAGGCAGCAGATGTAGAAATAATAGTAGCTGTCAACAAGATTGATAAGCCTAATGCAAATGTAGAAAAAGTAAAACAGGAACTTATGGAATATGGCCTTGTTGCAGAAGACTGGGGTGGCCAGACAATATTTGTACCTGTTTCAGCACATACAAAGGAAGGTATTGATGACCTTCTTGAAATGATTCTTCTTACGGCAGAAGTACATGAACTTAAAGCTAATCCAAACAGAAAAGCAAGAGGTATTGTAATCGAAGCTGAACTTGACAAGGGAAGAGGTCCGGTTGCAACAGTGCTTGTACAAAAGGGAACCTTAAAGGTTGGAGATAATGTTGCAGCAGGTGCATGTCATGGAAAGATAAGAGCCATGATAGATGATAAGGGAAGAAGAGTTAAATCTGCAGGACCTTCAACACCAGTTGAAATCCTTGGCCTTAATGATGTACCTAACGCAGGTGAAATTCTTGTTGCAATGAAATCTGACAAAGAAGCAAGAAACTTTGCGGAAACATTTATCAGTGAAGGAAGAAAGAAACTTCTTGATGATACAAAGCATAAAGTATCACTTGACGCTTTATTTGAACAGATTAAGGCCGGTAATGTAAAGGAACTTGGCATAATAATCAAGGCAGATGTACAGGGTTCGGTTGAAGCGGTGAAGTCAAGTCTTGAGAAGCTTTCAAATGAAGAGGTAGTTGTAAAAGTTATCCATGGAGGCGTAGGTAATATTAATGAGTCTGATGTTATCCTTGCGTCAGCTTCAAATGCAATCATCATCGGATTTAATGTAAAACCTGATAATCAGGCAAGAATTGTTGCTGAAAGAGAAAAGGTTGATATGCGTCTGTACAGTGTTATTTATAATGCAATCGAAGATGTTGAGACTGCCCTTAAGGGAATGCTTGAACCTATATATGAAGAAAAGATTATGGGCCATGCTGAGATTAAGCAGATATTCAAAGCATCAGGAGTAGGTAACATTGCCGGATCATTTGTAACAGATGGAAAGATTACACGTAATTCATCAGTCAGAATTACACGTGATGGCGATAAGATATATGAAGGACCTATAGCATCACTTAAGAGATTTAAGGATGAGGTAAAAGAAGTAAAAGCAGGTTATGAGTGTGGACTTGTATTTGAAAAGTTCAATGATATTAAAGAGGAAGACGTTATAGAAGCCTATGAAATGGTTGAAGTTCCACGTTAGTATTTAATATTCCTGGTAACCGGCATTTAAACTTATGATTGGAGACAGGTATGCGTAAAAATAGTGTCAAGAACACCAGAATAAATGGTGAAGTTCTTAAAGAGCTGAGTAATATAATACGAAATGATATAAAAGATCCAAGAATTAATCCAATGACATCAGTAGTAAGTGTTGATGTTGCTCCGGATTTAAAGACATGTAAGGCATATATAAGTGTTCTGGGTGATGAAAAATCACAGCAGGACACAATTACAGGTCTTAAGAGCGCAGAAGGATATATAAGAAGACAGCTTGCTAAGACAGTTAATCTTCGTAATACTCCGGAAATACGTTTTATATTGGATCAGTCAATAGAATATGCAGTAAATATGTCAAAGCTTATAGATGAAGTTACAGAGCATGACAGAAAAATGCATACAGAAGATACGGATGGTTTAAAAGAATAGTTTATAAACTGGAAAGGATATGGTTGAATATGCTTATAAAAGATGAGTTAAAAGATGCTGCAACTGTGGGAATTACAGGACATGTAAGACCTGATGGTGATTGTATTGGATCAGCGCTTGGCCTTTATAATTATATAAAAGATAACATGCCGCATATTGATGTGGATTTATATCTTGAGCAGCCATCAGACAAATTTAGTTATTTAAATAATTTTACAAATATCAAAAATGAACCATGTCTTGAAAAAAAGTATGATGTGTTTGTTGTGCTGGACTGCAGTTCAATGGACAGGATTGAGCCGTTCATAAGCTGTTTTGAAAATGCAGAAAAAACTATATGTATAGATCATCATGTAAGTAATAATGATTTTGCTGATATAAATCTCGTAATGCCAGAAGCCAGTTCAGCTTGTGAAGTTTTATATTCAACATTTGAACCGGATAAAATAAGCAGAAATACAGCAGAATGTATATATACTGGAATAATACATGATACAGGTGTGTTTAAGTATAGCTGCACATCAGCTCTCACAATGAAAATTGCGGGAGAAATGATGGAAAAAGGAATTGATTATCCAAGCATAATCGATAACACATTTTACAGAAAAACATATATTCAGAATCAGATACTTGGAAGAGCGCTGCTTGAAAGTATACTGTTCTATGATGGAAAATGTATCTTTTCAATTGTTACACAGGAAGAGATGAAATTTTATGGTGTCACAGGTAAGGAACTGGGTGGCATAATAGAACAGTTAAGGCTTACAGATGGCGTGGAAGTGGCAATATTCCTGTATGAGACAGGGGATGGCGAGTATAAGGTGAGTCTTCGTTCCAAGAAAACAATTGATGTAAGTAAGATTGCTGTTAAATTTGGTGGGGGTGGCCATATAAGAGCAGCCGGTTTTACTGCAAAGGGTGCTGTGCACGATATAATAAATGCAATCGGAGCATTGATAGAGGAACAGTGCATACAGTAAGACATCATTTGTGTATAAAAATCACCGGAGGTTATGTATGGATGGCATTATAAATATATACAAAGAGCAGGGATTTACATCACATGATGTTGTCGCAAAGCTGAGGGGAATTCTGCAAATAAAGAAAATCGGACATACAGGAACGCTTGATCCTGATGCTGAAGGGGTGCTTCCGGTATGTCTTGGAAAAGCTACTAAAGTGTGTGGTATGATAACAGACTGGTCAAAAACATATGAAACTGTTATGCTGCTTGGAACAGTGACAGATACGCTTGATGCATCAGGAAAGATACTTGAAGTTAACAGTGTCAATGTAGATGCCTTACAGGTTATGGAAGCTGTTAAGGCGTTTGAAGGCGAATACGAGCAGTTACCACCAATGTATTCTGCATTGAAGGTTAACGGAAAAAAATTGTATGAACTGGCAAGACAGGGCATTGAAATTGAAAGAAAAAAAAGAAAAGTTAATATTAAATCAATAAATATAAATGAATTAAATCTTGAAGATGATATAAAAACCGTTACATTTACGGTTGAATGTTCCAAGGGCACATATGTAAGATCATTATGTGATGATATTGGAAAGAAAATTGGCTGTGGCGCATGTATGAAACATCTTACCAGAACTAATGTGGGGATGTTTCAGCTGCAGGAAAGTATTACACTCGGTGAGGTTGAAAAACTGGTACAGTCAGGAAAAATTGAAAAATATATCATGCCGGTGGATGAAGTGTTTAAAGATTTAAAAAAGGTTGCCGTGCCTGAGCAGTCAGGTAAACTTGTTCATAATGGAAATAAGTTTCCAGAGGAAGTTGTAATTGCAAATGAGGCCCTTGATTATACAGGAATGGAAAATGTCCGTGTATATGATTCAGATGATAATTTTATTGGTATATACAAATATAAAGATGGAATATTTTCACCGGTTAAAATGTTTATATAAGAATGCTTATAAAATACATAGTGGTGGGTGTTACTTGAAAGGTGGTATGCTTAATTGGAATATATTCATAATAAGACGGATTTCCGATTAGAAAGGGAAACGGCAGTTACATTTGGAAAGTTTGATGGTGTGCATCTTGGACACCAGAAGCTTATATCCATTGTAAAACAAAAAGCTACACAGGATGGTCTTCTTTCTGCAGTATTTACGTTTGACAAGATACCACAAAGCATCTGCCCGAAACACAGCCAGCAGTTTATAACAACCAATCAGGAAAGACGTATATGGTTTGAAAAAGCGGATGTTGATATTGAAATCGAATATCCATTTACACAGCAGTTCATGAATATGGAGCCGTATGATTTTATAAAAGATATTATTGCAGGAAAATTAAAGGCAAAATATGTAGTGGTTGGAAACGATTTTACATTTGGAAAAGACAAAAAGGGAAATGTTGATTTTCTTCTGTCAAAAAGTTCTGAGTTTGGATTTGAGACTATTGTGGTAGATAAAGAACGTTATCAGAATATTGAAATAAGCAGTTCATATGTACGTGATGAGTTGGCACTCGGACATATGGAAACTGTAAATGTTTTGCTGGGACATCCTTTTTCAATATGCGGAATGGTTACAATGGGAAATCAACTCGGCAGAAAAATGGATATTCCTACTATGAATATTTATCCGCCTAAAAATAAGATGCTTCCGCCAAACGGAGTTTATGCATCAGCTACAATTGTTGATGGTATAAAATACTTTGGTGTTACAAATATAGGAACAAGACCTACAATAAGTGACAGTAAACTGGTCAGCGTTGAAACTAATCTGTTTGATTATCAGGAAAGCGTGGAATCATATGGAAAAAATATTGAAGTATATCTTGTGCATTTTATAAGACAGGAAATGAAATTCGATTCAATTGAAACGCTGCAGAAACAGATGAAAAGTGATGCGGAGTTTGCAAGGGAAATGTTTTTGATATAAAATATAGCTTGCATATATAGTCAGTATATGATATAGTTTAAAAGTATGTTAGCCGTTATTCAGATACAGGACACTCCGACCTGCATCTTAGTAACTGGCGATTATTAAAAGGAGGAATATCAATATGATATCAAAGGAAAAGAAGTCAGAAATTATTGCTGAATATGGAAGAAAACCTGGTGATACAGGTTCACCTGAAGTTCAGGTAGCAATCTTAACAGAAAGAATTGCTGAACTTACAGAGCATTTAAAGAAAAACCAGAAAGATCATCATTCAAGAAGAGGTCTTTTCAAGATGGTTGGTAAAAGAAAAGCTTTACTTGAGTATCTTAAGAGCACAGATATCGAAGGATATAGAAATCTTATTGCTCGTTTAGGAATCAGAAAGTAATTATTTCAGGGCGGAGTGTTTATCTCCGCCTTTTTTAAGTTAAAAACTGTTATCTGCAGAAGTGTTTTGCCGAGACTGCTGAAATTAATATTCAGAGTGCTGAAAAGCTTTAGCAGGAATGTTATTTTCAGTTGTTTCGGACCTTCTGTTTAATAAAATAACCTAAGACAGGTGGAATGGAGAGAATATGTTTAAACAATACACAATGGAATTAGCAGGAAGAACATTACGTGTTGATATTGGCAGAGTTTGTGCCCAGGCGAATGGTGCAGCTTTAATGCATTATGGCGATACAGTAGTTCTTTCAACAGCAACAGCATCAAAAGAGCCAAGAGAAGGCGTTGACTTTTTCCCATTAAGCGTTGACTATGAAGAAAAAATGTACGCTGTAGGAAAAATTCCGGGAGGATTTAATAAAAGAGAAGGTAAGGCGTCTGAAAATGCAATTCTTACATCAAGAGTAATTGACAGACCTATGAGACCTCTTTTTCCGAAGGATTATAGAAATGATGTGACTCTTAATAACATGGTAATGTCAGTTGACACAGAGTGCCGTCCTGAGCTGCTTGCAATGATTGGATCATCAATTGCAGCAAGTATTTCAGATATACCTTTTGATGGTCCATGTGCTACAACACAGATTGGTCTTGTTGATGGTGAATTTATTGTAAATCCGTCACAGGCTCAGTGGGCAGAAGGAGATCTTCAGCTTACGGTTGCGTCAACAAATCAGAAAGTTATCATGATTGAAGCAGGTGCAAATGAAATACCTGAGGATAAGATGCTTGAAGCTATCTATATGGCACATGACATAAACCAGACAATTATTGAGTTTATCGATAAGATTATTGCTGAAGTAGGAAAAGAAAAACATTCATATGTAAGCTGTGCAGTTCCTGAAGAAATGTTTGAAAAGATGAAGGAAATTGTTACTCCTGAGCAGATGGAAGAGGCTGTATTTACAGATGATAAGCAGACAAGAGAGCATAATATAGATGAGATTACTGAAAAGTTCAAGGAAGCATTTGCTGAAAATGAAGAATGGCTTGCAGTTTTACCTGATGCAGTATACCAGTATCAGAAAAAGACTGTAAGAAAGATGATATTAAAGGATCATAAAAGACCTGATGGAAGAGCAATTGATCAGATCAGACCACTTAGTGCTGAAATTGATATTATTCCAAGAGTTCATGGTTCTGCAATGTTTACAAGAGGACAGACACAGATCTGTGATATCGTAACACTTGCACCACTCTCAGAGGCACAGAAGGTTGATGGCCTTGATGAGAATGTTACAACAAAAAGATATATTCATCAGTATAATTTCCCTTCATACTCAGTTGGCGAAACAAAACCATCAAGAGGACCTGGACGTAGAGAAATTGGACACGGAGCTTTAGCTGAAAGAGCACTTATTCCAGTGCTTCCAACAGAAGAAGAGTTCCCTTACAGTATCAGGGCCGTATCTGAAACATTTGAATCAAATGGTTCAACATCAATGGCATCAACATGTGCATCATGTATGTCATTAATGGCAGCAGGCGTTCCAATAAAGAGAATGGTTGCAGGTATTTCATGTGGACTTGTTACAGGTGACACAGATGACGACTATATTGTACTTACAGATATTCAGGGACTTGAAGACTTTTTTGGAGATATGGACTTTAAAGTAACCGGTACAACAGAAGGTATAACAGCAATTCAGATGGATATCAAAATTCATGGTCTTACAAAGCCTATTGTTGAAGAGGCAATAAGAAGAACAAGACAGGCAAGACTGTTCATTATGGATACATGTATGAAGAAGGCAATTGACAAACCAAGAGAAACAGTTGGTGAATTTGCTCCTAAGATCATACAGATGTCAATAGATCCTGCAAAGATTGGTGAAGTTGTTGGCCAGCGTGGTAAAGTAATCAATGCAATAATTGAAGAATGCAATGTAAAGATAGATATAACAGATGACGGCTTTGTTTCAATCTGTGGCGTTGAGCAGGCAGGAATGGATAAGGCAATGCATTATATCAAGACTATCGTTGAGGATTTTGAAGAAGGCAAAATATACGAAGGCAAGGTTATAAGCATTAAGGAATTTGGGGCATTTATTGAGTTTGCGCCAGGAAAAGAAGGAATGGTGCACATTTCAAAGATTTCCAAAGAAAGAATTAATCATGTAGAAGATGTTCTTACACTTGGTGACAAGGTTAAGTGTAAGTGTATGGGTAAGGACAAGATGGGAAGAATCAGCTTTTCAATTAAAGATGCCCAGTAAATAAATTTTAAAATGCAGTTTATTTTAAAAAAGGAGATTTGTTAATATGTCAGGACATTCAAAATTTGCAAATATTGCACATAAAAAGGCAGCTAATGATGCTGCAAAGGGAAAGATTTTTACAAGACTTGGTAAGGAAATCATGGTCGCTGTTAAAGAAGGCGGCCCTGATGTAAATAACAACAGTAAGTTAAGACAGGTTGTTGCTAAAGCAAAGGCAAGTAACATGCCAAATGATACAATTGAAAGAAGCATAAAGAAAGCTGCAAGTAATGACATGACAGCATATGAAGCTGTTACATATGAAGGATATGGTCCTAATGGAACAGCAATCATTGTTGAGGCACTTACGGACAACAGAAACAGAGCAGCTTCCAATATCCGTAATGCATTTACAAAGGGCGGCGGTAATGTTGGTACACCTGGCTGTGTATCATTTATGTTTGACGAAAAGGGACAGATTATAGTTGCAAAAGAAGACTGTGATATGGATGCTGATGAGCTTATGATGACAGCACTTGATGCCGGAGCAGATGATTTTAATGAAGAAGAAGAACATTTCGAGATTCTTACGGCACCGGATGATTTTGCAGCTGTTAATGATGCTTTAGAGCAGGCTGGTATAAAGATGACATCAGCTGAAGTAACAATGATTCCGCAGACATGGGTGGAATTGACAGATGAAGGTGATATTAAGAAAATGAGAAGAATCTTAAGCCTTCTTGACGAGGAAGATGATGTCCAGAACGTATATCATAACTGGGATGAGCCGGTAGAAGATTAATGTGAATAATTATTTTGAAAAGCCCTGGATACATGAGAATGTTTATCCGGGGTTTTTGCTGTATATAATAGTTACATTTACATGCGTTATCCGCAAAATGCGCTTTCAATGCTGTTCGCTTTTATAAAGCCATTTTTTGCTTATAAAAATATAAGTGAACTGTAATATATAAAATGCCGGATAAAACTACAAAAAATACTTTAAATTTAAATATAAAAATGATAATATATATTATAATAGTATAAAATGTTTATGGAGGATTTGTTTATGCGCTTATCCGATATTGAACAGGGCGGTAAGATTGTCCTTCAGGTGAGATTAGGAGAGCAGATGAGGGAGTTTACCGTAGAATTAAAATATATAAAAAATAATGCTTTATTTACTGATGTTATCAGAATGAATAGCCGCATTGTGGGATTTTCGGGTAATGGCGTCCATACAGATCTTCTATATTACAAAAAAGACGCACTGCCTGTCATCTGGAAAGCGGTAGTCTGTGATGTTGTGTCAGTAGATGGAGAAGAGTTATATAGAATTAAAGTAAATAGCGAAGGAACCGGACATAACAGACGTGAATCATTCAGAATTCATATTGGAGTTGGAGGAGTAGCTCAGGTAGGGGTGAATAAAAAACCTCTTGATGTGCTTGTTAAGGATATAAGCGAAACAGGCTTTGCTTTTGTTTATAATAGCGATCTTGATATTGAATTCCCGCATCCTATCCGTGTTGTTTTTTCAGATATGGGTGAAAGCTTTTCGCTCATCGGACTTATAGTTAGAAAAGTACCAATTGATTCGTCAAAAACTGTATATGGTTGTAAAATAGTTCAAAAAAGCCAGAAGATCAGCCGATATATTAATCAGAAGCAAAGAAAACAGATTGCGATGAATAAAAGTGATTCAATGGATAATGAAAGGGAGCAGTTTTCAGCAGCATTAAAAGAATATGAAGAAAAAGGTATTTCATCAGTTGCCGGAGGCGAGAAAATAACAGGAATGGATAGTGATCGGCAGTATAAGAAAAAGATGGCCAGGCTATATGCAGCAAAACAGGAAATTGCAAAAGGTAACAGCCATCTTGGAGAAGTTGATATAGCTACCAGAAGAAGAATGTTTAAAAAGAATAGTTTTAATACAGGTGATTTTAAGAAAAAATAGCATAAAGCAGGGGAGTGACGAGTTTGTTGAAGGGGAAAGAAAAAAGTGATATGGAAAGAGCACTGAAAAAAGCTCAGATGATTCAGTATGAAAGAGTGAAAAAGTGTGCTAAATGTGGAAATCCAATGAAATATGTATATGGAGAAATGTATGAATGCCCTGAATGCGGATACAAAGAATTGTCAGACTTTGGAAGAGTAAGGGAATATCTTGAGAAGAACGGTCCGCAGACTGCTATTATTATAGCTGAGAATACAGGCGTAAGTATTGACGAGATAAACAGGTTTCTAAAAGAAGGAAGGATTGAAATACCAGATGGTTCAAGTTCATACATACATTGTCAGTCATGCGGGGCGGAGATCCGTTATGGAAGATATTGCCCGGATTGTATTATGAAACTGACAAAGAATATAAAAGGTGCGATTGACATGTCTCAGGTTGGAGAAAAACCAAGATATAAATCACGACAGGAAGGAATGATGCATACACTTGATGTTAATAAGTCAAATGTAAGAGACAGGAGATAAATACTTTATTTATTGTAATTTTTTAATAGATAAGAAAAGAGGGGACAACATGAAAAGGTTAAAACAAATAAGAAGATTACGAAAAGGATGGAAGATATTTGGCGCATTTCTTATCGTGTTATTTATGGTAAGCGGGTATATGCTGTACGTAAATGCCAGTACAAATGTGTATATATCTTTAAGCAATGAGGGTGCAACAGAGCGTGTGGCATCAGGAGAACAAAAGAGCATAACTGCAACACTTACAGGCAAGGATGATGAAGCAGTTAATGAACTCAATCCCGATGGAACGCCAAATCCCGGTAACATAGTCTGGACATCATCGGATAGTAATGTGGTTGCACTATCGGATGCCGCAGGGACAGTACATGATTCTGTAACAGGATCGACTGCAACGTATACCGGTATGAATGCCGGAGTCGCTAAGATAACAGCAAATTATTATTCAATAAAATATGATGAAACCGGACGCGAAGTATCAAGATCTGCAGTTGCAACAAAGGATTTTTCGGTAATTGTACCAATTGACATAAAAACGGATATTGATACCTCGAGAATATATAAAACAGGAGATATTATTAATATCAGTGCAAACACATCGGAATTAAATAAGATGATTATTGAAACATCTAATAATGGGGTTGTTGAAGTATCATCATCTACTAATTCGAGTGCGGTATTAAAAGTTATTGGTGGTGGAAAAACCACAATAACAGTAAGAACAAAAGAATCAGGCAGTGATGCTTCACTTATGAAAAAGTATTCAATAATGTCTGAAGTTAAATTTAATGATGGAGAGCAAAATGATCAGGGACATCAGATTGTAACTAACAATGGTAAAAGGGTTCTTATTCTTGAGCAGGATGATTTTAAAGATTTTCAGGCAGAACTAGTACCTTCTAATGTTGTTGATCCGGCAAGTTCCGGTGTTACATACAGAACGTCTGATGAAAAAGTATGTAAGTTTTCAGATGGCAAAGTAACCGGTATATATACAGGCGTTACAAAAATAAAAGCCGGTATTGTAACAAAGGATATTGATGGTAACGAAACATGGTATACATCTGATGAAATATATGTGGTAGTACCGTTTAAAAAGACCGGTAAACCGGTAGATAACATGAATGTTGGTGATAAAGTACAGCTTACTACATCAGCTGAAAGTTCAACAATATCATGGTCATCATCTGATAACAGTATACTTGAAGTAGATCCTTCATCAGGAATGGTTACAGCTAAAAAAGCAGGAACAGCAACAATAACTGCATATAAAGATGCAAGTGACAGTTTGTATAACGAATTAATGGGAGTATCAAATCAGAGTAATGGACTTACACTTTCATATACTATTACAGTAATTGATGGATTTGGACTTAATACAGATTCACAGACTGTAAATATAGGAGAGTCATTTGATCTTGTTGCACTTGTTACAAATGATATAGATAAGTATCCGGTTACATTTAAGGTTGAGAATCTTCCTAACAGCGATAATGTAATACCAACAGAAACACTGGTTTCAACATCACAGAACAAAGAGACGTTAAGGGTTACAGGTGTAGCTTCCGGTAACGTAAGGATTACAGCATCTCAGAATGTAAATGGCGTTATAAAAACAGCATCATGCCATGTTTTTATTTCCACACCGGTTGGTGAAGTAACAATAAATCCATCGTCTTTATCTATTGACAGAGGTTCAAAGGGTACCGTGCAGTTATTATTTAATCCGGCGGGACCAACTAATGATAAAGTATTGTGGTCATCATCCAATCCGGATGTTGCAACTGTAAAAGGAGACAGCTACACTGCTGAAATAACAGGTGTAAAGGGTGGTTCTGCAACAATTACAGTAATAACAGAAGATGGCTTGAAAGTTGCAACATGTGATGTTTATGTAAGGGAACCGGTAACAGGTATTACTCTTAATGCTACAACAGTAGAATCTACAATGGCGATTGGACAGTACCAGCTTGTTGCTACAGTACTTCCAGCCGGAGAAGGCGTTAACCGTAATGTTACATGGACATCATCTAATACTGATGTATGTACAGTCAGTGATACAGGTCTTGTTACATACAAGAAGCCGGGATATGCTACGATAATATGTAAAACAGAAGATGGCGCATATATGGCAACATGTAATTTTGTTATAAGTATTCCGGTAGAATCAATTAAACTTGATTATACAAATGAAATAATGTCACTTGGAAGTACGTTAAGAATAACAGCAGAAGTATTACCATTAACTGCATCAAACAGAACTGTACAGTGGGAATCATCTAATACAAATGTCTGCATCGTAGATTCTAACGGACTTGTAGAGGCTGTAGGAACAGGTAACTGTACTATTCTTTGTAAGTCACTTGATGGAAACTGCACAGCAATGTGTAATATTTATGTAAAGCAGCCGGTAACGCAGGTTGTGCTTAATACAACTGAAATTACCGTGCGAAAGGGACAGACTTTCTGGCTTAACGCAACATGTCTTCCTGAAAATGCAGATAATAAGATAATAGAATGGTCAAGCAGAGATGAGAATATATGTAAGGTTGAAAATGACGGTAAAGTAACAGCAACAGGTGCTGGTATTACATCTATAATTGCAACTAATAAAGATACAGGTCTTACGGCATATTGTGTTGTTACAGTAACACAGCCGGTAACAGGTATCAAACTTAATTCGGATTATCAGCAGTTGTGGGTTGGAGCAAAGTATGCG
Source organism: uncultured Lachnospiraceae bacterium (assembly GCA_934330725.1). Lineage (GTDB taxonomy): Bacteria > Bacillota > Clostridia > Lachnospirales > Lachnospiraceae > Lachnospira. The sequence continues at coordinate 1,649 of CAKRGM010000007.1, read as the reverse complement.
ATTATACCTTATGTTGAACCGGTTGATGCTGAAAATAAAAATGTTACATATATGTCAAGTGATTCATCAGTTGCAACAGTAGATGAAAATGGTGTAGTTACAGCTGTAAAGGGTGGCTCATGTATAATTGAGGTAAAAACAGAAGAGTGTGGACTTATAGCAGCCTGTACGATTGATGTAAAAGAGTATGTATCAAGTATCTCACTCAGTGAGACAGACAAATATATGAATATCGGAACTACTGGGGTTTTAAAGGCTTCGGTTGGTTCAGACACGGCAACTAATAAGACTATAAGCTGGTCATCGTCTAATAATGGAATATGTTCAGTTGATGGCAATGGAAATGTACATGCACAGTCACCGGGTACTGCAGTAATTACGGCAACTGCTGCTGATGGAAGCGGTGTTAGTGCCACATGCGTTATTCATTCAGTTAATCCTGTTACATCAATAACTGTAGAGCCTTCTACAGTGAGAATGCTGCAGGGTGATTCAAGAATTGTAAGAGCTGTAATATATCCTGAAAATGCAACTATTAAAAATGTAAGATGGGTATCATCAAATGAATCAGTTGCTACAGTTGACGAACAGGGCGAAGTATTTGGTGTTGGTGTTGGTAAAGCAAAGATTACAGCAATATCATGTGATGGTAATGAAGTAAAAGGAGTATGCTGGGTATATGTAACTCCGGTAGTTAATATTTCATCATTGAAGATTAACTCAAGTGAGATTTATATGCTTGCAGGAAAATCAAGAAAGTTATCAGTAAGGGTAAGACCTGCATATAACACGGATTCATATTCATGGTATTCAACAGATACAGGTATAGTAACAGTTGATGGAAATGGTGTTATAAGAACGGTTGGCCCAGGAACAGCAGATGTTGTTGTTGAAAGTGAAAATGCCGGTGTATCTTCTACATGTACAGTACATTCACTTGCAATAAGCAGATCAAGTATCAGGCTTGAACAATATGATTCATATTGGCTTGATATAATAGGAACACAGGATAAGGTTACATGGAGAAGCAGTAATCCAAGGGTTTGTACAGTTACACAGAGCGGACATGTTGTCGCAAGAAAAGCTGGTACAACAACAGTAACAGCAGTTGTTGACGGAAAGACATTAAGCTGTGTTGTAAGAGTTACAAACATCAGATAGTTGTTTTAAAGAATCTGGTTATTTGCAAAAATTATATGTTAGCATGAATTAAATAATTAAATTAGAGTTATATTAAAGGAGCTGTGAAAAAATGAATTTCATTTTTCACAGCTCCTTTTCTTTTTATCTCTATTACGTTTATACAGTTAGTGATTTTAATGACGGATTATTTATCCGTATAAAAAATGCGGTGTCCGCACACTGGACACCGCTATAATAAAATATGAGGGGGGAGATAGAAAAGAATATCTTTTGCTATCTAAGATAAAGTATATAAGACAAATATGTGCAGAGTATGTACAAAATGTAAAAAGAATAATAAAAAAATAAAACAAAATGTACACATTTATATATAAATATGTATAAATATAATAATAACTGCATTGTCGGGTGGAACAAATCAAGTCAAAATTCAGCTTTGAAAGGTAAAAATAATTCGCACTAATAGTACTAAAATTTAAGCTGATTTCTTTGCGATAAGGTAAAAT
>CAKRGM010000006.1 GCA_934330725.1 uncultured Lachnospiraceae bacterium | reverse complement strand
AATTTATAAGAAATGTGAAAAATATGAATCTTCCAAATTGGCAGGCTGTAAAATAAATTTACCTTTCAAAGCTGAATTTCATGCTCACCTTTTGACTTTATTGTTTATTTAATGTATAATAAAGATTATCATAAAATGCTTTTTGTTATAATATTAACAAAGAGAAAGGCAGTTATTTAATGAATATTAAGGAGCATGAGGCAAAAAATGGGCGAATCAAAACCAATATCAGCTGCGGTGGTGCGCAGACTGCCAAGATATTACCGTTATCTTGGTGAATTAAAGGAAAGTAAAGTACAAAGGATATCTTCAAGGGAATTAAGCCAGAAGATGAAGGTTACGGCATCACAGATAAGACAGGATCTTAATAACTTTGGTGGATTTGGCCAGCAGGGATATGGATATAATGTAACATATCTTTACGACGAAATCGGGAAAATTCTCGGCCTCGACAAAGTACATAATATGGTAATAGTAGGAGCAGGTAATTTGGGTCAGGCTATTATTAATTATCAGGCTTTTGAAAAAAGAGGATTTTTTATAAAAGGTATTTTTGACTGCAAGCCGGAGCTCAAAGGAAAAGAAATCCGTGGAATCAAAATTCAGGAAATGGATGGAATAAAAGATTTTATAAAATCCAACGACATTGAGATAGTTGCGCTTACACTACCAAAACAGGCAGCCAAGGAAGTCGCAAAGGTTGTTGTAGATGTAGGAGTAAAGGCAATATGGAATTTTGCACATATCGACCTGAACGTTCCAAAAGATGTAATTGTGGAGAATGTGCATTTATCAGAGAGTCTTATGAGATTGTCATATACAATAGCAAGTAAAACGCGTAATGCAGATTAGGTACATATATTGTTTAATATGTAGAAATGGGGATCAGTATGGCGGAGATTACATATAACCTGTTAAAATCCGAGGAGGAATTTAAAAACCTGCCTATATTAACACTGGATCAGCGGTGGTATAAGCTGGTGCCGGAAGCAGGTAAGACAGATGAGATACGGTATTGGGAAAAACAGGTCAATGATTTACTTAAGAAACGTGGACAGTTAAATGAAGACATTTTGAATGTAAAGAAAATAAAAAAGAAAATCATAAATAATATTGTCCAGAATATGGAAAGCGATGCTAATGAAGCAAAGCATAAAAAGATGATGAGCCGTGATGAACGTCTTATGTATGAGGCAAAAGATAAGCTCGCAGAACTTACGAATGAAGCTGATGGGCTGCCGCAAAAGCTGGCATATGCTAATCAGATGCTTTTTGTCGAAACCGTTAAAGTATGTTATCAGACGATTAACAGTAATAATGCGGAGCTTAAGGTACTGGATAAATGGATTGAACAGACACGTATAACGCTTAAAAAGAATCTGCTTATCCAACAGGATAAGGAAAGCACTAATGAGCAGATATATTCATATATGCATGCAATTCTTGGACGGCATATGATGGAGATGCTTGACAATATTAATGATGCCTGAAGCTGTTGCAATGCAACAGCTTTTCTTTGAATTGAGGTGAAGGGTTTGAAGTATTTATTAGATGGAAAACAAATGAAAGCGGTAGATACGTTTTCAATCGATACGATGGGAATACCATCGGTGGTCCTTATGGAAAGGGCAGCGTTAGCAGTTACTGAACGGGTGCTGAACATTGCAGACAGTATGTGTGAGGAAAGCTTAAATATTCTTAAGCACAGGAAAGCATATACATATAACACAATAAAAGTACTTTGCCTTTGTGGAAAGGGAAATAACGGGGCTGATGGTCTTGCGGTGGCAAGGCAGCTCAACGAAAAAGGTGTTAATGTAGAAATAATGCTGGTATCATCAGGTACTAAATCCGGTACGCAGGAGTTTGAGACGCAGCTTAATATAATTAAAAATCTGGGTATAAAATGTAAAGATTTTACGCAGAAGGATGATATAGAAAATGGTGGATTCAGTATTATTGTGGACGGTATTTTCGGTATTGGACTTTCAAGAGATATTGAAGGAATATATGCACAGGCAATAGATGCAGTTAACTGTGCTAAAGAATGTGCGGACATGCAAATAAATGTTGTTTCAGCAGACATCCCCTCCGGAATAAATGCTTCGACAGCACATATAATGAAACATGCGATAAAGGCTGATGAAACTGTTACATTTGGATACAATAAGGTTGGAATGTCACTTTATCCGGGAAAAGAATATGCCGGAAAAGTAACAGTGGCTGATATAGGATTTGCACCTGGAGCAGTAAATGAAATCAGAAATAAAGCATTTACATATACAGATGATGATTTCAGGATGCTGCCGGTACGTAAAAATGATTCTAATAAAGGAACATATGGTAAAGTACTTATTATTGCCGGCTCAGAAAATATGGGAGGGGCAGCATGCCTTTGTGCCCTTGCGGCCTGTAAAAGCGGGGCAGGTCTTGTTAAAGTGCTTACCCATGAGAATAACAGGAATATCGTTTTGAGTCATGTTCCCGAAGCAATACTCATTACATATAATAAAGATACAGACATACAAAAGTGCATACGTGATGAGGTACAATGGGCATCATGCATAGTTGCAGGTCCGGGACTTTCACAGTCAGAGACAGCGTATGATATCATAGATACGCTGCTTAATGAGGCAGCTGATAAGCCGCTTGTTCTTGATGCAGATGCGTTAAATCTTATAGCGTTAAATGAACCGCTTAAGGAAGCATTTGCAGGAAATAAAGATAGGCATCACATAATAATCACGCCCCATCCTGGCGAAATGTCAAGACTCTGTGAAAGGAGCATAAAAGATGTGAAGGATAATCTTTGTGAAATTGCTACTGGAATTGCGCAAAGGTATGGAGTATACTGTGTGTTAAAAGATGCAGCTACAGTTGTTTCAAATGGTACAGACGTATATATAAATAATGCCGGTAATCCCGGAATGGCGACAGCCGGTTCAGGCGATGTGCTCGCGGGAATCATTACGGGCATTCTTGCCGGGTCTGGAATTAATGATATATACAGTGCAGTGTGTCTTTCAGTTTATCTTCATGCGCGTTCAGGCGACATGGCTGCTAAAGAATATGGTGAGTATTCGATGACAGCAAAGGATATTGCAGAATCTGTCGGGATGGTTCTCAGGAAAAATATTTAAGTGACAGTAGAAAAAGCATAAAGAAAAAGAGGAAAAGAATAATGAAGATTTATACCAGAGCATATGCAAAAATTAACCTTGATAACATTGTGAAAAATGTTGATTCTCTTATGAACAATACAGCTGAAGGTACAAAAGCGCTTGCTGTAATTAAAACAGATGCCTATGGACATGGAGATATTGCTGTGGCAAAAGCCATATATGACAAGGTGGCATATTATGCTGTAGCAACACTCATGGAAGCAGTTAATTTAAGAAAAAATGGAATTGATAAGCCAATACTTATTCTGGGATATGTATCACCAATGGAGTATGAGCTTTTAGTTGAAAATGACATTGATGCTGTGGTTTTTGATGAGGAAACTGCTGATGAATTATCAAAAGCAGCTAAAAAGCTGAATAAAACCGCATACTGTCACATTAAAGCAGATACCGGTATGAGAAGAATAGGACTTGAGCCGGATCAGTCAGGAATTGATATTGTTAAAAAGATAGTATCCAAAGAAAATGTATGTGCAAGAGGAATATTTACACATTTTGCAGCTTCAGATGAACTAGATAAAACATCTGCAAACAAACAGTTTGATAAATTTAATAAATTTGTGGATGCACTTAAAAAAGAAGGAATTGAATTTGAATATGTACACTGTTCAAACAGTGCGGCTATAATAGATATGCCTGAAGCTAATAAAGATATGGTAAGACTTGGAATTGCATTATATGGCATGTATCCTTCAGATGAAGTAGACAAAAACAGAGTAAAATTATATCCTGCACTTGAATTAAAATCGTTTGTAACAATGGTAAAAACAGTTCCTGCAGGTGAGAAAATAAGCTATGGCGGAACATTTACTACAAATAAGTCTACAAAAATAGCGACAGTATCTATTGGATATGGTGATGGATATCCAAGAAACCTTTCAAACAAGGGATATGTACTGATACATGGACAAAAGGCTCCAATAAGAGGAAGAGTGTGCATGGATCAGTTCATGATAGATGTTACAGATATTGATGATGTTAAAAGAGGAGACGAAGTCACGCTTATCGGAAAAGATGGAGACAATTGTATCACAGTTGAGGAAATGGCAGGGCTTGCAGGTACATTTAATTATGAATTCGTGTGTGACATTAATAAGAGAGTTCCGCGAATATATTATATGAATGGCGAGTATATAGGAAGCCATGATCATTTTATTGAAGACTGGGATTTAAAAAATATCTAAAAAATGAATACACTCCCGTAAGCTGGAAATACTAGATTTATCAGATAAATCAAGCAGCTTGAATTTGAAATATAAGCATACTTATGCATCATGCATATATGCAAAACAGGGAGTGTGAAATGTTTTGGTTATAAAACGTGGAGATATATTTTACGCAGACTTAAGGCCGGTTGTCGGCTCTGAACAGGGCGGGATAAGGCCGGTACTTATAATACAGAATGATACGGGAAATAAACACAGTCCGACAGTGATATGTGCAGCAATTACAAGTAAGATGAATAAGGCAAAGCTGCCTACACATGTCGAGATAGATTCAATGCGCTGTGACATTGTAAAGGATTCTGTTATTTTGCTTGAACAGCTTCGCACAATAGATAAAAAGAGACTCAAAGATAAGGTGTGTCATCTTGATAATGAGATAATAAATCAGGTTAATCATGCACTTCTGGTAAGTCTTGAAATGAATGAAAAAAAATAAGTGCACATAGTATTATTATATGGAATTATATAAAGCATGAATATAAGTATTTAAGAAACACTTTATTTAATAAAAATTTAACTAAATCTAATGCATAGTAATTTGACTATAAAGCGTTATATGTGATATATTTATAATCACAATGTTTAGTAAAGTGAGACAAAATATCAATAAAACAGACTAAAAGGAAGGATAAAATATTATGAGCGACACTTATCCCGCGGGGGAAAATGAAGGATTTTTTAACAGTATAAAGAAAAAGTTAATGAAAAAGGCTAAAAGAGATGATGATGTGACAGAAGAAGAAATCATTGATATGGTCAATGAAGGACATGAGCATGGCGTTCTTAAGAAGAATGAAGCAGAAATGATAAATAACATTTTCGAGTTTGGCGAAAAACAGGCCCATGATATAATGACACATAGAAAAAGCATCATTGCAATTGACTGTAACAGTACAGTGCAGGAGACCTTTGATTTTATAATTAATGAGAGCTTTTCAAGATATCCCGTATATGAAGGTGATATCGATAATATAATTGGAATTCTTCATATAAGGGATTTGTTGAAAGTATATGTGAATGAAGAAAGCAGATCAAAGACGTTAAAAGACATGCAGCAGGATATACTCTTTGAGGCATATTGTATTCCGGAGACCAGAAACATCAGTCTTTTGTTTAAAGAAATGCAGTATAAAAAAATACATATTGCAATAGTAGTTGATGAGTATGGACAGACAACAGGAATTGTTACAATGGAAGATATTCTTGAGGAAATAGTCGGAAATATTCTTGATGAGTATGATAATGAGGAAGAACAGATAAAGCTGCAGCCGGATGGTTCATATATCATAGATGGACAGACGCCGCTTGAGGATATTGAAGATGTATTAAATATAAAGTTTGAGTGTGAGGATATTGATACGATCAATGGATTTCTTATATACAAAATAGGTAAAATTCCGGAGAATACAGAACAGTATCAGCTTGAATATGAGGGTTATAACTTTAAAGTTTTAGCCGTTGACAATAAGATGATATCCAGGGTTCTTGTGATAAAATCAGGAACCAGATCAGATAATACGGATAAAAATACAGATAAGTAATATTTATAAAAATTGATAAAAAATATTCGTATTGACAATGATAAGGACAGTTGCTACAATAGCCAATGTGGCAATGGCAATAGTAATAAATGTAATTTATGGCATAATAATGCAGCTACATATGGAGGCAGATGATGAGACGAGCAGTTTTTTCTTTACTAGTTGATAATTCGGCAGGTGTTCTAAGCCGTGTTGCCGGTTTGTTTAGTAGAAGAGGATACAACATTGACAGTTTAACGGTTGGGGAGACAACAAATCCTGAAGTATCAAGAATGACAGTTGCTGTTACAGGTGATGATGAGGTTCTTGAACAGATACATAAGCAGTTGAACAAGTTAGTGGATGTCAGACAGATTATCGAACTGCCTGCAGATGCGTCAGTGTGCAGGGAACTGATACTTATCAAGGTAAAGTGTACCCCTTCACAGCGTCAGGACATTACAGCAATAACAACAATATTCAGAGCCAATATAGTTGATGTGTCAAAGGATTCGGTTATTGTTGAATTGACAGGTAGTCAGAGTAAGTTAAACGCTTTTATTGAATTACTTGATGGTTTTAAAATTACAGAGCTTGCAAGAACCGGTATTACAGGACTTGCCAGAGGCGCTGCAAGTTTAAAATAAATGTACAATTTAAATTTTATAATTAATGGAGGTAGTTGAAATGGCAGAAGCAAGAATTTTCTATCAGCAAGATTGTAACTTATCATTATTGGATGGTAAGAAGATTGCCATTATTGGTTATGGTAGCCAGGGACATGCTCATGCTTTAAATCTTAAAGAATCAGGATGCGACGTTATCATTGGTCTTTATGAAGGTTCAAAGTCATGGAAGAGAGCAGAAGAGCAGGGCTTTAAAGTTTATACAGCAGCAGAAGCTGCAAAGCAGGCTGACATTATCATGATTCTTATCAACGATGAGAAACAGGCTAAGTTATATAAGGAATCAATTGAACCAAACCTTGAGCCAGGAAATATGTTAATGTTTGCTCATGGATTTAATGTTCATTTTGGACTTATTAAGGCACCAGCAGGTGTAGATGTTACAATGATCGCTCCTAAAGCACCAGGACATACAGTACGTTCAGAGTATCAGGCTGGTAAGGGAACACCTTGTCTTGTAGCTGTAGAACAGGATGCTACAGGTAAGGCACTTGATATGGCACTTGCATATGCACAGGGAATCGGTGGAGCAAGAGCTGGTGTTCTTGAAACAACATTCAGAACAGAAACAGAAACAGACCTCTTCGGTGAGCAGGCAGTACTTTGTGGTGGTGTTTGTGCACTTATGCAGGCTGGTTTTGAAACACTTTGTGAAGCTGGATATGATCCAAGAAATGCATACTTTGAGTGTATTCATGAAATGAAGCTTATCGTTGACCTTATTTATCAGTCAGGATTTGCAGGAATGAGATATTCAATCTCTAATACAGCTGAATATGGTGATTACATCACAGGACCTAAGCTTATCACAGAAGAAACAAAGAAGACAATGAAGAAGATTCTTAAGGATATCCAGGATGGAACATTCGCAAAAGATTTCTTACTTGATATGTCAGAAGCTGGTGGACAGGTTCACTTCAAGGCTATGAGAAAGTTAGCTTCAGAGCATCCATCAGAAGCTGTTGGTGCTGAAATCAGAAAGCTTTACAGCTGGAATAATGAAAGTGATAAACTTATCAACAACTAAGTATTAGTATTATCATTATATATTTACATAAAAGCAGTTATATGTTTTGACATATGACTGCTTTTTATATACGCCTTGCAATTCAGCGAAACAAATTGAGCGGGCAAAGGAGTCAGAACTGGGAAAATCCAGGCAAAAATAAATCGCAGGAGAGCGACTTTGCGCAATTTATTGCGCAACGGAGCGATACTGCGACTTATTTTTGCCCACTTTATTAAAAATTTATACTTTTATGATTTTTTTGTCGAATGTTCTGTGTTACAATTATGGATAGAGTTTATCTTGAAATAGAATTATGAATGAGTGGGAGTAAAGATGAAATTTAAAAAGATTGATGAATCAAAATTTCAGTGCCTGTTAATGGAAGAGGATCTGGAGGAAAATAATATTTCTCTTGATGATTTTTTCAGGAATGACACTAATAAGATACATAGTTTACTGGATGTCATAATGCAGGAAGCTCAGAAGAGCATTGGTGTTGTTATGGATAAGGGAGTTATGTCATTACAGCTGGCTCCACAGCCTAATAAGTCGCTGCTTCTTACAATTTCAACCGGAACTGAAGATTTTAATGATATGTTAAAGCAGGCAGGTGAAAGGGCATCACAGGTTGTTTCAGCGCTTATGCCGGATAGTGATTCTAATATAATAAAGAATGGCAGCGATGAGAATATGAGTGCAGTACCATTTGAAGCAGCTAAGGATATTGAATCGGGATCTGAAAAGAGTGGCACAGCTAATAGCGGTAAGAAGAATAAGCAGAACAATGTAATAAAGGCAGCAACACTTGTATTTGAGTTTGAATCAATAGAAGATATTGAAGAATTTTGCATGATATGTCCTAAAACATGGGGAATAAATAATTCATTATATAAAGACTGCAGAAGCACGAAGCTATTTTTAATCCTTGAAAAGGGAAGATGCTCAAATGCAAAGTATAAGTATTACACAGAGCTTCTTATAGAATATGCAAAATTTATTGCTTCAGGTAACCAGAAAGTGTGCTATATACACGAACATTGTGAGCCATATATTTTAAAAAATGCAATAAATACAATAAAAAAATATTGTGAATATGCATAAAAAGATTGAAAAAGAGCAAATCATGTTATATATATGCAGCTATTAATAATTGCTTTTGAAAAAAGTGACTGTTGATAGCTGTATTTATTTGCATTAAATCATGCCCGTGTTAAATTATTAATTATGCGATGTATTAGTGTGAAAAATCATGTTGATGCGATGATTTTTCACATAGTTATTTGTGCCGCAGGCGTCACAAAGTAGCCATGATTGCAGAACTGAATTTGAAATTCAGCTCGCAATTCCTTCGACGCAAAGCGTCTGCGGAATGGAGATTACCATGAAAAACAACAGCTTTTGTAATAGACTGTCAATTGTAAATCGAAAGGAGAATTAAATGAGATATCCTGAATATCTACAGAAAGGTGGAACGATAGGTTTTGTAGCACCATCATTTGGATGTGCAACACAACCATATAAAACTGCATTTGACAATGCACAAAGAATATTTAAAGAAAAAGGCTATAAAATTTTTCTTGGAAATAACTGCTATATGGATCGTGGTATTGGAATAAGCAATACGCCATATGAATGTGGGAAAGAGCTTACAGATGCATACTGCACAGGTCCTGGTGATGTGTTAATATCGTGCGGGGGCGGGGAATTGATGTGTGAGATACTTGAATATGTTGATTTTGAAAGGATTCGGAGTGCAGAACCAAGATGGTTTATGGGGTATTCTGATAATACTAATTTTACCTTTCTGCTGACCACACTTTGTGATACGGCTTCAATATATGCGCCATGTGCAGCGGCTTTTGGGATGCAGCCATGGCATCCAGCCATTGATGACGCATTTAAGGTTTTGACCGGTAAGAAAAATACATTTACCGGGTATGATATGTGGGAAAAGGAATCCAAAAAGACAGCAGAGAATCCTTTGGAACCATACAATGTTACCGAGAAAAGTGTGATAAAGGTTTATAATAATGCAGGTCGTATAAGTAGACAGGATGAAAAAATCACCTTTTCAGGAAGGCTTCTTGGAGGCTGCCTTGATTGTCTTTCTAATCTTGTCGGAACGAAATATGATAAAGTGGATGAATTTAATAAAAAATATGCAGATGATGGTGTTATATGGTTTCTTGAGAGCTGCGACTTAAATGTTTTAAGTATGAGACGTGCAATGTGGCAGCTTGATAATGCCGGATGGTTTAAAAATGCAAGAGGTTTTATAATTGGCAGACCATATTTTTATGGACAGGAGATTATGGGGCTGGATCATTATGAAGCATATATGGGGATTTTAAGAAAATATAATGTTCCGGTTATTATGGATTTTGACCTTGGACATCTTCCGCCGGCAGTTCCGATGGTATGTGGAAGTTTAGCCAGTGTTGAAACAGGTTGCACTGCATATGATTATTCTGAGGATGTTGTGCACAATACAGTATCAGATACTGAGCAGAATATAACAGAAAATAGTATACGGATAGTAATGAATAATTTATAAGTAGATAGTGATTATTTATGCAATGCCCATATTTACTGGTTTTTTGCATAAATAATCATTTTTTTAAAATGTATTGACATTTTAGAAATGACCGATATAATAGTCACTAAATATGATGCATGCAGACATATTTTTAAGCAAAGGCGCTTATCCTGAATGGGATGAGCGCCTTTTTTGACATTGGAGAAATATATGAAAATTTTAATTAGTGACAGTGATGGTCATAATGCATATGCTGAAAAGCAGTATCTTCTGGAGAGCGAGCTTGGAAGTCAGCCGGGGTTTGAAGTCGAAATTTACCCGTATTGTGCAGATGGCACAGGCAATGCAGCCCGGCAGGAATTTATAAACAGGGTTTCAGGTGCGGATGCACTTATTACAGCATTTGTACCAATAGACAAAAATGTTATAGATGCAGCGGCAAAGGCAAAAAAGTTGAAATGTATTTCACTTGATGCTACAGGCTTTAGCGATGTTGATACAAAATATGCCAAAGAAAAAAATATAACTGTAATGGCAATTGAAGAATACTGTACAAAAGAGGTTGCCGAGCATGCGATAAGTCTTATTATGGCACTTAACAGAGGACTTAAGTTTTATACAAAAGATGTTGAGCAGAATAATAACTGGGATTATTCAGACTGTTATAATTTAAAAAGAGTTGAAGGTCAGAAGCTGGGAATATTCGGATATGGAAGAATAGGAAAAGAAGTTGCAAAAAAGGCGAAAGCACTTGGAATGAAAGTGTATTTTTATGATGAGTATGTAAAAACACCGGATTCTGATACAGATATTATTAAAACAAGCCCACAGTATATTTTAGAAAACTGCGATATAATATCAAACCATATGGCACAGACAAAAGAGAATTATCACTACTTCAACCGACAGACGTTTAGCACAATGAGACAGCACCCGGTATTTATAAACGTTGCAAGAGGAGCGGCAGTTGATGAGGAAGCTCTTTGTGAAGCACTTGATAACGGAACTGTAAGGGGCGCCGGGCTTGATGTCCTTTCAAGTGAAATACCGGATCTTAAATCATGCAGGTTATTAAGAAGGGACAACGTAATAATAACCCCTCATTCAGCATTTTTTTCAGAGCAATCGGAATATCTGTTAAGAAAGACAGCATGTGATAATCTGATTAATTATTTTAAGGGCAGAATCGAAAAGATTCACAGGATTGTCAACTGATATTAAGAATCTTATATGTTACGCATAAACAGAATTTAAAAACAACAGGAGGAAAGCAAATGTTTGTAAAGAATGGAACAGGAGTGCTTAAGAGGGTACTGGTATCAAAGCCTGATTACCTTAAAGCAGCAAAAATAAATGAAATTGCAAAAAAGTGGGATGAGATACTTGATCTGGAAAAAATGAAAAAAGAGCATGAGGAATTTGTCAAGGCTTACCGCGATAATGGAGTTGAGGTTGAATTTCTTGATTCTGACGAGGAAAGACCTAATTCAGTATTTGCAAGGGATTTTGGCGGATGTGTAAAGGAAGGCTATATTCTTGGCAATTTCAAGCTTCCGTTAAGATACAGGGAGCATACGGATTATGAGAAAAGAATGAAAGAACTTGGTGTACCGGTTGTTGCAACAGTTAGTGAAGGAATATTTGAAGGCGGCGATTTTGCATTTTTAAACGAAAAAACAATTGCAGTCGGAATGGCAGACAGAACTAATGAAAAAGGTGTCGGGGAAATAAAAAAGCAGCTTGAACCATTAGGTTACAGAGTGTTTGGTGTTAAACTAAATCCGGCATACCTGCATCTTGATATGTGTTTTAATCTTGTAGATGATAATCTTGCCGTTGCCTGTTATGATGGACTTCCGGATGATTTTAAGAAAGAGCTTGATAAACTTGATATAAAGATTATAAATGTTGAAGAGGCAGCGATATTTGAGCATGGATGCAATCTGCAGGCACTTGGCAATAAGAAAGTACTGTCACTTGCAAAAAATAAGGAAGTAAACAGGCAGCTTCGTGAAAATGGAATGGATGTTATTGAACTTGACATTACAGAAATACTTAAAGCTGGTGGCGGCCCTCACTGCATGACATTTCCACTTGAAAGAATTTAAGAACGGAGGCAGATAAATATGAGTTTCTTTTTATTGGACGATTATAACGACATGGAGGCATATATTCCGGGTGAACAGCCAAAAGAAGGCCAGTATATAAAACTTAATGCAAACGAATCTTCATTTCCACCGTCGCCTAAGGTAATTGAAGTAATCAGCAGTACTGAAATAAATCATATGGGACATTATTCTGACCCACACTGCATGGAACTTAGAAAAGCGATAGGAGAAAATTATGGTTTTGGACCTGAACAGATATTTGTAGGAAATGGTGCTGATGAAGTGCTTGGCTTCTGTCTTATGAGTTTTTTCAGAAAAGGCATGAAGGTGTGTTTTCCGGATATAACATATGATTTCTACAGGACATATGCAAAGACATATAACCTTGATTATGAACAGATTCCACTTGATGAAAATCTTAATGTAGATGTAGAAGATTATGTAAATTCTGACAGGGATGTAATACTTGCAAATCCCAATAATCCAACAGGGCAGGCTGTTCCGGTAAGTGAAATAGAACGAATAGTTAAAAAAAATCCTAAAAGAATGGTTATAATTGATGAAGCATATGTTGATTATGGCAACGAATCGTGTATACTATTAGTTAATAAATACCCGAATCTTATAGTGGTACAGACATTTTCAAAATCACGTAATCTGGCCGGTGGACGTATTGGTTTTGCAATATCATCAAAAGAGATAATTGAAGATATGAATAAAATCAAATTTACATTTAACCCATTTAACATGAGTTCGCTTGCAATTGCAGCAGGGACAGCGGCAGTAAATGACAAAGAGTACTTTAAAAAATGCGTTGAGACCGTCATTGAAAACAGAGAGTGGTTTGAGGATGAATTGAAACACATCGGATTTGAAGTAATGCCTACAACGACAAATTTCGCATTTGCCAGACATAAAAATGTTGATGCAGTACATATATGCAGTGAGTTAAAGAAAAGACATATTCTTGTAAGACATTATAACAATGAAAGAATAAATGACTATATCAGAATCACCATAGGTACAAGAGAGGAAATGACAAAAGTACTCGATGCAATCACCGATATTCTTGATAAAGCAGAATCAAGGCAATTTGCATAGTGGGTATACAGGTAAAAAAAAAGCTGAGTGCTTTAGAAATGGAGAAAAAGTATGAAAAAGAAAACCAGAATGTTTGCTGCAATGCTTGGAGTGCTTGCAATTCTTACGGGAATGTTTGCATTGAACTTAAAGGCAGTAAGCGCCACAGAAGAAACTACACAGGAGACTGTTGCAGCCGAAGCCGGCACAGGTACAGATGGCAGTGGCACAGATAAAACAGACAGTGCATCTGACAAGACTTCGGATAATACGGCAGATCAGAAGAAGAAAATAGAGTGTGTAGATGATATCGCAGGACATAAAATAGGTGTTCAGTTAGGAACTACAGGAGATATTTATGCGTCTGATTATGAAGGCGATGAGGCAGGAACAACTATCGAAAGATATAACAAGGCTGCAGATGCTGTTCAGGCACTTAAGCAGAATAAGATAGACTGTATTATTCTTGATGAACAGCCGGCAAAAGAATTTATACAAAAAAATCCTGAGTTAAAAATCCTTGATGAGGCATTTGCAGATGAAGATTATGCAATATGTGTAAGTAAGCAGAACAGTGAACTTAAGGAGAAAATAAATAAAGCTTTAAAGGAGCTTAAGGATGACGGAACATTTCAGAATATAATTGATAATTATACAGGAAGCGATGATGTAAAAGGTACAAAGCCATATAATCCAAAGAATGTTGACAGAAGCAATGGAATACTTGTAATGGCAACTAATGCTTCGTTCCCGCCTTATGAATATTATCAGGATAACAAGATTACAGGTATTGACCCGGATATAATGAGTGCCATATGTGATGAACTTGGTATGGAACTTAAAATCGAAGACATGGAATTTGATTCAATTATAAATGCAGTACAGTCAGGTAAAGCAGATGTAGGTGCTGCAGGTATGACTGTTACAGAGGAACGTCTTAAAAATATCGATTTTACAGACAGTTATGCAACATCAAAGCAGGTTGTAATAGTAAATTCAGGTGAAAAAGTTTCAGCAACACAGTCATTTACAGAAAAATTCAAATCTAACTTCATAGACGAGGGAAGATACAAATACATACTGACAGGTCTTAAGAATACACTTATTATTACAGTATTTGCATTGATTATAGGTCTTTTATTGGGAGTTTTGATTGCAATTATCAGAACAAATCATGACATGAACGGCGGCTTTAAAATATTAAATGCAATATGTAAGGTATATCTTATGATAATCAGAGGTACGCCTGCAATGGTGCAGCTGCTTATCATATACTACATAGTGTTTGCAAGTGTTAATATAAATAAACTGCTTGTAGCTATTATTGCATTTGGACTTAATTCAGCTGCTTATATGGCTGAGATTGTCCGTTCCGGTATAATGGCAGTTGACAAAGGCCAGTTTGAAGCGGGAAGAAGTCTTGGACTCAGCTATAAAAAGACAATGGTTGCAATTATACTTCCACAGGCTGTAAAAAACATCCTTCCGGCGCTTGGAAATGAATTTATCAGTCTTATAAAAGAGACATCAATAAGTGGTTATATTGGTCTTGTCGATCTTACAAAAGGTGGCGATATCATAAGAAGTATTACATGGGAAGCATTTATGCCTTTAATACTTGTAGCATTGATCTATCTTATTATAGTTACAATACTTTCATATGGTGTGGGCAGACTTGAAAGGAGATTAAGAAAGAATGAAAGATAATGAAGTACTAATAGAAGTAAATAATTTACATAAATCATATGGCAAAAATGAAGTATTAAAAGGGATAAACGCAAGAATAAAAAAAGGTGAGGTCATTGCAATAATCGGACCTTCAGGCTGTGGAAAGTCAACATTTTTACGTTCACTTAATCTTCTTGAACAGCCCACATCAGGTGCGGTGCTGTTTGAAGGTCAGGAAATTACAGCAAAAGGTGTGAATATAGACAAGGTAAGAGAAAAGATTGGAATGGTATTCCAGCAGTTTAACCTTTTTCCTAATAAGACAATCAAACAAAATATTACATTTGCACCTGTAAGTCTTGGTAAAATGTCAAAGGCAGATGCAGATAAAAAGGCAGATGAATTGCTTGCAAGAATAGGTCTTTCAGATAAGGCGGATGTGTATCCTGAAATGCTTTCAGGCGGACAAAAACAGCGTGTTGCAATAGTGAGATCACTTGCAATGAATCCGGATGTGATGCTTTTTGATGAACCGACATCAGCACTTGATCCTGAAATGGTAGGCGAGGTTTTAAGCCTTATAAAGGAAGTTGCAGCAGAAGGAATGACAATGGTAATTGTAACGCATGAGATGGGATTTGCAAGAGAGGTTGCAGACAGAGTGTGGTTCGTTGATGAAGGGCTTATAAAAGAAGATGAGGCACCAGAGGAACTCTTTAGCAATCCTAAGGTTGAAAGACTGAAGGTATTCCTTTCGAAAGTGCTGTAACATTTACAGTCAGAAAAAAGCTCTTATGCAAAAAATATGGTAAAAAATATTATATTACATCTTGAAAAAGCCACTGCAATTGCGTATAATAATGTTTAGTGCGTTAACGCAAACGGTGCGTGGCTCAGCTTGGTAGAGCGCTGCGTTCGGGACGCAGAGGTCGCGTGTTCGAATCACGTCGCACCGATGATGTAAAATGAATTTATTAATTAACAAAAACAGCAGTAGTTACGTTTAAGTACACTACTGCTGTTTTTGTGTGAGTTTAGCGTGCTTATTTAATTATTGTTGTTGCTGTTGTATAAACTCAATAAACAGTTCTGCTGCGCTGTTCATTGTTACAGTATTGTTATAGGCAAAACAGACATTTCGCTGTTTTATTGCGGAAGGTGTCGCAATCTTTACAAGTTGTCCACATGCAAGTTCATCAGTAATAAATTCTTCAATGACGCATCCGGCGCCGAGTCCGGTTTTTACAAAGTCAATCAGGAGTTCCATGCTGTCTACTTCCATTGCTTTTTTCGTTTCAATATTCCATTTATTAAGATAACTGTCGATATAGTGCCGGGTTACATTCTTTTTATCAAGCAGAATAAGACTTGAATGTTCAAGGATATCTGACTTTGTAATATTTTCACGTTCAATAAGGCTTTTAACATAATGTGGGGCAGCAACAAATATATCACTGATATGTCCATAATGACCGCAAGGCATGCAGGTCAGGTTTTTTGTGCTGTCGGTCTTAGCTATAAGTCCGATGTCAATTTCCTTGTTTTCAAGAAAATGAATAGTATTTGCAGTAGACTGACATGAAATAGTAATCTGTGTATGTGGATGGAGTTTAAGAAAATCTTTAAGCAAAGGCAGGAGAATATGCTTGCACAAAGTAGAGCTTACCCCGATTTTGATATGTCCGATTCCAAGTTCCGTCATTCTTTTAATACTGTCTTCACCAGCCGCAATGGTTTCAAAGGCGTTCTGTATATATTCGTATAAAGTCCGGCCTTCATTAGTAAGACGTATACCTCGTGATGTTCTGATAAATAAACTGGTTTCAAGTTTGCTTTCAAGACGTTTTATGGCTTTACTTACAGCCGGCTGGCTGATAAAAAGCTCTTTGGCTGCTTTTGATATGCTGCCGGCTTCGGCAACAACTGAAAATGTATGATATAAACCAATAGAAGTGCTGTCCATGCAGATGCTCCTTTCATTATTCGCTATAACATGAAGTTATGGCGGATATACATAATATGTATTTGCATTATAACAGGCAATGCAGTAGAATACAACTTATCAAGAAAAAATGTCAATAACAATCGCTTGTTTATAAGCAAAAGGAGGAAATTATAATGGGGATGACAATGACACAGAAGATCCTTGCTGCACATGCAGGTCTTGATGAAGTAAAGGCAGGACAGCTTATTGAGGCAGATCTCGATCTCGTACTTGGTAATGATATCACATCACCGGTAGCAATTCATGAAATGGATAAAATGACAGTAAAGAGTGTATTTAACAAAGATAAGATAGCGCTTGTTCCTGATCATTTTGTTCCTAACAAGGATATAAAGTCTGCACAGCATTGCAAATGCGTCCGCGAATTCGCTGCAAAGCATGATATAACAAACTATTTCGAGGTTGGTCAGATGGGCATCGAACATGCACTTCTTCCGGAACAGGGACTTACTGTTGCAGGAGATGTTATCATTGGAGCAGATTCACATACATGTACATACGGAGCACTTGGCGCTTTCTCAACAGGTGTAGGTTCAACAGACATGGCTGCAGGTATGGCAACAGGTAAAGCATGGTTTAAGATTCCGTCAGCAATCAAGTTTGTTCTTACCGGCAAGCCATCAAAGTGGGTAAGTGGTAAGGATGTTATCCTTCATATTATCGGAATGATAGGTGTTGACGGAGCTTTATATAAGTCAATGGAATTTACAGGTGATGGTATTGCAAATCTTTCTATGGATGACAGATTTACAATCGCAAATATGGCAATTGAAGCAGGTGGAAAGAATGGTATATTCCCTGTTGATGATCTTACAAGACAGTATTTAAAAGAACATTCAAAGAGACCTTTTGTAGAATATACAGCTGACGATGATGCTGAATATGATCAGGTTATCAATATTGATCTTGCAGAAATCAAACCAACAGTTGCATTTCCACATTTACCGGAAAATACTCATACTGTTGATTCAATTGAGGATATTAAGATTGATCAGGTTGTTATTGGTTCATGTACAAATGGACGTATTGAAGATTTAAGAACAGCAGCTAAAATTCTTGAAGGCAAAAAAGTTGCAAAGGGACTTCGCGTGATTGTAATTCCTGCTACTCAGAAGATTTACCTTCAGGCTATTGAAGAAGGACTTGTTCAGACATTTATAAATGCGGGAGCAGTTGTAAGTACACCTACATGCGGACCATGTCTTGGTGGATACATGGGTATCCTTGCAGAAGGAGAAAAGTGTGTTTCAACAACAAACAGAAATTTCGTCGGACGTATGGGTCATGTTGATTCAGAGATATATCTTGCAAGTCCTGCAGTTGCTGCAGCCAGTGCAGTCACAGGAAAGATAAGTGAGCCGTCTGCTATAGGTATGTAAGTTTGGTTTTGTGGCGGTGGGGCGTGTGCCTCGGGTAAAACCAGCCGCCATCGCTTCACTTTGCAGAGGCGCGCTGTCAGCTGGTTTTACCCAGGCACACTGTTACCATCCGGCACAAAAGCAATTTTACCGGGGCGGGGGCTGACAATGCTGTTTTGCGCTTTGCGCAAAATGCGCATTGTCGGCCTTGGCTGATGCGGAGGAAGGGCTGTTTTGTGCTTCGCACAAAATGCGCATGGCAGGCCGGGAATGGTGAAGTGAATGCGCATGACGAGCTGGGAATTGTATGTTAGAGAGTTTAGTTTTGAAATTTAATTGTTTATTTTAGATGGAGGTTTTTTATGAAAGCAGAAGGTAAGGTTTTTAAGTTTGGCGATAATGTTGATACTGATGTTATTATTCCTGCAAGATATCTTAATTCATCAGATCCGGCTGAGTTAGCAACTCATTGTATGGAGGATATTGATAAGGATTTTGTTAAGAATGTTAAGAAGGGTGACATTATTGTTGCTGATAAGAATTTTGGATGTGGTTCATCAAGAGAGCATGCACCTATTGCTATTAAGGCTGCTGGTGTAAGCTGTGTTATTGCTGAAACTTTTGCAAGAATTTTTTATCGTAATTCTATTAATATCGGACTTCCTATTATTGAATGCCCTGAGGCTTCGGCAGCTATCAAGGCAGGAGATGAGGTTGTGGTTGATTTCGACAGTGGTGTTATTACTGATAAGACTACAGGAGAAAGCTTTAAAGGCCAGGCATTTCCTGAATTCATGCAGAAAATTATTAAGGCAGAAGGCCTTATTAACTATATTAATGAGAAGAATAAGTAATTTAGGCTGTATTTAAAGAGAATATTGATAATGATAATAACATAAATAAAAGGCTGGAAACACGTTTTGTACAGGATGTGTATCCGGCCTTTTGTTTGTGTTAAGATAGAGAATTTTTCTATGTGTCAGATTATGTTGACAAATAAATCTCAATACTATACTATATATACAAATAATAATAACTGGAATGCGATTGTCCGTGTTATGTCGGATTTGCAGTTTCTAAAGCCGGAAGTAATATAGCATGCCGGATCAGTAATATTCTAATTTATTTAATGAGAATGACGTTAAATAATCTATCAGTTCATGTGTTGGGAACAAGTAATCATAATTAATGGACAAAGTTGAAAAAGAAAATATATGATTAATAAGTTCATATTGAGCTTTAAAAAATTGCTTGCTATAATATAATCAGATATAGAGCTTTTGTCATATATTTATTTTATGTGAAAGGAGAATATATGACAGGAGAACATATGACAAAGAGATTTCAGGATTTAAATTTAAAGGATGCATTTCTTTTTGCAGCAGCACTAGATGATGAGGAAACATGCAGGCTTGTGCTTGAAATGATATTTGGAAGGAAGATTGGAAAAGTAAAGGTAAACGTAGAGCATACAATTCTTTACACTTCCGATATTCACAGTATAAGACTTGATGTTTATGCAAGTGATACTGCACAGGTAGATTATGATATTGAAATGCAGAATGATTCAAAGGCAGATCTGCCAAAGAGAAGCCGGTATTATCAGGGTCAGATGGATATAGCTGGATTAAAGCCAGGAGAGGATTATCATGATCTGAAGCCTAATTATGTGATATTTATATGTACCTATGATCCATTTGGACATGGTTTGTTCAGGTATACATATGAGATGTGTTGCAAGGAAACAGAAGAGCCGTTAAATGATGGAGTGTATCGCATATTCCTGAGTACCAAGGGGAAAAATAAAGAAGATGTGCCGGAAGAATTAGTGAATTTTCTTGGATATATAGAACAGACAACGGATGAATATGTTAATGAGCATAAAGATGATTCACTAAAGCAATTGCATAATCATGTGAGCAGACTAAAGAAAGATCGAAAATTGGAGGGATGTTATATGACAGTAGAAGATCTTTTAAAAGAACAGAGAAAAGAGTGGCTGGAGCGTGGAATGCAACAGGGCCAGAAGGAAAGCTTAGAAAATGTAGGTAAGTTGTGTGCGCTGATGAATGCAGATGGACGGATGGATGAATATATAAGTGCCAGTCAGTCACCACAGCAACTGCAAAAGCTGTTTAAAGAGTATGGGCTGCATTAAATTTTACAGTAAGTCTGCTCTTTTCAATTTGTAATTAATTGAAAATCAGATGAAGGGAATCCATACAAATTAGGTGTTGCAAAATAATCAGATGGTTTTGAAGAGTAATTTCATCCGAAAATTTAAAGGAGGTATGACCTATGACAGCATTAAGGCAGAGTGCCATAATGGAATTAGAAAAGATACCAGAAGATAAACTTTCCTTTATAATTCAGATTATGCAAGAGGTAAACGGATTATATAATGATAACAATAAGGAAAGGAAAGAGGCATTTGTAAGATTGGAACAGTTACGCAAAAAGGGAACTGTTACAGATGATGATGCTGAATTGGCTTCTTATAGGGAAGATAAATATGGTAGGTAAAATTTTGATTGATACCAATGTATTACTTGATTATCTTCTTGAGAGAGAACCATTCTTTGAGGATGCGAAGAAGATAATTTTATCATGTACTGAAGAAAATACAAAAGGATGCATTGCAGCTCATTCAATTTCCAATATGTTTTTTATATTAAGGAAGGATTATACTGTAAAGCAACGTAGAGAAATATTATCAAACATTTGTACAATCTTTGATGTGGAGGGGATAGATAAGGTGAAACTCTTATCAGGACTTGCAAATGAAGATTTTTCTGACTTTGAAGATTGTTTGCAAATGGAATGTGCAAAGAATTATGGGGCAGAATATATTGTGACAAGAAATGTATCAGATTATTCTACATCAGATATAAAGGCAATTCTGCCAGGTGAATACTTAGGACTATAGTTGTTGTTAATCATTTTATCTGATGTTTACATCTTTAAAATAAATAATCTTAAATACCTTCACTTTAGTTATACCTTTAAAAAAGTATGGGCTGCATTAAATTTCAAACAGCTTTTTTGAAATTCTCAGGCGGCTGTATATTGCGGCATATTCAATTGCAGAAATATCTTCAATATAGTTAGGTGTGAAAGCAATATTCACGCGGCCGGAAAGTGTATCAATCGCTTTGTTATAGGCTATGGCAGCCTCATTTTCCGAGTTATATATGCCGATTATGTAGTCACCATTGATGTGGATTCGTGCTTTGTATTGTGTCCTGCCGTTTCTCTTATTTTGAAAAACTGACACACCGGCATATTTATTAATTATTTCGATGTTATTATAACGTAAATCATGTGCATTGTTATTCTTGAAAATGTAGTCGCGTCCGGCAACGGCGTATGGTCTTATTCCGTATCTTGATAAAATTCCGGTCTGGACACCATAATCATTTACAAAATAATGGCCGCCACGGTTCATTATCTTATGGTTAGAATAATAGAATAAATCATCAGTATCAAAAGTAAAGACAGTCTTTTCAGTTAAAAAATATAAGAAATATTTGCTGCAAAGGTAGATAGGCGTTTTTATATAAATATTATTATCCCTGAAGTTAATTAAAGATATAAATTTATCATGGCTTATAGCTGAAGTGCATTCCGGATAAGTAGAAATGCATTTTGCAGTATCCATGTAGTAGGCGTTATGATCATTAAGAATAAGACGAGCTTCATTATATACTGCTGATGCAGTATCTTCATCATCAAAACTACCTAAGCTTATATGTTTTCCACGATAAGAAATAGAAACACGATAGTATATTGAGTTGTCATTGTGAGTAGCAGTATAAACACCTGGCTTCATGGTTAGTTTGATCCTTTCATTAAAAATGCATATTATATACATATTGAAATTATAAGTGAAGTTCAATGTGAAAACAACTCTATTTTTAAACGGATTGTTGAGATTAACGTAATTGCCTGCCGGTATACTGTGTAGTTTTCTGCATTGTACAATGGCAGCACCGGCTGATAAAGGTGAAGGGATGTATTTATGTTTGTTGATGAGGAAGCTGAGGCGGCTATTATAGAAGATGATGATTTAAATGAGGAAGTTGTCATTGCAGAGAGTTTAAGAATACCGGGTGGTTCAGGCACAGAATATTTAAAAAGCATACTTGAGGATTTTTTGAAAAATAGTCTGGCATAAAAGCACAGATTCAAGTTGAACGACTTCTAATACACTTGCTATCTGAAAGGTTAGATGGTAAAATCAAAGCACAACAGGTGGGTTGCATCTTTACAATCGGGAGCAACTATGGAAAGGAGTCTGGGGCGAATGGGAATGTTTGTGAATCCTGACAATTCAGCGTTTCAGGCAGCATTAAATGCGAGAATTTATGTCGACAAGAGTGGATTGATTAATTATACTAATAGTGTTCTGGCATCGACAGATGCGTTTATATGTAATAGCCGTCCGAGAAGGTTCGGAAAATCTATAACAGCTAACATGCTTACGGCATATTATAGTAAAGGCTGTGATTCTGAAGAAATGTTTTCAAAACTGGAAATCAGTAAAACAGCGGATTTTAAGAAACATTTAAACAAGTACGATGTAATCCATTTGGATATTCAGTGGTGCATGGAGCCCGCAGGAGGTTCAGAGGAGGTAGTTTCGTATATTTCTGAGAAGACAATTCAGGAGCTGCGGGAGTGCTATCCAAATGTATTAAAAGAAAAAATTACATCGTTACCGGAAGCACTGGCAAGGATTAATGCCGAAACAGGAAATAAATTTATTGTAATCGTTGATGAATGGGATGTTTTGATTCGTGATGAAGCGACAAATCAAAAAGTTCAGGATGATTATATCAATTTTCTGAGAGGAATGTTCAAAGGAACGGAGCCTACAAAGTATATTCAGCTTGCATATTTAACAGGCATTCTTCCAATAAAAAAAGAGAAAACGCAATCGGCACTAAATAATTTTGATGAGTTTACGATGCTGAGTCCGAGTAATCTGGCACAATATATTGGCTTTACAGAAGATGAAGTTCAGAAACTTTCACAGGAATACCATCAGGATTTCGACAGAGTAAAGAGGTGGTACAATGGCTATCTGCTGAAAGACTATCAGGTGTATAATCCAAGAGCTGTAATAAGTGTCATGCTGAAAGGTGAATTCAAGAGTTATTGGTCTGAAACGGCTTCCTATGAGGCAATAGTGCCTCTTATCAATATGAATTATAATGGCCTGAAAACAGCTATCATTGAAATGCTTTCTGGAGCAATGGTTAAGGTAAATACCGCAACTTTTAAAAATGACACAATAAATATTCAAAGTAAGGACGATGTGCTGACATATATGATTCATTTGGGATATCTGGGATATAATCAGACGAAAAAAATGGCATTTGTTCCGAATGAAGAAATCAGACAGGAACTCACGACGGCAGTGGAGAGCAGGCCGTGGAATGAAATGATCACATTCCAATTAGAGTCGGAAAATCTGCTCAATGCAACTTTGGATATGGATGGAGAAATGGTAGCAAAACAAATTGAAAAAATCCATAATGAGTATGTTTCAGTCATTCAGTACCATAATGAAAATTCGTTAAGCAGTGTGTTGGCAATCGCATATTTGAGTGCAATGCAGTATTATTTTAAACCAATTCGAGAGTTGCCAACCGGCAGGGAATTTGCAGATTTTGTATTTATACCAAAGCCGGAATATAAAGCTGATTATCCAGCATTGATTGTAGAACTGAAATGGAATCAAGACGCACGTACTGCCTTGCGGCAGATTAAGGAAAAGAAGTATCCAGCTTCAATTCTGAACTATACCGGTGACATTTTGCTTGTAGGAATCAATTATGATAAAGATAGCAAAGAGCACCAGTGCCTGATTGAAAAATATGTAAAGAATTAAAATATCTGCCTGCCGGCACACGGAGTAGTTTTCTACATGGTGCGCCGACAGGTTTTTTACTTTTGAATAGAATAATCATCAGTATCAAAAGTAAAAGCCATCTTTTCAGTTAAGAAATAGAAACACGTTAGTATATTGGGGTGTCATTGTGAGCAGCCGTCTAAACATCTGGCTTCATTATAAATTGACTACTTCTAAATCTGACTCCTTCTAAATTGTACTAAATTGCACTAAATTGTAATTCTGTTTTTTTGCAAAGCATAATACAGGGGAAAGCAATATCTTGCAAGGAAAAGTTTTCCTTTGTCACCAGCAGAATGTATATTATGATTATATTTGCGATAGCAGTCCCTGTATTTATTACGGAGGATAGCGAAACTGTCAGAAAAACTATTTTTGTTAGCCTTTACGCATAGTAAGGCTATTTTATTAGTTATGTATACAGAATATGCCATAAATAAATCAGGATAATTTTCTGCTGACTGTATCTTGTTACAGGAATATATTAAGGCATTTGCATAATCGCAGGTAATATCAGATTTTCCGATTGACATTGTACTTCCGGACCATTGACGATAATAGTTTAAAACGTTTTTTATCCACACGATTTTATGACATTTAAGTGCACAATCTGTTAAGTAGATTATGTCTTCCATTTTTTTGCCTTCCTGAAATGATATGTTTTCTAATAATGTACGACGGTATAATTTGTTCCATACCCAACATAAAGGACCGGTAAATGAATCCATAAAATGCCATAAAAAATCCTTTTGAGTTTCTACAGACTCAATAAAATAAGTATCCTGGCTGGAAGGAATAATATCAGTATCGTTGAAAAATGTCTGCTCTTTGCAAATTACCAAATCTGCATGCTCATTTTCCAATGCTGATAACATAATTTTATAAAAGTCAGGATGAATCATGTCATCGGAGTCAATAAAAGAAATAAATTCCCCTTTGGCTAGTGAAAAACCTAAATTTCGAGCATGAGAAATTCCACCATTCTCAATGTGCCTTAATACAATACGGTGATCATTATTTGCAAAACGGTCGCAAATAGAACTGCTGGAATCAGTAGAGCCATCATCAATTAAAATAATCTGAAGATTGGTATATGTTTGTTTTGTAATACTATTGAGACATTGTTCTAAATACGGGGCAACATTATAGACAGGAACAATAACGCTAATTAGAGGATCCATTTTTTAACTCCTTTCCTGGATATCCAGGTGCATTTTATATTTATATTTTTAAAGAAAAATATTTGTAAGAATATTTGAACTTCTGAAGAACGGTATTTCCTTTATGCCAAAGAATATACCGGATACTTTTTCTATATAATGGTTTATATTTTTTCTTTTCCTGGAGTGATAAATCATTCCAGGACAGAATTAACTGGTAACACAGATGCTTATAAGCACATGCAAGTGCTAAATTCATATTGTGCTGCGTATAGTACTTAATATCTTTAAGAACATCATTAATTAATATATCTGCGGATATTTTCTGGTGGATAAGGCTGTTCTGCCGGTTTCTGTAAAAATACATTGGTTTTTGTGTCCATGCAATTTTAGAACATTGAACAACCATTGGCCGTATCATTGGAGCATCTTCAACAATCCTTCTGTTACTGGAAAAGCGTAAATCTTTCCATATTTTTGCATTAGTAAGTTTTCCCCATGCAGGAGCAAATACTCCAAAATTATTATAAAATCTGCAAAGATACTCTTCTGGACTTAATACAATATCGTAACTTTTATCAGCTTCCGGATATATAAATTCACCATTATCCGCATTACGGTAAAATCTGCATCCTGCAATATCAGCATTATTATCTAATAGCAGTTTTAGCAAAGTTGAAATATAATCCGGATCAATATAATCATCACTGTCAATAAATGTTACATATTTTCCGGAAATATGGTCCAGACCATAATTTCTTGCCATTGACAGGCCGTGATTTGTAGTATGATATACTTTTATTCTGGAATCTGTCTTACTGAGACTGTCGCAAATAGTTCCGCTCTCATCGGTGGAACCGTCATCTATGATAATGATTTCTAAGTTAGTATAAGTCTGATTGATGACGTGCG
Organism: uncultured Lachnospiraceae bacterium; assembly: GCA_934330725.1. Taxonomy (GTDB): domain Bacteria; phylum Bacillota; class Clostridia; order Lachnospirales; family Lachnospiraceae; genus Lachnospira. Next base: position 95,660 of record CAKRGM010000006.1, on the reverse strand, counting down.
TTATACATTCTGTTACATAATCTTTAACATTGTATACTGGTATAATTACTGATACTAAAGGATTTTTCATTGAAATTATCTCCATAAAATATTTTTTCTCTTATTGATAATACTAACTATTTTATTTTAAGCTTTTTAAAGACTGTATGCAATATGTAATATAGCATAAATTGGCATAAAAAAATACAAAAAATGACAGGAATTATATATCGAAAAATATTTAAAAAGGTATATTCGAAAAGATAAGAAAATGTCACAGCAAAGATTATTTGGATGCATTTTAATAAAGAATATGGAAGTTTCAGTCTGATATTCTATGATGAAATTGTAAAAATGTTTAATGAATATAACGAACTTCAACAATACAAAGACAGACGGTATATGTTTATATATTCCAATGGTAAACAGTTAAAGATGAATGATATGTTTGATATTAAAAAAACATGACAAAAAATGGTATTAAATTGCGGTATGTGTCGAAAAATACAGTGTTTTGGGTTGATACAAAAAAAGTGGTATGGTATACTATCAGACATAGATAATAATTATGTGGGTATAAAAAATCAAAAATAAAAAGAAAATTTGTATAAAAATATTATACAAGTTAAATGTAGGAGTGAGTGGGGAAATGTATCAAAAAAGAGCGCAAAGCTGGCTGAAACATATTGATTTTATCTTATTAGATATAATATGGATACAGTCAGCTTTTGTTTTGGCATATATAATGAGGCATGGATTTATTGAACCATATGCTGATTACAGGTATCGTAATATGGCTGCGATATTAACAGTTGTTAATATACTGGTTGCAATAATCTTTAATTCATTCAAAAATGTTTTAAAAAGAGGATATTTAAAAGAGCTATTTGCTACAGTACGCCACTCATTTATGGTTTTTTTGTTTATCTGCCTATACTTGTTTATGATGCAGGCAGGGATTGATTATTCCCGCATTACAATGGTACTTACGTGCGTGATATATGTACCTGTAAGTTATGCAGGGAGGCTTGTCAGAAAGAAAATGTTAGCAAAGAAAATAGATAAGGCATCTTCATTACTTATAATTACTACAAAAGAATTACTGCCAGGAGTAATTGATAATATACAGCATAAGGATTTGCCAATGTATAACATTAAAGGCGCAGTTATTATGGATGAGGATTTGAATGGTTGTATAGTCAAAGATATTAATGTAGTTGCAAATAAAGACAATGCACTTGATTATATATGTCGTGAGTGGATTGATGAGGTAATTATTGTATATCCGCCTGAACTTAGTTACCCTCAAAAAATGCTGGCATGCATTAAGGAAATGGGAATTGTAGTGCATATGGTGATTGGACAGAATACAGGTACAATAGGGATTAAACAAAGTATTCAGAAAGTTGGTATGTATACTGTACTTACAACAAGCATGAATGAGACTGACATTTTTGAAAGTATGATAAAGAGAGCTGTTGATATTGTTGGGGGTATTATAGGCTGCATTATAACGGGAATTTTGTTTGTATTTGTAGCACCAGCTATTTACATAAAGTCTCCTGGACCGATTTTTTTTAAACAAACCAGAATAGGAAGAAATGGAAAGCCTTTTCAGATGTATAAATTTCGTAGTATGTATCTGGATGCTGAAGAAAGAAAAAAGGAACTCATAGCTAAGAATCGCATAAGTAATGGTATGATGTTTAAACTTGATTTTGATCCAAGAATCATAGGAAGCAAACAACTTCCTGATGGAACCATAAAAAAGGGGATTGGCAATTATATAAGAGACTGGAGTATCGATGAATTTCCACAATTCTTTAACGTACTTAAAGGTGATATGAGTCTTGTGGGAACAAGACCTCCAACAATGGATGAATGGGTTAAGTATGAACCATCTCACAGGGCGAGAATGGCAATAAGACCTGGCATTACAGGAATGTGGCAGGTGAGTGGACGTAGTAATATTACTGATTTTGAAGAAGTTGTAAGATTGGATACAGAATATATTACAGAATGGTCAATAGCGCTTGATATAAAGATATTGTTATTGACTGTTAAGACAGTGATTAAAAAGGATGGGTCAATGTAGAAAATATAGTATTTATTTCTAAAAGAAATCAATTTGTGTAAAATGATTAAAATTAAATATGAGGTGTATTATGAAGCGCAAGGTACTTTTTTTTGCTAATTATTATTACCCTGATAAAAGTGCTATGGCAAGGCTGATGACGGATTTGAGCCAGGGGATATCTGACGAGTTTGATATTAATGTAGTGTGTGCAATTCCAAGTTATGCAGGGAGAATCGCTCCAGAGTATCAAAAAAAACGATTTTATAAAGAAAAAATAGGGAATGTGAATGTTATTCGTGTACGAGTTTCTGAGAATGATAAGTCCAAAAAAATTAAAAGAGTTCACCATGTTTTAAGTTATTTTTTTAATGCGATTATTGCAACAATTAGAATAGGTAAATGTGATATTGTTTATGCAACTACAGCACCGCCTATTTTAGGTGGAGTATTAGGTCGAATTGCAAAAAGAATTTCTAAAGCAAAATATGTATATGTTATTCAGGATTTTAATCCAGAACAGATAGAAGCTGTATCTTTTTCGAAAAATAAGTTTGTTATTAGTGTGATGAGGCATTTAGATTATAATTCCTGTAAGTCGGCAGATTCATTAGTAATTATAGGAAGAGATATGCAGGAAACACTTAACAGGAGATTTTCACAATGTCATATAGAGGGGAAATATATACATAACTGGGTTGATGAGCAAGGTATGTATCCGGTTAATAGTAATGATTATGGCGTTTATAAATTTAAAGAAAAATACAACTTGAATAATAAATTTGTATTTATGTATTTAGGAAATTTAGGTCTATATTATGATCTTATGGGGTTGCTAAAGGTTATTAAAAAATTCAAAAAATATAATGATATTGTATTTGCATTTGTTGGAACAGGTGCTGTTGAAGATAAAATGAAAAATTATTGTAAAGAAAATGATTTAAAAAATGTTAGGTTTATTCCTTATCAAACAGGAGATGATTTGATTTTTGCAATGAATTCAGCAGATATTCATATAGTTACAAATGCTAAAGGTATTAAGGGTGTAAGTGTACCAAGTAAAATATATGGAATTATGGCGGTAAATAAACCAGTTATAGGAATTTTAGAATCAGGCAGTGAGGTTTGGAAAATAATTGATGAATCTGGCATAGGCGTGTTGTGTGAAACTGGCGATTATAATCAAATTGAGTCAAAAATTCGATACATTTGTGAGAATAAGAGGCAGATTGTTAAAATGGGTGCTAATGGAAGAAATATTCTTTTATCAGAATTTAGTAAGCATGATGCTATTGAGAAATATAAGCAGTTGTTTGATTCACTGTGTAAAAAGGAAGATTAAAATATGAGGATTTATGACAGAGTAATATTAGGCGGGGGAATTTATGGGTTATATGCTGCACGAGTTTGTGCGTTAAGAGGAGAAAAGGTACTGATTATTGAAAAAGATTCGGAAGTGTGCATGCGTGCCACATATATAAATCAAGCCCGTGTTCATATGGGCTATCATTATCCCAGAAGCATATCTACAGCAGCTAAAAGTGCACATTATTTCCAGCGGTTTTGCAATGATTTTGGATTTTGTATTAAAAAAGATTTTAAACAGATATATGCAACAAGCTCAAGACTTTCGTGGACAAATGCAAATGCATTTTTTAAATTTTGCAAAGATGCGGAAATTCCTTGTGAAAAAATTAATGCAGATGATTATTTTCAACATGGATTATGCGATGGAGCTTTTTTGACGAAAGAATATACATATGATGCTCAAATTTTAAAAAAATTCTTTTTGTGTGAATTGGAAAGATCAGGAAATGCTGAAATTTGGTATCAACAAAATATTAAAAAAATTGATAATATTAATAATAGATGGAGGATATATACACAAGATCAAGAAGTTGAAACAGCCTTTTTATTAAATGCGACATATGCTGGAATAAATGAAATCCAGCAGTTAATGGGATTTGAACCATTTAATATTAAATATGAGTTGTGCGAGATTATTTTGTGTTCAGTTGGTGATAGTTTAAAGAATATTGGCTTGACAGTTATGGATGGACCTTTCTTTTCACTTATGCCGTTCGGAAAAACCGGGTTACATAGTTTAACAAGTGTTACATTTACTCCACATATTACGTCATATGATACAACAGCAACTTTTGAATGTCAGAAAAAAAGTGGAGGGTTATGTACAACAACAAATCTATATAACTGTAATCAATGTCCGGCAAAGCCTGTATCTGCGTGGCCGTATATGAGTCAATTAGCAAAGAAGTATATAAATCCAGAACTAAAATTTAATTATGAATATTCTTTGTTTTCAATGAAACCTATTTTAAAAACTTCAGAAATTGATGATTCGAGGCCTACTATGGTAAAGATTGAACAGACAAATCCGACATTTGTAAGCGTATTTAGTGGGAAAATTAATACAATATATGATTTAGATGAGGTGCTTAATAATGAGTAAAAAAGAATCAGTGTTTGTGAGTGCGGTGGTGTATCTGTCTGATAACTCTAAAAATGTATGTTCATTTATTGATAATTTAATTTTACGTTTAGAAGATAGATTCAAACATTATGAGATAGTGATAGTAGATGATTGTTGTAAATATCAGGATGATTTTTTGCAGAATTATTTAAAAAAAACCGATAATAGATTTTTGACAGTGATTCATATGAGTGTCAAGCAAGGGATAGAATCATGTATGAGAGCTGGTATAGATACAGCTATTGGTGACTTTGTATATGAATTTGATACGCTTGAATATGAATTTGATAAGGAGTTAATTTGGGCTGCATATCAAAAAGCTATAGAAGGAAATGATATTGTTTCAGTAGAAATTGTAAATAATTCATTGTCAAGAAAGATATTCTATAAGTTGTTTAATAAATATTCATTATCGGAATATGAAATACATGCTACAGTATTTAGATTAGTAAGTCGCAGAGCTATTAATAGAATTCTATATTTGAATCTTAATTGTCAATTCAGGCAGGCAGTGTATGCTTCGAGTGGATTAAAAAATGGTCGCTTATATTATAATGGTAATGCTAGTAAAACAAAAGCAAGAGGAATATCTTTAGCTATAGATAGTTTTATTTTGTATACAGATTTACCTCGGAAAATCTGCATGAATTCATTACGATTAATAGCAGTGCTTGGAATAGCTGGTGTAATTTTATTTGCTTTAAATTGCATTTTAATGAATTCGTTGATTCTGCAGATTTTAATTGGAATTATTTTTTTAGGGGTTGTAGATAGTATTGTATGTCTGGTTACATTAATTTCTTATGCAAGATTAATATTAAATGGAGCTATTGAAGGAAAAAATTATTTAATTGAAGATATTCAGAAAGTGCAGAGATAAATTATGGATAATAGTAAAAAAATAGAATTGATGATTCCAATAACAAAGACAGATATTCCGGCACTTAAACATAATATTATGTATATTTTAAAGTATTTGCCGGTAAAAAAAATAGTATTAGTTGGTGCTGATGATATTAAAGGTATGTTATCTAAGGATTTGCCTGTTTCATATATTAATGAAAATGAAATATATAATAATATGACATTTAAGAATATCAGTACGCTTATGAAAGAGTTGTGTGGGACCGAAAGAAGAACTGGATGGTATTTTCAGCAGTTTATTAAGATGGCATATGCAACAATCTGTGAAGATGAATATTATCTGATTTGGGATGGCGATACGGTTCCAATTACCAATATTGTGTTTTTTAATAATGAAAATGGCAAACCATATTTGGGATATAGGAAACATGAAAAATGCGATTCACCTTTTTACCCTGTCATGGATATTTTGTTACCAGATCATTTATTACATAAAACAGTTCAGGAGTCATATATTGCAGAACATATGCTGATTAATTGCGAAATCATGAAGAATCTGATTGCTGATATAGAAAGCAATGAATTAATAGAGGGCACGTTGTTTTTTGAAAAAATATTGAATGCAGTTGATCGAAAAGTACTTAATTTATCCGGATTTTCAGAGTTTGAAACATATGCAACATATGTTCAAAAGACACGGCCTGGATTTTATGAGGAACGTTTTTGGACAAATTTAAGAAATGGAAAAACTTTTTTTGGAAATGATCCATGTGATGAAGACTATTCGTGGGCTGCACAAAATTTTATAGCGTTATCGCTGGAAGATTTTGATCATCAATATATAATTTCTAAATTGTTATGTAATAGTTTCTTTAGAAAGCATTGTAAATTTAAAACTATCTATAATATAATTACCCCTTTTTATAAAATTAGATATGGAATAAGATTATGTGTTAGAAATATTGTTTATTCAGGTAGGAGAAAAAGATGAAAACAAGTTTGGTTGGATACACTGGTTTTGTGGGTTCAAATCTTTGCGCCTCACATAAGTTTAATGCAGTATATAATTCAAAAAATATTAAAAATTCATATGGAACGGAACCAGATATACTTGTATATGCTGGAGTTGGGTCACAAATGTTTATAGCAAATTCTCATCCAAACGAAGATTTTGAGAAAATAAATGAAGCAATATCTAATATTATTAACATAAAACCTAAAAGAGTAGTACTAATTTCTACAGTTGCAGTTTACGATAAAACAGTTGGAGTTGACGAAGATAGTTTTATTAATAAAAATGAACTTTTACCATATGGGAGAAATAGACTGTATTTAGAAGAGTGGGTTTTAAAAAATTATTCAGATTGTTTGATTGTAAGATTGCCTGCAATATATGGAATGAATTTAAAAAAAAATTTTATTTATGATTATATAAATGTGTGTCCATCTATGTTAAACAAAGCTAAATTTGAAGAATTAAATGCTAAGAGTGAATATATAAATCAATATTATAAACTACAAGAAGATGGATTTTATCATAATATAACAAAAGAAAAAAATGAAAAAAAAATTCTGCGGTCTGTTTTTCAAGAAATTGGCTTTAGTGCACTTGATTTTACAGATAGCAGATCTGTTTATCAGTTTTATAATCTTAGATATTTATGGGATGATATTTGTAGGGCATTAGATAATAATATAAAATTATTAAATATTGTAACTGAACCTGTTAGTGTGGCAGAAGTATATCATTATTTGTCAGGAAAAATTTTTGAAAATAATTTACCAAAGACACCGTATAATTACAGTATTAAATCAAAATATGCAGAACTTTTTAACGGCAAAAATGGCTATTTAAAATGCAAAAAAGATGTTTTATATGATTTGAAAATATTTATAGAAAGAGAAGTTAAAGAAAAATGGGGTTAATGTTGTCTATATCAAATATTGCATGGGAAGAGAAAGATGATATTTGTGTATATGAGAAATTAAAAAAATTTAAATATAATGGGGTGGAAATTGCTCCAACAAGAGTATTTGGAGAACATCCCTATGATAAAATACAGAATGCAAAAGACTTTTCTGACAAACTTTTAAAAAAATATAGTTTAAAAGTATCATCGATACAATCCATATGGTATGGTAAAAATGAAAAGATATTTGGAAGTCAGGGGGAGCGAGAAGAACTTATTAAATATACCCAAAAGGCTATTATTTTTGCAGAAAGTATTGGTGCAGGAAATCTTGTTATGGGATGCCCGAAAAACAGAAGCATATCATCATCTAAAGACTATAGCGTAGCTATAGCATTTTTCAGAGAACTTGGAGAATTTGCGCATGAGCATAATACGGTATTAGCAATAGAGGCCAATCCTGAGATTTATAATACAAACTTTATAAATACAACACAGCAGGCGATAAAAATGGTAAGAGAAGTTGATTCAAAAGGATTCTTGCTTAATTTAGATGTTGGAACGATGATTAATAATTATGAAGATATAAATATATTAGATGGGAATATTGACATTATTAATCATGTACATATTAGTGAGCCATATTTAAAGTGCGTAAAAGAACGAGAACTTCATAAAAAGCTTATTAATTGGTTAAAAGCTAACGATTATAAAAAGTATTTATCAATAGAAATGGCAAAGCAGGAGAATATTAATATTCTGACTAGTGTAATGGAATATATAATGAATTTATGTGATTAAAGGAGAAATTTATTAATGAAAGTAGTACTTTTAGCGGGAGGATTTGGAACAAGAATTTCAGAAGAATCTCAGTTTAAACCTAAGCCAATGGTTGAAATAGGAGAAAAACCCATCTTGTGGCATATTATGAAAGAATATTCATATTATGGGTTTAATGAATTTATTATTTGTGCCGGATATAAACAGCATGTAATTAAAGAATGGTTTGCAGATTATTTTTTACATAATAGTGATATAACATTTGATTATACAAATGGGAAGAATGAAATGATAGTTCATAATCAGCACTGTGAACCATGGAAAGTAACGGTTGTTGATACAGGGTTAAATACTATGACAGGAGGGCGAATTAAACGTATACAAAAATATGTTAAAAATGAGCCATTTATGATGACCTATGGTGATGGTGTTTGCGATGTTGATATTAGCAAATTGGTTGAATTTCATAGGAACCATGGGAAAATAGCAACATTGACAGCTGTGATTCAAGAGCAACAGAAGGGCGTTCTTGATATTGGTGGAAATAATGCAGTGCGTGCATTTAGAGAGAAGGGCAGATCAGATGGCTCGCCAATTAATGCCGGATATATGGTATTAAATCCAGAAATTTTTAATTATATAGAAGGCGATGAAACAATATTTGAAAGAGAACCATTAGAAACACTTGCCAAACAAGGACAGTTAATGTCGTTTTTACATAGAGGCTTTTGGCAGTGTATGGATATGAAAAGAGAAAAAGATTTGCTTGAGCAGATGTGGGCAACAAATATGGCACCATGGAAGAAGTGGGATAATTAATGTATAAAGGAGATTTTAATGGACTTTGACTTGAATTTTTATAGGGGGAAAAGAGTGCTTGTAACAGGACATACTGGTTTTAAAGGATCCTGGCTTTGTAAAATGCTGGCAAATGCAGGAGCAAATGTTACGGGGTATTCATTAAATCCACCTACAAAACCATCACTTTTTGAAATTGCAGAAATTGATAAAGATGTTCGTTCAGTAATAGGTGATATAAGAGATTATACTAAATTGAAATCAACTCTTGACAGTGTGCAACCAGAAATTGTTTTTCATTTGGCAGCACAGCCAATTGTTCGTGACAGCTATAAAAATCCAGTATATACATACGAAACTAATGTTATGGGGACAGTAAATATTTTAGAATGTATACGTAATAGTAATTGCGTAAAATCATTTCTTAACGTTACAACGGATAAGGTTTATCTAAATAAAGAATGGCAATGGGGATATAGGGAAAATGAAGAATTGGATGGTTATGATCCGTATTCTAATTCTAAATCCTGTTCGGAACTTGTTACACATTCATATAAGAAAAGTTTTTTTGAGGATGGACATGTAGCTATATCAACAGCAAGAGCTGGGAATGTAATAGGGGGAGGGGATTTTGCTAGAGATAGAATTATTCCAGATTGTATTAGAGCTGCAATTGAGCATAAAGATATCATTGTTAGAAACCCTTATTCAACAAGGCCTTATCAACATGTTTTGGAACCTTTATATGTTTATCTTATGATTGCAGCGATGCAATATAATGATGGAAAATATGCAGGATATTATAATGTTGGACCTGATGATACCGATTGCTTTCAAACGGGAGCTTTAGTTGATCTATTTGTAAAAAAATGGGGAGATGGCGTGAAATGGATTAGTTGTTATGATGGCGGACCACATGAAGCAAATTTTCTCAAATTAGATTGCTCTAAATTAAAATCTGTCTTTGATTGGAAGCCGCATTGGAATTTAGATAAGGCAATTGAGATGGTTGTAGAATGGAGTAAGTGTTGGCACCATAATGGAGATATAAGAGCTTGTATGGATATGGAAATAGAAAAGTTCTTTAATTGATAGAGAGGAAAAATTATATGAAATTGCTAATTACGGGAGCATTTAAATGGAGTACCGAACAAATAAAGCAGTTTACGGTAAATGGATTTGAGGTGCTTTTTGTTGAAAGAGAAGATGAACAAATTCAGTTTGATGTATCAGAGATTGATGTCGTAATATGCAATTGGCTTTTTATTAAAAATGATATAACGAAATTTAAAAAATTAAAATGCATTCAGTTGTTAAGTGCAGGACTTGACAGAGTGCCACTTGATTATATAAGACATAAAGGTATAGTGTTATATAATGCGAGGGGAGTATATAGTATTCCAATGGCTGAGTTTGCTGTATGTGGTATTTTGCAAATTTTGAAAGAAAGCAGAAGTTTTTTTGTAAACCAGAATAAACATATATGGGAAAAAAATCGCAATTTAAAAGAATTAAATGGAAAGAGAGTATGTGTTATAGGAGTAGGAAGTGTAGGACTTGAGATTGCAAAAAAACTAAATGCATTTACTGATAGAGTATATGGGGTAGATTTATGCCCGGTCGAGAACCAATATATGCGGAAAGTGTTTCCGCTAAATGAGCTTTCATCTGAGTTAAAACTAAGCGATATAGTTATTTTAACATTACCATTAACAGTTGAAACAAAAGGATTTTTTTCAAAAGAAAAATTTAATCAAATGAAAGAACAAGCAATATTTGTTAATATAGCTAGAGGAGAATTAGTAGATGAAGATGCCCTTATGCATGCTTTAGATGAAAAGTTATTGGGAGCAGTAATTGATGTAGTTAAGGAAGAACCATTACAAGAACAGAGCCCTCTTTGGGATAAAGAAAATTTGTTAATTACGCCACATAACTCATTTGTTTCAGAAAATAATAATAAGCGAATGTGGTCATTAATAATTCATAATTTGAAGGAGTTTTTATTAAGAAATAATGGAAAAAACAAGTATAAAAAGTAAAATACAGGTATTGGATTGTACTTTACGAGATGGCGGACTTGGATTAGAGGATGCATACTTAAATTGTATATCTGATATACAATTTAAGTACAGTGATATTGATAGTTTGATTAGATATTTATCACATAGTGATATTGATATAATAGAGTTAGGCTCAATTGAAATATCAGATATGAATAAAAAGGGGTTTGCTATTTATCAAAATATACAAGAAGTGTCAAAAAAAATCCCAAATAATAAATCAAATCGACAAATGTATGTTGGATTATATAGAGGACCTGATACAAATTTAGATGAGATTCCGGATTGGAATGAAGAATTAGTCGATGGTGTTAGAGTAATAATACGTTATTCTGAATTAGAAAAGTCATTAGAGTTTTGTTCGGAATTATCAAATAAAGGATACAAAGTTTTTGTTCAGCCGATGTTGACAATGCGCTATACGGATGAAGAATTAGATATGATTATTAAAGCGACAAATGAAATGAATGCATATGCTTTATATTTTGTTGATAGTTATGGATATATGCAAGAAGGCGATGTGAAAAGATTGTTTGAGTATTTTGATAAACGACTTAATCCGTGTATTAAAATAGGATTTCATGCTCATAATAATATGAATCTTGCATTTTCAAATGTAGTTTCCTTTATTAATTTTGCAGCAGATCATAGGGATATAATTATTGATTCATGTTGTATAGGTATGGGACAGGGAGCAGGTAATTTACAAACAGAAATAATCACCTCTTATTTAAATATGAATTATAATGCACAATATTGTTTTTCAAAAATATTAGATGCATGTGAAATAATTGAAAAGTATATGTCTGCCAATTTATGGGGGTATTCAGTTACAAGACTTTTACCGGCAATTCATAAAACAGCATATAAATATGCAGTAGCAATGAGAAAAAAATATAATTTAAAATTCTCACGCATAAATGAATTATTAGAAAAAATGCCCCAGGAATTGCGAAATAGATATACATCTGAGAATTTGAAAAAGCTTTTGGAAGAAAATGATATATAATATGCTTGATGGAAGGAGAAAATAATATAATGTTTTTATATGGAGCAGCTGTAATTATATGGTTAATGTTTCTTTGCATATTTGTGTATAAAGCTTCATCAGAGTATTTTTTTATATTTATATACTTATTTTTTACGCATATTTGGATGATTATATCTAATCTATTTATTGAGAATGGAGTTTATTTGATTCAGACATTCCGACAAGGAGAAGCAACTGGAGCAACAGTGAGATTATTGATGTTAGATACAATATTTTTCGTTGTTGTATGTTTTTCATTGAAGTTGTTGTCAAAGCACAAGACAATAAGAGAAGAAATTTATGTTAATGTTGATAATACAGAAGAGGGCAATAATGTTAATTTATGGTTAAACATTATGCTATTTGTTTCGCTATATTGTTTATTAGATGTTTTAGTATCGGGTAATATTTTTACAAATAGTGCAATTAATAAAGGAAATTATTATGCCTTATTTTCTCGTTTGCCATTTGCATATTATTTGGATTTGATGGCGGTTTGTTTTGCTTTTATAGCTGGAATGATTTTTTGGGAAAGTCTTAAACAAAGAAATAAAAAAAGGATAATTAAGATTATTAGTATCATAACAATAACAATTTTATATCGTTTTTTAAGGGGATTGACATTTACAACTAATTTTATATATATAGTATCCTTCGTAACACCAATAATGTTACATTTTAGAATAAGGCATTTAAAAATTAATAAAAAAATATTTGCTATTATGGGATTTGTTTTAGCAATTTTAATTGCAGTAAAAGTTAATGATTTTTCTACAAACTATTCGAATGCATATGCTGGTGTAAAAAATACAGAAACAGCATTTGGAAAATTGATTTATAGAGGCTTGGCTTTACAAGGTGAGGTATGGTGGGGAATTGATGATATGGTAGTAAATAAAAATGCTAATGACATTTCTCAGATATCAAATGAAGTTAAGTCAATAGTTGATTCAGATGAAGTTTATAAATCAGGGATATATCATCTTATGACGATGCTTAACCACAAATTTTCAAGGGATGGAAGTGATAATCTGACATTAAATTGTGGTTACCCAGCAATAATTATATCAATATTTGGTTATTCACCTATTACAATTTTAATTATTATTGTTGAGGCATTTCTATATGCAGTAATTATAGTTTATACATATAAAATAACAATGAAAAAAAGATATGCTCATGCATTTTTTGCATATGGAATATTAAGTGATTTGAATGTAGCATTCATTATGGGAGGCTTGTATTATTTTTTCACCACAAAAATAATTTTGTGTTTGTGTGGACTGATTTTGCTCAATCGTGTCTGCGGTAATAAAAAAATAAAAATTTCGATATAAAAAGGAATATTAAAATGAAGAAAAAAGAAATTATATTAACGGTGGCAATACCTACGTATAATAGAGCAAATAACTTGGATTTCGCATTGAAAAATCTTTTGGCACAAAAGGATGATAGAATTGAAATTTTAATTTCAGATAATTGCTCTACGGATACAACAGAAGAGGTGGTTGCTAGATATAAAAAACATAATCCTGAGATTATGTATATAAAAAATGAAGAAAATCTTGGCGCGGCGCTTAATTATGTTGAATGCTATACTCATGCAAGAGGAAAATTTATATATTTATTAGCAGATGATGATGTTTTATTAAGTGGTGCTATTGTACATATTCTTAATTTTTTAGAGAAAAATAATGATATTTCATTGTTATATTTAAATCATGTTTTTTTTCGAGATGTTTTTGAGGGGATTGAAAAGTGTACTAAACCTTATCTTGATATTGATGATAATATTATAACTAAAGATAAAACGCTATTTATGAATTTAGCAAAAATGAGAATAACGTTTACTCCATCATTAATAATTTCCAAAGAAAAGTATTTAATGGTTGATAATCCAGAACAGTATAAAGAAACGCGTTTTTTACAAACATGTGTAGCTCTTATGTGTACAAAGGAAGATGAATCCAAAATGGGAGTTCTAAAATTTCCTTGCGTAGCTGCAAATTTGCCATCAAATAATACAGCTTATAATGGTATTAGAATTTTTGGAATTAATGCGAAAAATGTACTTTGTGGTATAGGTGCAAAAGCCGGCTATAAAAAATCTGAAATGGATAAAATATATAAAAATTATGTTTTGGCAGCTGATGTTAAGGCAATTGCTAATGCAAAAATTAGTGGTTCAAAGACTTTAAAAAAGGATTTTAAAGAATGTGTATGGCCAGCAGTTAAAGATTATTTTGGAATTCGTATTATTTTAAAAATATGCATGATGATTCCAACTTTTATATGGAGACCTATAAAGAATGTATTTTCTAAAAGCAAATATGGAAGGTAAGAGAATGATAAAGAGAATTGAATGGATTGATATAGCTAAAGGAATTGGAATTATTTTTGTAATTATAGGTCATTGTGTATATTTCGGTGGTGGTATTCATAATTTCATATTTTCCTGGCATATGCCAATGTTTTTTATATTATCTGGATTTGTTTTTGTTATAGAAGATAAAAAAAAGATAGTAAAAAGAAAAATGAAAACACTTTTGTTGCCATATGTATTATTTTCATGTATTGGTTTATGTATAACTTTAATTATTCCTGCCTGGAGAAATAAATATGGTCTTAAAGCCTTTATATATGATGTTTACATGGCGAGTCCAGATTATGCAAATGTATCAAGCATTTGGTTTTTGGTATGTTTATTTATTACTACTATACTATTTGTCTTTTTATCTCAAATTAGTAATAAATATATTTCTTATATTGGTATATCAGTATGTGCATTATTAGGGTTTTGTTTTTCATATTCTCGTTTTAATATTCCGTATTTGCCAGGTAAAAGGTTGCCATGGAATATAGATGTAGCTTTAGTGTCAGTATTGTTCTTTGCAATTGGATATTACATAAAAAACTATACTTTTGAAATAGTCAGTAAGTACCAACAGTGTAAAATAGTATTAAAATTTATAATAATATTAGTAGTGTTTACAGTATCTGTAATTGGAGTTTGTTTAAATGGAAGAGTTAATTTACATGGACTTACATTTCAAAATCCTATTTTATATATTATAAATGCCATGTCAGGAACAGCTTTAATTATACTGATAAGTATTATTTTATCTGATATGAGGAAAGTTAAAAAGTTGTTTTTATGGTATGGAAGAAATTCATTAAAATTATTAGGAATACAGGCAATAGTGGTTCGTTTATATATTGTGGCAGTAAATACTATTTTTAATGCGAATTATGAATTGTATTTTTTGCCAGCAAATCATGTTTTTTATGCAAGTATTATGGTTATTGGAATTAGTAGTTTAATTGTTATGGCTTATAACAAAATAAAAAAATGTATAAATTGTAAAAATAATTTCGAATTATTCACTTAACAATATCTATACCAATAATTATGAGATGAATAAAATATTGATTTTTGCAGAAACTGGTGCTTTTACAATGTTGTTGTAAATATTTTAGTTTAATTTAAGTGGAGATAGAAATGGAATCCTCAAATAAAAAAATAGCCATTAATACAATATTGAATGCATTTAGGTTATCACTTACAATTCTTGTTCCTTTAATTACATTTCCATATACATCAAGAATTTTTTCAGCGGATGGAACTGGGCAAGTCGAATGGGTTAAGTCGACGATTAATGTGTTTATTTTGATTGCGCAGCTTGGCATTTATACATATGCAGTCAGAGAAGGCGTAAAATTACGTAACGATAGAAAGGCTTTTAGCAAATTTGCACAAGAACTTTTAATTATAAATGGAATGGCAACAATATTATCATATGCAATATTACTCATTTGTATTGTTGCGGTTCCTAAATTCGGACAATACAGATTATTTTTAGCCGTTTATAGTGTTAATATTATAATGTCGGCACTTGGACTGGATTGGGTATATGGAGTTTATGAAGAGTATAAATATATTACAATAAGACAGATACTGGTTCAATTATTTTCACTTGTTTGCCTGTTTACATTTGTACATAACAAAAGTGATGTAATAATATATTTAATCATAACAACAGTTTCTCTTTCTGGAGCTAATATATTTAATGTCATACGAGCCAGAAAATATATATCCTTTCGGGCACAACATAATTATAATATAAAGAAACATACAAAACCTGTCATAATTTTTTTCGCAACAAAGATTGCTGCAAATGCATATAATTACATTGATAATGTTATGCTAGGGTTACTGTCCAGTGAGGTAGCTGTGGGGCTTTATAGTGCCGGAGTTAAAATAAATGCAATTTTAATAACGTTTTTTACAGCTATGGGACCGGTGTACTTACCTAAACTTGTTGAATGTGTAAAAAGAAATGATGAACATGAATTCGATTCTTTTATAAAAAAGGTTGTAAAGTTGAAATTTATGATTGCAATACCAATAGCTGTA
Organism: uncultured Lachnospiraceae bacterium; assembly: GCA_934330725.1. Classification (GTDB taxonomy): domain Bacteria; phylum Bacillota; class Clostridia; order Lachnospirales; family Lachnospiraceae; genus Lachnospira. The sequence continues at coordinate 79,257 of CAKRGM010000006.1, read as the reverse complement.
GGAATGATTATGTTGAGTAAGCCACTTATAAGTATAATAGCAGGAAAGGATTTCTTAGATGCATCAGATACTTTGAGGATATTAAGTTGTGTATTTATATTAGTTATATTTTCTAACATTATTCAGAATGATATATTGGTGCCTCTGGGAAAAGAACAAATCGTTTTTAAAATTACAGTAGTAGGTGCTGTGGTCAATATATGCGTCAATAGTATAATGATATGTTTTTTTGCTGATAAAGGTGCTGCAATAGGAAGTGTTATTGCAGAATTAATGGCATTAACTATTGGATTATATGAAATAAAAAAATTAAATATTAATGCATTAAGAGGCTTTTTAAAAGATATTAAAAATTATATTATTGCTTCTGGCGCAATAGGAATAGTATGTTATTTGATATGCATTTTTGTAAATAATATTGTACTGCAGGTAGTGATTACTATACCAGTAGTAGTGATTACTTATTTTTTGATTTTGATGTTATTTAGAGACGAAATGATACTTCTTGCAGCAAAAATGATAAAGTTAAAATTAGATAAACATTAGAAAAGGTAATGTAGGAATATAAATATGAGTGCGGATAATATAATATCGATAATTATTAGTATTTTAGGTTCTTCTGTGATTTCATTAATTTTGTCCACTTTTATTTTTCAGCCAATGCAAGAAAAAAAGAAATATATTTTTGAAGAAAAAAAGAAAGTGTATGAATCAATTGTAGTATTTGCGCAGATTGTACTTTTTCCATCTGAAGCTAGATATTCATTGAATGTTGCAAGGTATAATATACAGGAATTATCAGATGATGACAATAGAAATAATGCGATAAATGATTTGAAAATGGCAATTCCTAAGTTGAAATTAATTACAAAAGATGATTGCCTTGTTCAAGCAGTGGAAAGATTTATTAATCAAAAAAGTGAAGAGCAATTTAATGTACTTATAATTAGACTTAGAAAGGATTTGTATAAATAAAAACAGTATTAAAAGTTTTATTGTAGATTAGAATGTTATAGATAAAAGTGTTAATTAAGCTATCTGTATACGGCAACTGATACTAAAATTATATACAACAAAGTATATTTATGGTATAATATTTTTAAAATTAAAAGTAACATTTTGATCGACAAATGGAGGGGGACAAATGAATAAAAAAAGGTTTTTAGCGCTCTTTTTGAGTGCTCTGCTTGTTGTATATCCGGTGGCTTATACAAAGGCAGAAGAGGTTAGCAGTACAGGAAAGACAAGCGCGTCTGTTACAGCAGCGCAAGACCGGCAGGAAAACGCACAGTCGGGTGCTTCACAGGCAGGCGTATTGCAGACAGATGGCTTGCAGATTGATAGTTCAAGTGTAGGTGATGGCACACAGGAGAAACCGGAAGGCATGCTCACAGGAGGCTATATTAAGAGTGATCTTGACTGGAATACACCGGTTGTTTCTGATAATGATGACAGCATGAACAGGGCAAGAGCTGCAGTATCAGATATTCCGGCAGCGTTTCCGTCAGATATGAATGCATTCTATGCAAAGTATCCTGGCAACAGAAACCAGAATCCTTATGGAACTTGTTGGGCATTTTCATCAATCGGACTTGCGGAGTTTGATTTGATTAATGATGGCGCATTTACAGCAAAGAATGATTTAAGTGAACTTCATCTTGCATATTTTACATTTAATTCGGTAACAGATCCGCTGGGAGGAACGGCTGGAGATTACACCAAATACTATAATGAGAATGGATCTTATACATATCTTAATTATGGTGGCAATTATGAAATGGCATCAAGAAGGCTTGCACAGTGGGTAGGAACAGTTAATGAGTCAGATGTTCCGTACAGTAAGTCATCAGAATCTGTTAAAACTGGAATTGATGAAAAGTATGCGTATAATTACGATAACGCACATCTGCATGATGCATATACTATAAACATCAAGCAGAATGCAGCAGATGTTAAAAAGCAGATTATGGAACATGGAGCAGCTGGCATCATGTATTCGCATACTGATTCTGCAATGAGCTGGTGTGATGAAAAAAGATCACAGGTTTATTACGATACAAGTGATGATACAAGTGGCGGCGGACATGCTGTAATGATAGTCGGATGGGATGATAATTTCTCAAAAGATTATTATACTGGAAAGGCAAAACCTTCTCATGATGGTGCATGGCTGGTAAGAAACAGCTGGGGAGCATATTGTAATTATTTCTGGATGTCTTATGATACATATTCACTTTCAGATTCAGCATGGATATATAACTTTGAAGCAAATGATGGATATGATAATAACTATCAGCTTGATGGTGGTATATATTCATATACTGCAGGACAATATACAACTCTGGCTAATATATTTACTACGCAAAACAGCACCAAAGCTGATTATGAAACACTTAAGGCGGTTTCATTATCAATGTCAAGGGTAGCTAATGTAAATTATACAATAGATATATATACAGATCTTACAGATGCAAAAGATCCAATCAGCGGAACTAAACAGGAATCAGCTACTACTACAGGTTCAACGACATATGCCGGTATGTATACAATTCCGCTTAAGAATCAGGTGAAATTATTGCCGGGAACTACTTTTTCAGTTGTTGTAAAGACGGATAAGCCGGCGATAGACCGTGAACAGGCACAGACAATTATGGATTCATCTTTTAATAAAACAATATGGGACTGTGCAGTAAGCAGAAGTAATGAGAACAGCCGTTATTATACAGGTGGAAGATATTATGCTGATTACTGGGGCAATTATTGTATAAAAGCATTTACAAGTAATGAGAAAGGTACTGTAGTAAAGCATAATATTACATATGTAATGGATGGTGGAACTAATAATACAGCTAATAAGGATTCATATATTTCAAGTGATAATGCAATTAAGCTGTATGCTCCTTCAAAAAATGGATATACATTTGCAGGCTGGTTTACTGACAGTGATTTTAAGAATAGTATCACAGAAATACCGGCTAACAGTACAGATGATTATACACTGTATGCAAAGTGGACAGCGAATACATATACGGTAACGCTTAATGCAAATGGCGGAACAGTTAATCCACAATATATGAGCGTAACGTATGATGGAACATATGGAAAGCTTCCAACACCGGCAAGAGCGGGTTATACATTTGCAGGCTGGTACACAGATAAAACCGGTGGAACAAAGGTTGAGAGCACGACGAAAGTAAGTATAACGTCAGCACAGATATTATATGCGCACTGGAGTGCTAATCAGTATACAGTAACATTTGATGCAAATGGTGGAACAACAGGTGTGGCGTCTAAGAGTGTGACTTATGCGGAAAATTATGGAGACCTTCCGATACCGGTAAGAACAGGATATACATTTACAGGCTGGTATACAGGTAAGACTGACGGAACAAAGATAGAGAGCACAACAAAGGTAAATATAACATCGGCCCAGACATTGTATGCACACTGGAATGTGGGCGTTTATCCGGTAACATTTGATGCAAATGGTGGAAAAACTGATATATCAGGCAAGAACGTATCGTATGGAGGAACATATGGAAGTCTTCCGGTACCGGCAAGGACAGGATATACATTTACAGGCTGGTATACAGCAAAGACCGGTGGAACAAAAATAGAAAGCACAACAAAAGTAAATATTACATCAGCCCAGACGCTGTATGCGCACTGGAGCGCTAACCAGTATACGGTAACATTTGATGCAAATGGCGGAACAGTCCAGATATCGTCAAAAAATGTAACATATGATGCAGCCTATGGAGACCTTCCGGTACCAGCAAGAACTGGCTATACATTTGCAGGCTGGTACACAGAAAAAACTAATGGAACGGCTGTAACAAGTACGACACGCGTATCAACTGCAGCATCTCACAAGCTGTATGCACACTGGGTTGAAAAGGATATGCTTGATGAGATGGCTCAGCAGAATAAAGATACGGTTTTGGATGGTGTTTATACTATAAAGAATGCAGCAGGCAGTAAGTATGTACTTGATGTATTTGCAGGCTCAACCGGTGATGGGGCAAATGTACAGTTATATGAGTCAAATGGTACGAAGGCACAGTTATGGCGTATTACACATAACAGTAAAGGTTATATTACAATAACAAATGAAAACTCTGGCAAAGTACTTGATGTATTTGCAGGCTCGACAGCTGATGGCACAAATATCCAGCAGTACAGCGGTAATGGCTCAAAGGCACAGCTGTGGGTAGCAGTTAAGCAGTCAGATGGTTCAGTAAAAATCGTATCAGCGCTTAACCAGAATATATGTATCTCTTTAAATGGCTCGGCAGCTGCTAACAGTGTAAATGTTCAGACAGGCAAGACAAAAACAGACAAGTCACAGAACTGGACATTTGAGAAGAGCAAACAGCCAGATGATTATGCACTTGAGAATAAGGATACTCTGGCAGATGGTGTTTATACAATAAAGAGTGCCGTAAATCCATCATATGTATTTGACGTATGGGCAGGTTCAACAGATAACAGTGCAAATGTGCAGCTTTATGAGGCAAATGAAACAGAAGCACAGGTCTGGAAAGTAAGCCATGACAGTAAAGGATATGTAACCATAACTAATACAAAGTCAGGCAAGGCACTTGATGTATGGGCAGGTTCAACAGCCAATGGAGCAAATATCCAGCAGTACACATCGAATGGCTCAAAGGCGCAGAAGTGGATAGCAATAAAGGATGCGGATGGAAGCATCAAGCTTATGTCGGCACTTGATAAAAACATATGCATTGATTTAAACGGCGGCTCAGCAACAAACGGAGCCAATATCCAGATATATGCATCAAATGATACAAAGGCACAAAGATGGATATTTGAAAAGTATAAGCAGCTTGACGATATTGCGCTTGAGAATAAGGCTGCAGTGGCAGACGGAACATATACAATAGCAAGTGCAGTAGATTCATCATATGTATTTGATGTGGCAGGCGGATCAGCAGCCAACGGAGCTAATGTACAGGTATATAAGTCAAACGGAACAGGCGCACAGGTCTGGAAGATAAGCCATGACAGCAAGGGTTATATAACAATAATCAATAAGAATTCAGGCAAGGCACTGGATGTATTTGCAGGCTCAACAGCCAACGGAGCAAATATCCAGCAGTATGAATCAAACGGTTCAAAGGCACAGAAGTGGATAGCAGTAAAGAATGCAGACGGAAGTGTTAAGCTTATATCAGCACTTGATAAAAATATCTGCATAGACCTGAATGGAGGAGCTGCATCAAACAACCAGAATGTGCAGATTTACAGATCGAATGACACGAAGGCACAAAGATGGGTATTTAAGAAGATGTGATTCATATATAACTGTTATAATAGTGAATGAAATATAGTATATAATTTATAGAGTGCAGTATTGCATCAGCGGAATAATTAATAATTAATGAAAAAAAGAACATCATAAGCCGATTGTAAACACAGACTTATGATGTTCTTTTTTATGAAGAAACCATATTGTCTGCATTTATAAAATGAAAGATTGTTTTTGTCATAAGAATGGGGTAAAATATTGTTGATTATTTTATAAAATGTTTAATTCAATAAAGAAACAAAAGATTGTCAGGATCCAAAATGATGGATTTTAATAATTATTAAAAATAATCAGATAACGTATTTAAGGTAAAAGGAGCTAATAGTAAATGAACCAAAGTGAAAAAAGTAAAATTACAGGGGGAAAGGTACTGAAGTATATTTCAATTGTTGCTATTATTTTACAGGTATTAGCCTCATTATTTATTACAGTACAGGTATTTAAGTTCGGTGGGATTCCGACAAAGTATGAAATTATTATAATAAGCATATTGTTGCTGTTTCTTGTTATAACAGTTTTGCTGCATTTTGGAAATAAAGTTGCAAGGATTATAAGTATTATTCTTTCAGTCATATTATCAGTTTCATATATTCTTGCATTTACATATGTAAGCAAGCTTAATTCAACACTTGATAAGATGACAGGTAATACTGTTACTACTACTAAGGTATCTATTGTTGTAAAAAAAGACAGTGATTATCATGCTGTAAGTGACCTTAAAGGCAAGAAGTTTGTAACAGCAAGAAATGCTGCTACAAAGTATGCAGATGATGTTATTTCAAAGGTGCAGGATGCGTGTGGACAGGAGCCGGATGTAAGTGATTATAATGATCCGGTGCAGGCGGCAAAGGATTTGCTTGATGGCAAAGTGGAAGCATTCATTATGGATGAGGCAACAAGGAGTGACATTGAAGAGGCAGTCGACGGATTTGCAGACAATACGCATGTTTTAAGCGATTATACAGTTGAAGAAAGTGCGGCAGCCCCTGAATCTGTTAAAGATATTCCTTCATTTAATGTATTCATAAGTGGTATCGATGTTACTGGTGATGTGTCAACTAAGAGCAGAAGTGATGTCAATATTATTGCCAATGTTAATACCCAGACACATACAGTTCTTCTTCTTACAACACCAAGAGATTACTTTATAGATGTTCCATTTGCACCGGGACAGAAGGATAAGCTTACTCATATGGGATTATACGGTGTTCAGACTTCTATGGATACTTTAGAGAATCTTTATGGCATAAAGCTTGACCATTATATGAGAATGAACTTTACAGGCTTTACTAATATTGTTGATGCACTTGGTGGAGTTACGGTATATTCGGACTATGACTTTACGACTTTAAATGGCGGTTATCATATTGAAAAAGGCTATAATGTTTTAAATGGTGAGGCTGCACTTGGATTTGCACGTGAAAGATATTCGCTTCCTGATGGAGACTTTCAAAGAGGCCGGGATCAGATGGAGGTCATAAAGGCTATTATTACAAAGGCCACATCGTCAGCTGCAGTGCTTACGAATTATTCAAGTGTTCTTGACAGTGTTTCAGACTGCATGCAGACTAATCTGTCAAGGGATGATATCAATGCATTGATTAAAGGACAGTTAAACGATATGAAAGCATGGACAGTGCTTACATATAATGTTAGTGGTACATGTACCAGCAGTACAATGTACAGCTATCCTACAAGCCCTAAGTCGGTTGTCATTCCTGATGAGAGCACAGTTGAGTATGCGAAGAAGCTTATGCAGAAAGTAACTGATGGAGAGACTGTTACGCAGGATGATATTTCTGCCATGAGGTAGGAAAAATGAAAATGGATTAAGCAGTTACTGTGCAGATGTCAGATTATGCTAAATGGACAGGGAATAAATTATATATATACATTTTTTGAAATATATATTGTTTTTATACCTCATTATGTTATATAATAGCGATAACTGTTTTTATACTCTCATATTTTACTTGTAATTAACATATGAGATGTTAAGCTGGAAAGCAGATTTTATAATCTGTTTATAACTAATTTTGATTTTAAAAGGTGGAAGAGAGAATGAGTTTGTTTTACAAAAGTACAAGAGACGATAATGTGAAAGTTACAGCTTCACAGGCAATTTTAAAGGGACTTGCTGCTGATGGAGGTTTATTTGTTCCGGATAGTATCCCTAAGCTTGATAAGAGTCTTGAAGAATTGGCAAAGATGTCATATGCAGAGGTAGCATATGAGGTAATGAAGCTTATGCTCGATGACTTTACAGAAGCAGAGTTAAAGGATTGTATCGCGAAAGCATACGATTCAAAGTTTGATACAAAAGAAATCGCACCACTTGTTAAAGCTGACGGAGCATATTTCCTTGAGTTATTCCATGGACCAACTATTGCGTTTAAGGATATGGCTTTATCTATTCTGCCTCATTTACTTATAACATCAGCAAGAAAGAATGATGTTAAGAATGAAATAGTAATTCTTACAGCTACATCAGGTGATACAGGTAAGGCTGCTTTAGCAGGCTTTGCTGATGTAAAGGGAACTAAGATTATTGTATTCTATCCTAAGCATGGTGTAAGTCCTATTCAGGAGAAGCAGATGGTAACACAAAAGGGCGACAATACATATGTTATCGGAATCAATGGTAACTTTGATGATGCCCAGACAGGTGTTAAGAAGATGTTTTCTGATAAAGAACTTGAGAAGGTTATGAATGATGCAGGATACCAGTTCTCATCTGCTAACTCTATCAATATCGGAAGACTTGTTCCACAGATTGTATATTATGTGTATGCTTATACAAGACTTCTCGCAAAGGGCGAGATTAAAGCAGGCGATAAGATTAATGCAGTAGTTCCAACAGGTAACTTTGGTAATATTCTTGCAGCATTTTATGCTAAGAATATGGGACTTCCTGTAAATAAGCTTATCTGTGCTTCTAATGAAAATAAGGTATTATATGATTTCTTTAAGACTGGTGAATATGACAGAAACAGAGAGTTCGTTCTTACAACATCACCTTCGATGGATATTCTTATTTCAAGTAATCTTGAAAGACTTATATACAGGATTGCAGGAAATAGTGCAGTAAAGAACGCTGAACTTATGAAGTCACTTCGTGAGACAGGTAAGTATGAAATTACAGACGATATGAAGAAAGAGCTGGGAGATTTCTATGGCAACTATGCAACTGAAAGCCAGGATGCAGCTACAATAAAGAAGTATTACACTGATGAGAAGTATGTAATTGATACACACACTGCTGTTGCAGCCGCTGTATATGATAAGTATAAGAACGATACAAAGGATGAAACACCAACAGTTATTGCTTCAACTGCAAGCCCTTATAAGTTTACAAGAAGCGTGATGGAGGCTATTGATTCCAAGTATGCTTCAATGTCTGATTTTGATCTTGTGGATGAGTTAAGCAAGCTGTCAGGTGTTAAGATTCCTCAGGCAATTGAAGATATCAGAACAGCACCTGTTCTTCATGATACAGTATGTGATGTTGACAAGATGTGTGACAATGTCAAGAAGATTCTTGGTTTGAATTAATAATGTTTATTAAATCTAAAGAGTCTCATTTGTATTGAGATTCTTTAGATTTTTTTATGAAAGATTATGGTGGAAAAGTTATGAGAAAAAAGATTGATTTTAATTTTATTGATATCCATACTCATATTCTTTTTGGTGTGGATGATGGAGCACCTGATGCCAGGACAAGTGAACAGATGCTTGACACGGCATATAGTGAAGGCATACGAAAGATAGTTGCAACACCCCATTATCATCCAGGAAAGTGCCTGATGCCATATGAAGAAATAAAAAAGCAGTTTGATATATTTAAGGAGATGGCACATTCTAGGTACCCGGATATGGAATTTTATCTTGGAAGAGAGATATATTATACTTCGGAGATAACAGAACAGGAAAATTTGCTGGATACTCTTCTGATGAATGGCACAAAGTATGTTCTTGTTGAATATTATCCTGCGGTTGAATTTTCATATATAAGAGCAAGTGTCAATAATATAATAATGATGGGATATATACCTATAGTTGCACACGTTGAAAGATATATATGTCACATAAAGGATTGGACTCTTATTGAAGAATTGCGTGATATGGGAGCAGTTATTCAGATTAATGCGGGTTCGGTAACAGGACAGACAGGAACTGGTTCGGCAGTAAAGAAATTTGTCAAAAAACTGTTATCAAATGGCTACGTTGATGTTATAGGTACAGACGCACACAGTACTACACGACGGGCTCCAAGAATAAAAGAAGCAGCAGAATATATAGCAAAAAAGTATGGCATTGATTATGCGAAAAAGGTGCTTTATGACAATGCTGAAAAAATATTAAAGGGAGAATATTTGGAGGGGTAATAACTAATGATTAACAATGAAAGACAAAGTGACGAAATCGAAATAGATTTAAGGCAGATTTTTAAGATTATTTTAAGTAAAATTGTACCTATAATTCTTACTGGTATTATATGTGCTTTATTAGCGCTTGTATGCAGTAAATTGCTTATAAAGCCAACTTACCAGTCTACTACAAGTATGTATGTACTAAACAGACAGAGCAGCGGAGCAACTACATACAGTGATCTTCAGACATCAACACAGCTTACACAGGATTATAAAGTCCTTATAAAGAGCAGAAGCGTGACAGAAAAAGTAATAAGTGATTTAGAACTTGATATGACTTCTGATCAGCTTACTAAGTGTATAACTGTTGATATACCAGATAATACCCGTGTTATTGATATTACAATTGCAAGCCATGATCAGTATCAGGCAAAAAAAATAGCGGATAAAGTTGCTGAGGTTTCAGCTTCTTCCATATGTGATATAATGCAGGTTGAAAATGTTAATATAATTGAAGAGGGTAATCTTCCGGAGAAAGCGTCAAGTCCGAATCTCAAGAAGAATGCAGTAATAGCATTTCTGGCAGGATTTATAGTTGCATGTGCAGTAGTTATTATCAGGTTTATGCTTAACGATACCATAAAGACGTCAGAGGATATACAGAAGTATCTTGGACTTAGTACATTAGCACTGATTCCATATACAGAGGGACAGAATGATCATAATGATGATATGAAATCAAAAAGGAAGCATAAGAAGGCATCAAAGAGGGGGGATAAATAATGCCAACAATCAATGTTGATAGATTAAAGAAGTCTGATTACAGATGTAATGAAGCATATAAGACATTAAGAACAAATGTACAGCTGTGTAATTCAGATCTTAAGGTGATTATGATTACAAGTGCAACGCCTAATGAAGGAAAGTCAACAGTTTCATTTAACCTTGCCATTACACTTGCTGAGTCGGGTAAAAAGGTAATATTTATTGATGCAGATTTACGTAAGTCAGTTCTGGTTGGAAGGTATAAAATCAGCAAGTCAATTAAAGGACTTGCGCATATATTATCAGGAATGAACAAGTTCAGTGAAGTAGTGTGCTCTACGAATGTTGATAATCTGGACATTGTATTTTCAGGAGTAGTACCTCCTAATCCATCAGAGCTTCTTGATAATGCAATATTTGACGCAATGGTGAAGACTTTAAGAGAATCTTATGATTATGTGATAATTGATACACCGCCACTTGGAAGTGTAACGGATGCAACAGTAGTAGCCCAGAAATGTGACGGGGCAATACTTGTTGTTGGTGCGGGGGATGTGAGTTATAAGTTTGTTCAGTCCTGCCTTGACCAGCTTAAGAAAACACAGTGCAAAGTACTTGGAGCAGTACTTAATAAAGTTGATTTGTCTGGTGACAGCTATTATGGTAATTACTATGGAAAATACTATGGCAAATATTATGGTAACTACAATTCTAAAGATGAATAGTGTTTAAAGGTGGAGGAGTTAAATGAAGAAGAGTAGTGGTATTACAGCAGTATTGGGAGTTGTTGCATGCATCCTGCTTGTAGTGGTCATAGTAGTTTTTATCAGTGAGGATAGAAAAGGACCCATTATTACAATAGATGAACATAAGGTGGCACCGTATTCGAAGGATCAGGGGCTGGATATTCTTAAAGGATATGCTAATGCAGTGGATGAAAGGGATGGCGATGTAAGCGATTCTATTGTTGTAGAAAATGTTTATGTTATGCCTGATTTCACAAAGGCAAAGGTTATATATGTAGCAAAGGATAAAAGCGGCAATGTGACAAAGAAAGATTATATTATTGAATACAATGCCACAGAAGAAGAAAAGAATGCAGCTGTAAAGTCAGAAAATAACGATAAAAAATCATCTGATGATAATTCGCAGCAGCAGACAGCACCAACGACACAGACATCAGTTGCGGCAACAGATAATAACGCAGCTTCATCAACACAGGCATCACAGGCAGAGTCAACAACTGATGTAAGCGTGCCAGCGGGTTCACCAAAACTTGTGCTTTCATCAACGCAGGCAACAGTACAGAAGGGTGCTTACTTTAATATAAGTAATTATGTACAGGAAATGACAGATGATAAGGATGGCGCTGATGTGCTTTCAAGAAGGCTTATCGTTAATGGAGATTACAATACATCTGTTTCAGGCGATTATACACTTGATGTATATTGCACAGACAGAGACCGTAATGAATCTAATCATGTAAAGTTTACGCTGCATGTAAATTAATCACGGTAATGAGAATTAATTAAAAGTAAAGCCTTATTTAAGAAGTAAAGAGTTATTAAAGCAAAAAGTTATTAAAGTAGAGTGTAATTAGAAAGTAAAAAGTTGGAACATTAATTAAGAACAAAGTTTAAAATATTAATTAAGAAGCAGGCATTTCAAAGTATTAAAAGACATTTTGAAATGTCTGCCTTTTGCGTTTGTATAATAACAATAGATAATATAAAATCACAAAATTGAGAAGAAGTATTGAACCGTATTTTATTATATTTAAAAATAGATGAAAAAATTTAAATATAGTGTTGACATTATATATAAGTAGTGTTATCTTAAATATGTTGAATGTTAGCACTCTTGTTTAACGAGTGCTAATAAGAAACAAGGAAAGGAGTGTTTGCCATGGAGCTGGATGATAGAAAAGTTAAGATTCTTAAAGCTGTTATACAGAATTATTTGGAAACAGGCGAGCCGGTAGGATCAAGAACGATTTCAAAGTATACAGATTTGAAGTTAAGTTCAGCAACAATACGTAATGAGATGGCAGACCTTGAAGAGCTGGGCTACATTATTCAGCCTCATACTTCAGCTGGACGAATTCCGACGGATAAAGGCTACAGACTTTATGTTGATGATATTATGAGCCAGAAGTCGAATGAACTTGACAGCAGAGAGTCTGAATTGGCAGACAGAGAAAAAAAGCTTGATTCAATGAGCCAGATGCTTAATGAGAAGGTTGACAGAGTCGAGGAACTTTTACAGAATGTTGCAAAGGTTCTTGCAAAGGATACAAATTATGCGACTATGGTAACAACGCCACAGGTCAAAGGTAATAAGCTTAAATTTGTTCAGCTTTCACAGCTGGAAGAGGATAAGATTTTAGCCGTAATTGTTATGGAAGGCAATATAATAAGAAATAAGGTTATTACCGTGAGCGAATCTATTTCACAGGAAAGCATTTTAAAGCTTAATATTCTTCTTAATACAAGTCTTACGGGACTTACATTAGAACAGATGAATATAAAGATTATTTCAAAGCTTCAGGAACAGGGCAATGAGTTTGGAAGTAAGCTTTTAACAGAAGTGCTTAAGGCAATTTCAGATACGATAAGCAGTGCTGATGATTTGAAAATTTATACAAGCGGTGCTACAAATATTTTAAAGTATCCGGAGCTTAGCGATTCACAGAAAGCAAGTCAGCTTATATATACTTTGGAAGAAAAGAAGTCACTTAGCGATTTTGTCAACGATGAGGAGACAGAAAATGAGGATGCTTCACAAAACCAGGGTATTCAGGTATATATAGGAGATGAAACACCGGTTGCGGCCATGAAAGACTGCAGTGTTGTTACGGCAACATATGAGTTACAGGATGGCATGAAAGGAACAATCGGGATAATCGGTCCAAAAAGAATGGATTATGAAAAGGTCGTTGGAACTTTGAAAACAATCCGTTCACAGTTGGATAATGTATTTAAAAAAACATAGGAAAGGTTGGTAGAAAGGTGTCTAAGAAAGAAGATAGTAAGAAAAAGAAAGCAGCTAACATTAATAAAGATGCAGCTAAGGACGCTGATGCCGCTAAAACTGTAGAAACAGAAAACGATGGCAACAAAAAAGATGACGCTTCAAACACTGAACAGGCGACTGATAATAACGAAGCCGAGAAAACTGAATCTACAGAAGATATAGATTCAAAAAAAGATAGTAAAGATCCTAAGGATAAAGTAATTGAAGAATTGCAGGACAGAGTAAAGCGTCAGATGGCGGAATTTGATAATTTCAGAAAGCGTACTGAAAAAGAAAAAAGTGCAATGTTTGAAATGGGTGCATCTGATATTATTAAAAAGCTTCTTCCAATAGTTGATAACTTTGAAAGAGGATTCAAGTCTATTACAGACGAGGAAAAAGAAACAGCATTTGCAAAGGGCATGGATATGGTTTATAAGCAGACTGTTAAGATGCTTGAGGATGCAGGTGTTAAGGCAATTGATGCAGTTGGAAAGGAATTTGATCCGGAGTTTCATAATGCAGTGATGCATGTCGATGATGACTCAGTAGATGACAATATTATTGTTGAAGAATTCGAAAAGGGATATACTTATAAAGATTCAGTTATCCGCCACAGCATGGTTAAGGTTGCCAACTAAACTAATTTAAATGTTTATATACGTATAAACATTGCAGTTATGGAACAGTTAATTCACATTTTCTAATAAATATGGAGGAAAAAATCATGGGAAAGATTATTGGTATTGATTTAGGTACAACAAACTCTTGCGTAGCAGTTATGGAAGGTGGTAAACCTGTTGTTATCGCAAATACAGAAGGTGTAAGAACAACACCATCTATCGTAGCATTTACAAAGAATGGCGAAAGATTAGTAGGTGATCCTGCAAAACGTCAGGCAGTTACTAATGCAGATAAAACAATCTCTTCAATCAAGAGACATATGGGTACAGATTACAAGGTTGAAATTGATGGAAAGAAATATACTCCACAGGAAATTTCAGCTATGATTCTTCAGAAGCTTAAGGCTGACGCAGAAAGCTACCTTGGAGAAAAAGTAACAGAAGCTGTTATTACAGTTCCTGCATATTTCAATGATGCACAGAGACAGGCAACAAAGGATGCCGGTAAGATTGCAGGCCTTGATGTTAAAAGAATTATTAACGAGCCTACAGCAGCAGCATTAGCTTATGGTCTTGATAACGAAGAAGAGCAGAAGATTATGGTTTATGATTTAGGTGGTGGTACATTTGATGTATCTATCATTGAAATCGGTGATGGTGTAATCGAGGTTCTTGCTACAGCTGGTAATAATAAGCTTGGTGGTGATGACTTTGATAACAAGATTACACAGTATATGCTTGAAGATTTCAAGGCTAAGGAAGGCGTTGACCTTTCAAAGGATACAATGGCATTACAGAGATTAAAGGTTGCTGCAGAGCAGGCTAAGAAGGAATTATCAAGTGCTGCACAGACAAACATTAATCTTCCATATATTACTGCAACAGCAGAAGGACCAAAGCATTTTGACATGACTCTTACAAGAGCTAAGTTTGATGAACTTACACATGACCTTGTAGAAAAGACAGCAGAACCAGTTAATAATGCTTTAAGAGATGCAGGACTTACAGCTTCTGATCTTTCAAAGGTATTACTTGTTGGTGGTTCAACACGTATCCCTGCTGTACAGGAAAAAGTAAAACAGTTAACAGGACATGAACCAAGTAAGTCACTTAACCCGGATGAATGTGTTGCAATCGGTGCTTCTATTCAGGGTGGTAAGCTTGCAGGTGATGCAGGTGCCGGCGATGTACTTCTTCTTGATGTTACACCACTTTCACTTTCAATTGAAACAATGGGTGGTATTGCTACAAGACTTATTGAAAGAAATACAACAATTCCTACAAAGAAGAGTCAGATATTCTCTACAGCTGCTGATAACCAGACAGCCGTTGATATCAATGTAGTACAGGGTGAAAGACAGTTCGCCAAGGATAATAAGTCGCTTGGACAGTTCAGACTTGATGGTATCCCACCAGCAAAGAGAGGTGTTCCACAGATCGAAGTTACATTTGATATTGATGCAAATGGTATTGTTAATGTATCTGCAAAGGATCTTGGTACAGGTAAGGAACAGCATATTACAATCACAGCTGGTTCAAATATGTCAGATTCTGATATAGATAAGGCTGTTAAGGAAGCTGCTGAATTCGAAGCTCAGGACAAGAAACGTAAAGAGGGAATTGAAGCACGTAATGATGCAGATTCAATGGTATTCCAGACACAGAAGGCTCTTGATGAAGCAGGTGATAAGATTGATGCAAATGATAAGGCTGCAGTTGAAGCTGATCTTAATGAATTAAAGAGTCTTGTTGAAAACTCAGACCCTGAGAATATGACAGATGACCAGATTGATAAGATTAAAGCTGCTAAAGAAAAATTAATGGAAAGTGCTCAGAAATTATTCGCTAAGTTATATGAAGCTCAGCAGAGTGCTGCAGGAGCTGCAGGCGCAGGTGCCGCAGGAGCTAATCCTGGAGCAGGAGCAAACGCAGGCGCAGCTGATAACAATTCAAATCCTTACGGAGATGATGTTGTTGATGGCGATTATAAGGAAGTATAATAATTCCCGAAGTATCTACTGGTAATAACAACTGCATGGGGGAATGTCCCCCGTGCAGTTTACTTTACTGTATTTTTAAGCGAGGTTAATCATGGCAGATAAAAGAGATTATTACGAGGTGTTGGGTGTATCAAGAGATGCCGACGACGCAACGATAAAAAAAGCTTATAGAAAGCTGGCTAAAAAGTACCATCCGGATACCAATCCGGGGGATAAAGAAGCCGAAGCAAAGTTCAAAGAGGCATCAGAGGCTTATGCTGTTTTAAGTGACAGTGACAAAAGACGACAGTATGACCAGTTTGGACATTCAGCATTTGATGGAGCCGGTGGTGCCGGAGCCGGTGGTTTTGACTTTTCAAATATGGGTGATATATTTGGCGATATATTTGGCGGCGGTGATATATTTGGCGATTTGTTTGGCGGTGGAAGAAGACGTAACAGCAATGGACCAATGAGAGGCGCTGATTTAAGAGCAAGTGTCAGAATCACATTTGATGAAGCATTTAAAGGAACAAGCAAGCAGCTTGATATTACGCTTAAGGATGAATGTGAGAAGTGTAAAGGAACAGGTGCAAAGCCGGGAACAACACCACAGACTTGTCCTAAGTGTGGTGGTAAGGGTCAGGTTGTGTTTACACAGCAGTCTATGCTTGGCATGATAAGAAATGTGCAGCCATGTCCGGATTGTGGAGGTACTGGCAAAGTTATAAAAGAAAAGTGCCCTGATTGTTATGGAACCGGTTATATAAGCAGAAAGAAGACTATCGAAGTTACAATTCCGGCTGGTATTGATAATGGACAGTGTGTTCGTATTCAGGGTAAGGGTGAACCTGGAAAGAATGGCGGACAAAGAGGAGATCTTCTTGTAGCAGTTATTATTTCACCAAGTTCTGATAATCTTGAAAGAGAAGGAGTTAATATTTTCTCAGATGTAAGAATTGACTACCCTACCGCTGTGCTTGGTGGTGAAGTAAGAGTAAAGACTGTTGATGGTGAAGTAGCATATGACGTTAAGCCGGGAACAGCCTCAGGTACAAGAGTGAGACTTAAGGGTAAAGGTATGCCAACAATAAGAAACAAGAATCTGCGTGGTGACCATTACATTACATTAATTGTTGATATTCCTACAAAGCTTAATGCAGAGCAGAAGGAAGCACTTACAGAATATGAAAAGACTCTTACAGGTAAGGAAAGACCTAAGAAGAGAGGATTTTTCAGTAAATAAAACCGCAAAATCAATAATGAATTTAATAATATAATAATATAAGAAAAGTCCGGAAATATGCAATTCCAAATGCATTTTTCCGGTTTTTTTATTTAAAGTGATTTTTAGCGATACTAATTGTAATAAAAATATTACTATGGTATAATGATAAAAATCCCGCTTTTAACAAGCTACACTAAGCAGGATTGTATGATATAATGAGTGCATGAAAGGTCTTTGTTATTTTTTAAAAATATGATAAAATGCGCATTAGGTGTAATAATAAGATTTGGACATCACCACAGTTTATCACAATGAAAGGAACAAGTTGTATGAATTCTAATTTAAAGGTTACTGATATAAATAAGCTTAATTTGTCTAAATACGACCTGATTAATACTGAGAAACTTGAAGATATTAATTCTGTCGGGATTTTTCTTAAGCATAAAAAGAGTGGGGCAAGGATTGTAGTTATAACAAATGATGATAAGAATAAGGTGTTTTCTATTGGATTTAAGACACCGCCATATAATGACACAGGACTTCAGCATATTCTGGAGCATTCAACGCTGTGCGGTTCAAGAAAGTATCCTGTTAAGGATCCTTTTGTTGAATTATGCAAGGGATCACTGAATACATTTCTTAATGCAATGACATATCCGGATAAGACAGTATATCCTGTTGCAAGCTGTAATGATGCTGATTTTAAGAATATTATGGATGTTTATATGGATGCCGTTTTTTATCCTAATATTTATAATAGACCAGAAATATTTAAACAGGAAGGATGGCATTATGAGCTTGAAAGCAAAGATGCTGATTTAAAATACAATGGTGTTGTATTTAATGAGATGAAGGGTGTTTATTCATCTGCAGATGATATACTTGCAAGATATACATTTACAAGTCTTTTTCCTGATACTGCATATCGTTTTGAATCAGGCGGCGAACCGGAGAAGATTCCTGATTTAACTTATGAAGAGTTTCTTGAATACCACAAGAATTATTATCATCCTGTAAACAGTTATATTTATCTGTATGGTGATTTTGATGTTCAGGAAAGACTTGATTACCTTGACAGTCAGTATCTTGATTCATTTGATAAAAATGATGTTAGTATTGATTCAGAAATTCATTTACAGAAAGCATTTGACAGTGAGGCAGAGAGTGAATTTTCTTATGCTGTAACACAGGACGAACCATTAGAAAATAATACGTATCTTTCAGTTAATAAAGTTATTTCAACATCATTGGATGCAAAGCTTTATCTCGCAATGCAGATACTTGATTATGCTTTGATAATGGCACCGGGTGCAAGGCTTAAACAGGCTCTTATCGATAAAGGAATTGGAACAGATATTTACAGTAATTATGAGACTTCGGTTTATCAGCCTATATATTCAATAATTGCAAAGAACACTGAGAAGTCACAGAAACAGGCATTCATTGGAACAATCAATGAAGAACTTAAGGACATTGTTGCAAATGGCATTGATAAAAGAATGGTAATGGCCGGAATTAATTATTATGAATTTAAGTACCGCGAGGCTGATTTTGGTTCTTATCCAAAGGGATTGATGTATTATCTTACAATGATGGACAGCTGGCTTTACGATGATAACGCTGCATTTATCCATGTTAAGGAAGGAAAAATATTTGATGAATTAAAGAAAGATATTGATAATGGATATTTTGAAGGGCTTATTCAGAAATATCTTTTAGATAATAAGCATTCTTCTATAATATGTCTTGTACCTGAACGGGGACTTGAGGCAAAGAAAGAAGCAGCTGAGGCGAAAGTTCTTGCTGATTATAAGGCATCCCTAAGTGATGAACAGCTTGATAAGCTTGTTGAGGATACGAAGGCTCTTAAAAAGTATCAGGATGAACCGTCACCGCAGGAAGAGTTGGAAAAGATACCTATGCTTAAGCTTTCGGACATTGATAAAAAGCCGGAAAAGCTGTATATAGAAAAAAAACAGGCAGCTGAAATAGATGTTATCCATCATAATATATTTACAAATAAGATTGCATATATTGATATGGCATTTGACTGCAGAAATGTGCCGGATGAACTGTATTCATATATCGGACTTTTAGGTTCAACACTCGGACTTATGGATACAGAGCATTTTACCTATGCGGAACTTACTAATGAGATTAATA
This sequence comes from uncultured Lachnospiraceae bacterium, assembly GCA_934330725.1. Classification (GTDB taxonomy): domain Bacteria; phylum Bacillota; class Clostridia; order Lachnospirales; family Lachnospiraceae; genus Lachnospira. The sequence continues at coordinate 59,788 of CAKRGM010000006.1, read as the reverse complement.
TAAATTGTGGCGGCATTTCAACGGATGCGTCTGTTTATAATGACTATAAGAAGATTGGAAAGAACAGAACTATGTATGAAGTAAAGGGTAAGGTCCTTTACAACAAAATCCCGTTTGTTCTGGATATGATGAAAGAAATATTGTTTACTACAAAGTTTGATGATTATAATAGACTAAAGGAAATTATTGCAAGAATAAAGTCAAGACTTGAGAGTACAATGATAAGTTCAGGTCATACTGTGGCTATGCTTGAGTGTTTGTCACAATTTTCTGCAACGGGATATTATTCAAATCAGATGAGAGGATATGGATTTTATAATCTGATACAAAAACTTGATGCTTCATTTGATGACCTGAAAGAAGAAATCAGCAGTAATTTAAGAAAACTGGTTAATCTTATATTTACAAGGGATAATATGCTGGTCAGCATAACTGCAGATGATAATGGATACAGCAGGTTTAGTGAAAGCTTTGATCAATTTGCACAAAGCTTTAAGGATTCAGATACTGAACCGGCCAAAAGAATGTTTAAACCGCGTAATGAAAAGATGGGACTTACATCTTCTTCACAGGTTCAGTATGTTGCACGCTGTGGTAATTATGCTGATGCAGGCTTTAAATATACAGGAGCATTAAAAGTACTTAAAGTAATTATGGGATATGATTATCTTTGGAATAATGTAAGAGTAAAAGGCGGAGCTTATGGCTGTATGAGTAATTTCTACAGGAATGGTGACTGCTATATGGTTTCATACAGAGATCCTAATCTTAAGGAAACTAATCAGATTTATGAGGCGGCAGCAGACTATATTGCGAATTTTACAGTTAGTGACAGAGATATGGTCAAGTTTATAATAGGAACAATTGGAGATATGGATACACCGCTTAATCCATCAGCTAAAGGAATGCGTTCATTTGGAGCATATATATGTAATGCGGACTATGACCAGCTTGTAGAGGAAAGACGACAGGTGCTCGAAGCTGATCAGGACAGCATAAGGGAACTTTCAAATATTGTAAGGGCGTTTGTCGACCAGGATTATCTGTGTGTTGTAGGAAACCAGAATAAGATTAATTCGGAAGCACAAATGTTTGATAAAATACAGCCATTATATAAGTAATAATATAGCAGCTGTATAGCCGTATTATAAACGGCTTCATCATAAGTAACTGTGTGATAGTTGTACAGATTTTAAGCGGGATGCCGCAGATAGGAGATACATTTGAATTTAGATGAAATGCTCGCAGCAAGTGGAATTACCGGTGGTGCTGTGGGAACACAGGGCAATACAAAGTCAGGATTTGTAACACTTATTGGACGTCCAAATGTTGGAAAATCAACACTTATGAATCGTATAATAGGACAGAAAATAGCGATTACGTCTAATAAACAGCAAACGACAAGAAACAGGATACAGACGGTTTTTACAGATGACAGAGGACAGATTGTTTTTGTTGATACACCGGGAGTCCATAAAGCAAAGAATAAACTTGGTGAATATATGGTAGGTGTTACACATAAGGCATTAAAAGATGTCGATGTGATATGCTGGCTTATTGAACCGACAACATATATTGGAGCTTCTGAACAGCATATTATTGATGTGCTGAAGGATACTAAGATACCTGTAATCCTCGTTATAAATAAAGTTGATACAATAAAAAAGGATGAAATTCTTCCTGTGATTGATAAATATAAGAGTGAACTTAAATTCGCTGAGATAGTTCCTGTTTCAGCAAGGAATGGTGATAATATCACAGATCTGGTTGAAAGCATATTTAAGCATCTTCCATATGGACCTTATTATTATTCAGAGGATACTGTTACAGACCAGCCAATGCGCCAGATTGTGGCTGAACTTATAAGAGAAAAAGCCCTTCATGCATTGAATCAGGAAATACCACATGGAATTGCGGTTGTTATAGACAGCATGAAAGACAGAAAAAAGGGCAAAGAGACTATAACTGATATTCAGGCAACAATTATATGTGAAAGAGATTCACATAAAGGCATTATTATTGGCAAGGGTGGAGCAATGCTTAAAAAGATTGGAGCAAACGCAAGATATGAAATAGAAAGGCAGCTTGAGAATAAAGTGAATCTTCAGCTCTGGGTCAAAGTAAAGAAAGAATGGCGTGACAGCGATGTTCTTATAAAGAATTTTGGCTATGACAAGAAGAAAGATGATATTTAGATGTACTGATTAAACGGAAGGAATTAACAACAGGCATGGGGGATATTACAGAAGTTACAGGCATGGTGATATCTTCCATGCCTGTTGGCGAATATGACAGAAGAATAGTTATAATAACAAAGGAACGCGGCAAGATATCTGCATTTGCAAAAGGAGCAAGGCGGCCGGGAAGTTCACTTATGGGTGTTACAAGACCTTTTGTATTTGGAAAGTTTCAGATGTATGAAGGCAGGACATCTTATAATCTGAGGCAGGCTGCAATAAGTAACTATTTTGAAAAAGTAATTACAGATCTTGATGCGGTGTACTATGCATATTATTTTGCGGAAATAGCTGAATATTATGCAAGGGAGAATCTTGATGCAGGTATTTTGATAAATTTATTATATGCTTCACTGAGGGCATTGGAAAATGATAATATTCCGGACAGACTGGTACGTTGTATATATGAACTTAAGGCAATTGAGATTAATGGAGAATGCCCGCAGGTTGAGGAGCTTATAACCTATACGTCAAAGCCGCCTGTTGAATCGACAGTATACACGCTGGAGTATATAGTAAGTTCGCCACTTGAAAAGCTTTACACATTTACTGTCAGTGACGAGGTGCTGCATGAGCTGATTATGATAGTTAATATTCTATGTAACAGGACATTTGATAAGAATATGAAGTCGGCAAAGATGCTTCCATAAAGTCAGCGATATTGATATTGCGTTTATTCGGTGTTTAATACAGAAAGGTAAAATATAATGGAAATGTCACATAACACTCAGAAGAAAATAGCATTGATAAATGATATATCAGGATTTGGGAGATGCTCAGTTACCGTGCAGCTGCCAATTATTTCAGCACTTAAGGTACAGTGCAGTGTAATGCCAACCTCGATATTTACTAATCATACTGCATTTGAAAGCTTTTATTTCGATGATTATACGGATAAAATGCAGCATTTTACAGATGAATGGCAGAAGTTAGGACTTAAGTTTGATGGTATATGTACTGGTTTTCTGGGGTCGTATAAGCAAATCGAGATTGTCGAAAAATTTTTTGAGGTCTTTAAAAACGAAACAAATAAAGTTGTAATCGATCCTGTTATGGGTGATAATGGCAGCATGTATTCAACGTATACAAAACAGTCGTGTGAGCATATGAAAAAGCTTATAGGCTATGCTAATATTCTGACACCTAATCTTACAGAGGCGTGTCTGCTTACAGATACACAGTACAGAGAGGATTTTACGTTGAGTGATTATGAGAGTATTGCAAAGAAGCTTTTTGCGATGGGACCCGAAAAAATAGTAATTACAGGCATTGATGGTGGCAGTTATATTGCTAATTACTGCTGCGAAAAATCAGATGAAGGCAATATGACAGTTTCTGGCCGAAATGCATTGAAATGTGATGAAAAAATTTCAGGAAAGCTTATAAAGGGAGCTAAATGTGGACAGACGCGCTGTGGAACCGGAGATATATTTTCATCAATAATTGCAGCAGATGCAGTTAATGGAGTTGAACTTACAGCTTCAGTTGAAAAGGCTTCGGATTTTATAAGAAAATGTATTATAAGATCTGATGAAATGCAGATTCCGCTTACGGATGGTGTGTGTTTTGAAGAATTTTTAAGTACGTTGAAATGAATTTAATAAGCAGAAATAAGCAGAGCATGAATAATTATATAAGCAGTATATGCAGTATATAAAATCATACCATTTGAAGATAGAAAGTGTTATTGTGCTCATGCATTATTCGACATAAAGTACTTTCAGACTTTACATCAGTTACCTCAAAGCAAATCCAATTATGCACTTGTAATACGCTATAAAATAGTATAAAATAAAAAAAGTTTTTATGATTAAATCAGGTAGATATATCTGCTTCAGGAGGTTTATTAAATGGAAAAGACAATGGAAAAGATTGTAGCTTTAGCAAAGGCAAGAGGTTTTGTATATCCGGGTTCAGAAATTTATGGTGGACTTGCTAATACATGGGATTATGGCAACCTTGGTTCAGAGTTAAAGAATAACGTAAAGAAGGCTTGGTGGAAAAAGTTTATACAGGAAAGTCCTTATAATGTAGGTGTTGACTGTGCTATCCTTATGAACCCACAGACATGGGTTGCATCAGGACATCTTGGCGGTTTTTCTGATCCATTGATGGATTGTAAGGAATGCCATGAAAGATTCAGAGCTGACAAGGTTATTGAAGAGTGGGCATACGAAAATAAATTTGAATTAGATGGTTCAGTTGATGGATGGACTCAGGAACAGATGAAGAATTTCATTGATGAACATGAAATTAACTGTCCTACATGTGGAAAACATAATTTCACGGATATCAGACAGTTCAATCTTATGTTTAAGACATTCCAGGGAGTTACAGAAGACGCTAAAAATACAGTTTATTTAAGACCTGAGACAGCACAGGGAATCTTTGTTAATTTTAAGAATGTTCAGAGAACATCAAGAAAGAAGCTTCCATTCGGTATTGGACAGATAGGTAAAGCATTCAGAAATGAAATTACACCAGGAAACTTTACATTCAGAACACGTGAATTTGAGCAGATGGAACTTGAATTTTTCTGTAAGCCGGGTACAGATCTTGAATGGTTTGGCTACTGGAAGGAAAAATGTATCAATTGGTTATATGCTCTTGGAATTAAGAAAGATGAATTAAGAGCAAGAGATCATTCTCCTGAAGAACTTGTATTTTACAGCAAAGGAACTACAGACCTTGAATTCCTTTTCCCATTTGGATGGGGAGAACTCTGGGGTATTGCCGACAGAACTGATTATGATCTTACACAGCATCAGACAGTTTCAGGTGAGGATCTTACATATTTTGATGATGAGACAAATGAGAGATTTATTCCATATGTAATTGAACCATCACTTGGTGCAGACAGAGTTACACTTGCATTCCTTTGTTCAGCATATGATGAGGAAGAACTTGAAGGCGGAGATGTAAGAACAGTACTTCATTTCCATCCTGCAATTGCACCTGTAAAGATTGGTATTCTTCCACTTTCAAAGAAACTTAATGAGGGTGCAGAAAAAGTGTTTGCGGAGTTATCAAAAGAGTATAATTGTGAATATGATGACAGAGGAAATATCGGTAAGAGATACAGAAGACAGGATGAGATTGGTACACCTTTCTGTATAACATATGATTTTGAATCAGAAGAAGATGGTGCAGTAACTGTACGTGACAGAGATACTATGCAGCAGGAAAGAGTTAAGATTGCAGATCTTAAGGATTACTTTAAGGATAAGTTTGAATTTTAATTTTACGCAGCTATTTGAGCCAGATCTTTAAATAAAGTGACCGCAGTTAAGAATTTGAAAACTTTCGATGCGTACCACCGTATGTTTTTTAAAGCGGTGCAGGAATGGAGATTAGTATGAAGTGTCCGATATGTGGAAAAGAATATGAAGGCGATAAGTGTCCTGATTGCTCTGGACTTGAAATTACTGTAAATGAAAGTGATTATCTTAAGCGTAAGATGGAATACGAAGAGAAGCAGACTAAGAAAAAGTCTGCTTCTTCTGCAAATACGCAAAAGGTGGAAAAGAAAAAAACAATTATAATTCCAAAGGATGCAGACAAAAGAATAGATGATATCCGGGACAAGAGTCTTAAAGCTGTATATAAGAAGGCAGAAGATATATCTACAAGGGTTAAAAGCAGGAATTTTGATAAGATAAAGCAGCATAAATGGTATTTTATAATTCCCTTAGCCGTTATAGTAGTGTTGTGCATAGGAATTGGCATGTTTATCGGTCTAAATAGTAAGAAAAACTATGATATGTATATAAACAGTGATGGCAAAATATATAATGTTAAAGAGAATGATAACGAATACATATGTGATGCAGACAGTGCAGTTTTTGCCAGTGATAATGAAACATTTTTTATACGGGAATGTAATGATGGCATTGACAAGTCAAAGCTTGTGCAGACAATGATAAGCCAGAATGGTAAATATAATTGTGCTGTGACATATGATGATGACAGTAAAATGTATACTTTGTATCTTGTATGTGATAATAACATCGTTACAGTTTCACAGAATCTGAAAACAAAGAGTATAATTAATGTAACTGATGACGGAAAGGTTATATATACAGATACCGATGTTTTAAACGATGAAGGCGCAGTTGGTGGAATTGAATTATATATATATAATGCAGGTAATGATATTCAGAATGGAAAGCTTTCATGTATTGAAGATAATCTTCTTAGTGTAAATGATTATGCAAAAAGACATCTTCTGATATGTTATAACAAGGATTTGTCATTATATACATACGATTACGAGGCTATGGATGGTAAAAAAGGAATTGCAGATGATGTAAGCTGTGTATGTGCAATGTCTGAAAAAAATAATAATGTATTTACAGGTAAGGCTGCAGATATAAATAATTCCGATAATGCAGATGCGGTTGTGTACGCTAGCGAAGGAAGGTATCTATATCATAATTTTGAACAGAAAAAAGATGAAAATGATATTGTTATTGCACCAGCTGTAACAGCCGGGGAAGAATTTATTATTAAGAAAAATAAATTTGTATATGCAATAAGTTCAGGCAGTATATCATATGCAGTAATTAAAGATGGTAAAGTGGGAGACTTTTCTGTAATAGATGATATTGGACAGTTAACTGATTATGTATATTCTGATAAGACATCAGGTATTATAATGGTTAACAGCAGTGGCCAACTGGTAAGTATATCTGATGGCAACAAAAAGAATATTACAGATGGAGTGGCAGATGGCTCACTGTCGCTTGTGAAAAATTCGGATATTGGTATAACGTATATAAAAAGCAATATACAGTATTATCGTGCATCTGCATCATCAGATGAATATGCGATGAAGGATAATATAAGTCAGAACTATACAGGTGAAACATATCTTTACAAGAATAAACTTTACTTTTATACTGGAGATAACCAGATGTATGAGTGCACAATAAAAGGAGAGAATTTAAGGAATATTGGCAGTGTTGAGTACTGCTGGATTGGTTCTAAACATAAATAGACCAGCTGACAGACTGGATTGTATATAAGTATATATGAGGATGTATGCCAAAATGTATATGAGGGTGTATATCAGGATATATATGATAGATATATAAGAATGGCTGGGATGTAGAATGGAGGGGTTAATATGTGGTATGATGAGGCAGTGTTTTATCAGATTTATCCGTTAGGATTTTGCGGGGCATTGTATGATAATGATGGCATTGAGGTTTCACGAATAAAAAAGGTTATTGACTGGATTCCTCATATGAAAAAGCTTGGTGTTAATGCAATTTATTTTTCACCACTTTTTGAAAGTGATTTTCATGGATATGACACCAGGGATTATACAAAGATAGACTGCAGGCTGGGAAGCAATGATGATTTTAAGCAGGTTACGGCGGCTCTGCATGAGAATGGCATAAAAGTGGTGCTTGATGGTGTATTCAATCATGTAGGAAGAGGTTTCTGGGCATTTAAGGATGTTCAGGAAAAGAAATGGGATTCACCATATAAGGACTGGTTTTATATTAACTTTGATGGCAACAGCAATTACAATGACGGATTTTATTATGAAGGCTGGGAGGGCTATTATGACCTTGTAAAGCTTAATCTTAAGAATCCGCAGGTGGTGGATTATCTGTTAAGCGTTGTAAACGGCTGGATTGATGAATTTGATATTGACGGTATCAGACTTGATGTTGCATATTGTCTTGATCATGACTACATGAAGAGGCTTCGTGCATTTACGGACAGCAAAAAGAGGGATTTCTTCCTGTTAGGTGAGATGCTCCATGGTGATTATAATACGATTGTAAACAATGAAATGCTTCACAGTGCAACAAATTATGAGTGCTACAAGGGACTGTATTCAAGCTTTAACAGTTATAACATGTTCGAGATTGCATATAGCATCAACAGGCAGTTTGGCAAAGAACAGTGGTGCCTGTACACAGGAAAGCATATGTTTGCATTTGTTGACAATCATGATGTGAATAGAATTGCAAGCACTCTTGAGAATCCTGCACATTTGCCGCTTATATATGGCTTGCTTTTTGCAATGCCGGGAATTCCGTGCATATACTACGGAAGTGAGTGGGGCGCAGAAGGTGTTAAGGCTAATGGAAGTGATGCAGACATAAGAAAATGTTACGACCAGCCTGAATTTAACCGCCTTACAGAAAAAATAGCTGCAATGGCAACTGCATATAAGAATAGCAAAGCACTCATGTATGGCGATTATACACAGCTGCTTCTTACAAACAGGCAGTATATATTTCAGAGATGCTTTGAAGATGAGCGCATAATAGTTGCAATAAACATAGATGAAAACACATTCCATGCAGATTTCAACGCAGGATGCGGCCTTGCAACTGACCTTATAACAGGCAGTCAGCATGACTTCGGCGGTGGCAGTGATCTGCCGGGATACAGTGTAAGCTATTGGAAGTGTGAGAAGTAAGAGATAAAAGATAAGAAAAAGAAGTTGGAAGTACTCCGTTTTGTTAGTCGTACTGCCAGCTTCTTTTTTCTTTGGTGTGAGTGAATGTCCCCCGGCTCATAAATTAGCCTAATAAAAATGTATCGCTATTGTGCGTACTAATTAGTATAATATAGCTGGAAAAAGAGACAATAAGATTTTTGAAAGGAGTATTACACTATGGCAACAAAATCAGCTAATTTGTACGTAAGAATAGAGTCGGATGTGAAAGAGCAGGCAGAACAAAACCTGCAAGACAGGCATTTACTGATATTCGTAAAGATTATGATATATGATTTATGAGGTAATTACCACTGCTCAAGCCAATGCAGATTTAAGGGGAATATATGAGTACATTACGTATGAATTACTTTCACCAGATAATGCAGCAGGACAGTTTGACAGGTTAGAGGAACGAATTTTAGGACTTGAGAAATTTCCAGAAAATACCGACTTTATAGAAATGAGCCGTGGCATAGCAGAGGGTTAAGAGTGATGTCGGTTGATAATATAAAACAGAATATTATAACAGTGTAAAGGCGTATGAGATGTAATAATTCCATGCGTCTTTTTTGCGTGTAAAACAAAAAGGTATTTTAGCATATTTTCGGTACCGTCATGGAGTATCCCCCCCTTCCAGTTTCTCAATAAGCTCAATAAAAAACAATCTCCCCGGCTCCTTACAAGCCCAATAAAAAATAATCCGCCAACATGACTAAAAAAACGGAATGCTGGCGGATTATTTTTTATATACATGCTGGCGAATTATTTTTTTATTTATCTTGACACATAACTGTTAATGGTGTTTGTATAACATATAAACAGTTAAAGGAGGTATAACCAATGAAGCTGTTACAGAATTCAGGCATACCAATTTATCAGCAGATCGCAGAACAGTTTAAGACGGATATTCTTGCCGGAAAGTATAAACAGGGAGAATTTCTTCCTTCAATAAGAAGTCTGGCCAAGGATTTAAAGATAAGTGTTATCACTACGATGAAGGCATACGACATGCTTGTAGAGGAAGGACTTATAACTGCTTCACAGGGAAAAGGTTTTTATGTTAATGCCCAGGATAGTGAGATGCTAAAAGAACAGCATCTGCGCAAGGTTGAGGATTCGCTTATGGATGCGATTAAGTCAGCGCGTATTGCAGGACTAACTGATGATGAATTGAAACAGACGCTTGATGCACTGTTGTCTATATCGGATGAAGATGGTGAATAAAGAGGTACACGTTAAAGTCAAAGTTTTCGATGTTTAAGGAGAGTAAAGATTATGGAACAGAATTACGCAATGGAAATTAAAGATTTAAAGAAGAGTTTTAAGGGATTTGAACTTAATATTCCTGAGCTTAAGATACCCCAGGGATTTGCAACTGCGCTGATTGGCGAGAATGGTGCGGGTAAGACAACTCTTTTGAATATACTTATGGGAATCAGACTGGATTACACAGGTAATATAAAATATTTTGATCAATATACAGATAAGGACAGAGAAAGCAATCCACAGGTTAAAGAGAAAAAAGGATATACAGGAACGAGCAAATATTATTTTCCACAGTGGACTATAAAAGATATTGAGAAAATAAGCGGATTGCTTTTTGATAATTTTTCTAAGGATAAGTTCGAAAAGTTATGTGATGAGTTGAAAATAGGTTCTAATAAAAAAGCAGTATTTGATAAGAAAAACAGCGAAATGTCAGATGGTAATAAAGTTAAGCTTATGCTTGCCGGTGTCCTTGCAAGGGATACTGATATGCTTGTAATGGATGAACCTGCATGGCCTCTTGATCCTTTAATGAGAGATAAACTTTGCCAGATGATTGGTGATTATATTGATAAAGGTGATGGAAAACGCAGTGTGCTGTTTTCAACACATAATATTTCTGATATGGAAAATATAACTGATTATGCAATCATAATGGAGAATGGCAGTGTTGTTGAGGCTGGTTTTGTAGAAGATCTGAAGGAAAAGTATATTCTTATAAAGGGTGACGAAAAAGACACGGCTATGGCAAAGAAAGTGCTGTTTTCAATAAGAACTAACCCATATGGTTTTGAGGGCATATGTCTTGCATCAGATCTTGATAAGCTTGCTGGAATGGATGTATCAAAGGAAATACCGACACTTTTCCAGATAAGTGTAGCTGTTATGGAGAAGCACACCAACATTGAAATTTAATTTTTTTGAAACGCTTATTTAGAAAGCAATTTACTGATATCAGATAAAGTGTGGAATATGAAGGAATGGAGAACGATGAAAATGAATATTATAAAATATTATATCAGTTTTTTATCAAAAAAATATGTTTTACTGAGCAATATTGTGCAGCCGGTGGCCGTAATAGCGATAAGTTTTATATTGGGTCGTGCATGGGATAACATTTTTGAAAATGAAACCAGAATGGTAATTCTTGTTATAGCGATGGTTGTATCAATTGCCAGTGATGTGTTTCTGGACTTTTTTTGATTTTTTGATTTTTGCCACAAGGGTGGATGTTCAATTAATTATATTAAGACATCTTTCAGAGGAAATGATTTTTTAAGCAAGGCGGTTCTTTGTGACCTGTTAGTAAGACCTGTCAAATATATTGTAACCTTTCTGCTGATATATGTAAGAAGTATTAAGAATACAGATAATGCAATATATATGTTTATTATATGGTTCATAACATTAATTTGTATATATGCGGCAATGAATATTTCCAGATATTTTGATATGTTTAATATGTTTATGATTATAGGTTATGTGTTTGCCATGGCAGGTGCACTTATTTTTGTGGGAGTCACATATCTTTCAGAGCACATGGATATTATTTATATTCTGGCAATTGCAGCAGTTATCTGCATTGCATTATTTACACTTACATTTAAGCATATGTATCAGAAAGTATTGAATTCTTATAGGGATTAACAGTTGTAAAATGTTGTACACATAAACTATGGCAAAGAAAGGAAGAGTAAAATGTTAAATGAAGTTAAATTCGGATTAAAACTCGTAAAATACGGATTCAAAATAAAGTGGAATATGATAATGATGGCAGTATTTCTTTTAATAGGTTTTACTGTTGAAATTATATCACAGGGAACACAGTTTTTAGGAGGTTTTTACCTTATTATTACAGCAATGTTTTTATATCAGATGATTATTTCAATGGATATATCGCCTTATATACAGTCATCAAAATGGAAGAAAAAGCTGCAGACAACAACACCTGCTTATGTAAGTTCAGTGCTGTATATTCTGATACTTACAGCAGTTTTAATTGAGCGCAGCATAATAATATACGTACATCCTGAAAAAGAACATGAGGCATTGGCATCATTTGCAGAATTGCTGATATTGCTGATAATAGCAATTATATACACAGGTTTTGCGTACAAGTATTTTATTATATCAACGGTTGGACTGTTTGCTGCTGTTATGGTAGTTTTTGTAATTGGTGCATATGAAAATATATGCATGAGTATAGCGGAAAACATAAATATTGCGGGAATGGCAGTTTTGGCATATGCCGGAGTTATTATTGGAACGGTAATTGAAATAGTGATAAGTCAGTTGCTTTATAAAAAGGAAATTTCAGCAAAAGCATTTCCTGGAATGAATAAAATGCAATTGAAATTTAGTGCGCTAACGTGGTAAAATTGTTCGTAAATGGCAGTTTTAGCATAAGGAGGCACAAATTGGGAAGAATAATAGGAATTGATTTAGGAACAACAAACAGTCTTGTCGGAATGTGGGAAAATGGACAGGTTACTTTAATTCCCAATGGATTTGGCGAGGTATTGACACCGAGTGTGGTCAGTTTTGATGAAGATGCTAAAGAAGTATATGTTGGGAAAGTAGCAAAGGAAAGAGCAGTTACATATCCTGAGCTGACTTTTGAAGAGTTTAAACGCTTTATGGGAACTGATAAAGTTTTCAAAGCTGGAAAAAGGAAGTTTAGCCCTGAAGAGCTTTCAGCTCTGGTTTTAGGTAAACTGAAAAAAGATGCAGAGGAGTATTTAAAGGAACCTGTAGAGGAAGCTGTTATAAGTGTTCCTGCATATTTTGATGACATAGCAAGAAATGCAACTAAAAATGCAGGAAAGCTTGCAGGATTAAAAGTTGACAGAATAATAAATGAGCCGTCAGCAGCGGCACTTGCATATCAACAGGCACATCACGAGGAAGATGCCACACTAATGATATTTGATTTTGGTGGTGGAACTCTTGATGTGTCTATTGTTGATTGTTTTGAAAATGTTGTCGAAATTATCGCAGTAAGTGGTGACAGCCATCTTGGCGGCTGTGATTTTGACCGGGCTATTGCTGATACATTTATAAATAAAAACGGATTGGATGAATTACACATTACTGAGCAGGATCATGCAATTATTCTTGAGGCGGCAGTTAATGCAAAGAAAGAATTGTCTGAAAAGGAAAGTACCGTAATGAAGGCAACAGTAGATGGCAGTATATATTCAATGGATTTAAGCCGTCTCGATATGATAAAACTGTCGGAGAATTTATTTGAACGTATGCAGATACCAGTCAGAAAAGCAATGCGTGATGCTGATATAGGAGAGAATCAGTTATCGGCAGTTGTGCTTGTTGGAGGATCCTGTAGAATGCCTGTTGTGCAACAGTATATAAAGCATATTTTAAAAGGTGTAAATGTGTTTATTGCTGATCCTGATTGTATGGTTGGACTTGGCGCAGGGGTGTATGCCGGAATAAAAGAACGTAAAGAAGACATAAAGGATGTCATCTTAACGGATTTGTGTCCTTTTTCACTTGGAGTGGGGGCACATATGGATAATAGCGATACAGAATATAATTCTGTAATAATTGAGAGAAATTCACCGCTTCCAATAAGTAAATCTCAAATATATTCAGCCTGTAACCCAGGACAGCGCTATGTAAAATTTGTAATATACCAGGGCGAAGAGATTATTGCAGAAAATAATATTAACATTGGTGAGATAAGGTGTCCTATTCCATATAACCCTACAGAATGTGAGAGCGTTAGAGTTAGTTTTACATATGATATAAATGGAATTCTTATTGTAGATGCAGAGGTTATTTCAAGCGGGGAAAAATATAAAAAGGTTATATACAAGAAGGACAAAGGAATACTCATAGATAATATTGATGAGAAGGTAAAGGAGCTTGAAAAGATAAAGATAAATCAGTACAAGAATGAAGAAAATCAGCTGGTCATCGAAAAGGGCAACCGCTTATTTGCTGAGTCAACAGGACGGGTACGTGAAATGATAGAAAAACGTCTTTCATATTTTATGTATATCCTGAATTGTGGAAACATGTACAATATAATGCGGGCAAGAAAAAGTGTTTTGAATTTTTTTGATTATATTGAAAAGAATTATATAAATGTTAGTGTTGTAAAAGAAAATTTTTCCGACTGGTATGAAAAACAGCAGATATCAGATGAAGATAAAAAAGATGCCAGGGAAGATGAAATGCTGTTTAGTGAGTGGGATAACAAATACACAAGTTAGGATAGGATATTAAAATGGATTGTTGGAATATACTTGGAATTGAACGTACTACGGATACCAGATTAATTAAAAAAGCATATGCCAGTAAAGTAAAAGAGTGTCATAGTGAAGATAATCCACAAGAGTGGATGCAGCTGCATGATGCGTATAAAGCTGCACTTAATTATGCGAAATCTGTCAATAAGAATCACATGAATGTGATTTCGGAAAAGGCAAAAGAAGTGTATGTGGAACAACAAAAAGAACCGTTTGAGAAACCGCAAGGGGAATCATCCGGGAAAATACAAGATGAATCACAAGAGAAATCATCTGGGGAACAGCATGAGAAGTTATATGAGAAACTGTATGAGAAAGCATATGAGAAAGCATATGAGGAACTGCATGAGAAACCATCGCAAACGACGCAGGACCAGGATATTGATGAAATATTTGACAGGATAAATAATAATTATGAAGAGATGCACACACAGGATAATGTTGCACATGATGCACCGCTGTGGAATAAAGAAATACTGACAGCAGGAACGCATACGCATAAAAATAAGAGTAGAAGCAGGAAGTTTCTTATTTCAATTGCAATATTGTTTTTGCTTGCAGTTGCAGCAAGATTTTTGACATCTGCACATTCACAATATAGTGACAGAGCTCTTAAAAGTAAGTGCGCCACGTATCTTAATGATAAGTATAATACAGATGAGTATGACAGCCTTTCCTTTTCTGTTTCCCAATTAGGCTCAAGTCATACTTATCAGACAGGCAAATCGTATGGAAAAAATAAAAATGAATATGGCTACAGCTTTAAATGCAGCAAACATGATAATGTGGTTGTTTATGCATTGTTTGATACCAACAATGAGCTTATTTTCTTTGATAATATTGAATATGACAGAATTAAAAGTGACATTAAGGGGGAGGTTGCCAGTGCTGCCGGCGTAAGTGATTCGGAAATAAAAATGATGATGTCGGTAGGCTCAAAAGATATTTTTGATAATACGTCATATGATATGGTATTTCATACAAAATACAGTGATGATAAGTATACTAACAATAGGGCTGATTTCTGGAAAGATGAAAAAAACACAAGATCCGGGCTTAATGAAAATGGCATTAAGATATATCTGAGAGACGGTTATTGTGCATTTCTTGAGTGCTACTGCAAGGATAAAGATACACAAACGGTTGAGCAGCACATTGAAAAATTACTTCAGGGAAAATCAACCGAAAATGATAATCTTAAAAATCTGGCCGAGCATATGGAAAATGATTATAATCTGGATGTACAGATAGCACAGACTCCGGTAGACTATTATGATTCGATGCAGGGATTATATGACCAGGAGACGATTAGCATTGGACAGCATGGTGAAAAAAATTTCAATCCACTGCAAAAAATTTTTTTGGTAAATTCATACGGAAGCCTTAATGCGGCAGCTGTATCACAATCAACATCACAACAAAATGCATTTGCCGAAAATGATAATTCAACAGTGAGTACACTGGCTGATGGGATATATTGTATCAGCGATAAACAGAATGCAGATACTGCATCTGCCCGTCAGGGTAAGGTGAATACATATAGTGGAAATAGTGTTGACGCTTTGCAGCTCCAGGGCTTAAGTGGAAATGAAGTTTATATTGTTATAGATGCTGAAAAGCTTGGGTTGAAAGAAGTATCCCAGATTGGATATAGTGGAACAATGTCAGGAATAGCTGATGTATTTGAAAAATTTGATAAAAGAATGTACCTGATGCATAGTACGAGTGATGTTATGGCATATAAATCAGGAAAGTATATTGCAATATACATTGGCAAAGCAGGTATGGTAAATATGCTTATGTTCAACTAAGCATTTTATGAAAGGAAGCGTATGAATTGAATATAGGAATATTAAATATTATAGGAATTATTCTTATTATTTTGACAATTATTGCAGTTGGAATTTACTCTGGAAGCAAAGTTAAAAATGCAAGTGACTTTGCAACAGGAGGCGGAACGTCAGGAAGCCTGATGGTCTGCGGAACAATTATGGGAAGCCTTGTAAGTGGACAGGCCACGGTTGGAACGGCACAGCTGGCATTTACATATGGGCTTTCAGCCTGGTGGTTCACACTTGGAGCGGGTCTTGGCTGTCTTGTTTTAGGACTTGTTTATGCATCACCTTTAAGAAAAAGTGGGAATATCACGCTGCTTCAGATTATTAAAAATGAATATGGTCCAAAGGCAGAATCACTGGGTTCAATCCTTTGCACCATAGGCATATTTATCAGTGTTATAGCGCAGGTTATTGCAGCATCAGCACTGCTTATGACAATATTTTCAATGAATTTTATAACGGCAAGTCTTATTTCGGTATTACTTATGGCTGTTTATGTTATCTTTGGCGGCGCATGGGGCGCCGGAATGGGCGGAGTAGTAAAGCTTATTCTTCTTTATGCTTCAGGAATAATCGGATTTATAGTTGTTATAATGTTATCCGGAAATATCGGTTCATTGTATGATTCCATAAAGTCAATATTTGAGGGGACTGCATTAGGACAGATAAACGGACTTTCAGATCCATCAGCCATAACTGCCCGTTACAGCAGTCTTGTTTCAAGAGGCACAGAAAAGGATATTGGTTCGGGAATTTCCTTGATTCTGGGTGTAATAGCAACGCAGACATATGCGCAGGCTATATGGTCGGCAAAAAGTACAAAGGCAGCAAAAAAAGGTGCACTGCTTAGTGCAGCCCTGATACCGCCGATTGGAATCGCATGTACGTTGATAGGATTATTTATGCGTACAAGATGTATCACAACTGACGAAATCGCAGCACTTAATCAGGCAGGAATGGCAGTTCCTTCAGGTCTTCACGAAATATCATCAACTGCACAGGCATTTCCTGAATTTGCAGTAATGTATATGCCAAAGCTCATAGGCGGAATTGTTCTTGGTACACTTCTTATTACGGTTGTAGGCGGAGGCGCCGGTTTGTCACTTGGAATGGCAACCATAGTAGTAAATGATATTCTTATCCGAATTAATAATAAATTTGCAGAAGCAAAGAAAAACCTTGTGTCTACACGTTGCACAATCTTTGCAATACTGGCCGCGGGAGCTATTATAGCAATAATCATACCGGGAGCAGTCATAAACGATTTTGGTTTTCTTTCAATGGGAATACGAGGGACAGTAGTCCTTCTGCCTATGACTACAGGGCTGTTTATAAATGGGAAAATACCGGATCGTGCCATAATCATCTCAATGATTGCCGGCCCGGCAGCAGTGATAGTTGGAAACATAATCCATACACCAATCGCGCCATTATTTATAGGGCTGATAGTGTGCGTTGTAATACTGGCAGTTGGAGGAGTTACAATGAGGAGGTCACATTAAGAAGATGTCATAACTCCGTTTTGTTAGTCGTTCTGCCATCTTCTTAATGTGACAGGCGGATGGCAGGGCAGAAGCATAGCGGATGAGCCACATCACCCAAACAAAACGAAGATGGAAGTACGACTGGAAAAATGGAGTACTGATATCTTCGTTTTGTTTTTGTATAAGAATAATCCCATCGCCGCCGGCATATATTTAAGTAAAAGCACATTCAGGTGTATATTATGAAGAATCTTATGAGAAAGACCACCGCAGCAGCTTTGGCAGTGATATTAGTATTTATCATGGCAGTAAGCCTGTGGTGGTCTCCATTATATCTGCGGGCCGAAACCCCGACTGAAACGCAACCCCAGACCGAAACGCAAACCCGGACCGAAACGCAAACCCGGACTGAAACGCAACCCCAGACCGAAACGCAAACCCGGACCGAAACGCAAACCCGGACTGAAACGCAACCCCAGACTGAAACAAAAACCCAGGCGCCGGCGCAGGAGAATTCCGCGGGACCTGCCATTGGGGCACCATCAGCTATTCTTATGGAAGCAAAAACAGGCCAGGTTATATTTGAAAAAAATGCAGACGAATCACTTCGGCCTGCAAGTATAACGAAGATTATGACACTGATACTGATATTTGATGCGTTGTCAGAAGGAAAAATCAATCTTACAGATGAGGTTGTGGTATCGGAGCATGCGGCATCAATGGGAGGCAGCCAGGTATTTCTTGAAGTCGGTGAAAAACAGACAGTTGATACTATGATAAAGTGCATAAGTATGGCAAGTGCAAATGATGCGTGTGTTGCAATGGCAGAGCATATAAGCGGAACGGAAGATGCATTTGTAAGCAGGATGAATGAAAGGGCTAAAGCACTTGGAATGAATTCCACAACATTTGTAAACTGCTGCGGCCTTGATGTTGACGGACATATGTCCAGTGCACGTGATGTTGCCATTATGAGCCGGGAATTAATAACTAAATATCCTGATATACATAATTATTCCACTGTCTGGATGGATACAATTACCCACGTTACAAAAAAAGGTGAAAAAGAATTTGGACTTACCAATACAAATAAGCTTGTTAAGCAGTATGAGTGGGCAACAGGTTTAAAGACAGGTTCAACCGGATTGGCAAAGTGCTGTCTGTCTGCAACTGCACGAAAAGATGGAATTGACCTTATTGCAGTAATTATGGCAGCGCCTGACAGTAAAACACGTTTTTCAGATGCGGTTACACTTCTTAATTATGGGTACAGTATATGTGATATATACCATGATGAAAATATGCCTGAAATCGGTGAGGTTCATGTAAATAATGGTAATAAGGAGAATTTAAACTGCAAATATGCAGGGGATTTTTCATATCTATTTGTTGATCATGTAAAAAGTGATGACATACAAAAGAATATTGTTTTAAATGATAATATTTCAGCGCCGCTAAAGCAGGGGGATGTGGTTGGAAAAATAGAATACAGTTATAATGGAAATGTGCTTGGAGCAGTGGATATTGTTGCAAATGAGGATATAAATGAAGCAACATTCTGGGATGCTTTTTTTAAGCTTACAGATCATCTGCTTTAAAGCAGCTTAACGTAAAAAGCTGAAATGTACATCTTTTTGGATTGCTCCATTAAGTAAAGTACTTTCAGCTTTTATACACAAGAAGCTGATAATCAGCCCAACTTGTAATGTTCGCCGGTGTGATATGAGAGTCCACCGGTTTCCTTTGCAAATTTTCTGATCATATCTGAAGAGTTTATATTATCAGAACTTAAGCATGTGCTACAGGATTTTATAAGACGATTTGCGCGTTTTAAGGCTTTATTATAAATATCATATACAGAATCATATTTAATTTTATGTGTTAGCGGAACCCTCCATAAGTTATGTTCTTCATTCATACATGAAAAATCAGGAAGGGAACTGTCAAACATAAGCCGGCTGCATCTACTGGCACCGGTAAACTTTTTTTCAACAAAAGAAAAAAGACGTTTTTTGCCATTATTGTTATTTTGCAGCAGTGAATTACAGATACATGCACGTTTTATCGTTCCGCGGATATAGGAAGGTTTAAGATGATAACCATAGGTCTTGTTAATTGCATTTGCAAGTACTGGAGAAATAGCTTCTATTTCACTGACAGATGGCTTCATGAAATTTTTTCGTTTTACATTATTTATGCCTGTTCCAAAACGTTCATAAAAGAAAATTTCATCTATGTTGGTTTCTAATTGAAGATGATTTTCAATAGAGCATAAATCATTAGCTTTTTTATTTTTTGAACTGTCTTTTGATTCGGACATATAATATACAAATGGATGAATCATACTGTCGAGACTGTAATGAGTCAGCATGCCGTACAGGTATGCAATTGCCGGAATGTTTTTGTCGGCATTTTTACCAGGAGAAAGAAGGACACTGAGATATTCTGCAAAAAAGTGATCTGTTTTAAAAGTGTGCATTCTTGAGCCTATATTATTTTTATCATGTGTTAACATAAGGTGTATCACGTCATAAAAAAATATATCAGGTCCCTGAGCACCGAGGAAATATGCATCAGGAGCTTTTCTGATAAGTTCCTGTATGTCTGCCGGAAGTGCCCGTAAAACATCATTGGAAAAAATAAAATGAGTTGCAATGCTTGCCATAAGATTAAAATCCCCCAATCCATTGTTAAGTTAAAATTCAGCTGTATATATTTTACCACTATAAGCTTATAATAGCAAAAGTAAGTGTAATTTATTTAAAAATGTGGTATTCTATATCTTAGTTTTGGATAATGTGAAAATGTATATTCACATAAGATGAGTGAATTTTATGATAAGTGAGGACTGACATGGATTTATTTGATTACATGCGTACTAATACAATGAAAAATGAATCACCTCTTGCATCAAGGTTAAGGCCGGCAACACTGGATGAAATTGTTGGACAACAGCATATTATAGGTAAGGACAAGATGCTTTACAGGGCAATCAAAGCAGATAAGATAAGTTCTGTAATATTTTATGGCCCACCGGGAACAGGAAAAACTACACTTGCCAAAGTAATTGCCAATACAACCAGTGCTGATTTTAAGCAGCTCAATGCAACGGTAGCCGGCAAGAAGGATATGGAAGAAGTAATTGAAGAAGCAAAAAACAATCTCGGAATGTATGGCAGGAAAACAATACTGTTTGTCGATGAGATTCACCGCTTTAATAAGGGCCAACAGGATTATCTTCTTCCGTTTGTAGAGGATGGTACGGTTATACTTATTGGAGCAACAACGGAAAATCCATATTTTGAGGTAAATAAGGCGCTGATATCAAGGTCTGTAATATTTGAACTGAAACCACTTGGAACAGATGATATAAAGATACTTATTAAAAGGGCTGTATATGATAAAGACAAGGGAATGGGAAGCTTTAATGCATGTATTGATGATGATGCTCTGGAATTTCTTGCACAGATGGCCGGAGGCGATGCAAGAAGTGCAATAAATGCAATAGAACTTGGAATTCTGACAACAGACAGGTCAGAAGATGGAATGATACATATTACATTAAAGACAGCGCAGGACTGTATACAGAAAAAAGTAGTTAAATATGATTCCAATGGAGACGGACATTACGACACAGTATCTGCATTTATAAAAAGCATGAGAGGTTCAGATCCTGATGCGGCAGTTTATTATCTGGCTAAAATGCTCTATGCGGGAGAGGATATTAAGTTTATTGCAAGAAGAATTATGATCTGTGCAAGTGAGGATGTTGGAAATGCTGACCCGAATGCACTTAATGTAGCTGTATCAGCCTGCGAGGCTGTCGAAAGAATCGGAATGCCTGAGGCAAGAATAATACTGTCGCAGGCAGTTACATATGTTGCAAGTGCACCGAAAAGCAATGCGTCATACATGGCTGTAGATAAGGCTCTTGAAATGGTCAGACAAAAAACAGATTCAGGAGTGCCGGTTCATCTGCAGGATGCACATTATAAAGGTGCGTCAGAACTTGGACATGGGAACGGATATCTATATGCACATGATTATCCAAATCATTATGTAAAACAACAGTATCTTCCGGATAATCTTGTTGGAGAAAAATTTTATGAGCCTACGCAGATAGGTTATGAAAAAAACATCAGGGAATATTTGCAGAGAATTAAATTGGAGGAAAATTCCTAATGAAGGAATACATCGAGCGCATATCAAGAGGAAACATCAAATATAAAAGACCTGTCATGAATTTATCTGAAACAGCTATTAATAAAACATGCCCTGTTAATTCGATTTTTTCGGATAAGTTTATTATCAGTGCCGATTCGGTCGTAAAGGGCGTAATATATTCAACAAATGAACTTGTGGGAATAGATGCGGCAGGAAGTACACTGGCAGGTAACAATCAGGTTAAGTGCACACAGTCAGCAGGCTTTTCAGGAAAAGAAAACCAGGTAAACTTCGTAGTTAATACTAATGGAATATGTGCCGGACATATAATAAAGGGTGAGTTTGATATTGTAAGTGATGCCGGACAAAAGAGCATAAGCTATACGTTCGAGGTAACAAATCCGGTTGTTGAAACCAGTAATGGCCCTATAGGAACACTGCAGGAATTTACCGGGCTTTTCAGGGAATATCCCCATGAAGCTGCACGACTGTTTATTTCAGATGACTTCAGGCGGATTTTTATCAGTGACGATATGGTGGCACGTAACAGGTATGACGTATACGCTTCAAACAGTAATACTATACAGGCAGTTGAAGAATTTCTGTCAGTTATGGGTAAGAAAAATGAAGTGAAGATTGAAGTTGATAAAACTGATTATAAATATTCTCAGATTAATAAAGATTATGCGGAAAATATTAAAATCAGTAAAACCAGCTGGGGTTTTGTGGATATTGATATACGAACAGACAGCGAGTTTATAAGACCGGATATACACCATCTGAATTCAGATATGTTTACGGGCAATATTTTTGAACTCAGATTTCTTATCTGTAAAGAAAAGCTGCATGCCGGAAAAAATCTGGGAAGAATATATATAGATACTGCATCACAGCATTTTGTTATAAATATTGAGGCATCATATTCATCATGTAATAATGATGACCGGGAAAGAAAACAGGCACTTAGGAAACTTACCGGTTATTATCTTGATTACAGATTGAAAAAAACGGACATGAATGACTGGATAGAAAAGTCAAACAAAGTCCTTGATCATGCAAGGGGAATTTATACGGATGATGTATATTTAAAGCTGGTTCAGGCGCAGATTTACGCTATCCAGGGAAGAACAGATGATGGAATGTGGCTTGTGTCAAGTGTACGTGATATTATAGAAGCGCAGCAGGAGAATAATGTAGAACTTTACTGCTTTTATTTATATGTTAATTCACTGTATCTTAAGAATGATGATTTTACAGCTCAGGTTGTAAAAATACTGAAAAAATATTATGAAACAGGACATGACAACTGGAGAATGTTGTGGATGCTCTTTTATACTGACGAGACACAGAACAGGAATCTGAGCATAAAGCTTACAAGGATAAAAGATGCATTTCATAATGGTTGTACAAGTCCTGTAATGTATTTTGAAGCTATGAATATAATAAACCAGCAACCGCTGCTTTTAAGAGTGCTTAACGACTTTGAGGTTCAGGTGCTTAATTTCGGATGCAGATATGCTCTTATTGATAAAAGGCTTGCACATCATATTTGTGATATTATAAGCAGTACAAAAGTAGCATCCGTGAGGATACTGGGAATATTAAACAGTCTGTATGAACAGCTTGATGATGATGTGATATTGTCAGCCCTTGTTACTCATATGATAAGAAATGAGCTTGTGGGTGAGAACTGTGTGAAATTATATGAGACAGGTATTTTAAGAGGACTCAAGATAACGAGACTTTACGAGTTTTATATTTTAAGCCTTAATAAAACCAGAATGAACAAGCTGCCTAAAATGGTTCTTATGTACTTTGTATTTGAGAATCAGCTGGAAGTATATTCAAAGTCATATTTATATGCAAATGTCATTATTACATGCAGGGATGATGAAAAGATAATGGAAATGTATAATGACCAGATTGAAAAATTCGGCTATGAGCATATGATAAATAGCGATATAAGTGAATTTCTGCTGATAATTTATAAGTATATCCTTGATAAGAATATAAGAGATGATGCATTGGATGACTTTATAAAAAAGCTGATGTTTACATATAAGATTACATGCAGTAATAAGGATATTGAATATGTAAAGATTAAGCATAAGGAACTTAATAAAGCTGTAAAATACAGACTTGTCAAAGGAATTACATTTGTTCAGATGTATACTAAGGACTGTTGTGTTGCATTTTCAAAAGATGATGTAGAATACAGGAATACCGGAGTTATGTATGAAATTGAACGTGTATATCAGAATGATGATTATCTGGATGAAATATGCAGAAAGCAGTCAGATGATTTCTATATAAGACTTTATATGAACGAAAAGTATACGCAGCAGAATAATATAAGCAGCGACATGCTTAATAATTGTCTTAGTTTTATTAATGACAGGAATGTTAATCGTGATTTTATTGCAGGTATCAATTCATGGCTTATATATAATGATAATGATGATTATGCGAGTATAAATAAAGACGGGCTTAATATACGTGATGCAGCAAAGCTTACGCAAAAATGTATTGCAAATGATATGTATGACGAGGCAGCAAAACTTATAAAGAAATATGGATTTGAACAGATAAAGCCGTCTGCACTTTTCAAATTTGCAAGAAACAGGATATATAATATGGGCAGTGTTGTTATAGAAGATGAACTTCTTGTACAGATATGTGGCTATATTTTTAAGATGGATAAATATGACGGCGTTATATTAAAATACATGTCCGATTTTTACAATAATACAAATGAATTAATGTATGAGCTGTGGAAGGCGTGCATCAATTATGAGATTGATGCTGACAGTCTGACAGGAAGACTTATAGGGCAGATGCTTTTTACTGCACAGTACGGTAAGAGTATTAATGAACTTTTTAAGTCATACTACAGCAGGGGATATGATGATACAATTATTTCAGCATATATAGTAATGGCGGCTTATTTATATTTCGCAAACGATTATGAATACAGTGATTATGTTTTTGATGCGCTTGAAAAGCGTGTGTTAAATGATGAACATGCACTTGAAATATGCAGAATTGCATTACTTAAGTACTATTCGCAAAAACCGGGAGAATTGTTTAAGGAAAGTGTCAGGGATACAGACGCAAAAAATCTTTCTGAAAAACGTGCTGTGGCTGCACAGAAAATACTTGATGATCTGTGCGGAAAAAATAAAATATTTTCATTCTATCAGAAATTCAATGGCTTTTTATCAATACCATATAATGCCATTGATAAGACCGTTGTTGAATATAAGGCTGACGATGAAAGTAAGGTAGTGATATATTATAAAGTGTCGGGAAGCGATAAGTATGAATCAGAAGATATGAAATGTACGGCAGGAGGAATATTTACCAAAACATTCACTTTATTTTATTCGGATTCCATAACATATTATATTGTTGCTGAAAAAGGCGGTGACAGTATAAAGACAAACGAAAATACCATAACTTTTGATATGAATATGCTTAATAATACTGAAGGAAGATTTGCATCCATTAATAAAATGCTTAAAAGCATGGATGAGCATGATGTTACAACGGTAAGAAAACTTATGCATGCATATGCAGTAAATGATTATGTGGCATCACAGATATTTACAACCATGGACTGACGTGGGTTTAGCAATCACCTGAGTGATAAATATAAATAACAGGAAAGGAGCGGCTTATGGATTTGAATACAGGACTTGTCATGGGAATTGATATTGGCAGGGATAAGACACAGATATGCTATTATGATTATGCGGATAAAGGTTTAAAAACAGATATCTATGATAATACAGAAGACTGTTATGAAATAATAGGAAAAGCTGTTTCCTGGGTTATGAAACAGATTAAAATGTATACTGTTGACAAGCTGTGTGTTACGGTATACAGATTTGAAAAGGACATTCTTGATAACATCAGATGTGCTCTTGAAAAGATGCAGCTTACACCGCAGAATTATATTATCTTAAGTCATGAGGAATGTTACGCATACTACGCATTTAACCAGAAGAGCGATCTTTATAAACGTGGTGTTATGCTGATTGAATCGGAAAAAGAAGGAATGTACTGTCATCTTATGAGAATCATGCAGAATGTCGGCAATACCAGCCGGGATATTGTGTGTGAGAATACGTCATTTTTTGATGATCTTCGTAATGATGATAATGGTATTATAATAAATAAAGATTCTGAGAAAATAATAATGGAGCATATAAAAGAAACACTGGGCAATACATATGTTTCATCGTATTATCTTACAGGCGCAGGATTTGATACAGATAAATTCCCGGAAGAATTTACACATTTTCTGTGTTCGGGACAGAGAGCTTTCGTAGGACAGAATATTTACGCAAAGGGTGCATGTATGTGCGCTGCAAATTTGTCAGGCAGCAGTAAAACACCGGATGTGTTTGAAAATATAATTCTCGGATGTGCAAACAGGATTACTACAGGAATAGAAATGAATATTCTGGAAAGAGGAAGGAATATGCGTTTCAGGATGGTAAAGCCGGGGGTTAACTGGTATAATGCATGCAGAAATGTTGATTTTATTATTGATGATGTAAATGAGATAAATCTTATTATGCGCCCATGCGATGGAAGCGGTGATTATAAAGAAGTAATAAGTCTTGATAAGATACCATACCGGAAGAACAAGACAACACGTGTCGGGTTTGAAATTGAATTTATAAGTGACAGCACATTTATAGTAACTGTTGAGGATAAAGGGTTTGGTGAATTCTTTAAAGGTTCTGGGCAGGTTATCAGGAAAGAAATACATATGCGTTGATTTACTGGTGGAATGGAGAAAATATGGCTGGAATAATTTTATGCAGATCAAAAATGGCAAAAGTACCGTATCATATTGACAGCATTGATGTTAATATATATTCTCTTGAGGAACTGTGCTATTATATTTATAATAACATTTACCTTGTAAATGCAGAAATGTTTAATGATACACTTTTTGAGTTCATAAGAAATGAAACAGGGGATGCTGTACTTGCAGACAGACTCTGTAAGATGGTAAAAGAAAAAGAGCCGCTGGCTGTAATTGTTATTACAGTGCTTAAATACGTTGATTATTATAATGATGAAGAAATAAACAAGCTTCAGGATGTACTTGAAACGTTAAATATGCAGAATGTTAATGAACGGCTTAAGGCGAGAGCTGATATATTTATGGAAAATGGACATTTTGCAAGGGCAATATTGAATTATCAAAAGATTATAAGTGCACCT
The DNA here is from genome assembly GCA_934330725.1 of uncultured Lachnospiraceae bacterium. Taxonomy (GTDB): domain Bacteria; phylum Bacillota; class Clostridia; order Lachnospirales; family Lachnospiraceae; genus Lachnospira. The sequence continues at coordinate 32,830 of CAKRGM010000006.1, read as the reverse complement.
TTTGATAATACTTTGTCAGGGCTGTTTTATGCCAAGGTATATCATAATCTGGGAACGGCATTTGCACATCTTTTTATGTACAGGCAGGCTGCTAAATATTTTCTTGAGGCATACAGGATAGGACAGCATGGTGAGTCAAAAAAGTGTTATATGGCAGCAGTACGGTTTGCAAGGGGAGAAAATGTTATTGAAAATGATGATACCACTGCGGAAGAATATGAACTTAAAAAGAAAATTGAAACAGCAGTGGATAATGCAAGATACAGCGATGAATATCGTGAAATTATGAATGCGGAAAATGAAAAAGACCCGGATAATGCACAGCAGTATTATAATAAAATAAATCAGATTATTTCAAAGTGGAAAAATGATTACAAAAAATATATGTCATAATGTTAAGGGATTGAGGATATGGGATTTTTAAAGTACGTAAAAAAGAGTCTTAAGGGAAAGAGTGGCAGAAATAATAATTATGTATATCTGGAGACAGAGAACAGTCATCCTGCAGGAAAAGAGAAAATAAATACAGTGAAAAAGCAGCAGCATACTGTTTTGCAGGATGCTCATGATGAAAAAAGACAAAGCCAGCCAGAAAAAAAACAAAATCAGACGGCTGACGTAAAGGAAAGAACAGTGCAGGCCGGGGATAAAAAAGATGCTGCTATTATAGATGAAAAAATATTTGAGGAAAGACAAAAATTAAAGATACAGCAGGAAAAATATGATTATCTTTTAAACAGTATGCAGGCAAAAACTCTCATTGATGAGGTTAACCGTGTGAATGCAAAGCGAGCAGAAAATGCTAATGCAGGTAATGATGAACTTGAGATAGTTAATACTCCTTCATATGATTCAGAAGAAATAAAGGCGTATATTAAAAGCCAGTGCGAGGTTATGGAGAAAGCTTCGGCAGATATTGAAATGATAATGGAAGAATATGAAATTGCTACACAGCATTTTTCAGATATACAGTTAATTGAAGATTCACCGGTCGAAATACATTCCAAAATAATTGAGTATGCCGAGAAAGCTGATAATATTACGGTTGACAGGAAAAAATTCAGAAAAGGTGAAAGCAGACTTTCGAAGAATACATACAGTCTTATGCAGGAGCATGAAAGTGAATTTCCAGAAAAACTCAACTATATCCAGGAACAGGAAACTTATTATGAAACAGTAAAACAGGATATGCATATGATTGAAGGCGAAAGGATGGGGCTGCGGCTTGATGCAAAGGAACTCACAAGACGCCAGCTTAAAATGAAAAATTTCGCTATGATTGCAGCTGTGGTCCTTGTGATATTTTTTGCGGTTTTCATACTGGCGCTTTCAATGTCTGATGACAGGCACAATGTAATGTTATTTGTTATTGTAGCGGTACTGGGAGCAATACTTGCACTTGGATTATTTTATCTTATGAAAAGAACACAAAGAGATGTAGTCCTTATGCAGATAAAACTCAATAAGGCTACGTCACTCCTTAATAAAACAAAAATAAAATATATCAATGCAGCAAATGTGCTTGATTATGAATATTCCAGGTTCAATGTGAAAAGTTCTTATGAACTTAGCAGAAAATACAGTGCTTATATTGAAATGAAAGAAGAACAGAAGAAGATATCCAGACTGACCTCTATGTTAAATGATGCAGAAATATCTCTTGAAAATGAACTTAAAAAGCTGGGACTTTTTGATCCGCATATCTGGCTTGGACAGGTAAGGGCACTCTTTAATAAAAATGAAATGGTAGAGGTAAGACATGCACTGCTTGAAAAGCGTCAAAAGCTAAGAAGCCAGATTGAGCGTGAAGAAAAACGCATAAAAGATGCGAAGCAGAATATAAGCCGGATGACATGTAAATATCCTGATGTATTAAAAGATGCGCTGGAAATAATAGATGAATTTGAGAAAAAAAACAGAAAATAGATATTTAATATTAAAATTTGCTTGCCAATTGACACTCATGTGTTAAAATGAAGAATGGATTTTAATTTGGAGGAATAAAAAAATGATGAAAGAACGACTTCAGGAAATCAGAGAGAAAGCATTATCACAAATCAATTCTACTGATTCACTCGAAAAACTGAATGATATAAGGGTTGCATTTTTAGGAAAGAAGGGCGAACTTACAGAAGTCCTTAAAGGAATGAAAGATGTAGCCAAGGAAGACAGACCGGCAGTTGGACAAATTGTCAATGATACACGTCAGGCAATTGAAAAAGTTCTTGAAGACGCAAAGGCAGAGCTTACAAAGAAGAAGAGAGAACTTCAGATGAAAAGCGAAGTTATCGATGTAACTCTTCCTGCTAAAAAGAATAATGTCGGACACAGCCATCCTAACACTGTGGCACTTGAAGAGGTTGAGCGTATATTTGTCGGTATGGGATATGAGGTTGTAGAAGGACCTGAAGTTGAATATGATTATTATAATTTTGAAGCATTGAATATACCTGCCAATCATCCAACAAAGGATGAACAGGATACATTTTATATAAATGAAAAGACTGTTTTAAGAACCCAGACTTCTCCGGTACAGGTTCGTCAGATGGAAAAAGGAAAACTTCCTATAAGAATGATTTCACCAGGACGTGTTTACAGGGCAGATGAAGTTGATGCAACACATTCTCCTTGCTTTCATCAGATTGAAGGTATGATAATTGATAAAGGAATTACTTTCGCAGATCTTAAGGGAACACTTGCTGAGTTTGCAAAAGAACTGTTTGGACCTGATACGAAGGTTAAGTTCAGACCACATCATTTCCCATTTACAGAGCCAAGCGCCGAGATGGATGTAACATGTTTCAGATGTGGCGGAAAGGGCTGCCGTTTATGTAAAGGCGAAGGCTGGATTGAAATATTAGGCTGTGGAATGGTACATCCTCATGTACTTGAGATGAGTAAGATTGATCCTAAAGAATATTCAGGATTTGCATTTGGTATTGGCCTTGAAAGAATCGCATTACTTAAGTATGAAATAGATGATATGAGACTGCTTTATGAAAATGATGTTCGTTTCCTCAAGCAGTTTTGATTAATTAATACAGATTAGAAAGGATTTACAATCATGAATACATCTTTAAATTGGATCAAATCTATGGTTCCGGGAATAAAGAACATATCTGAACAGGAGTATGGCGATGCCATGACTCTTTCAGGAACAAAGGTAGAATGTTTTGACAAGTATGATAAGAATCTTGATAAAATAGTAGTTGGACAGATAGAGTCAGTTGAAAGGCATCCTGATGCCGATAAGCTGGTAGTGTGTCAGGTGAATGTCGGTAATGAGACAGTACAGATTGTAACGGGCGCACCTAATATTGTTGTTGGCTCAAAGGGACAGAAGGTGCCTGTAGTATTAGACGGTGGACGAGTTGCAGGCGGACATGACGGCGGAGCACTTCCAGAGGACGGAATCAAGATTAAAAAGGGTAAGTTAAGAGGCGTTGAGTCATTCGGTATGATGTGCTCAATCGAAGAACTTGGCTCATCAAGAGAATTTTATCCGGATGCACCGGAAAATGGAATATATATTCTTGGCGATGATGCGGAAGTTGGAAGTGATGCGATTGAATATTTAGGACTTCATGACACATCATTTGAATATGAGATTACTAATAACAGAGTAGACTGTTACAGCATTATTGGTATTGCAAGAGAAGCAGCAGCAACATTTAAGTCAGAGTTTAATCCTCCTGTGGTAACAAAAACAGGTAATGACGAAGATGTAAATGATTATATAAGTGTTGATGTTGAAGCTGAGGATCTTTGCAGCAGATATACAGCAAGAGTTGTAAAGAACATTAAGCTTGCACCATCACCAAAGTGGATGCAGTACAGACTTAAGGCATCAGGCATCAGACCAATCAACAACATTGTTGATATAACTAATTATGTTATGGAAGAATATGGCCAGCCTATGCATTCTTATGATCTTGATACAATTGCAGGAAGAAAGATTGTTGTAAGACGTGCTGAGGACGGAGAAAAATTTGAAACACTTGATGGTGTTGAAAGAAATGTTGATTCTTCAATGCTTATGATCTGTGATGCAGAAAAGGAAATCGGTATTGCAGGTATCATGGGTGGTGAGAATTCAAAGATTACTGATGATGTTAAGACAATGCTTTTTGAAGCAGCAACATTTGATGGAACTAATATAAGAAAAACAACAAAGAAGCTTGGCTTAAGAACAGATGCAGCAGGTAAGTTTGATAAAGGACTTGATCCTGAAAATGCAATGGCCGCAATGGACAGAGCTTGCCAGCTTATTGAGCAGTTAGGTGCAGGCGAAGTTGTTGGCGGAGTAGTTGACATTTATCCTGTTAAGAAAGAAAAGACAAGAATAGTATTTGGGCCGGACAGAATAAATAAGCTTCTTGGAACAGATGTATCTGTAGATGACATGATGTCTTACTTCAAAAGACTTGAGATTGAATATGATGAGTCAGATAATGAACTTATCATTCCTACATTCCGTCAGGATTTAAAGAGAACTGCAGATATTGCAGAGGAGGTTGCAAGATTTTACGGATATGCCAACATTCCTACAACACTTCCTCATGGTGCAACAACAATGGGTAAGATTTCATTAGCACACAGAATTGAAAATATCGCAAGACAGGTAGCACAGTTTAGCGGATTTTCACAGGCTATGACATACTCATTTGAAAGTCCTAAGGTATTTAACAAGCTTAATATACCAGAGGATTCACCGCTTAGAAATACAGTAGTTATATCTAATCCTTTAGGCGAGGATTATTCTATAATGAGAACACTTCCGGTAAATGGTATGTTTACATCACTTGCTACAAACTATAACAGACGTAATAAGAATGTTAAGTTATATGAACTTGCAAAGGTATATATTCCGGCAGCCAATAAGCAGGAAGACCTTCCGGATGAAAGAGTAATGTTTACACTTGGTTCATTTGGTGAAGGTGATTTCTTTACTATGAAGGGTGTAGTAGAAGAATTTCTTGAAAATGTAGGAATGAAAGAAAGGCCTGAATATAATCCACAGGCAGGTAAGCCTTTCCTTCATCCTGGAAGACAGGCTGATGTAATATACAAGGGTGAGGTAGTAGGTTATCTTGGTGAACTTCATCCGGAAATTGCTGAAAGATATGGTATTGGAGAACGTGCTTATACAGCAGTTATTGACCTTTCAACTATTGAAAAATATGCTTCATTCGTGATTAAATATAAAGGTATTGCGAAGTTCCCTGCTGTTTCAAGAGATATAAGTATTGTTATGCCAAAGGACATGCTTGTTGGTACAATTGAAAACATAATTGAAAAGCGTGCCGGAAAACTGTTGGAGAGCTTTAATTTATTTGATATATATGAAGGTGCACAGATTAAGGCCGGATTTAAGTCAGTAGCATTCTCAATAACATTCAGAGCAAAGGACAGAACACTTGAAGATAAGGACATTCAGGAAAAGATGGATGCAATTATCAAAGATCTTTCAGAGATTGGTGTAGAGCTTCGTGCTTAATATCTGATGCTTAATAATTAATATTTTATCGGTATACAGGCTGCAAAATAAGCTGTAATTATATTTTGCGGTCCTGTATATTGAATAATATGTAAAAGAATGGTGGATAGAATGGATTTACATGATTTTTATTATGATCTTCCAGAGGAACTGATTGCGCAGGATCCCCTTTCGGACAGGTCGAGTTCAAGGCTTATGGTGCTTGATAAAGACACAGGAAATATAGAACATAAGATATTCCGGGATATTATTGATTATCTTAACCCGGGAGACTGTCTTGTTGTTAATGATACAAAGGTAATACCTGCAAGACTTATTGGAGAAAAAACCGGAACAGGTGCTGCAATAGAGGTTTTACTTTTAAATAGAAAAGATGACCTTAAAAACACATGGGAGGTTCTTGTAAAGCCGGGTAAAAAGGCGAAAATAGGAACGCAGATAAGTTTTGGAAATGGGAAGCTTGTTGGAGAGATTGTTGATATTGTTGAAGAGGGAAACAGAATAATCCAGTTTTCATTTGATGGAATATTTGAAGAAATTCTTGATGAATTAGGACAGATGCCGCTTCCTCCTTATATTAAGCATAAACTTCAGGATAAAAACAGATATCAGACGGTTTATGCAAAGCATGAGGGTTCAGCTGCAGCTCCTACAGCAGGTCTTCACTTTACGAAAGAACTTCTCGAAAAGATAAAAGAAAAAGGTGTAGATATTGCAGAGGTAACACTTCATGTTGGTCTTGGAACATTCAGACCGGTTAAGGTCGATAATATACTTGACCATCATATGCATTCGGAATTTTATGTCGTTACAGAAGAAGCAGCAGAAAAGATAAATAAGGCAAGACAAAGCGGACACAGAATCATAGCAGTAGGTACAACAAGTACAAGAACACTTGAATCTATTGCAGATGAGGATGGAACAATAAGACCACGCAGCGGCTGGACTGATATATTTATTTATCCGGGTTACAGATTTAAAGCTATAGACTGCCTTATAACGAATTTTCATTTACCGGAATCAACGCTTGTTATGTTGGTTTCTGCGCTTGCGGGAAGAGATAATATTATGAATGCATATAAAGAAGCAGTAAAGGATAAATACAGGTTCTTTAGCTTTGGTGATGCAATGTTTATAAAATAGATATAATGTAATTATGTCAGGATTAAAGGTGTTTGTACCTGACGTGCTGTTTATGGATTATCTGTCAGGGATTCCATAGATGGCTGGGATTACATAGATTACTTAAAAAGGCATATATGTGAGTAGTACAGATGGTCGCAGCTGCAGGTGCCGAAAGGCCGCAGGTGAGGAAAGTCCGGGCTTCAAAGGGCAGGATGCCGGATAACGTCCGGTGGAGGCGACTCCAAGGATAGTGCAACAGAAATGTACCGCCACAGTATTTCCTGTGAAATATTGTGGTAAGGGTGGAAAGGTGGCTTAAGAGACCACCGCGGTATTGGTAACAATACCGGCATATGTAAACCCCATCCGAAGAAAGACCAAACAGAAAGCTATACGGCTGCCCGTCGTGCTTTCAGGTAGGTCGATTGAGCCTGGTGGTAACATCAGGCCTAGATAGATGATCATCAGATACATAACCCGGCTTATAGTATTGCTCACACAAAATAAACTATAATGAAATGAATTACTATAAAGTGAAATTATTTCAGGTAAGAAAAAGGCATCAGTACGACGTTTAAATCGTATTGATGCCTTTTTCATATATTATTTATCTTGTGAACTTTTCTTCGCAGTATCTACATCTGTAAACCTGTTTCTTTTCGTCTGTAAGTATAAATACCTGATCTAATTCCTGCTCAATAGATGTAATACACCTTGGGTTTTTACATTGTATAACATTTGTGATTTCTTTTGGAAGAGAAAGTGATTTCTTTTCAACAATCTTACCATCTTTTATAATATTTACTGTTATATTGTGATCAATAAAACCGAGAACATCTAAATCTACAAGATCAAGACCGCCTTCTATTTTGATAATATCCTTTTTGCCCATTTTATTGCTGCGGGCATTTTTTATTATGGCAACACAACAGTCTAACTTGCCCAGACCAAGATTTTTATATATCATCATTGATTTACCGGCTTCAATATGATCAAGAACAAAACCGTCTTTTAACTGTCCAACGTTTAACATCAAATCCTCCTGTCTTGTGTAAAAATTACACAAAGTAAATTGCTTTTATTTATTAACTTTCATTATTCCATCCTGATATATTTATATTAATATATTAATTAAGTCCGAGCAGTGTAAGTATAAGTGCCATTCTGACGTAAACGCCATATTGCACCTGTTTGAAATATGCAGCTCTCGGGTCGTCATCAAGCTCTACAGATATTTCATTTACACGAGGAAGTGGATGCAGGATATACATGTCCTTCTTTGCATACTTCATTTTATCTTTATCCAGAATATAGAAGTCCTTCATTCTTAAGTATTCGTCTTCGCTGAAGAAACGTTCCCTTTGTACACGGGTCATATAAAGTATGTCGAGTTTTGGCATAACATCTTCAAGCTTTTCAACTTCTTCAAATTCAACATTGTTATCTTTTAATACATCTTCGCGGATATAATCAGGAACACGTAATTCCTTTGGTGATATAAGGATAAATTTAACATTTTTATAACGGATAAGAGAATTGATAAGAGAATGGACTGTACGACCGAATTTAAGATCACCGCAAAGACCGATGGTGAAATTGTCAAGAGAACCACGCAGCTGTCTGATTGTCATTAAATCTGTAAGTGTCTGTGTCGGATGCTGGTGTCCGCCATCGCCTGCATTGATAACAGGTATTCCTGACTTGCTTGCTGCTACCATTGGAGCTCCTTCTTTAGGATGACGCATTGCGCATATATCAGCATAACATGAAATTACACGGATTGTATCAGATACGCTTTCACCCTTTGATGCAGAACTGGAATTAGCTGATGAAAATCCGAGAACAGAGCCGCCAAGATTAATCATTGCTGCTTCAAAACTTAAACGTGTTCTTGTACTTGGCTCATAAAACAGTGTTGCCAGTTTCTTTCCGTCACATTTGTGGCTGTATTTTTTAGGATCCTTTTCGATATCCTTAGCTAAATCAAGTAAATCATTTATTTCTGTGATGCTAAGGTCAAGCGGACTTAGTAAATGTTTCATTAACGTTCCTCCTCGACTTATATAATTATTGTAAATTTCTATCGTTACCTATTCTACTATCTTTTAAGAGAATTCTCAATTGTTATTTGTAATTAATTATGATACAATATTTTCATGGCTGGCGTTAACCCGTCAACCATAGAAAGCAGCCTTCATTCTTGCATATGAAGGTATTGTAAAATGTGTGTATTCTGCAGTTAAATGCTTATCGTTTAATGATTTAAGAATTATTAAACGATAAAGTGTTTAATATTAACAGAATGATTGAATAAAGTTAAGCAGCAAATGAATGGAGGAATAATTAGTTTTATGTCTAAGATAATATTAACAGGTGACAGACCAACAGGAAAGCTTCATGTAGGACATTACGTTGGTTCGCTTAAAAGAAGAGTTGAATTACAGAATTCAGGTGAATTTGATAAAATATTTGTTATGATTGCTGATGCACAGGCATTAACAGATAATGCTGATAATCCTGAAAAGGTAAGACAAAACATTATTGAGGTTGCACTTGATTATCTTTCAGTCGGAATAGATCCAACCAAGTCGAATATATTTATTCAGTCACAGCTTCCACAGCTTCCTGAACTGACATGCTATTATATGAATCTTGTTACTGTCTCAAGGTTACAGCGTAATCCTACAGTAAAAGCAGAGATTGCACAGAAGAATTTTGAAACAAGTATTCCGGTTGGATTTTTCACATATCCTATAAGTCAGGCATCTGACATTACGGCATTTAAAGCCACAACGGTACCGGTAGGAGAAGATCAGGAACCAATGCTTGAGCAGGCAAGGGAAATTGTAAGAAAATTCAATTCTGTATATGGAGATGTGCTTGTTGAACCGGAAATCTTACTTTCAAGCAACAAGGCATGCCTTAGACTTCCAGGTATAGATGGCAAAGCTAAAATGAGTAAATCACTTGGTAACTGTATTTATCTTTCAGACACACCGGAAGATGTTAAGAAAAAGGTAATGAGCATGTATACGGATCCTGAGCATATAAGAGTAGAAGATCCTGGTAAGATTGAAGGAAACTGCGTATTTACTTATCTTGATGCTTTCAGTACCGAAGAAGATTTTAAAGAATTTCTGCCTGATTATAAGAACCTTGATGAATTAAAAGATCATTATAAACGAGGTGGACTTGGTGATGTAAAAGTAAAGAAGTTCTTAAATAATGTGCTTCAGAAAGAACTTGAACCAATAAGAGCAAGAAGACATGAGTTTGAGAAAGATATTCCTGAGGTTTATAACATTTTAAAGAAGGGAACAAAAGCAGCCAGCGAAGTCGCAGCACAGACACTTAGCGAAGTAAAAGATGCAATGCGTATCAACTATTTTGACGATGCTGAACTTATTAAAGTCCAGGCGGAAAAGTATGCAGATCTTAACAAATAAATCATAAAGAAAAAGAAGCCCAAAGTATTCCTGATAGAACGGTGTACTGAGAGCTTCTTTTTCTGTTAACAAAAATCCACAGGTTTGTATGCGCTTTTTCTGCAATCAAAGATTCATTTTTTTGACATTTTAATTGCATTTCTTTTTTACCTTTTCAATGTCAACATCTACAAGGACTGCATCCGGACCGATACATTTGACACATTTAAAGGGAATAACATATTCAATATCATGACCAAACAGACCGCATATCCGGTTTGGACCGGGAACAATAAGGAAGCGTATGCAACCATTACATTCATCAAAGTCAGCATCAGCGACGAAACCAAGCATTTTGCAGGTGCATATATTAATGACCTGTTTACAGCGTAAATCACATAATCTCATAAATTATTTTACAATATCCTGTTATAGCGATAGTTGTTTATATTGTTTATATAAAATATGCTTGCTTTTTTAATTTTATGAGAGGTTCACTCAGTCAGATATTTGCGCATTGATTTTAATGCGAGTTTTTCAAGACGGCTTACCTGTGCCTGGGAAATACCGATTTCTTCCGCAGTTTCAATCTGGGTTTTGCATTCGTAGAAACGCATTTTTATTATACGACGTTCACGTTCATCAAGTTTGTTTATTGCATCAGTCAGCGCAAGGTGCTGGACCCAGTTATCTTCTTTATTTTTTTTATCACTTACCTGATCCATTATATAAAGAGTGTCGCCGCCTTCTGAGTATACAGGCTCATAAAGTGACACCGGTGTTTGTATTGCATCCATTGCCATTACAATATCTTCTTTTGAAATGCCGATTTCTGATGCGATTTCTGTAATTGTAGGTTCCTGCTGGCGTTCTTTTGTCAGCTTCTCTCTTGTGTATATTGCCTTATATGCCGTATCCCGAAGTGAGCGGCTTACACGGATAGGGTTATTATCCCTGAGATATCGTTTAATTTCGCCTATAATCATTGGTACAGCATAGGTGGAAAACTGTACTCCCTGGTTTATATCAAAGTTATCAATTGCTTTGATCATACCAATGCAGCCTATCTGAAAAAGGTCGTCAATGTTTTCGTTACTTTGGGAAAAGCGCTGTATAATACTCAATACAAGACGTAAGTTGCCTTTAATAAATGTTTCCCTTGCATTTGTATCTCCATTTTTGATTTTTTTTAATAATTCATTTTTCTCACTATTTTTTAGTAATGGAAGAGTGGTAGTGTTTACACCACAGATTTCAACTTTGTAACCAGCCATAGAGTGCCTCCCTTATTTAATCGAGAATTGTATCTTAATATAAGGATTGCCTGCATGACTTTATTTATACTGTTAAGAATATCCAGTTTATGAATAAACTTAAATATATGACGTATTATTAAGTATTGATATTGACCATATATTAATATTTACTTATAATAAAGCTATATGTAATTTAGCTTAAATCGAATTTTAAAATAAAAAATGCTGGAGGTACAATTAATGAAGTGTCCGTTTTGTGGAAAAGAGAATACCAAAGTAATTGATTCAAGACCCACTGATGATGGTTCAATCAGAAGAAGGCGCCAGTGTGATGAATGTGGTAAGAGGTTTACAACCTATGAAAAGGTTGAGACAATGCCACTGATTGTTATAAAAAAAGACGATACCAGAGAACCATATGATCGTGAGAAAATAGTTGCCGGTATTGTCAGATCATGCCATAAGAGACCGGTTTCAATAAAAAAAATCAATGCAATGGCCGATGAAATTGAAACACAGATTTTCAATATGGGAGAAAAAGAAATTCCAACAACTACGATTGGCAGGATTGTGATGGATAAGCTTAAGAATCTTGATGAAGTTGCATATGTAAGATTTGCCTCTGTTTACAGAGAATTTAAAGATGTTAATACATTTATGGATGAAATTAAAAAAATTTTAAAATAATAACAGGTCTTAAGGAAATGGTATGAATATGTTCAATTGTTTTTATCCGGATTTATACTATGATTCAGCATATAGTATTGATTATGAAAAAATGCATGAAGAAGGTGTAAACGGGATTATATTTGATGTTGATAATACGCTGGTCGAGCATGGAGCACCGATAACAGAAAGGGCAGAAGCACTGTTTGTGGGTCTGCATAAAATCGGAATTGATACATGCATTTTATCTAATAATAACGAAGAACGTGTAAAGCCTCTTGCTGATAAGGCACATTCAAAATATATAAGTAAGGCGGGAAAACCGTCACCATCTAATTATTTAAAGGCTATGGCGTTAATGGGAACTGATAAGGGTTCAACGGTTATGATTGGAGATCAGCTGTTTACAGATATGTGGGGAGCAAATAAAGCAGGAATCAGATCAATTCTTGTTAAACCTGTTGATAAACATGAAGAGATTCAGATTATAATAAAAAGAAGACTCGAAAAAATTGTGATGCATTTCTACCTGAAAAAAGAGAACAGAAAAATGCTTACAAAAGAATAAAAAGAATAAAACCGGAATGGTAAAATTTATATGGTAAAACTCATATAATAAAACTCTAGTGCTAGAATATGGTAAAACCGGTAGAGAAAAATGGTATAATGTATAATTAATTTACAAAATAAAGCTGACATAGGAAAGGCATGGTATTACAGATGAAAGATATAAAAGGGACAACAAGGATTTGCGGGTTAATTGGAAATCCTGTGGAACATTCAATATCACCGCTCATTCATAATTCACTTGCTGAATTTGAAAATATAGATATGGCATATGGAACATTCAGGGTTAACCAGGGCGAAGTGAAAAAGGCCGTTGACGGCGCATTTGCACTTAATATTCTGGGAATGAATGTTACAGTTCCACATAAACAGGAGGTAATAGCTGCACTGTCAGATATTGATCCTCTTGCAGAGGCAATTGGAGCCGTAAATACACTTGTCAGAACTGAAAACGGATATAAAGGCTATAATACAGATATTTTAGGACTTGAAAGAGAACTTTCTGATGCAGGAATAAAACTTGAGAATAACAGAGTTGTTATACTCGGAGCAGGTGGAGCAGCAAGAGCAATTGCCTTTTTATGTGCTGATAAGAAAGCTGCTGAGGTTATTATTATCAATCGTACCAGGACAAAGGCAGAGGATATTGCAAATGCCGTAAATAAGCATTTTAATAAAGAGGTTACAAAAGTACTTGGACTGGACGAGTATGACAGGCTTGAGGGAAATTCGTATATAATGATACAGACATCAAGTGTGGGACTTTATCCTCATAATGATGATGTGATTATTTCAGATGAAGTATTTTATGAAAGGGCATCTGTAGGTGTGGATATAATATATAATCCGGCTGAAACAATGTTTATGAAGCTTATTAAGAAACAGGGGAAGAAAGCTTATAATGGCCTTAAAATGCTTTTATATCAGGGAGTAAGTGCATTTGAATTATGGAATGGTGTAACTGTGCCTGATGATACAATAAAAAAAGTATATGACCTTATGAAAAAGGAGATTGGAATTGAATAGTAATAATATTATTCTTATTGGTTTCATGGGAAGTGGAAAAACTTCATTTGGAAAATGGATATCAAAGAATAAAGCAATGACTTTTCTTGATACCGATGAGTGTATAGTAAAACGCCAGAAGCGTTCAATAAATGAGATATTTGCAAAAGAAGGCGAAGAATACTTCAGAGATCTTGAAACAAATCTGATAAAAGAAATGGTATCAAATATAGACAATACTGTTATCAGTGTTGGTGGAGGACTGGCTGTACGCGAAGAAAACAGAGTTATGTTAAAGCAGCTCGGAACAGTAGTTTATTTAAGAACAGGAATTGGTGAGCTCGTAAAAAGGCTCAGTGCTGATACAACGAGACCATTGCTTAAGGGCGGAGATTTGCGTAATAAGATAGAAAGTCTTATGGATAAGCGTGAAGCTTTATATCTGGATGCTGCTGATGTTATTGTTGATACGGATAACAGGCAGTTCAAGGATATGTATGAGAGTATATTCGGATAGTAGATGTATATTTTAGCAGATGTATATATTGTGCCGGTATTTGTTTTTGCCGCTGTTTGCGTTGCAGGCACCACAAAACAGTGATTATTGCAGAGCCGGATTTTAAATTCATCTTGCGATTTTTAGATACAAAGCGCCTGCAGAATGGAGATTAACATGAAGATTTTAGTAATTAATGGACCTAATCTTAATTTCCTTGGAATAAGGGAAAAAGGAATTTATGGAGAACAGGATTTTGACTGCCTTTTAGATATGATTAACAAAAAGGCTGAAATCCTTGGTGTTGAAGTTGAAACATTTCAGAGTAATCATGAGGGTGGAATCATTGATAAAATTCAGCAGGCCTTTTGGGACTCAGTTGATGGCATTATAATCAATCCTGGTGCATATACACATTATAGTTATGCAATAAGAGATGCGCTTGCTTCAGTTGGAAAGATTAAAAAAATTGAGGTGCATATTTCAAATGTACATACGAGAGAGGAATTCAGGCATACATCAGTAACTGCACCTGTATGTGACGGACAGATTGTAGGACTTGGACTGCAGGGATATCTGCTTGCAATGGAGGCAATGGTTTCGATGATATCAGATGAAAAACATGGTGAAAATGAGAAAAAATAGTTGCCAAAGTGTCGAATATAGTATAAAATTAATTAGGTTATGTTATGATTGATATAGGAGGTATACCGTACAATGGTAAGCGCAGGAGATTTTAAAAACGGCATTACAGTAGAAATGGATGGTGGAATTTTCCAGATCATAGAATTCCAGCATGTTAAACCAGGTAAGGGTGCTGCATTTGTTAGAACAAAGTTAAAGAATATCGTAAGTGGAGGTGTTGTTGAAAAGACTTTCAGACCAACAGAAAAACTTACACTTGCTCATATTGATAGAAAAGAGTATCAGTATTTATATTCAGATGGAGATTTATACAACTTCATGGACACAGAAACATTTGAACAGATTGCTTTAACAGCTGATAATGTTGGAGATTCACTTAAGTTCGTAAAAGAGAATGAAATGGTTAAATTATGTTCACATAATAACAATGTGTTTGCAATTGAACCACCTCTTTTTGTTGAACTTGAGATTACAGAGACAGAGCCAGGTGTTAAGGGTGATACAGCAACTGGTGCTACAAAGCCGGCAACTGTTGAAACAGGAGCTCAGGTAATGGTTCCATTATTCGTTAACCAGGGTGATGTTATCAAGATTGATACACGTACAGGCGAATATTTATCAAGAGTATAATATATTAATATTCATATATATTAAAGCCATAGCCTTAATCCCAGTAATTTACGGGACTAAGGCTATGGCTTTTATTAGTTTCATTACACTTAAAACGTGACTGTTCAGTTATTAGTTTCGTTGATTGTATTATTGTCTGGCAATCATTTTAACGATGAGTATAAAGCTTAAAATGCATGTGATTAAGATATGAGATTTTATATAATATATAAATATATCCAAATATAATTGAAAAAAAGTATTTAATGGAGTGAATTATTTTTTTGAAAATGTTGCACATACGGTCTCACCCTCATCAGTTGCATGGATTCCTGAAATATCAACATGGTCTGCACTGCAGTTTCTATGTTCATTATAGATGCAGTCTGTAGCCTGACATATGATATTAAGGTTAAGTTTTGGAGATTCTACAGAGTTTGTAAATGAATCTGAAGAATTTGAACAAAAGCTGCCGCAGCATGTGTCATCACATTTATCGGCACATGAACCTTTTACTTCAATACTGCCAAGACAGCAGCAGTTGTCCTTGTTATGAGTACATTCTTTTACATTACAATCTAAAGCGGTCATAATAATTACCTCCTGAAATTTAGTTACGTAATTATTATGACCGCTTTTAAATTAAAGTATTCTTTTTTAAATTTATAACTATTTAATAAGTGAAAATGAAATGTTTTTAAATGAAAATGTTTTGCTTTCTGCATTGCCTTTATAGTAACGGAATATAACTTTAGCTACGATTTTATCTTTGGCAACATATGTATTATTCCAATAACGTGAGTCTAAAGAATTATTACGATTGTCGCCAAGCATAAAGTAGTGACCTGCAGGTACAACATAGACCTGTTCATCAACATTTACTTTCATTGGTTCGTTTATATAATCCTCATTAAGTTCTTCACCGTTAACATAAACATGACCTTCCTTTATCTGGACTACATCGCCAGGAGTGCCTATTATTCTTTTTACAAATTCCTGACTTTCATCATCAGGGTATTTAAATACAACAATGTCACCGCGTTTAGGTTCACTAAATGTATATGCAAGTCTGAAACCTATAAGTCTGTCGTTAATGTTGATAGTGCTTATCATAGAACCGGTTGGAACCTGGGCATTAACAATGATGAAGTTATTAAAGACAACTGCTATGATTACTGCAATGGCGATTATTTTTATATAGCTGATTAATTCAGATACAACCGTAGCCGGTTTCTGTTTTTTTGAGGCCTTTATCTTTTTCTTTTTTGAAGAAATCAAATCAAGTTCGGCTTCATTTAAATCACCGTCATATTCATCTGAATCATCATATACATCTTTATCCGCGCTTTTAAAATCATCATTACTATCCAAATCATCCAGAACATCTAAATCATCCAGATCTTCAAAATCCTTCGGATCTTCAAAATTTAAATCAAGGTTATTATTTAATTTATTTGAATTATTCATATCTGAGTCCTTTTTATCGGAATTAATATTTGAATTGGAACTATCAGTAGCAACAGTGTTGTTGAGGCTTATATTATCAAGTATATTAATATTATATTTATGCTCGTTTGACATATAAAACGCCTTTCATGTCATTATATTTCAGTTAAAACTAATTGTCGCGCTTAGCATTGCATAGTAGAAAGTTACAGTATACTAATACAACATACTAAGTGCGACAATTATCTTATCTTTATAATATATAATACGTCAAATTATTTTATTTCGCAAGCAATTCCATAATTTTGTTACTTCTGTTAATAAAACTTGTCATTTCTTCCGGCTTTAATGGTGCATGGCTTAAAAGTGCAAGGTCATAAAGCTGTTCACAGAAGAGTGGTGTATTTTCGCCATCTTTATTATCAACAATATATTTAACAAGATCGTTGTTAGCATTAAGAATGAGAGTCTGACCATTCATGCCAAACATTGAAGGATCCATTCCGCCCATATTATACATCTTCATCATATCCTGCATACGTCTGTCCTGCTCTGAAAGTGTAATCATTGATGAGATTGAAGCATTTTTAAGTTTTTCAACTTTAATATTAAGCTTATCGTTGTTAAGCGCTTTCTTAAATATATCAGTGAGAGAAGCAGTAATATCCTTTAATTCATCTTCTGATGTTTCTTCTTTGAAGCTGTCCGAAAGATCAGCATCAATTCTTGCAAATTTGAGACCTTCGTTCTTTCCTTCAAGATGAGTGATAAATGGCTGGTCAATATTGTGCTTAAGTATTACAGCGTCAATGCCTTCTTCCTTAAACATGTTGATGTACTGGCTTTGTTCTGTCTCATCTGTAACGTAAAAAATTGTATTTTCGTGATGCTCTTTATTTTCTTCAAGGCATTCATTAAGTGTAAGATACTTACCATCGATATTCTTAAATAAAATAAAGTCTTTCATCTTGCCGTAGAATTTTTCATCCTTTAAGCAGCCAAATTTAATAAATGGATTGATATCATCCCAGTATTTTTCGTAGTTTTCTTTATCTGTTTTAAACATGCCTGAAAGTTTATCTGCAACTTTCTTTGTAATATACTCAGAAATCTTTTTAACGAATCCATCATTCTGAAGAGCACTACGTGATACATTAAGTGGAAGATCAGGGCAGTCGATAACACCTTTAAGTAAAAGCAGGAACTCAGGAATGACTTCTTTTATATTATCTGCAACAAATACCTGATTATTATATAACTTTATAGTACCTTCAATTGTTTCGTATTCAGTATTAATTTTAGGGAAATAGAGAATACCTTTTAAGTTAAACGGATAGTCCATGTTAAGGTGAATCCAGAAAAGAGGCTCCTTATAATCCTTAAATACAGTGCGGTAGAATGTTTTGTAATCTTCATCAGTACATTCATTAGGATGTTTTGTCCAAAGTGGATTTGTATCATTTAAAGCTACCGGTCTTTTTACAATCTTTGCCATTTTCTTAGCCGGAGTTTTTTCAACTGTTTCTTTTGTGCCGTCTTCTTTTGTTACCTCTTCGGTAACGGCATCCTTTACAAATGTATCAAGAACAGTATCTTTTTCAGTAACTTCTTCTTCAGGAATCTCTTCTGTCTGCTGGCCTAAATCTTCATTAGTAAGGAAGATTGGGATAGGCATGAAAGAGCAGTACTTTTCAATTACTTCACGTGCTTTATACTCATTTGCAAATTCATAGCTGTCTTCGTTTAAGTAAAGAGTAATCTCAGTACCCGGAGTTGTACGGCTGCCATCGCTCATGTCATATTCAGTACCACCGTCACATTCCCAATGTACACTTTCTGCACCTTCTTTATATGAAAGTGTATCAATAGTAACCTTTGAAGCTACCATAAATGCTGAATAGAAACCAAGTCCGAAGTGACCGATTATCTGGTCATCATTTGTTTTGTCCTTGTACTTTTCAAGGAAAGCCTCTGCACCTGAGAAAGCAATCTGGTTAATATATTCTTCAACTTCACCTTTGTCCATACCGATACCATTATCGATAATTTTTATTGTTTTCTTTTCAGGGCTTACTTTTACATCAATCTTATATTCAATGTCATCAGGTGCCTCGTATTCTCCAATAAGGTCAAGTTTTTTAAGCTTTGTAATTGCATCACAGCCATTTGATATCAGTTCTCTGTAAAATATATCGTGATCGGAATACATCCATTTTTTTATAATTGGAAAAATATTTTGACTATTAATAGATAAATTACCATGTTCGTTTGTCATTTTTACATTACTCCTTTACATAATTATTCTCTGTAAAAAGTAATGTAATACAAAGAAGTGGGAAAGTCAAGCAAAAATTAGCACTCAAAAATTAAGAGTGCTAACAAAAACGCAAAAACACTTGAGAAACGTGGCTTTGAAGGAATTATAAAAATTTCATAAAAAGATGATTGCTTTACATAATCTCAAAATCAATTCCAATGTTAATCATAAATGCTTCAATAAATTTGTCTAAAGCATGTTCCAGTGATTTATCCATTGTAAATGTATTTATGGAAATACCGGTAATTACGTTTAATCTGCCATCAGAATATCTTATATTCAAATATAAACCGTTAATAGCATCAATTGAAAAAGAAGGAGAGCTTTCATTAAAAAGGCTTTCAATTTTATCATCGGGAAGCATGAACACTATTTTCATAAAAGCAGGAACTTTATTTCCTTTTACAAGATTGAAACATACAGGCCGTATTGCAGTCCATCTGGAAAAATCTTCTATATTGTTGTTTTCAAGTTCCTCTCTGGTATAAAACGATTTGTTTATCCTGCCGTCAATTGTAAAAGAATTGGCGGTTTTTATCTGGACTTCAGAAAGAAAGAAATTATCAAAGGTATCTTGAACGAGCAGATGTGACATAAACTGCTTTGTGTTTTTTATAGAAAGAGAAATCATATGCCCTCCATGTTGTTTTTGCTTACAGGCAATTGCAAAACTTATAAATTTCAGCTGCAGTTATTCCGGATATCACCTGAAAAAACGAAAGTTTCGTAATTGCCTGATTTTAGTGTATAAATTATAGTAATAATTTATCAGTTATTATTAGATTTTACAATGATATACTGGATAAAATCTATTAATTTAAATAAAATAACAGAGATGATGCACAGTATAACAATTGAAACAGCTACCCAGTCCATCTTAAAAACCTGGCTGCCGTAAATAATCAGGTATCCAAGGCCTGATTTTGCAGCAAGGAATTCGCCAATTATAACACCTACAAGACAAAGTCCGATATTTACTTTCATATTGCTTATTATAGTTTTAAGCGAAGCGGGCAGGATAAGTCTTATAAGCATATCTTTTTTCGAGCCTCCAAGTGTTTTTATCAGCTTGATTTTTTCAGGATCGGTTTCCATAAATGCTGTATAAATATTTAAAATAGTACCAAATATTGCAACAGAAATAGCAGTTACAATGATAGCTTTAGGATTATTTCCAAGCCATACTATAATAATAGGTGCGAGTGCTGATTTTGGCAGGCTGTTAAGTACTATTATAGAAGGCTCAAATATATCAAAAAGCGGTTTTGAAAGCCATAGGAGTATTGCAGTTCCGATTCCGATTATTATGATAAGCAGAAAGCTTATAAGCGTTTCAGAAACTGTTACAAAGGCATGGTGAAAAATACTTCCATCCTTTGACATACTGATAAATGTGTTTGCAATCCTTGATGGAGAACTGAATATAAAAGCATTTATAATTCCAAAACGTGTAAGAATTTCCCATAAGAGCAGAATTATAATAAGCAATCCTATACGGGATGCAGTAATAATATTTTTATACTGGCGTCTGCTTCTGATAAATTGTGCCTGAATGTCACTCATATTTCCATCTCCTTTAGTATTTGGTTGAAATATACAGAAAATTGGGGTGTTGTTCTTACTGAGAGTGGAGTGCGGTTCTGTATAGGAAAATCTATATTGATAATTTTTTTGATTTGTGCAGGTCTTTTTGAAAGTATTATTATCTGATCGCCCATTGCAATAGCCTCAGAAATATCATGCGTTACAAGGAGCGCAGTTTTATTCTGTTCCGTGATTATCTTGTAAATATCATCACTTACTTCAAGGCGGGTCTGGTAATCAAGCGCACTGAAAGGCTCATCAAGAAGAAGAATATCGGGTGCAAGAGCCAGAGTCCTTATAAGAGCAGCCCGCTGACGCATACCGCCTGACAGCTGTGATGGTCTTGCATTTTTAAACTGACTTAAATCATATGATTCAAGCATGGAATCTACGGCTTTGAGATTTTCGGGAGTACACAGTTTATGCATTTCAAGTCCGAGGGTTATATTTTTGTATATAGTAAGCCATTCAAAGAGGCTGTCTTTTTGAAGCATATATCCTATGTGAACAGAATCAGAGGTATTGTTGTTAAGGATTATGCTTCCGGATTCTGGTTTTATCAGACCACATATAAGTGATAAAAGAGTTGATTTGCCACATCCGGAGGGACCTACTATTGAAATAAAGCTTCCTGTATTTACAGAGAAACTAATATCTTTTAACACAGGGGTTTCTCCGGCATTCGTATGGTAAGAATAATTTATATTATCCAGGGTCAGACAAGGATTCATAGCAGATCTCCAAGGCTTTAGTTACTTTATTTTATGCAGATGTGAAATGTGTTGTGAATTATAGTAGAAATATCGCAGGATTTTGTATAAAATAGTGCTTTCAAATATTGCAATTAGCAGTTTAAATGACGTATAATTAATACATGTAATATAAAATTGAATTAAATAATATTATATAATAACTAATGATTGTGGGAGTTACAATGACAAAACTAGATAAAATTATTCAGTGTATAAGCAATAAGCATGTGTATATCCAGACGCATAATTTTCCAGACCCGGATGCAATTGCAAGTGCAGTGGGACTTCAGTATCTGCTGGATAAAAAAGGTATAAAATCTACAATATGTTATAAAGGCAAAATTGAACGTAGTACAGCTGCATCAATGGTTAAGAAGCTTGGCATAGATATTGTTGAATATAATGATATAAAACAGATGGACAGTGCGACTGAAATAATTCTTGTTGATTCACAAAAGGGGAATTCAAACACAATTGATTTGTGTGGAAATGAAATAATCTGTATTGATCATCATCCTACATTCGAAAAAGCAGTATATCAGTATAGTGACATACGACCGGATGTGGGAGCATGTGCTTCCATAATAGCAAGTTATTTTTTTGAAAATGATATTATACCTAATGTCAAAATCGCAACAGCATTAATGTATGGAATAAAAATTGATACGGCAAATCTTACAAGAGGCGTATCGCAGCTGGATCTTGACATGTTTTACAGAATTTATAATCTTACAGATAAAAAACTTTTAAGATCGTTTGATACAAGTACACTTCAGATTGGTGATCTTAAAGCTTTTGCAAATGCGATAGACAGTTTGAGAATCAAGAATGGCATTGCTTTTGCCAATATAGGTGAGAATGGAACCGATGCACTGATTGCAACAATTTCGGATTTTGTCTTAAAACTGGATGAAGCTAATCTGGCCGTTGTATATTCAATGAAAGATGATGGCATAAAAATGTCAGTAAGAAGCGATGGAAAGTATAATGCGGGAAGAATAATAAATTCAGCATTAAAAGGCATTGGTAATGGTGGTGGACATGAAAATATGGCAGGAGGATTTGTCCCTTTTCATGCAGACCAGTATACAGACAATGATGAAAGAAACAAAGATTTAAGAAAACTTGTAAATACAATTGAGAGTAATTTTGATAAAAATGCATGTTAGTACATTGTACTGCAAATAACCAGACACAACAAAACCTGCCTGAAATTTCCGCTGTTGCATAAGAAAAAAACTGACGTAGTACGTCTGCAAAAAAGATACAAACACAAACCCCCGGCTGTCTAAAGACAACCGGGGGTTTGCTCCTCATAATAGTAAATAACCCTTGGCAAATAGGGGGGAAGCCAAAGGCTACATAAGTGAAATACGAGTATTAGTATAATCCCGGTTTATCAGAAAATCAAGTGCTAAATGAGAAAAAATATAAGTTTAACGATTTGTTAAAAATGTATTCAAATCTAATTCAAATTCTGTTTTTATTTAACGATTAAAAAAGTCAGGGTGTCAAAAAGTGGTTTTAAGTTTGCTGATTGGCAAATTATGAACCATCTTTTGACACCCTGGGTTTAAATTAAAAGCATAATCTTAAAAGTAAAAAAGCTACCAGCCGGAATCGAACCGGCGACCTACTGATTACGAATCAGTTGCTCTACCGACTGAGCCATGGTAGCAATAACTATATAAGTATATATTGGATTTATTAAAAAGTCAATAGCAATAAATTTAAGCTGCTATTCAGATGTTTATTAAAAAAGTAAACTTTATTTTTTAGAGTATAAATATAAATTAGAGTATAAATATAAAGCTGTAAATGTGTGTATAAAATGTTGTAATTTTACTTAGAATAATAAAGTGCTGCATATATGCATGGAAAAGTCAGAAATGTGTCAGTGCAGATAAAATTTATAACATGTAAGACACACATCTGGCAATAGAATTTTTGTAAAAGAGGTGGATAAGTTGGCAGGAAATGAAAAGGATCAGGATAAAAAGGATGAAAAAATTGAAAAATTCGGACAGGTAGTCCTTGGAAATAATAAGTATGGAAAAGTATATGTTATGACAATAATAGGTGAAATAGAAGGCCATGAATGCCTTGCAGTGACCAGTAAGACTACCAAGTATGAACATATACTGCCAAAACTTGCAGCGATTGAAGATGACAGTGAAACAGGGGGGGTTTTATTTCTTGTTAATACGGTTGGTGGAGATGTAAGCGCGGGTCTTGCACTGGCAGAAATGATTGCATCCATGTCTAAACCGACAGTGTCATTAGTCCTCGGAGATTCGCACAGCATTGGAGTTCCGCTTGCGGTAAGCACGGATTATTCATTTATTGCCCCTACAGCTACAATGATAGTGCATCCTGTAAGAATGAGTGGTACAATAATAGGAGCACCGCAGACATTTGATTATTTTAAGCTGATTCAGGATCGTATTGTTACATTTATATCAGGACATTCAGGCATAAAGAAAGAAAAACTTGAAGAAATGATGATAAATACGGGAATCCTTACAAAGGATCTGGGGACAATTCTGGTAGGAGAGCAGGCAGTTCATGCCGGACTGATAAATGAAGTGGGTGGAATCAGTTCTGCACTCTTAAAGCTTAAAGAATTAATGGAGGATAAAATAAGCAATGAACGAAAATGATAAATGTAATCTTTGTCCGCGCAGATGCAATGCGGACAGAGTACATAAACAAAAGGGATTCTGTCAGATGACAGATGATGTATATATTGCAAGGGCAGCACTGCATATGTGGGAAGAACCATGTATTTCCGGAGAAAATGGATCGGGTGCTGTTTTTTTCAGCGGGTGTCAGCTAAGATGTGTATTTTGCCAGAATAATGCAATATCAACAGGCAAAGCCGGACGCAAAATAAGTATAACGGAACTTGCAGAGCAGTTTTTAAAGCTGCAGGAACAGAAAGCAAATAATATTAATCTGGTTACTCCAACACATTATGTACCTCAGATAATTAAAGCATTATCCATGGCAAAGGAAAATGGACTGCGGATTCCTGTGGTATATAATACAAGTTCTTATGAAAATGTAGAAACATTGAAAATGCTTGAGGGATATGTTGACGTTTATCTTCCGGATCTTAAATATATGGATAATCATATTGCAATGAAATATTCCAATGCAGGGGATTATTTTGATATTGCATCAAAGGCAATTGCTGAAATGCTGCGACAGACCGGAAAGCCTCAGTTTTACAAAGACGCAGAAAACAAATACTGCGAAGCAGGAATTATGAAAAAAGGAGTTATAGTGAGGCATCTTATAATGCCGGGGATGACAAAGGATTCCAAAAACATTGTAAGATATTTATATGAGACATACAGCAATGACATATATATTAGTATTATGAACCAGTATACACCTCTTAAATGTGTTGAGAAGTATCCTGAGCTTAACAGAAAAGTTACATCAAAGGAGTATGATGATGTTGTAGATTATGCAATTGAACTTGGAGTTGAGAATGGATTTATTCAGGAGGGAGAAACTGCACAGGAAAGCTTTATACCTGAATTTAATCTTGAAGAGATTAAATAGCAGTACATTATGTAATAGCATTATATGACACAGAGCGGCATCAGAAAGCAGTTTCTTAAAAAATACTATGAAAACATGCTAGAATATCATATAATTAATACGATTTGATAATTAAACAGGATGTGAGTGTAGAAAGTGATTGCATCACTTACTTGCCTGATAAGTGAAATGACAGAACGGGAAAGGCATGGTTGCGTGAATGGTTAATAAAGGAAATCCCCTTTTGATGGGATGTACTAAAATAAACAGGACATATAATTTTTCATTTAAGTGTGAGGAAAGCGAAGTTTCACTTCTGATTTATGATTCTGATGCATGTACGGTTAAAACCCGTGTGGATATGGATGAAAGGTATAAAACCGGCGATATATTTTCGTGTGTAATAAGTGGTGTTGGGCTTGACAAGTGTCTGTATTGTTATGAGTGCGACGGAAAGAAGGTAACAGACCCTTACTCAAAGACAGTTACAGGATGCACAAATTTTGGTGATGACAGTAGAGATGGAATGCACTTAAGCAGAGTGTCACTTGATATGTTTGACTGGGAAGATGATCATCAGCTTTGCATACCGGCTGATGAAACAATAATTTATAAAATGAATGTACGTGGGTTTACAAAGAGCAGAACATCGGGAGTAAAACATAAGGGAACTTTTGCAGGTATTATAGAAAAAATCCCATATTTAAAAAAACTTGGTATTACGACCATTGAACTTATGCCGGCATATGAGTTTGATGAAGTGCAAAGATTTGAACAGTTTAAAAAGCATACGCTTTCCGAAAAGTATAAGGCGCCGGATGAAAAAAAGGTAATAAATTACTGGGGATATACTGATGCGTTTCACTTTGCGCCTAAGGCAGCTTTTACGTCAGTGGCAGATAAAAAAAGTGACTATACTGTTGAATTTAAGAAAATGGTGAAAAATCTTCATGATAATAATATTGAAGTGATAATGGAAATGTATTTCACGGATGAGACACCTGATATGATACTTGATTGTGTAAGATACTGGGTAATTGAGTATCATATTGACGGAATCCATTTATATACCAGATATGACAGCAGTACCTTTGAGATTCTGGCAGACGATGCGCTGCTTGCTAAAACAAAGCTTATTACCGTTTATTATAATGGGCAGAAGAAAAAATATAAGAATATATACAATTATGAGTCGGGATTTGCTAATATTGCAAGGCGGTTTCTTAAAGGTGATGAAAACCAGCTGGCTGCATTTTCGCAGGTGATAAAAAATAATCCGCCGCAGAGTGCAGATATTAATTATATTACGAATCATAATGGCTTCACACTTATGGATCTGGTAAGCTATGACCGGAAACATAATGAGCTTAATGGAGAAGCAAACAGGGATGGAGAAGATTTTAACAATAGCTGGAACTGTGGACATGAGGGCAGAACCAGACAGAAAAAAGTGTTACAGCTGCGCAGAAAACAGATTAAAAATGCGTTTATGATACTTCTTCTGTCACAGGCAACGCCGCTTATTCTTGCGGGTGATGAGTTTGAAAATACGCAGATGGGTAATAATAATCCATATTGCATTGATGATGAGACATCATGGCTGAACTGGAGAAAGTCAGATAGTGCAAAGGAACTGTTTTCGTTTGTATGTGACCTGATTGATTTCAGAAAGAAAAATAAAGTGCTGCATTTACCGGAACAGCTAAGGGCGAGTGATTATCTGTCTTGTGGTTATCCGGATGTTTCGTATCACGCAGATAATGCATGGTATAATGCCATGGAGCCTTTTAACAGACATATGGCAGTTATGTATTGCGGTGAATATGCAAATGCAAAGAATCTTATTTATGTGGCCTATAATATGCATTGGGAACCCCATTTACTGGCACTTCCCAAATTGCCGGCGGGCTATAAATGGAATGTGGGAATTAATTCATCTGACGATAAAAATGCAGTGAAGATTAATACTGACAGGACGGTTACGATTGCTTCAAGATGCGTTGCAGTGCTTGTTGGAGAAAGCCGGGTTAAAGAAAAGGATAAGAAGATAAAAAATGGAAAACAAAAAAATTGATGATATAGATTTTGAACAGATAAAGAAAAATTTTTCGGATTTTAAACATATTTTTGAAAATGGGGACAAAGAAAAGGCGTGTGATATGCTGAAAGAACTGCTTGATTCACTTGAAGATGGATTAACAGTAAGAAAAGCAGGAAAGATACAAAATGATTTAAGTATAGTATGTGGTGAAAATGATGGTGTGAATTACGATGAAAATAATGGCGGCAGAGAGGCAGCTGGTAATAATGAAATATATATAAGCCTTAATCATGTTATGGAGTATTATATTTTTCAGTATTATTTTAAACCGCAGGCAAATATCTGCTGCAGCGAAATACCATTTGCACATTATTACAGGACATATGGTGATTTCTGTATGACGATTGGTAAATATCATGCGGCAAATAAGGCCTATAAAAAGGCAATTGAATGGAATCCTGTAGATCTTGATGCGATACTGGGACTTGCTGAAACATATAAATATCTGGAAAAAATGAAAAAATATTTAGAGCTTACAAAGACTGCCCACAGATATTGCTGTACAAGGGCTACTATGGCGAGATATTACAGAAATATGGGATTTTACTATGTTTCATTATATATGACTGAACTTGCAAGAGCATGTTATATTTACAGCAATATATATTATCATACCGACAATGCCGATAATGAACTTAAATATCTTGAAACTGCATTAAATGATAAGACTCCTGATTATGATATAAGGACGATGCAGGCTATGTTTGATAAAGAAGGGATAGAACCGGGACCTGAGTCTGATACTGTGGGAATAATATATCAGGTTGGAAAAATAATGTTAAATGAAGGTGAAAAGCAGCTTGCAAAGGATTGTCTGTCAATTGTGTATGATATTACGCAGGAAGAAGAAATTGAAAAAATATTAAACAGCCTGTAAGCCTATTAAGGGGAAGTGAAAGGAAATATGTTGTATGGAAAAAGATAAGATTGATTCAATAATATTTGATCTGGATGGTACACTATGGGATTCGACAGATGGGATATGTGATGCATGGCAGATTATACTGGATAAACATCCTGAAATAAAAAGACAGAAAATAACACGTGGTGACCTGGAAAAATGTATGGGACTTCCTATGTACGATATTGCAGCAAAGCTGTTTGTAAATGAAACCGAAGAGGTGCAGAAGAGTCTTATGGATGAAATGAGCAGCTTTGAAAATAAATATCTTGAAAAACGTGGCGGAGTTCTTTATGATGGGTTAAAGGAAACGCTTGAAATATTGCAGAAAAATTATAAGCTTTATATTGTCAGCAATTGTCAGGATGGTTATATAGAGGCATTTATAAAAGCGCATAATATGCAGAAATATTTTCTGGATACGGAATGCTGGGGCAGGACATTTCTTACAAAGGGTGAGAATAATAAAATGCTTATCGAAAGAAACAGCCTTAAAAATCCTGTATATGTAGGTGATACGCAAAAGGATGCACAGTCCGCTAAAGAAGCGGGAATTCCATTTGTATATGCATCATATGGTTTTGGTGATGTATCAGAATATGATTATTATCTGGACAAAATCACACGTCTTCCAGCAATCCTTAAGCAGGATAGTACAGGTAGTTCAGATATATAAATATAAGCAATGTAAGAAATTAAAATTTTGAAATATAAAAATGTAAATATAAAAAATGTAAATAAAAAAAACATTGACATATTTGAACTTCAATGATAGAATGTGAAAAGACATTGATTATAAGTAAATTCGATGAACAAAATAGTACTTTTAGAACGTACATTGCAGAGAGCCGGCGGTGGTGTGAAGCTGGTATGGAAGTCTTTGAGGAATGGGTTTGGGAGATGCATTGATGAACAATACAGTGTATTAAGTAGTTAATGACGTGACCTCACGTTACAGAGGAAAGATATTATAATTACATTGGTAATTCGTATCGGATTCGTTTTGATTATAGTATTGGAATGAGATAGTTAACAGGTGGCATATCCGGTTTGGATATGTCTTTTTTATTTTGTGTATTATATAAAATTACATGAATAAAGCAAAAGCTGTTGTTTAAATCAGGGTGGCACCGCGGTAATTCGTCCCTGGCAGATTTTTCTGCCAGGGCTTTTTTCTTTACGGAATGATATTTTACGTTGAAAGGAATGGTGATATTTGTGAAAAGAAAATTAAAGGCATATAAAAAGACTGTAAGCATTGTTGATGAAACGCCAATTGAATTATATGAAAATCTCGGCAGTGACAGAATCGGATTTCTTATGGAAAGTAATGAAAGAGACAGATATACATTTATGGGAGTTGATCCGGAAGAACTTATTCAATCAAAGGGAGATTCTCTTGTGATAACAAAAAAGGATGGAACAGCTGAGGTAAGAAAAGGAAACCCTCTTGATTTGTTAAAGGAATATTACAGCGAATTTGAAGTTACTAAAGAGGATGGAGAACTTGATTTTCTTGGAGGACTTGTAGGAAGTCTTGGATATGATTTCATAAGATACACAGAAAAACTTCCGGATAATAATGAGGATGAAATTGGAATAGAAACAATACAGCTTATGCTTGCAACAAAATTCATTGCAATAGACAGAATGGCAGAAACTTTTTCAGCAGTAGTTCTTGATGAGGATAGCACAGAAGGGCGGAAGAGAGCTTTAAAGGAAGCAGAAGAGCTGATAAAACAGGCAAGAACGCCGAATGAAGCTGCGATTGACAGAAGAAATAAACATGAAAAAGATACTGATGGAAAGTTTAAGTATGATCATAATGGTGTGATTGTGAAAAAATCGGACACATTAGAACAGTACAGTCAAAAGGTTCACAAGATAAAGGAATATATAAAAAACGGACATATTTTCCAGACAGTTCTTTCACAAAGATGGACTATAAAGACAAAAAGAGAAGGATTTGATCTTTACAGGGAATTAAGGGAGCTAAATCCATCACCATATCTTTTTTATTATAATTTTGGCGATTTTGAAATAATAGGAAGTTCACCTGAAATGGTAGTAAAACAGAGCGATTCAAAAGTTTATACATGTCCGATAGCCGGAACGAGAAAAAGAGGAAAAACACCGCAGGAAGATGCTGCACTTGAAAAAGAACTCCTTGCAGATGAAAAAGAAAAAGCAGAGCATGTCATGCTTGTAGATCTTGCACGTAATGATATGGGAAGAATATCTGAAATAGGTTCTGTTAAAGTTACACAGTTTATGAATATACAAAAATATTCACACGTAATGCATATCGTTTCATTAGTTGAAGGACGTAAAAAAGGTTCACTTCATCCACTTGATCTTGTTTCATCATTTCTTCCTGCAGGAACACTTAGTGGTGCACCAAAGATAAGGGCAATGGAGATTATTGATGAATTAGAAACAGTAAGAAGAGGCTTGTATGGAGGTGCAACAGGTTATCTTGATTTTAACGGAAATATGAATTTCTGTATTACAATAAGGACAATGGTTAAGAAACAGGATAATGTTTATCTTCAGGCAGGAGCAGGAATTGTTGCTGATTCTGTTCCGGAAAATGAATATATGGAATGTTGTAATAAGGTAATGGCACTTGCAAAGACACTGATCAAGGAGGAAAAGATATGATTTTATTAATTGATAATTACGATTCTTTTACATATAATCTGTATCAGTATATTGGAATATTTAACAGTGATATTAAAGTTGTAAGAAATGATAAAGTGACGATTGAGGAAATTGAGCAGATGAATCCGGAAAAGATAGTTATATCACCGGGACCTAAAAATCCAAAAGAAGCTGGTATATGTCTTGATGTGATAAAACATTTTGCAGGGAAAAAGCCAATCCTTGGTATATGTCTTGGCCATCAGTGCATTGGTGAGGCATTTGGAGCAACAGTTTCATATGCAAATAAAATATGCCATGGTAAACAGTCATCAATAACACATGATGGAACCGGAATATTTGCAGGACTTTCATCTCCGATTAAAGTAGCAAGATATCATTCGCTTGCAGTAATTGAGGATACACTTCCGGAATGTCTTGAAGTGACAGCAAAGACAGATGATGGACAGATAATGGCTTTAAAGCATAAGAAATATCCAATATTTGGGCTTCAGTTCCATCCGGAATCAATTTATACGGAGCATGGAAAAAGGATACTGGAGAACTTTGTATCAATGTAAGGAATGCAAACGGAATGGGGGTAGTATGAAAAATCATGCTGATGCGATGATTTTTCATACGGCTATTTGTGCCGCAGGCGCCACAAAGTAGCCATGATCGCTTAAGCTGAATCTGACATTCAGCTCGCGATTCCTCCGACGCAAAGCGTCTGCGGAATTAGGAGTAGTATGATTTTAGATGTAATCGTTGAAGATAAGAAAAAACGTCTTATCGAACATAAAGCACGTATAAGTGCGGATGATATGAAAAAGATGGCACTGGAAAGTGACAGAAAAAGTTACAGCTTTTATGATGCACTTGCAAAAAAAGGCTTGTCTATCATTGGAGAATTTAAGAAAGCATCACCAAGCCATGGCGTAATGAATAATAAAATAGATCTTACGGAAAGAATTGACCAGTATAATCAGGCGGTTGATGCTATATCGTGCCTTACTGAAGAAGACCATTTTAATGGAAGTGTTGAATATTTAAAACAGATAAGAAAAATCACAACACTGCCAATAATAAGAAAAGATTTTGTGATTGATGAATATCAGATATATGAAGCAAAGGTGATTGGAGCAGATGCCATACTTCTTATTGCAGCAATACTTGATGATACAAAGTTTAAGCAGTTATATGAGCTTGCATACAGCCTTGGACTTGATGTTTTGTGTGAGGTACATAACGAAGAAGAGATGAAACGTATGCTTGCAATGGATGTTAAAATCATAGGAATAAATAACAGAAATCTGAAAACATTTGAGGTTTCATTAGACACAACACAAAAGCTTATTAAACTTGTACCTGATGGAAAAGTTGTTGTATCAGAAAGTGGAGTTTCATGTGATGAAGATATTGAGATATTAAAGCAAAGTGGGGCTGATGCGCTGCTTATCGGAACGGCATTTATGGAAAATGAAAATCCAAGGCAGCTTGCTAAACACTGGAAAGGTCTTTATGATGAACTCAGTTAAAATAAAGGTGTGTGGTCTTACAAGTATCAGTGATGCGCAGTACCTTCTGGAAAACAATATAGAGTATGGTGGAATGGTTTTGTTTTTTGAAAAGAGTAAAAGATGCATTGATATAGAAACTGCAAAAAAGATTATAAATGTCCTTAAAGGAAAAGTTAAAACGGTAGCTGTTACAGTATCGCCAGATGTTAAACAGCTTAAAGCGCTTGAAACTGCTGGATTTGACTACATACAGATACATGGTGACTTATCAGATGATGTTTACACCAATGCAGCAATTCCGATAATACGTGCTATAAATATTAAATCATCAGTGAATGAAATAAAAGAAATAAAAAAGGAAAAGATAAAAGGAATTCTTTTCGATGCCGGAAAACCAGGTTCAGGCAAAACATTTGACTGGAATGTTATAGAAAATGTACCTGTTGGTGATAAAATCCTGTTTCTTGCAGGAGGACTGAATGAGTACAATGTAAAAGATGCAATTGAAAAAATCGGACCTGATGTTGTTGATGTAAGTTCAGGTGTAGAGGCAGATGGTGATACTACAGGTAAAGATCTGGTGAAAATAAAAAGATTCGCAGACAGTGTAAGAAAAAATAAATATATTCTACAGCCATAAGGAATAAGAAAGAAAATGAATGGATTTGTTATAAAATATAATGACATATACAACCTGTTATGGGAGTATAAGGATAAGCTTGAAGGACT
>CAKRGM010000005.1 GCA_934330725.1 uncultured Lachnospiraceae bacterium | reverse complement strand
TTTAGATCGTAGAACCCAACGGCGGACCATTAGCCTGTAGGTAACCAATCCACGTATAACAGAGTGGCCAACTGCCGTGGACTGTTAAACTAGAGCTCTTTTCCAATGCTGTCAGGAAAACAGATGTGACTGGAGTTAAGGAAATTTTTTTGAAATTAACTCTTGACAAAAGTCACTTCATAACAGGAGGCAGAGCTTGGCTGCGGTGCATTATGTTTTGAAGGAAACATTGATTTTTATGGTAAGAGTGGTTTTAGGCAGGCAAGCGAGTATGGTATCCGTTATCATGGATTGCCAGAGGGGGAAGATGCATCATTTTTCCTGTGTAAAGAACTGATACCGGGTTATCTTGATAGAATTACAGGAGAGTATGCAACACCGGAAAGCTATCTGGTTGATGAGCAGGAAGCGGAGGAGTTTGATAAGCAGTTTCCATATAAAGAGAAAAAGAAACTTCCGGGACAGATTTTTTAGAATGACTTGTTAAATTTAATGTGAAAAATTAATCACAGCACAAATTCAGAAGTATAGAAATACTTACATCACTATAATAGGGACATGAAAAGGAGTGATGAAAGTATGGATATCAAAAAAATCAAAGAAAACAAAACAGGCATGATACTTAAGTTTTCAATCCCGAGTATCATAGCAATGTTATTACAGACAGTGATAACAATAACGGATGGATATTTTACCGGAAATTATGTAGGGCAGAATGCTTTGGCTGCAATCAATCTTGGACTGCCGATACTGTATTTTTACCTTGGAACGGGGCTTTGCATTGGTGTGGGAGGTTCTGTTATCAGCGGTAGACTGCTCGGAGAAAATCAACGTAAAAAGTCATCTGAAGTATTTTCTCAGACGATAGCAACTGCCCTGCTTGTATGTGTGGTAATCTCAGTTATTATATTTTTATTTTTTACGCCGGTTCTAAATATTTTAAGAGCAGACGACAATCTGTCAGTCTACTTCACAGAATATTACAGAATCATGTTGTTTACCTATCCGCTTATGGTAATTGGGACAATTTTCGGTATGTTTATTCGTACCGATGGCAAACCGCAGATATGTATGCTTGTCAGTATTTCAGGATGTATTCTGAATGGAATTCTTGATTACGTTTTTGTGGGGATTATGGGATTTGGGATTCAGGGAAGTGCAGCGGCATCCTTGGTTGTACAGTTACTGACTGTACTTGCGCAGATGTTTTATTTTATGAGCCAAAAATCAGGAATCAGGTTCAGAAAGTTTACGTTTGACAGAAACATAAACAAAAGAATCATATTCAATGGTTTTTCTGAGTTTATTGGAGAGATGGCCAGTGCTATTTCCATGTTTGTGTATAATTATGTGCTTATGAAATATGCAGGGGCAGAAGGCGTTGCCGCTTTTACAATTCTGGGATTCGTAGTTTATGGCTACAGTATGATTTGTATTGGCTTTGGTCAGGGAATCAGTCCGCTTGTCAGTATATGCTGGGGAGCAAAAGAAAAAGAGACCGCTTTTTCATTGAGAAAAACTACGAATAAGATATTATTTGCGACAGGGCTTGTGACAGCTGTAGTATTTTTCATAACAGGAAAATATTATGCAGGGGTGTTTGGATGCAGTAATGAGGTAGCGGATATGGTTGCATCAGGTTTTCAAATCTATGCGGTGACATTTCCTGTTATGGGATATGATGTAGTAAATTCGATGTATTTTACAAGCTGTGGTGATGCAAAATCATCCGCAATTATATCGGCGCTTAGGGGAATTGTTCTTTTATTAGGATTTACATTGATTCTTCCGGCAATCCTTGGAATGACGGGTGTATGGCTTAGTGCACCATGCTCTGAAATACTTACAGCTATTGTTTCGTTATTTTTGATAAAGAAGCAGATGAGTGAATTAAGGAAAGGGTGGAATTGATATTATGCCGATGTATTTTTCTATAACGGATATGCAGGAATACATTGAAGAGATATTAGCAGGAAAACATTTGGAAAAAGAGGGGAGCTTTTATCCGATCGGTCGTCTTGCAAGCATTGAGACAATTAATATTTTGTTGGAGAAGAATAATGCATGGACTAATATTGTTAATAAAGTAAGGACATATCCGCAGGATTTGTTTGATAAGTGGTATTCATCTGAGGTTTGGAAAATTATCAATGAAGAAGACCTGGGAAGAGCCGGATTGCGTCACGAAGTATTATTTTATCATCAGGTTGTAGAAGAATTTTTGGATCATTTTTTACAGGCATTATATGCAAAGAACAGACGATACTTTCCGAGCCGAAAAAGAACAGAAAGTGCAATTGCTTCGTTTGAAATAAAACCGCAGGACTGTTATGAAAGACTTTTAAAGATTGTTAATATGGGAAGCAATGAAAATACAATAGATGACTCGATTGAGGAGATGCAAAAACTTTGTGAAGAATTAAAGGAATTATGACATTTTTTTCGGATTTTGATTAGCCTGTGTTCAGGAAAAATTTTCAGAGGTATTATGTCCTGTATTTGTGCTGATGGCATAAAATAATTGAAAAAATTGTTTTTCACCGCATATTGAACAGAGGTTTTTACATGATATAATTACTTCATAAGCAGATTGACAAAGGAGCAGAGCTGAATCTGAAATTCAGTTCGCGATTTCTCCGGCGCGAGGCGTCTGCGGAAGGGAGATTATTATGAAGCAGTTTAGTGTAAGACCGGTTATAAAGCAGTTTTCTACAGCAAAAGAGTTTACAGATGAATATGCTGTTGGTGAAGGCGATATTATATTTGTAAGTAATTCTACATATGAAAAATATTTTAAAGGCAGTGTAGATGGTGCGACAATAGTAAATTATCGTAAATATGGTTCAGGCGAACCGACAGATCTTATGGTTGAAGGCATTTATGCTGATATCAGGGATATTGATTATAAAAGAGTTTTTGCAATAGGTGGTGGAACTAT
This sequence comes from uncultured Lachnospiraceae bacterium, assembly GCA_934330725.1. Taxonomy (GTDB): domain Bacteria; phylum Bacillota; class Clostridia; order Lachnospirales; family Lachnospiraceae; genus Lachnospira. The sequence continues at coordinate 121,520 of CAKRGM010000005.1, read as the reverse complement.
TCTTGATGTTGCAAAACTTTTTGCATTAAAAAATGTATCACCTGTTGTAGACCTGTATGACAAAAAGCTTGATATAGTAAAGGATAAAAAGCTTATTCTGGTTCCGACAACATGTGGTACAGGCAGCGAGGTTACTAACATTTCAATACTTGAGCTTACGACTAAAAATACTAAGATGGGGCTTGCGACAGATGAGCTGTATGCTGATGACGCTGTGCTTATACCTGAGCTTTTGTCAGGACTTCCATTTAAGTTTTTTGCAACGAGTTCAATTGATGCACTTATCCATTCAATAGAATCATTTACATCGCCTAAGGCAAATGATTTTACAAGAATGTTTTCATTAAAGGCTATGAAGACGATACTTGAAGCATATAAGGTTATAGCAGCAAAAGGTGAAGAGGCAAGAAAGGATTTATTGGGTGATATGCTTGTTGCAAGTACATTTGCAGGAATTGCTTTTGGAAATGCGGGCTGTGCGGCAGTCCATGCGATGAGCTATCCACTTGGAGCAGCATATCATGTGCCACATGGAGAGGCCAATTATGCTATGTTCACAGGAGTATATAAAACCTATCAGAAGCTTGATCCGGATGGAATAATTGTGGAGCTTAATAAATATCTTGCAGGAATATTAGAGTGTGGCGAAGATGAAGTTTATGATAAGATAGAAGTTCTTCTTAATAATATCATCAAGAAGAAGGCACTGCATGAGTATGGTGTGACAAAGGAAGACCTTGTTTCATTTACTGATACAGTAATGACAAAACAAGGCCGTCTTATGGCAAATAATTATACAGAACTTGATGCCGATACAGTACTTTCAATTTATAAAGAACTGTATTAACAGAGGTGTTTTCTGTATTAGAAATTAATTATATCAAGATATGTCTGAATAAGAAATGCAGTGAGTATGTTGAAACGCTGCATTGCATCATCAAGATTTAAATTAAAGTTTTCTCTTAAAACACGTATTCTATAGTTTATGGTATTACGATGGCAGTATAGTGCAGAGGCGATTGCCTGCACACTGCCATCGTTTATTATATACTGATATAGTGTCTGTGCATACGAACTGTCGTGTTTTTTATCATATTCAATGACACTCCCTATATTATCATTTATGTATTTTTCAAGAAGTGCGCTGTCATTTATTGAAAGAAGAAGCTTGAAAAATCCAAGATCATCATAATTAAAAATATCAGTTTTTTTATAATGAGCCATTTTGAGTGCAGCATCAGCCTGCGCATAACATAAATGAAGACGTGACAGCGACTTTATTGTGCTGCCCACACCTATAGAAATATCATCAGCTTTAAAACTGGTGTGCATGCAGTTAATAAGTTCATGCATAAATGATCTTATACGTGGTTCATTTTCATTTTCAAATATAAATATAACCGAAGCTTTTCTTGTTATATAGCAGCTGTTTATATTCTCTGATTTAATGAGACTGTTGACAAGAAAAGAAAATTTGTTATCGGCAATTTTATCGGAGGTATTCATGATACATACACAATAGTCATTCGAGATGCTGTAACCATTATCCTCAAGAATATTTATGCTTTTTGAATAATCTGCATTGTGGTGTATAACATTTAAAAAGGCATTTGCAATTGTGGAATCTTCCTGGGCATCGGTAAAAATGCGGTCACAGTAATCCTTGCTTATATCATATATATGAATCTTCCACGGCATTGTAAAAAGAGCAAAATTATTTTCATCGCATAGCTGTATCAGCTTATCGGGAATGTCTTTTTCTTTTATATATTTGCCGGTGTTTAATATAACGCCACAGGTATTGTGGTCAATCATATTTTTGACAAATTTATACAGCCAGCTGTCTGAGGAGACGGTATTGATTCCCGTTGTTATAACAAGTTCACCACCAAGAAGAAAGTCGGCAGTGTTTAAGTCTTCAGAAGTATATACCCAGTTAAATATTTTATTCAGGCCATTTTTTCCTGCAATTTGTTTTAAGTGATATTTATTAAGAGTAGGTGCAATAACGTCATTTAAGGTAAGTGCCATATGTAGAATCCTCCTTTTGTACTGTGAATATTCCATATCCTGATGATTGTGAAAATGTATAATTATTAAATCTGTTATGTATTATACAATAGTTATGCTGGCAGCACAAATAGTAAATTTAAACTTGTGTTTTCGGAATATTGTAAACAGGTGCATGTTTTTGCATAATAATGTCATCGAAGATGATTAATTCAGGCAACGATAAAACATAAAAAAATATAAATTATATTGTGCAGCGCAAAGCGTTTGCGGAATGGAGGATTATTATGTTAAGAACAGATTTACCAGAAATAAAGACAAGTACATTACCTGGTCCAAAGGCTAAGGCTATAATTGAGAGAAGAGAAAAAGCAGTACCATCATCAATTCACTGTGGTTATCCTGTAGTTATTGAAAAGGGTGAGGGCGCAATGATTGAAGACGTTGATGGAAATAAGTTTCTTGACTGGATTGGCGGCGTCGGTGTATTAAATATAGGTTTTTCACAGCCGGAGGTTGTTGAAGCAGTTAAAGCACAGGCTGATAAATATTTCCACGGAATGTTCAATGTTGTAACGCATGAAGGATATGTAAAGCTTGCTGAAAAGTTAGGATCTATAGCACCTGTTAAGGGTGATCACAAGAAAGTTTACTTTACAAACAGTGGTGCTGAAGCAGATGAAAATGCAGTTAAGATTGCAAAAGCATTTACAAAGAGACAGAATATCATTGTTTTCTCAGGAGCTTTCCACGGAAGAACACTTCTTACAATGTCTATGACATCTAAGAAAGCATATGCTGTAGGCATGGGCCCATTCCCTTATGGAGTATTCAGGGCACAGTTCCCATATTATTACAGAAATCCGGAAGGAATGCCGGCAGAAAAGCAGCTTGATTATTATATTGATTCAATCAAGGCTGTTTTTGAACAGTGCGCTCCTGCAGATACAATTGCAGCAATGGTAGTTGAACCTCTTCAGGGCGAGGGTGGATTTATTCCTGCACCTATTGAATGGGTAAAGGCAGTAAGAAAGATTTGTGATGATAATGGAATCATGCTTATAGCAGATGAAGTTCAGTCAGGTTTTTGCAGAACAGGAAGAATGTTTGCATCAAAGTACTGGGAAGAAGCAGGTGTTCAGCCTGATATCATTGCAACAGCCAAGTCAATAGCAGCAGGTGTTCCTCTTTCAGCAATTATTGCAAGAGATGAAATTATGGAAGCACCGGCACCTGGAACAATTGGTGGTACATTTGGCGGAAATCCACTTGCATGTGCAGCATCTCTTAAGACAATTGAAATTATGGAGCGTGATGATCTTGCCGGCCGTTCATGCGAGATTGGTAAAAAGGTAATGGCACGTTATAATGAGTGGAAAGAAAAATATGAATGCGTCGGTGATGTAAGAGGTCTTGGCGGAATGGTCGGAATAGAGTTTGTTAAGGATAAGGCATCTAAAGAGCCGGCTGGAGAATTTACAAAGGCAGTTATTAATGAATGTGCACAGAATGGTCTGCTTGTTGAAGGAGCAGGTACATATGGCAATGTTATAAGATTCCTTGCACCACTTGTTATTACAGATGAGCAGCTTGAAAGAGGACTTGAAATAATGGAAGCTGCAATAGTAAAGTGCATGAAATAATAAATCCTGAACAAATGCACAGAAGGTGCACGATGTAACAGTAAAAATTTAATATATTTAAAACAGTTCCTTTTTTACATGTATACAAGCAAATCTATATACCAAACAAAAAAAGTGTGATATAATGAGCGCAAGTTTGACGAAGCTTTTTATCTAATAGAAATTTCAAAAGGAATTTCATGCGAGATAGCGGGTTGCCGGGCAATCCGTAAAGAGTCGGTAAAACTCTTTGAATATGGGGGAAAAGTTTTCTTTTGGAAACGGGCTTGATTGTATATAACTTAAAATACCCAGGAGGAATCACACATGCGTTATGTTGATATGAAGCTTACCAAAGCGGGAATGGAACTTGCTAATACTCTTTATGACGGAAATGGGAGAGTATTGTTGGGAAAAGGAACTGTTTTAACAAACGAATATATTACAAAGTTAAATAAAAGAGGATTTATTGGCGTATATATTCAGGATGAGTTAAGTGAAGACATTGTAATTAATGAGATAATTTCGCCAGAGCTTCGTAATAAGGGAGTAAAGGCACTAAAGACAAAGAACCTTGACATGGCAAGGAGTGTAGCAATAGAAATTGTTGATGAAATATTAAGCAGTCCTGTTGTAACACTTGAGATGGTAGATTTGAGGAATTTTGATGACTGCACTTACAGACATTCAGTTAATGTTGCGGTGATTTCCACTATTGTTGGAATTAATATGGGTATGAACCGGTTTATGCTTGAAGAGTTAAGCATTGCGGCAATACTTCATGATATAGGAAAGATGCTTATAAGCTCTGATATAATTAATAAACCGGGAAAACTTACTGATGAAGAGTTTGATATTATAAAAGAGCATCCAAGGCTTGGATATGATTTCTTAAGTGAAAAGATGGATATTTCAGCCAGGATAAGAACCAGTATACTCTCACACCATGAGAATGAAGATGGGACAGGATATCCTAACGGAATGACGGGTAAAAGTATATACGTATATGCAAAGGTTATACATGTTGCAGATGTATTTGATGCACTTACATCAAGACGCCCATATAAACAGCCTTTTTCAAGGCTCGAAGCAGTGGAGTACCTTATGGGGGCGTGCGACAGGCTTTTTGACAGACATGTTGTTGTAGCCTTTTTAAGGTCGGTAACTATTTATCCGAAGGGAACTGTTGTCACACTTTCAGACGGAAGGGTGGGTATGACGATATCAAGTGGCGTTAATTCATTAAGACCAGTTGTAAGACTGGCTAATAAAGAGGAGATTGATCTTAATGATATGAACCTGTACAGGAACGTTACTATTAAAGAAGATTGCGTAAAGCAGATTCAATGAAAAAAGAATAAAATATAACATATAGGTGTCAATTCCTGCTTAAATGTGATATTATGTTAAATGGTTAACATAAATCAAAGCAACGGGAATTGACCCTTTTTATATAGAAATCATGAATAGTAACAGGTTCCGGGTTGATTCTGTTCTTTGGAAAGGCATGTGAAGTAATATGAAAGATAAGCCAAACGAACTGTTTTGTAAAGAAAATGTAGAACAAATATATGTCCCCGATATTGTCAGGGATGATCTTTTGTGCATTATTGAAGAAAAGCTTAAGAAAGCAGGGTTTTACTACAGGATTGTATATCGTGTTAAAGCAGTTGATTCTACAGTTGATAAGCTTAATTTTAAAGATTACAGACGACCAGGAACAGAAAATGAGGATAAGAAAATGCAGGATCTGGTTGGAATAAGGATAATGCTGTACTTCGATGATGATCTTGATATCTGCCGTAGTCTTTTAGATACTCTGTTTGCTGAACCGGGTATCTGGGAAACTACAGAAAATAATGAATATGAATTTAAGGCAATGAAGGTAAATGGTATATTTAAACTTCCTGCATATTTAAGCAATGCAATTGTTAATCCGGTTCTTAAGGATTATATAGATGATACATTTGAAGTTCAGGTAAGAACTAATTCATTTGAAGGATGGCATGAAATAGAGCATGACCTGCGATATAAGGGGTCTGCTTTTGGAATTGGAAATGAAGCGCTTGCACGTAAAATGAATAGTATACTTGCAACACTTGAGCTGTGTGATGATTCAATAGTAAAGCTGCTTGAGGATTTAGGACATCAGCATTATAAAGACCATAAATGGGATGATATGATAAGATGCCATTACAGATTAAAACTTGCTAATGAGCCTATACATCCTCTTTTGAAGGAATTATTTGATGATGATACAGAACTTGCTAAAAAGTTTTTTAAATTTAAACGAGGCAAGGCTATTGAATATTTATGGAAGAAGACATCTGACAGGGGGAATGAACTGACTGTAGATAATATAATAAGAATAGTTAATATTCTTGGACCTAATGATGAACGAATCAAGAATATATTTGAATTGATAGAAAAAGAAAACAAGGGTTCGCAGGAGCCTCTGGTTAAAAGAAAAAAATTCGAACCATTCAGACAGCTTGGGCGTTTTAAAGTATTTCAGGCCGATACATATATAGATATTTCTAATGTAGGTATCAAAGAAGCTTTCAGAAAGGCAACGAATTTTATCTATTCATGGGTAAGTTCAAGATTTGGAGAAGTCTTTGGGGATATTCCGCAACAGGTATCGGATTACAGCGGACTGGTTCCCGGCTATCATATAGATGTTAAGATTGATGAAGAGAAGCTTGTGTTCAGTGAGATGACAGAATATCTTGACTCAAAGGTAGCAAGCCGTGTGTGGATTTCAAATGCCAGAATTTTTGAAGATACAAAGGGATTACATTTTATAATGACCAATGAGTATGCTGAACCTAAAGACCGCTACAGGGATAACGGAAATGTATTATTCTCACGTCCTAATTTTTATGGTGAAATAGCTGATAATATTGGTATATGTGATGTCGTAAAAGTAAAAGAAACAGTAAAGAAGGTAAATGATGAGAATCTTGCTATGGTAGATGACCTTATAGCTGCAAAAGAGCGTAAGTTCCCTGTTGTTATCTTTATTGCACAGGATAATCACTGGATAGAAAGGTTCGATATTAATTATTTTGCTTATCTGGTAGGCTATTATGCTCATATTTATCTGGTAGACAATGTGCAGACAGCAAAAGAGTTTGCAGATAAGTATTCACTTGATATGAATCAGTATATGGATTCGATAACAGTATTTTATCCGGGAAAAGAACCGGAAACGAGTTATAAACCGGATATTATGGAAACAACATTTGAAGTAATAAAACTTGAACAGAAAAAGTACTGGAATGAGAAGGGCTGCAGAGCATACAGAAGACAGCTTGTTTCAAGAATCAGGGAAAACAATGTTGAAAACTCTATAACTTTTATGTAAAATAGGCAAGTGCAATTAATTATGCAATAAATAATATACAGTCCTGATATGGCTGGTGATATAAAATGGAGGAATTATGGATAACAAAAAGTTAGCACAAATTTTATTCCCAGATGTAAAAAATACACCTGAGTATTATGAAGAAAAGTACCCATACAGAAAGCTGCCATCAAAAGCGCAGGTTACACGTATGGCTCCAAGCCCGACAGGTTTTATTCATCTTGGTAATCTGTACAGTGCTCTGGCTGATGAAAGAATTGCCCATAGAAATGGCGGAGTTTTCTACTTGAGAATTGAAGATACGGATGAAAAGCGTAAGGTTGAAGGAGCAGTTGATCTTATTATTAATGTTCTTAAGTATTTTGATATTGAGTTTGATGAAGGAGCAGGATATCCTTTAGGTGAGAACAATGCATATGGTCCATATTTTCAGAGACAGCGTGTTGAAATATATCACGCATATGCAAAAAAACTGGTAGAAGAGGGATTGGCATATCCTTGCTTTTGTACGGAGGAAGAACTTGAAAAGGTAAGACTTCAGCAGGAAAAAGAAAAGGTACTTACAGGATACTATGGAAAGTATGCAGTTGGAAGAAATCTTACAATGGAAGAAATAGAAAAGAATTTAAGCGAAGGAAAGCCATATGTATTACGACTTCGTTCACAGGGAAGCCCTGATAAGGAAATAACATTCGTTGACAGCATAAAGGGAGAGATAAAGCTTCCTGAAAATATTCATGATATTGTTCTTCTTAAGAGGGATGGAATTCCAACATATCATTTTGCACATGCAATTGATGACCATCTTATGAGAACAACAATGGTAATAAGAGGTGGTGAATGGCTTGCGTCAGTACCAATCCATTATGAATTATTCCATGTTTTAGGCTTTAAGATGCCGGCATATGCACATACAGCACATCTTATGAAGTTTGATGAAGAAACAGGTGGAAAGAGAAAGCTTTCAAAGAGAAAGGATCCTGAACTTTCACTGGATTATTACAGAAAGGATGGTTATCATCCATACTGTATGAAGGTATATCTTATGACCTTGCTTAACTCTAATTTTGAAGAGTGGCATGAAAAGTTCCCTGATAAAAATATTAATGAATTTCCATTTTCTGTAAATAAAATGAGCCAGTCAGGTGCGCTTTTTGATAAAGATAAGCTTCATAATATATGCAAAAATGAGTTATCAAAGCTTTCAGAAGAAGAGGTTTATGATTTCCTGTATAAGTGGGCAGAGGAAAATGAACCTGAAAAGAAAAAGGTATGGTTCGCAGATAAAGAAAAAATGCTTGCAATTTTAAGACTTTACATGGGAATTGGAATGAAGAGAAGAAGAAAAGACTTTATGTATGCAAAGCAGATTTTTGAACTTATAGATTATTTCTTTGACCAGGGAACATCACAGGAAAAAGATGAAATTAAGATGGATGCAGATACAATGAAGGATGTTCTTAAGGAGTATTTTGCTATCTATAATCATGAGGATGATAATTCAGAGTGGTTTAACAAGTTGAAGCAGATTGCTGATAAGTTTGGATTTGCATCTGATATGAAAGCATATAAAGCTGATCCTGATGCATTTAAGGGAAATGTATCGGATATAGCTGAAGTTGTGCGTATTGCAGTTACAGGAAGAGCTAATACACCTGATTTGTGGAGTATAATCCATATTATGGGTGAAGATAAGATGAAAGAAAGAATTAATAAATTACTTGCATAATAACCACAATTACGCAGGTGCTTTGCAGTCGTAGATCTGTGAGCTGGATTTCATCACGTTTAAGTGGTATATCTGGTGCATTATGTTAAAAATTAAATAAATATGGAGGTCATAATGGTAAACGAGGATATTGAGGCATTGAGTAACTCAGCGGCTTTCAAGGTGGATTTATGTAATAATCATTTTGGCAGGTATTTTATGAGAGCAATTATTGCAGGATTTTTTATTGTTGTAGCGGTTATTCTTTCTAATGTTACAGCAGCAGTGATTTATCCGGCAAGTCCTCAGGCAGCAAAAGTAATAGGGGCTTTAGTCTTTCCAATAGCAATTATTCTTGTAGTTTTATTTGGAGGAGAATTGTTTACGGGAAATAATATGACAATGGCAATTGGTGCATATAATAAAAGATGCAGCGTTAAGGATGTCATAAAAATCTGGGTAATAAGTTATCTGGGTAATATAGTTGGAACAGTTGTTTTAAGTTCAATATTTGTATGGAGTGGAGCTTCAAAGCAGATATTAACGGATTATTTTAATACTTTTATTGATGCAAAGCTGGCAATAGATCCGCTGCAAATGTTTTTACGTGCAGTGATGTGTAATTTCCTTGTATGTCTTGCTGTTTATTCAGGAACAAGACTGAAGACGGAATGTGGCAAAATAATTGTTGAGATATTTGTTATAATGGCTTTCGTTATAGCCGGATTTGAACACTGTGTTGCTAATATGAGTATTTTTACTATAGCGGCGTGGTTAAAGGGTGGACTTGATGTTTTGGCTGTGCTTAAGAGTATGCTTATCGTTACACTTGGAAATATAATTGGAGGTGCTGTTTTACTGGCACTCCCGTTAAAACTGGCAAGCGCTGAAAAATAAAATATATTATACATGGAAAATGCAGGTCGAAGTTCGTCCTGCATTTTTTGACAGTACAAACATATTAGTGTTAAAATATTTATGTAAATTATGTAATATAATATTATTTCTCATAAATAAATATATATTTGGGAGAATAAGAACTAAAACAGATAAGAGAGTGATTGAGTATGAATGATTTATTTAAAACAATGAATATACGAAAGATTGATTCCGGTACAGGAAAAGAACTTGATGAAGGTTCATGGCGCAAAGCACAGGGGGAAGAAAAAGCGGCATTTATAGGATACTATCTCTCAAAAGGAATAAAAAATACCGGGCATATTGCTGTGCGCATAGTGTTTATTCTTGCTTTCTTTATATCACTTGCCGAGTTTGGATTTGGTATGCTGATAAAGAAAAACTCCACATTTAACCAGATACCTGTAATAGTATGCATGGTTGCCAGCATTGTTTTGCTGTTACTTGCAGAGGTTATATATAAGATGAATATAAAGAAGCATATTCTGGAAGTAAAGGATAACATTTTTGTTACTAACGCTCTTGCGTATTTTGCCGGAACTGACGAGGTACAGGTAATGATAAACGATAAAAGACTTGCATATGATAAGTATAAATTTACTGAAACCATAAGTCCTATGGACTATGTGTATGACGATGAAAATCATCTTAAAGGATTTCATGTTCTTTTGTATGTGGTGATAAAAGATGGAGTTGTACAGAAAAATGTTCTTGGCAACAGCTCATACAATTATTATCTTGACAGGTATAAAAACATTGAAAAACATGATGACTTTCTTGTTTCTGCTAATATCTGACCAGAAGTTAATATCTGACAGATATACAATATATAACAGATATATAAGTTGTAAAATCACAATTTAAAAAGAAATGGAAAGGCATGGTGAGTTTGTATTATGTATGATGTGATAATTGTAGGAGCAGGTCCTGGCGGAATATTTTCGGCGTATGAACTTCTTAAATTGAAAAGCGACATAAGAATCGCTGTTTTTGAAGAAGGAAAGCCGCTTGAGCAAAGACAATGTCCAATAGATGGCGATAAGATCAGGAATTGTATTAATTGTAAAAGCTGCAGTATCATGAATGGATTTGGAGGAGCGGGCGCCTTTTCAGATGGCAAATATAATATTACAAATCAGTTCGGTGGAACACTTTATCAGTATATAGGTAAGGAAAAAGCGATAGAACTGATGAAGTATGTAGATGAGATTAACCTTAAATATGGCGGTGCTGGAACAAAATTATATTCAACTACCAATACGAGAATAAAAAAGCTGTGCCTTGAAAATGACCTCCATTTGCTTGATGCATCGGTGAGGCATCTTGGAACAGATAAAAACTATGTTGTGCTTAAGAACATGTATGAGATACTAAGTAAAAAGGTTGATTTCTATTTTGAAACGCCTGTAAGAAAAGTATCTGCAGAAAATGCAGGCGGATACAGAATCATTACAGATGACGGCGAATATACATGCAGGCAATGTATAATTTCAGCCGGAAGAAGTGGAAGCAAATGGATGGAGAGTGTCTGTCATGATTTGTCAATTCCAACAAAATCCAACCGTGTTGATATCGGAGTGCGCGTTGAACTTCCTGCACAGGTATTTTCACATCTTACAGATGAGCTATATGAAAGCAAGATTGTATACAGGACAAAATTGTTTGAGGATCTTGTGCGGACATTCTGTATGAATCCTAAAGGGGTAGTTGTAAGTGAAAATTCCAATGGAATAATTACAGTTAATGGACACAGCTATGAGGATCCGGCTAAACATACTGAGAATACTAATTTTGCTCTTCTTGTGTCAAAGCATTTTTCTGAGCCTTTTAAGGATAGTAACGGATATGGCGAAAGTATAGCACGGCTTTCCAATATGCTTGGGGGCGGTGTGATAGTACAAAGGTTCGGGGATCTGATAAGAGGAAGAAGAAGTAATAAGGCAAGGATAAGTGAGAATTTTGTGACGCCGACACTCTCGGCAACGCCGGGGGATTTAAGTCTTGTAATGCCAAAACGTATTCTCGACGGAATAATTGAAATGATTTATGCTCTTGATAAAATTGCACCTGGAACAGCTAATGATGATACACTTTTATATGGTGTGGAAGTTAAATTTTACAATATGGAAGTGGAAATAGACAGTAACCTTGAAACATTACATAAGGGATTATATGTAATAGGTGACTGCAGCGGGGTTACGCATTCGCTTTCACATGCGTCAGCCAGTGGCGTACATGTTGCAAGGTATATTGCAGATAATATATAGCTAATATTATTGTTACAAGAAAGCATTGAAAGTGTGTTTTACAGATGTCACATTTAAACATTAATTTTTATTTAACAAAAATTTCATAAATTTCATAAAATGACTAGATTTTATATAATATATAGTGTATAATATGCACAGAAATGCAGAGATGGGGATTGAAACTCTGTATAAAGTGCACACACGCGTGAATAAAATATAATACATTAAAGGGGTGGAATTTATGATAAGTTTTTTTGCTTGCCTTGCAGCATTGATTGTGGGGTACATTGTTTATGGGGCATTTGTTGAAAAGGTATTTGGACCTGAATTTGACAGAAAGACACCGGCCATAGTGCATCCGGATGGTGTTGATTATATGCCAATGAAGACCTGGAAAGCGTTTCTTGTACAGCTTCTTAATATTGCAGGATTAGGACCTATATTTGGTGCTTTATCAGGAGCAATATGGGGACCAAGCGTATATCTTTGGATTGTATTTGGAACAATATTTGCAGGTGGTGTTCATGACTTTTTAAGTGGAATGCTTTCATGTAGAAATGATGGTGCAAGTATTTCTGAAATAGTTGGTATATACCTTGGAAAAGTTATGAAGAACATAATGAGAGTTTTTTCAGTTATTCTTCTTGTAATGGTTGGTGTAGTATTTATGGTAGGACCTGCAGGACTTCTTGCTAAACTGACACCAAGCTGGATGAATGTGACGTTCTGGACGATAGTTGTTCTTGTTTATTATTTCCTTGCAACACTTTTACCTATAGATAAGATTATTGGTAAATTATATCCGGTTTTTGGAATCTGTCTTATTGTAATGGCAGTTGGTATTGGTGGAGCAACGATTTTTAATAATGGTATAAGACCAATGCCTGAGCTTACACTTGAGAATCTTCATCCTCTTGGCAAGCCAATCTGGCCGCTTATGTTCATAACAGTCGCATGTGGTGCTATTTCAGGATTTCATGCTACACAGTCACCGATGATAGCCAGATGTATGACAAACGAGAAAAAAGGAAGAAAAATCTTCTATGGGGCTATGGTATCAGAGGGAGTTATTGCACTTATATGGGCATCAGCCGGCGTGGCATTTTATGAAGGTACAGGTGGACTTTTAGCAGTTGGCGGCGGTAATTCATCAACAGTATATGATATGTCGATTGGATTATTGGGACCGGTAGGTGGCGTACTGGCAATGATAGGCGTTATTGCCTGCCCTATAACATCAGGTGATACAGCTTTTAGAAGTGCAAGACTTACAATATCTGACTGGTTTAAGATTGACCAGAAAGTAATAAAAAACAGATTGATGTTATCAGTTCCATTACTTGGTGTTGGTTATCTTATTTCTCTGATTGATTATAATGTTGTATGGAGATATTTCTCATGGTCTAATCAGACATTAGCTATGATTGTATTATGGGCCGGTGCTGTATATCTTGCCAGGTTTGCGGCATTTGCAAAGCCTATATCTTCGTTAATGGCTGCTCTGCCGGCAACATTTATGTCAGCAGTAAGCTGTACATATATTTTATATGCAGATGAAGGATTTAAGCTTTCAGCCAGCATAGCATATCCGATAGGAATTATATTTGCGGTTATATGTCTTGCATTCTTTATGTTTAAAATTCTTATACCGGCATTAAAAAGCGGAAGAAATGCTTAAATTAATATAAGTTTTACATTAAAACAGAGAAGCAGCTGTAAATGGTGTGCTTCTCTGTTTTATTTTCATAGAGGAGTTATTACTGTAAAAACACTTTGCTGTTTTCTTGATTTTTTAAAAAAAATAGTGCATTATTAGGACATGCCGTAAAAACGGATGAAGGTTTGTTTGTGTTTTGCATGAAACAGGAATGAGTTTTAAAAGCGGCAAGGGAATGGAGATTAAGATGACCGAAGAAATGTGGGATGCATATGATGCATATGAAAACAAACTGGGATTTGAGATACCAAGGAGCAGAGCAAAATCGCTTCCGGAGGGGGTATATCATGTAGTGGTTTTTGTTTATTGTGTTACAAAAAATGGAAAGATACTCATTACAAGAAGGGCACCTGAAAAGACATATCCATTAAAATGGGAGGTGACAGGTGGCTCCATAATTACAGGAGAACTGCCTAAAGAGGGGGCATTGCGTGAATTGTGTGAAGAGACAGGCATAGTTAAAAAGGAAGACGACCTGGAACCGTTATATGATTTTACTGATACAGTCAAGCAGTGCATTTACCATGGCTTTTTTACATTGATAGAAGAAGATATGAATATCAGGCTGCAGAAAGATGAAACAATTGATTACAGGCTGATAGAATTTGAAGAATTTAAAAAACTTGTTGTATCTACAGAATTTGTACCATCAGAAGGAAAAAGATATCTTCAGTTTAAAAATCAGATAGAAGACAAGCTTCGGAAATTGTTTAAGGCTGTTTAATTTTGTAAAACACAACTTGAGAAATAATGAGTTTCGCAATTGTCTGTTAATAATTTATACATGGAGGATTGATGGTGAAAATAATATGTTTGCTTATTTCGCTGATAATACCGGCAGGGCTTTTGATTTTTTCCATTATCAGCAGAAAAAAAATAAAAATAAAAAGTAAAATGGCAGCGCAGCAGAATAAAACACATGATCCGTGGAGCATGACCGGGTTGTATTGCGGAAAAATGTGGTTAAGCGTGGCTGTTGTTATGCTTGTTATAACAATTACAGTCGATATTATAGGATGGTTTAATGACGCTAAGACAATGCTTATGGCGGTAGTAATCATACTTATATTTCAGTCTTCAGTATCAATTACATCTGTTATTCCTGTTATGATTGCCCAGAAAAAACACGAAATACAAAGTGATAAAGAAAAAGCAGATGCAGATTAAATGATTATAAATGATATATAATGATATACATAGGTGGAATTTCTTGACATTTAGAATAAAAGGTCTATACTCTTATTGTTATTTTAATAGAAGGATGAAAATTAATTATGAAGTACATTAAACAATTTGGGATTATTTTAGTATTTTCATTTATTGGGGAAGTAATGAAATATTATATTCCATTAAAAATTCCGGCAAGTATATATGGGCTGGTTTTATTATTTATAGCATTATCATTAAGGATAGTTAAGCTTGATTCGGTACGTGAGGCAAGCAAGTTTTTGATTGAAATAATGCCGCTTATGTTTATACCGGCGGGTGTTGGACTTATAACAGCGTGGGGAATCTTAAAGTCAATATGCGTTCCTGTTATTTTGATTACACTTGTTTCAACGTTTCTGGTTATGGGAATATCGGGTAGTGTAACCCAGTTTATCATAAGACATGATACAAAAAAAAGAAAACATGAGCATATTTATTATAGCGAATCAGATGAAGAGAAACATTATATAAGTGAGGACGAGGTGTAATGAAGGAATTATTAACAGGGTCAGTTTTCTTTGGTGTACTTATAAGCATATTGACCTATGAAATAGGACTTTTTTTAAGAAAAAAATTAAAGCTTGCTATTTTTAATCCGCTTTTAATATCTATTGTTGCAATTATAGTATTTCTGATAGCAACGGGAATAGATTACAATACATATAACGATGGCGCACAATATATAAGCTATTTACTTACACCTGCAACAGTATGTCTTGCAATACCGTTATATGAGCAGTTTGAATTGCTCAAAAAGAATATAAAAGCAATTGTATTGGGAATAGTTTCAGGAGTACTTACAAGCTGTTTGTGTATATTTATACTTTCAATGATTTTTGGACTTGAACATGATGAATATGTGACAATGCTTCCTAAATCAATAACTACAGCCATTGGAATGGGAGTATCTGAGGAACTTGGCGGAATTGTAACAATAACAGTTGCAGTAATAATAATAACAGGCGTATTTGGTAATGTGATTGCGGAACTGGTATGTAAAATATTCAGAATTAAGGAACCGGTTGCAAAGGGAATCGGAATAGGTTCTGCAGCACATGCTATAGGTACGGCCAAGGCAATAGAAATGGGGGAAATTGAAGGCGCAATGAGCAGTCTTTCAATTGCGGTAGCAGGACTTTTGACAGTAATAGCAGCCCCGATATTTGCTAATTTTATGTAGGTAATGTTTATAAGGTTAATATAACGTTAACTATAATGATATGAAAACAGCATTAAAGCAGGAGTAGCAATATTCCGGAATGGAGGGCGTATGATTATAACAGTTGCAAGAGAATGTGGAAGTGGTGGACACAGTGTTGGACAGAAGCTTGCACAGCATTATGGAATTAAATGTTTTGACAGGCATGTACTTGTAACAGAGGCAAAAAAGACAGGAAAATATGATGAGTTAGAGTCATTTTTTTCTGAAAAACCGGTAAACAGTCTGTTATATTCAATTGTTGTTAATAATGGCAAGGTAAGAGCAGGCAGGAATACGCTTGAATTATTTAAGAGCCTTATACAGGAGGAATCATTTGTACTTATAGGACGCTGTGGCAATTATATATATAAGGATGCTCCTGATCTTACTTCTGTATTTGTGCACGCTGATAATGATATAAGAATTAACAGAACAGCAAAAAAACAGTCTGTAGATCATATAAAAGCAGCTGAGATTGTGGAATATGTAGATGAAAAAAGAAAAACATTTCACAGCTATTATACAGGTCAGT
The DNA here is from genome assembly GCA_934330725.1 of uncultured Lachnospiraceae bacterium. GTDB lineage: Bacteria > Bacillota > Clostridia > Lachnospirales > Lachnospiraceae > Lachnospira. The sequence continues at coordinate 104,987 of CAKRGM010000005.1, read as the reverse complement.
CATGGGGGGACGCGAAAAATTATCAGCTTTGTATAGACAGTGGTATACTTGGAGTCGATGAAACTGTCGATATGATAATAGATTTTATTGAAAAGAAAAAACAGTAATAAACACAATAAGAAGTAAACTGAAAGCCGGAAAACTTTTGCATTTGATAATGTAAAAGACTTCCGGCTTTTGATTATGCAGTCCGCAGGTACATTATATGGAAACTGATGTACTAATTGTCATTCTTTTCTTTTACAAACATAAGCAGAAATGCAATAAGTAAAAATCCGGCAGCAATTAGTATGGCACGCTCATATAATCTGAAACTGACAATTGCACCGCATGAAGCTCCGATTCCAAAGATAAGTACGATAAAGTAATAACGGAGACTTTTTTTAAGAAACTGTCTGTTTTTTGTTGAATGGTACTTACAGAACAGCTCCGTGGCACTTCTTAAATTACCTATACACATTGTTGTTGCACATGGTATTTCTTTAAATTTCCTGAATGAATTAACCTGCATTGCACATGCAAATGACATGAGAAAGTTTGCCAGTATGTTAAGAGTAACTGTGCGTGGAATGAATGCAGTGATAATTAATACAATAATTTCAAAAATCAGAACTATCTGACGCCAATGAAAACGATTATAGTTTTTAAGATACTGCTGTATCAGCTGTGATATATATACACCTGAGATAAATGCAATGAGTGGGATGAGATAACGCAGGGCTGTAAGAAATTGCCCGGTTGCAAGATTTTGTCCAAGCAGAACAATATTTCCTGTCTGGGCATTTGCAAAAACCTCATCGCGCATGTTATATGAATAAGCATCCTGAAATCCGCCTGCAAATGTGAGAAAAAAGGCAAGAACCATGGATTGTGACATCTGCTGTTTTGATTTTAGTTTTATCATGGGTATTACTCCTTTGTATCTATATTATATTATTTATATGATGCCGCGTATGGGATAAAAATGGTAATGCCAGTACATCGTCCTGCAAATAACCAGACCTGAAAACTGGTTAATTTTGTACGATGTACCAGGTCAGTATTATATATCATCAGGGTAAATAATGTAAATATATTTTATGTGGAATTAGCAGATGTTGAAGCAGAATATGTTTTTTAATTTTATAATTTGTCAAATATATAAAAATACAGTATAATTATGAGCGTATGGTCAAATTTGATTTGTAACGGGAGGATAAATATGCTTGTTTATATAATGTTTATTATATATATAGTAATAAGTATTTATTTTTTAAAGCGTCTGCTTCACTGGCTTAAGCTGGTATCCGGAATGTTTAAGCATAAAAGAGTTCAGACACTTATAATAGTTTTGTATCTTTTTCTGGCTTCAACTATACTGTTTGGCGGGCTTATGCCTAAATGTGGATTTAAAATATTTATGCAGAAGATAGGAAATTACTGGCTTGGAACATTTAATTATCTTGTCTTTTTCATGATAGTGGTAGATATAATCGTAGCAGTTATGAAGCTGATAAACAGGAAGCATGAAATTAAAATGCTGACTAATATAAGATGTTTTTATTCAGCAGGTGTTATAGTAGCGGCAGCAAGCATAACTTTCAGTGTATGTGGATTTGTGCATGCACATAAGCTTGTTACAACAACATATGATGTAACAGTCGATAAAGAAGTTGACAACATGTCAGATTTAAAGATTGCGCTTGTATCAGATCTTCATATGGGTTATAGCGATGGCTGTAGTCAGATGAAGGATATGGTAGATAAAATCAATGCTCTTAATCCCGATGTTGTTGCAATAGCCGGAGATATATTTGATAATAATTACGATGCTCTTGAAGATCCGGATGAGCTTATAAGGATACTTGGAAGTATTAAAAGCAAATATGGCGTATACGCAACATATGGAAATCATGATGTAACAGAAACGCTTATAGGCGGATTTTCAATTTCGTCTAAAAGACTTGCATTCAGAGATCCGCGTATGGATGAGTTCCTTAAAAAATGTGGATTTAAAGTGCTTGAAGATGATGCTGTACTTATAGATGGCAAGGTAAATCTTATTGGGCGTCTTGATGGAGAAAAAGCCGGTGATGGCACTTCTGACAGAAAATCTATTGAAGAACTGACAAAATCGACAGACAAGACGAAGCCGGTGATTGTAATACAACATGAGCCTAGTAATCTTGATGGAATTTCAAAGTGTGGTGTAGATGTGCTTCTTAGTGGACATACTCATGCAGGACAGTTTTTTCCGTTAACTGTGGGACAGCCATTTGCATGGGAAAACTACTATGGTTTATTAAAAAAAGGCAATATGTATAGCGTTGTGACATCTGGTGTCGGTCTATACGGACCTAATATGAGAACACTTACAACAGCTGAAGTAGTAGAACTTAATATACATTTTAAGTAAGTAAAAAGTAGGAGACGAATAGCAGATGGAATCAAGAAAAATGATGAAGTCATCAGCACGTTATGCTGTTAACAGGCATTATTTTTTATATATGATAATATGCATTGTGGTAGCCTTTTTTGGTGTCGAGAATGCACAGTCATTCAATATTGTAAAATTATATACCGGGGATACTGTATTTTTACAGAATGATATTAATGAGAAAAATGATGTGGATATGCCCCTGAAATATAATCTGGTGTCTGCAGATGATATTTCAATGAGAAATGTAGGGCTTGTCGATGTTTTAAGAGCAGCGCTGGAGGGGAATCTTGAAGAAGGAAAGGAAATGTCAAGAGACATCAGGCAGACGGCAATCACAGCGTCTGAAATGAAAGAAAATAATGCATTAGGAAGAAGTGAAGGCGTTTTTGCAAGGATTGTAAATGACATAACATCAGGTTCCATTTTTGTTACAATAATTTCTGCTATTAATTCGACAGTAGGGTCAGCAAATATTACGCTTGCAATATGTGTTGTATTAAGTCTTGCAGCATTTCTTGCATTCTGGTTCTTTATAGTTGATATATTAAAAGTGGTTGCGAGAAGAATATTTTTAGAGGGAAATGTATACGAAAAAGTTCCTATACAAAGATTTTTATTTCTCTTAAAATCAAAAAGATGGGCGAAAGTAGCGCTTACAATGCTTTTAACAGCATTATTTGAGGCTTTGTGGAGCCTTACACTGATTGGAATTGTCATAAAAAGATATTCATATTTTATGGTGCCGTTTATTGTAGCGGAAAATCCGGATATTGCACCATTAGAAGCAATAAGGCTTTCAAAAAGAATGATGTCCGGTTATAAATGGAACTGTTTTGTATTTGAATTATCATTTGCAGGATGGGATTTGCTGGGTATAATAACAATGGGTGCTTCATCAATGTTTTATACCAATATGTATAAGCTTGCGGCATTTACTGAATATTACACGGCAATAAGGGAAATTGCAAAGAAAAATAATATTGTCGGCAGTGAATATCTGAATGACAAATATCTTTTCAGGAAAGCACCACAGCAGATATTAGATAATGCATACGCAGATATAATTGAAATGATGAAAGAAGAAAAAGAAGAGCCTGAGATTAAAGATGGCTTCAGGGGATTTCTTTTCCGTAATTTAGGGGTGTCTTTTTATAACAGACACGAAGAAGAAGAGATAGAACGGCAGGAGATAAATGCTGTAAAGATTAACATTTATAAATATGCAATTGATAAAAAAGCATATCCTACAAGGCTTTTTACGATACCTGAACGTATGTCAAGAACAAAGTTTGATGCACTGCATTATATGCGGCATTATTCAGTTTCCTCACTTATAATGATGTTTTTTATATTTGCAATAGGAGGCTGGGGCTGGGAAGTCGGACTGCATCTTGTTACAGATGGCGAGTTTGTAAAAAGAGGTGTTATGCATGGACCGTGGCTTCCGATATATGGAGTCGGCGCAGTGGTAATACTTTTATTGCTGTACAGATTGCGGCAGAGACCGGTAATCGAGTTTATTTCGATAATAGTTTTATGCGGCGTCATTGAGTATTTTACCGGCTATTATCTGGAAATGAAATATGGTGGAATGAAATGGTGGGATTACAGAGGTTATTTTTTAAACCTCCATGGACGTATATGCGCAGAAGGACTTCTTGTTTTTGGAATAGGAGGTGTATCAATAGTGTATTTTGTAGCACCAATGCTTGATAATTATTTGAAAAAAATAAAATACAGATATGTAGTTCCGATATGTGTAAGTCTTGTCAGTATTTTTATAGCAGATTTAATAATATCCTACAATGCACCGAACGTTGGAAAGGGCGTTGCACACTATGCGGATATGATAGATGAAAAAGGAGATTAGTGCGAAAAATCATGCTGATGCGATTGATTTCACACGGCTATTTGTGCCGCAGGCGTCACAAAGCAGCCATAATGGCAGAGCTGAATCTGAAATTCAGCTCGCAATTTCTTCGACGCAAAGCGCCTGCGGAATGGAGATTATTATGAAAATAGGTGAGAAAAATTTTCAGTTTTATGCAATTACAGATAGAAGATGGCTTAATGGAAAAGATTTCTATAAACAGGTAGAAGATGTACTTAAAAATGGCGCAACCTTTTTACAGTTGCGGGAAAAGGATGCCACACATGAACAAATTGTTGAAGAAGGGTTAAAATTAAAACCAATTGCAGCAAAATATGGAGTGCCGTTTGTAATTAATGATGACTGCATTGCAGCTAAAGAAATAAATGCAGATGGTGTACACATAGGGCAGTCTGACATTTCTTATCAGGAGGCAAGAAAGATTCTGGGACCTGATAAAATTATTGGAATGACAGCGAAAAATGCAGCTCAGGCAGTAAGGGCCCAGGAACTGGGTGCAGATTATATAGGCGTTGGAGCGGTTTTTCACACGCAGACAAAGAAGGATGCGGTTGATATGGACATGAAGACGCTTCTTGAGATAACTGAAAAAGTATCAATTCCAGTGGTTGCGATTGGAGGCATTACATATGACAACTGTGACCTGCTTGCGGATTCGGGCGTATCAGGTGCTGCTGTTATATCTGCAGTATTTGCACAGGAAGATGTTGCCAATGCTGCCTTAAAAATGGCTGAAAAAACAAAAAAGTTATTTGGAAAAACCAGAACATATAAAAATATAATTTTTGATATGGATGGAACGATTATTGATTCGATGCCATTCTGGCGCAGTGTTCCCCGTGATTATGTAGGAAGCTTTGGTATAGAGCCGCCAGAAGATTTTGATATAAAAATGTTCATTAAATCAATAGATGAATCAGTTGCTTATATGCATGACGAGGTTGGTATAAACAGGAAGCCTGATGAGATAAAGACAGATATACTTGAGCTTATTGGTGAACATTATAAAAATGATATCCCGTTAAAAAAAGGCATGAAAGAACAACTCAGGAAAGAATCTGATAATGGATGCAGGATGTGCATTTTTACAGCATCAGATAAGGAGTGTGCAGCAAAAGCTTTAAAAAGACTTGACGTTGCACAGTATTTTGAAAGAATATATACGGTAGATGAAATTGGCATCAATAAGCATGATGGTGCAAGTTATCTGAAAGTGTGTGAGCTGTCAGGTTTTGATCCATCAGAAACATGTGTTTATGAAGATGCAGTACATGGACTTAAATCAGCACAGAGTGCTGGACTTCAGACAGTTGCAGTATTTGATAAATCAGTGGAAAACACATGGCAGGAAGAAAAGCTTATTGCAGATGAGATTTTCATCTGATTATTATTTAATATTACAGATAATTGTGAAACTTATGAATTTCGGCTGCAGTTATGCAGAATTAACCAATTCATAAGCATGGTGTCACCCTGGGAAAAATGCCGGGGTTGTAAACACTTGATTTATATTAGTATGAAAGGATTAATTAAATGTCTTTAAGCAGTAATAAAAAACGCGTGGTAGTCGGTATGTCAGGTGGTGTTGATTCATCTGTGGCAGCATATCTTTTAAAGGAACAGGGATATGATGTTATTGGTGTAACAATGCAGATATGGCAGGAAGAACCGGATTATGTACAGCAGGAAAATGGAGGCTGCTGCGGTCTTTCGGCAGTTGACGATGCAAGAAGAGTTGCCAATGCATTGGGAATTCCATATTATGTTATGAATTTTAAACAGGAATTTAAAAGCAGTGTTATAGATTACTTTGTTAATGAATATAAGAATGGCAGAACACCAAATCCTTGTATTGCATGTAACCGGTATGTAAAATGGGAGTCTCTTTTACACAGAAGTCTTGAAATTGGGGCGGATTATATAGCAACAGGACATTATGCAAGGATAGAGAAGCTCCCTAATGGGCGCTTTGCAATACGAAATTCGGTTACGGCCAGAAAAGACCAGACATATGCACTTTATAATCTTACTCAGGAGCAGCTTTCAAAGACGCTTATGCCTGTAGGAAATTATCATAAAAGTGAAATAAGAAAAATCGCAGAGGATATTGGTATTCCGGTTGCACATAAACCGGAAAGTATGGAAATATGTTTTGTGCCGGATAATGATTATGCCGGATATATACAAAGGGAAACGGGATATGAGCCGAAACCAGGCAATTTTGTTGATATAAACGGAAATGTTATTGGAAAACATAAGGGCATAATTCATTATACTGTAGGTCAGAGAAAGGGCCTTGGACTTGCAATGGGACATCCTGTTTTCGTAGTTGCAATAAGACCCGAGACTAACGAGGTCGTAATCGGGGAAAATAAAGATGTGTTTGCGCCTAAACTTTATGCAAACCATCTGAACTTTATGTCAATAGATAAACTCAATGAACCTATGTATGTAAAAGCAAAGATACGATATAATCATGATGGCTGTGGCTGTACCATTAAAATGGCAGGTGATGATCTGCTTGAATGTACCTTTGATGACCCTCAAAGAGCTATTACTCCGGGACAGGCACTGGTGCTTTATGATGGCGAATATGTTCTTGGTGGAGGAACAATAATTTAAAAAACTATTGATATTTTGTGTGAAAGCATATATAATTCAACATATCCTACCTAGTTAATATGATTAGAGGAGTATTTGTTAATACTTGTATAAATAAATATTATATAACGTATTTTGGTTACAGTTTACCTGTCAGCCATATAAAGCACTGAAAGTAATTTCTCGAATGGTGCATGTGAACAGTAATATATTTTTATATTGCGGCTGCGTTTTTGCGTCTGGAATGCAGCTGACCTGAATTGATAAGGACGCAGGAATGGAGAGCTATATATGAGAATTTCGACAAAAGGCAGATATGCGTTAAAGTTAATGCTTGACCTGGCAGTAAACAATACAGGAGAACCGATAAGCCTTAAGGATATTGCCAAGAGGCAGGGCATATCAGATAAGTATCTGGAACAGATAATATCAATATTAAACAAAGCAGGTTTTGTAAGAAGTATAAGAGGTGCCCAGGGTGGTTATCTTCTTAATAAGGACCCTAAGGAATGTACGGTTGGGATGATACTGAGACTTACGGAAGGTACACTTGCTCCGGTAAGCTGTGTCGGTGAGGATGCATCAGAGTGTGAAAGAGAAGAATCCTGTGTGACATATATAGTATGGCAGAAGATGAATGAGGCAATCAATCAGGTGGTTGATAGTATAACATTGGCAGATCTGCTTGAATTACAGTTAAAAAAAGCTGATAATTATGTAATATAAACCAATACATTGTTCTGCAAATAACCGGACGGGAAAACTGCTTGAATTTTCATCTGCTGCATAAGAAAAATCTGATGCAGCCGGCTATGCCTGCGTTCATCTTCTTAGCAGAGTGAAAAGCTGTTTTTCGTTACTGGTCAGGTTGATTTTTGTACGATGTACTACGGATATTATAAAAACTTATTGAGAATTTATAGTTGACTTTAAACAAAAAAGCTGTATAATACAGATAACATATGTGAATACTATGAATTAAATAGTCAGACAATGTGGAAAGGACGATAAATAAATGAATAAACTGATTTATTTGGATAACGCGGCTACAACTGCTGTCAAGCCGGAGGTATTCGAAAAGATGAAGCCATTTTTTACGGATAATTACAGTAATCCGTCAGCAGTATACAGTTTCGCACAGGATAATAAGAAATATGTAGAGGATGCCAGAGATGAGATTGCATCAATGCTTGGAGCAAAATCTAATGAGATATATTTTACAGGTGGCGGAAGTGAATCAGATAACTGGGCGCTTAAAGTTACGGCTGAAACATATAAGGACAAAGGAAATCACATCATTACGACAAAGATTGAACATCATGCAATTCTTCATACATGCGAATATCTTGAGAAGCATGGCTTTGATGTAACATATCTTGATGTTAATGAAGAAGGCCTTATTGACCTTGACGAACTTGAAAAGGCAATAAGACCTGAGACAATACTTATAAGTGTTATGTTTGCTAATAATGAAATAGGAACAATAGAGCCAATTAAAGAAATAGGTGAAATTGCAAAGAAGCATGGCGTTCTTTTCCATACTGATGCTGTACAGGCTTTTGCACATGTTCCGATTAACGTAGATGAAATGAATATCGATATGTTAAGCGCAAGCGGTCATAAATTCCATGGACCAAAAGGAATTGGATTTATGTACCTTCGTAACAGTGTTAAACTTGGCGCATTTATTCATGGCGGTGCACAGGAACGTTCAAGAAGAGCAGGAACACATAATGTACCAGGAATCGTAGGTATGGGTGAGGCTGCAAAAATTGCAAATGCAAATATGCAGGAGAATATAAAAAAAGAAGTTGAAGTAAGAGACTATCTTATTGAAAGAGTATTAAAGGAAATTCCATATGTAAGACTTAATGGACATAGAACAAAGAGACTTCCTAACAATGCTAACTTCTGCTTCAGATATATTGAAGGCGAATCACTTCTTATCATGCTTGATCAGAAAGGTATATGTGGCTCAAGTGGCTCTGCATGTACATCAGGTTCGCTTGATCCTTCTCATGTGCTTCTTGCAATAGGACTTCCTCATGAAATAGCACATGGATCACTCAGACTTACAATTTCTGAAGATACAACGAAAGAAGATATAGATTATGTTGTGGATTCATTAAAGGCAATAGTTGAAAGATTAAGAAGTATGTCACCATTGTATGATGATTTTATAAAGAAACAGAATCAGTAATATACATGTAAAGAAAGGAACAATCTAATGTATAGTGAAAAAGTAATGGATCATTTTACGCATCCACGTAATGTTGGCGAGATAGAGAATGCCAGCGGTGTAGGTACGGTTGGAAATGCAAAATGTGGAGATATAATGAGAATGTATCTTGATATTGATGAAGATACAAAGGTAATTAAAGAATGTAAGTTTAAGACATTCGGATGTGGTGCTGCTGTAGCAACAAGCAGTATGGCTACAGAACTTGTTAAAGGAAAGACAATCTATGAAGCTTTGGAAATAACTAATAAGGCTGTTATGGAAGCTCTTGATGGACTTCCACCTGTTAAAGTACATTGTTCACTGCTTGCAGAAGAAGCTATTCATGCAGCCCTTTGGGATTATGCAGAAAAGCATCATATTAAGATTGAGGGCTTAAAGAAACCTAAGAATGATATAAATGATGAAGATTAAAAATAAAAGAATATTAATATAAAATCTTTTGTTTATAAATGGTATGCAATCTGTTTTGGATACATTTTGCAACATTGTATGAAATAAATAAAATTCCCCCAAAGGCGGAGGTTATAAGTACTGCCATTGGGGGATATTTTTATTTTATATATGATATATATTATTTTTATATTACTGTTTGTGAAAATTGTGCAAGCCGTGCTATATGTATTTGTATAATTCTTTAAAAAATATAAAGGATTCTTTTATATATCACAACAAATGTAATTAAAAAAATGTTTGAGAATTGAAATAAATTCATAAAAGTTTGTTAAAAGTGCACAACAATCAATTGCTGTAAAAAAGATTTATTTACCAAATGGCAATAGCTGATTAAATTAGTGTTAAATTTTTCACAAAAAAGAATTACACATTTAATTGAAAATATTAGCAATTTCATAAATAAAGGTTCATTAAATAAATCAAAAAATTAAAATGCAGTTTGACAATAAAGTGATATAATAGTAGTATCATCAAAACGCACATAGTATGACAGCTCAAAAGATATTTTTTTGGACGTTATCAGTGTTTTAAAATAGTGATTGAAAGGAGTGAGTATTACGGATGAAAAAATAAACTCATTGGTTGAAGAGTTCAATTGCGAGACGGTTTTCACAATACCTGTTGGAAATGGAATTCCGGTATCAGAAGCGACAGTTGTAACATGGATAGTAATGGCAGTTCTTGTGTTGTTATCCATATGCCTTGTAAGAAACTTAAAAGTTGAAAATCCAGGCAAAAAACAGTTACTTCTTGAAGCAGCCATTGGATGGATATATAAGTTCTTTGGCGAATCGCTTGGCGAAAAGGGAAAACGATATACACCATATCTTGCAACAGTCATGTTATATATTGGTGTATCTAATGCAATAGGTCTGTTTGGTTTTAAACCGCCAACAAAAGCATTGAACGTAACTGTAGCTTTAGCATTGATGAGTATTATACTTATTGAGTATGCCGGAATTCATGCCAAAGGTCCGAAAGGATGGTTAAAGAGCTTTACAGAGCCGATTGCCATTGTAACACCATTTAATATACTGGAAGTTATCATACGACCTTTATCATTGTGTATGCGACTTTTTGGTAATGTACTCGGCGCATTCGTTATCATGGAATTAGTTAAATTAGTAGTTCCAGTTGCCGTGCCTGTAGCATTCAGCTGTTATTTCGATTTGTTTGACGGAATGATTCAGGCATACATATTTGTTTTTTTAACTTCGCTATTTATTAAAGAGGCAACCGAATAATTTTATTAAATAGTCGGATGTCCAAAAAAATTCAAAAAAGGAGAAAAAAATTATGAACGCAATTTTAGCTATTGGAGCTGGTATCGCAGCATTATCAGGTATTGGAGCAGGTCTTGGTATTGGAAACGCAACAGGTAAGGCAGTAGAAGCCGTTGCAAGACAGCCAGAGGCAGACAGCAAGATTACAAAGACACTTTTACTTGGTTCAGCATTGTCAGAAGCAACTGCTATTTATGGTGTTGTTGTAGCACTTATTTCAATCTTCGTACTTAAATAACATTTAATAAATTATGAAAGGCAGGCGCTAAAGATGCTGAGATTAGATATAAATCTTGTCTTTACTATTATAAATCTGCTGATATTATTTTTGTTGTTGAAAAAGTTTTTATTTGGACCTGTAGTTGCAATAATGGAAAAGCGTAAGGCCATGATTGATGAACAGCTTGCACATGCAGCTGAGACAGAAGATGCTGCTAATAAGCTCAAAGCAAGCTATGACGAGACATTTAAAAATGCAGAAACATCAGCTGCCAATATCATTTCTGATGCAAGAGTTAATGCAAAGAGTGAATATGACAGAATTGTAGATGACGCTAACAATCAGGCAGGTAAGATTATCAAAGACGCACAGAAAACTGTTGAATTACAGAGAGCAAAAGCAATTCGCAGTATGGAGTCAGAAATTGCAAATCTTGCTATGACAGCTGCAACAAGTGTAATTACAGACAAATCATGTGATTTGGATAACAAGAAATTATATGATGAATTTTTAGGTGAAGCAGGTGATGCCCATGACACAGACATCAATTAATTATGCAATAGTTTTATATGACCTTAAAATTCCGGAAGCAGCTGTATATGAAGCAAAGGACATATACAATATGACTGAACAGCTTCCTTGCGTGTTAAACAGTCCGATCGTTTCATTAAAATCAAAATACGATATAATTGATAAAGTATTTCCAAAAGAAATGCATAATTTCTTAAAAGTCGTATGCAGGAATCAGGATATGAGCCGCATTAATGAAATAGTCGATGCATACAAGAAGCATACAGATGATATTAAAGGAGTTTTAACAGCAACTTTGTCATATGTAACCATGCCTGATGATAATCAGGTAGCCCGTATGAAAACTTTTCTTAAGGGTAAGTTCAATAAGAATGATATTGAATTACAATTTATTCATAAACCTGAATTACTTGGAGGCTTTGTAATTAATGCCGGTGATTTTGAAATCGACAGAAGTGTTCAGGGAAAAATAAAGCAGTTACAGCAGAAACTGGTAAAGAGGTGATATTTTGAGTTCTATTAGTTCAGAGGAAATTATATCTATTTTAAAGAGTGAAATAGAAAATTTTGAATATGATACAACTGAAAAAGAAACTGGTACCGTTATCTACGTAGGCGATGGTATTGCTACTGTATATGGTATAGATCATGCCATGTATGGAGAAATAGTAGTATTTGAAGATGGCACAAAGGGTATGGTTCAGGATATCAGAAGTACTGAAATCGGCTGTATTCTTTTTGGTAAAGATACAGGTATCAAAGAAGGTTCTAAGGTTGTAAGAACAGGTAAAAAGGCAGGTATTCCTGTCGGTGATGCATTTGTTGGAAGAATTATAAATGCATTGGGAGCTCCTATTGATGGTAATGGTGATATTGAAAGCACAGATTATCGTCCTATTGAACAGGAGGCTCCTGGTATTATTGATAGAAAGTCTGTTGACGAACCATTGGAAACAGGTATTCTTGCAATTGACTCTATGTTCCCAATTGGTAAAGGACAAAGAGAACTTATTATTGGAGATCGTCAGACAGGTAAGACATCTATTGCAATTGATACAATATTGAATCAGAAGGGCAAAGATGTAATCTGTATTTATGTTGCTATCGGTCAGAAAGCATCAACAGTTGCCAAGATTGTTAATACTTTAAAGAAGCATGATGCAATGGATTATTCAATCATTTTAGCTGCTACAGCAAGTGATCCGGCACCACTTCAGTACATAGCACCATATTCAGGTACATCACTGGCTGAGTATTTCATGCACAAGGGCAAGGATGTTTTAATTGTTTATGATGACCTTTCAAAGCATGCGGTAGCATACAGAGCATTGTCATTATTGCTTGAGCGTTCACCTGGACGTGAAGCATATCCTGGTGATGTATTCTACCTTCATTCAAGATTACTTGAGCGTTCAAGTAAGTTAAGTGATGAACTTGGCGGCGGTTCAATTACAGCATTGCCAATCATCGAAACACAGGCAGGAGATGTATCTGCATACATTCCTACAAATGTAATTTCAATCACAGATGGACAGATATTCCTTGAAAGTGACTTATTCTTCTCAGGTATGAGACCAGCCGTTAACGTGGGTCTTTCTGTATCGCGTGTTGGTGGTGCAGCGCAGACAAAGGCTATGAAGAAATCTTCAGGAAGCATAAGAATTGATCTTGCACAGTACAGAGAAATGGAAGCATTTACACAGCTTAGTTCAGATCTTGATGATTCAACAAAGGAACAGCTTGCATATGGACGTTCACTTATGGAATTATTAAAGCAGCCTTTATGCAGACCTTTAAGCATGCCAGAGCAGGTAGTTACACTTGTTGCAGCTACTAATAAGATATTTATTGATGTTCCAATTGAAAAGGTTAAGAGATTCCAGATGGAAATGATTGACTTCTTCTCAGGAATGCATAAAGATATTTTCGATGCTCTTAACACACAGAAAGTGCTTACAGATGAATTAAAGCAGCAGATTATTGATGTGGCAGGCGAATTTAAGAAAACATTTCAGTAAAGTGAGGAGGTAAAACATGGCAAACGCTAGAGAGATTCAGGACAGAATGAAAAGTATCAGCGATACTATGAAAATCACTAATGCTATGTATATGATTTCATCCTCTAAGTTACAAAAAGCAAAAAAAAGCCTTGCTGAAACTGAGCCGTATTTCTATACATTACGTGGAGAAATCTCAAGAATATTAAGGCATGTTCCTGATATTGACAATCAGTATTTTGATATGGATGATGTAAGTAATAAAAAAGATGCCAAGATTGGATATCTTGTAATTACTGCAGATAAGGGACTTGCAGGGGCTTATAACCACAATATTTTCAAGGAAGTTGAAAAATGTCTTACCGAAAATGAAAATGCAAAGTTATTTGTTGTAGGTGAAATGGGAAGACATTACTTCAGGAAAAAAGGACTGGAAGTTGCACATCAGTTCCATTATACTGCACAGAATCCAACAATGAACAGAGCAAGAAACATATCTGAAATAATCATTGAGCAGTATTTAAAAAAGGAACTGGATGAAATTATAGTTATATATACACGTATGGTGAATGGTGCAGTAACACAGCTTGAGAAGGAAAGACTGCTTCCTCTTAAAAAAGCTAATTTCAGCATCAAGATACCAAGCGATGTAAGACGTGAGGAATTAGTGTTATCTCCGTCAGCTGAAGATGTAATAAATAATATCATACCTAATTATGTTCAGGGATTTATTTATGGTGCTCTTGTCGAAGCATTTTCAAGTGAGCATAATCTGAGAATGCAGGCAATGGATGCAGCTACAAAGAGTGCAGAAACAATGCTGCATGATTTGTCCATTGAATATAACAGAGTACGTCAGGCAGCAATTACACAGGAAATTACCGAAGTAGTTGCCGGTGCGAAAGCACAAAAGAATAAAAAGAAAAAATAGTGGAGAGGAGGACGTATTGCAGATAGCGATATAATAGTTGTACTATGAATAAGGGTAAAATTGTTCAGGTCATGGGACCTGTTATCGATGTAGTTTTTGAAAACAACGATCTCCCATATATTAAAGATGCTCTTGAAGTTGATAACAACGGAAAGAAATGTGTAATGGAAGTAGCACAGCATATTGGTAATAATACAGTCCGCTGTATTATGCTTGCTTCCAGTGAAGGTCTTCACAGAGATATGGAAGTAACTGCTACCGGAGCAGGTATCAAGGTTCCGGTTGGTGATAAAACACTGGGTAGATTATTCAATGTTTTAGGTGATACAATTGATGGTGGCGAAAGCCTTGAAAATGAGGAGCACTGGGTCATTCACAGAGATCCACCTTCATTTGAAGACCAGAGCCCTGTTGTTGAAGTACTTGAAACTGGTATCAAAGTAATCGATTTACTTGCACCTTATGCAAAAGGTGGTAAAATTGGTCTTTTCGGAGGTGCCGGTGTAGGTAAAACAGTACTTATACAGGAATTAATCAGAAATATTGCAACTGAGCATGGTGGATATTCAATATTTACAGGTGTTGGTGAACGTTCACGTGAAGGTAATGACTTATGGAGTGAAATGAAAGCATCAGGCGTTCTTGAAAAAACAGCCTTAGTGTTTGGACAGATGAATGAACCACCTGGTGCCCGTATGAGAGTTGCTGAAACAGGTCTTACAATGGCCGAATATTTCAGAGATGAGCAGCACCAGAACGTATTGTTATTTATCGATAACATTTTCCGTTTTGTACAGGCTGGTTCAGAGGTTTCAGCACTTTTAGGACGTATGCCTTCAGCCGTTGGTTATCAGCCAACACTTGCTACAGATGTCGGTGAACTTCAGGAAAGAATCGCTTCAACAAAGAATGGTTCTGTTACATCAGTACAGGCTGTTTATGTTCCTGCCGATGACCTTACTGACCCGGCACCAGCTACAACATTTGCACATCTTGATGCAACAACAGTTCTTTCACGTAAGATTGTTGAACAGGGTATTTATCCTGCTGTAGATCCACTTGAGTCATCTTCAAGAATTCTTGAGGCTGATGTAGTTGGTGAAGAACATTATGAAACAGCAAGAAAAGTACAGGAAATTTTACAGAAATACAAGGAATTACAGGATATTATTGCAATTCTTGGTATGGAAGAACTTTCAGATGAAGATAAGAAGACAGTAACAAGAGCCAGAAAGGTTCAGAAGTTCTTATCACAGCCATTCTTCGTAGCTGAAAACTTTACAGGTATTAAAGGAAAATATGTACCAATCAAGGAAACAATTAGAGGCTTTAAGATGATAGTTGATGGTGAAATGGATGATTATCCTGAAAATGCATTCTTTAATGTTGGTACAATTGATGATGTTATAGAAAAAGCTAAGAGTATGGAAAATGCTGAATAGGAGGTAATTGTATGAATACATTTAGCCTCAGAATAATTGCCAGCGATAAGATTTTCTTTGAAGGCAAGGCAACTTCAATAATATTGCCTGCCACAGATGGACTTAAGCAGATACTTGCACACCATGAGAATCTTGTAATCGCAATAAATAATGGCGAAGCGGTATTTAAGACAGAAGATGGAAACGAGCATAAAGTTGTCTTAGGACTTGGATTTGCAGAAGCAATCAATAACCGTGTTACGGTACTGGTTGATACAGCTGAAAGACCTGAAGATATTGATGAAAAACGTGCTCAGGCTGCGTTA
Source organism: uncultured Lachnospiraceae bacterium (assembly GCA_934330725.1). Classification (GTDB taxonomy): domain Bacteria; phylum Bacillota; class Clostridia; order Lachnospirales; family Lachnospiraceae; genus Lachnospira. The sequence goes on along the minus strand of CAKRGM010000005.1, from coordinate 88,672 downwards.
GAGCGTGCTAAGGAGCAGATGCGTCAGAAACAGAGTCTTCAGGAATATCATCATTCACAGGCTTCAATGGCTCGTGCAATGACAAGATTAAAATTCAAGGATAAACATATTTAATATCAGGAAGCTGATTTTGCACGATATACCGGGCACCTAGTTATAAATGCAGTTTCTTAATAATTTACAAAAGAACGAAATTCATTATGTTATTACTTTGTATATGTGACAGAGTGATTCATAATGAGGTTTCGTTCTTTTTTTAATTTTTTGTATTGACATTTATGTGATTTGAGTGTAATATAAAACCACAGTAATTCATACTTATATAATATGAAATGTATGAAATGCATTTAAGGCACTAAATAAGCTACTTAATCAATATTAATTATAAAGAAAGGCGGAATAACAATGGGAAAGATTTATGGATCAGTTACAGAATTAATTGGCAATACACCAATAGTAGAATTTAAGCATCTTGAGAAGGAGTTCGGAGTAGAAGGAAGACTTTTAGCAAAGCTTGAATATTTTAATCCTGCAGGAAGCGTAAAGGATCGTATTGCACGTGAGATGATAGAAGACGCTGAAGAAAAGGGTACACTTAAGCCGGGCGGAACAATTATAGAGCCAACATCAGGAAATACAGGTATTGGTATTGCAGCTATTGCAACTGCAAAAGGATATAAAGCAATAATCGTACTTCCTGAAACAATGAGCGTTGAAAGACGTAACATAATCAAGGCATATGGTGCACAGATAGTTTTAACAGAAGGTTCAAAGGGAATGAGTGGAGCAATAGCAAAGGCCGATGAACTTAATAAGGAAATACCTGGAAGTATTGTTGTTGGACAGTTTGTTAACCCTGCTAATGTTACAGCACATAAGAAAACTACAGGTCCTGAGATATGGGCAGATACAGATGGAAAGGTAGATGCATTTGTTGCCGGTGTTGGTACAGGCGGAACAGTAACAGGTGTCGGTGAATATTTAAAGGAGAAGAATCCGGCTATTGAAGTTATTGCAGTTGAACCAGCATCATCACCAGTATTATCAGCAGGAAAGCCGGGTCCACATAAGATTCAGGGTATAGGTGCAGGTTTTGTTCCTAAAATACTTAATACAAAGATTTACAATGAAGTAACACCTGTTGAAAATGAAGATGCTTTTGATTATGCAAAGAAGATCGCAAAATTTGAAGGCGTTCAGGTTGGTATTTCTTCAGGAGCTGCATTATATGCGGCGGTAGAATGGCTTAAACGTCCTGAGAATAAAGGCAAAACAGTTGTTGCATTATTGCCTGACAGCGGTGACAGATACTATTCAACAGATTTATTTGAATAATATAGTAAATATTACTAAAAGAATAAAAAATATATAAGCAATTGACAAAGCCTGATGATTGGTATATTCTATTTATACTAATTGTCAGGCTTTTATATTTTGCATTGTATTTTGTATCAAAGGAATTAGTGTGAAAAATCATGCTGATGCGATTGATTTCACACGGCTATTTGTTCTGAGCAAAACAAATAGCTCATGATGGCAGATGAGAAATCGCCTAGGCGAATTTCTCATCGCCTCTTCACAACAAAGTTGCTCAGAAATGAGGATTAACGTGAGGTTTGCGCATATATCGGATTTACATTTAGGTAAAAGAGTTAATGAGTTCTCAATGATAGAAGACCAGAAGTATATATTAAAGAGTATCACAGATATTATTAAGAAAAAGGATGCCGATGTGGTGTTTATTGCCGGAGATATTTATGATAAGGCGGTTGCAACTCAAGAGGCTGTCAGTTTATTTGATGAATTTTTAACAGATCTTTTTATGCTTGAACGTGAGGTGTATATAATCAGTGGCAATCATGATTCGGCAGAAAGACTGTCATTTGGTTCAAGAATTATTGAAAAGAACAGGATACATATAGCACCTGTATTTGACGGACAGCTATACAGGAGCATTTATGAAGACAGGTATGGTGCTGTCAATATATATATGCTGCCTTTTATAAGGCCATCAATCGTAAGAAGATATTATCCTGAAAAGAATATCCAGACATACGAGGATGCTGTCAGGGTGGTTATTGATGAAGCAGATATTGATTACAGCAGACGTAATATCATGATTGCACATCAGTTTATTACAGGAGCAAAAAGAACAGAGTCAGAAGAAATAGCAGTAGGCGGGCTTGACAATATAAGTGCGGATTTATTTAACAGGTTTAACTATACTGCATTGGGGCATATTCACAGTCAGCAGAAGGTGCAAAGTGACAACATAAGATATTGCGGAACTCCGTTAAAGTATTCATTTTCAGAGGTGAATGATAATAAGTGTGTTCTTATAGGTGAGATTGATGGGGAAGGCTGTGTTACAATCGAAAAGGAAATGCTTAAACCATTAAGGGATATGCGCCATATTAAGAATACCTATGAATATATAACAAACAGAGAGAATTATATTGGTACAGATATACATGATTATATGTATATTACGCTGACGGATGAAGAAGAAATACCTGATGCTATAGGAAGATTAAGGGCAATTTATCCTAATATTATGAAGCTTGATTATGATAATACAAGAACACGCATGTCTGGTGAATTAAATCTTACGGAATGTAGTAAGAACAGGTCCCCACAGGAATATTTTGAAGAGTTATATTTTCTTCAGAATAATAAGCCAATGTCCAAAGAACAGGAAAAGTTTATAAGCGGGGCAATTGAAAAAATTTGGAGGCAAAGTGATATATGAGACCAATAAAGCTGGAGATTTCGGCATTCGGGCCGTATGCGGATAAAGTAGAGTTAGATTTGGAAAAACTTGGTTCACAGGGACTGTATCTTATTACAGGCGACACAGGAGCAGGCAAGACAACAATATTCGATGCCATAACATATGCTTTATTTGGAGATGGGAGTGGAAAGTTTCGTACAGCAGATATGTTCAGAAGTAAATATGCATCACCGGATATAATGACATATGTTAAGATGGATTTTATATTGCGTGGACAGGTATATCATATTAAAAGAAATCCGGAATATATGCGTGCTGCGAAGAGAGGAAAAAACAAACTTGCAAAGGAACTTGCCAGAGCTGAATTAATCTGTCCTGATCAAAGCGTGGTTGCAGGAGTAAGTGATGTTAACAAAAAGGTTATTGAACTTATGGGTATAGACCGTAATCAGTTCTTGCAGATTGCAATGATCGCACAGGGGGATTTTATGAGGCTTTTAATGGCTTCTACTAACGAAAGAAAAGATATTTTTAGAGAAATATTTAAAACATCACCCTATGTAGAACTGCAGGATTATATAAAATCAGAGTATTTTAAGGTAAGAGATGAACTAAGTGACAGAAGAAAGAGCTTAAAACAGTATATCAGTGACAGCGTGTGTTCTGATACCAGTATTTATAAAAATGAACTGGATAAAATCAAAAAAGATAAAGAACCAGGGATAACAGATGATATTAAGAAGCTGCTTGAAGCTGTTATTAATGAGGATGCAGATAAGATAAAACAGTTAAAAAGAAAATTATCAGTTATAGATGAAAAAATATCGTTGATAACAGGCAGGCTGGGAAAATATGAGCAGCTGGAAAAGCTTGGGAATGACCTGTCAGAGGCCGAAAAACAAAAGAAAAAATATAAAGAAGAATATAAAAATGCACAGAGTTTATATGCAGAAAAAGAGTGCAATGAATCAGAAAAAAATGATCTGGAAGTCAGGATTAACCTGGATCTAAAAGAACTGGAAAAGTATGATGAGATTGATGAAAAGTGTGCTGTTATTAAGAAATACACAGAGAGTCTTAATAACAGCAGTACAAAACTTGAAAGTATAGAAAAATTACTGATAGAGAATGATAAAAAGGCAGAAGTCTACAGAAATGAGATAAAAACATATGAAAATAATGAAACAGATTATGAGAAATTAAAGAGTACAATAGCCGATATAAATACTAAAATAAAAAGCTATAATGTTTTGATTTCTAATATAAAACTGCTTGGCGGGGCTTTTGAAGACTATAAATCTGTAACGTGTCAGCTAAAAAAAGCAACTTCTGAATATAAAATAAAGTCAGAATCATATGTTGAAGCGGAAAGTGCGTTTTTTAACCAGCAGGCAGGGATACTTGCAAAACAGCTGAAACCAGATTGCCCATGCCCGGTATGTGGTTCATTTACCCATCCAAAGCCAGCTGTCCTGACGCAGGAAGCACCGACGCAGGCTGAACTTGAGGCATATAAGAACAGTACATTACAAGCGCAAAACAAATGTTCTGAACTCAGTTCAGAAGCAGCAATAAAACTCGGTGGGATAAATTCAATGATTGAAACACTTTCGGGTTCATACAGGGAAGAGTTTGGAATACAATTATTTTCAAATGGTGAGGACGATGCACTGACTTCTGTGGATGATGAGGAGGCAGCAGGAAAGTTTGCAAATGACCTTGAAAGAGCCAGAGGCTATATTGCCGCTGAATATGAAAAAAGAAATAAAGAACTGGAAAGCTGCAGTAATTCTGAACGCATTATTTTAAAAAACAGAGAGCGTATAACAGAACTTAATAATATTTTAATACCTTCAAATAATGACGAGCTTAAAAGGCTATCAGATAAGAAGAGCCAATATGAAAAGGAACAGGTTATTTTCAGCACACAGATAAAGAATGAAGAAAAAAGGATTAAAGAGTTTATGAGTGGTTTGAAATATCCTGACAGAAGCATGCTCAATAAAAAGGTACAGGAGATGAAAGCACAGAAAGCAAAGCTTGAAACAGAGTATAATGCTGCAAAAAAAAGCTTTGAAATAAGCAGAATTAATCTTAAGTCTCAGGAACAGCTTGCGGTTAATCTGAAATCTCAGCTCGATACTGCTTATGAGGAAATTTTAAATATTTGTGCAGATGTGGACAAAGATAATATAATTCATTCAGATACCGGTATCAGCTCAGGCTTTGAAGAAGTAATGGATGGAATGAAGGATGAACTTGAAAGGCTGAATTGTATTAAGTCATCATATCAGGATGAGTATGGGGTAATAGAATTCAGATATAAGACAAATACAGCTGTTAATAGAAAGATTTCTGATACATCAGATAAAATGCGTGATATCGAATATAAATGGCAGTGGATGCAGGCGTTGTATAATACAGCAACAGGCAATGTTGCCGGTAAGGACAAAATAATGCTTGAAACTTATGTGCAGATGACATTTTTTGACAGGATTATTACAAGAGCTAATACGCGTTTTATGGTAATGACATGTGGACAGTACGAGTTCAGGCGCAGCAACAGTGCAAATAATCTTAGAAGTCAGAGTGGATTAGAACTTGATATCATAGATCATTACAATTCTACGACAAGAAGTGTAAAATCCTTATCAGGAGGGGAGGCCTTTAAGGCTTCATTATCACTGGCACTTGGACTTTCTGATGAAATACAGTCGCAATCAGGAGGAATCCAGATTGATACAATGTATGTTGATGAGGGCTTTGGTTCTCTTGATGATGAGTCATTGCAACAGGCAATAGCTGTACTTAACAATCTTAGCCAGTCGAACAGACTTGTTGGAATCATTTCACATGTTACGGAGCTTAAGGATAAAATTGACCGGCAGATAGTGATAAAGAAAGATAAAATGGGTGGCAGCAGAGCAGAAATTGTAATGTAATATCATGAAGAAATACAAAAGATAAAAAATACAAAAGATAAAATAGAAGATAAAACAAAAGATAAAACGAAAATATAAGGCAAAGACAAAGAATGATACCTTAGGAAGGATACATGGCAAAGAGTAGAATATAAGGCACTATTGTGTATGTTTTACAATAAAAAAGCTAAATAACATAAAAAAATGTAAAAAAAATCAATAAATTGTATTGACAAAAGTACAAAACAATGATATTATACAGTTACAAAGAAAGAGGGGGACGGAACAAATAAAGAGTAGCAGATGTTAAAAGGTGGTGATTCCATTGGAAATGATAAATAGCTAAAAGGTACAAATAACTGATGCAGTAATACCTTATATTATCATAATAATAAAAGCGATGAAGAGCTTAATGTTAAGGAAATACATCTTATATTTGTATCATAAGAGCAGAATTGAACTAATTTAAATATATTTATTAATAACGTTAATATTTTTTATATAAATCAGACATTTAAATTAATAATGTTAATCTGATACTGATAGTGAAAAACAGTGACTTAACATAATATTTAAATTAAGATGAAATATAATTAATAACAACGACGTATAATTAATGATAGTGAGCATTAGATTATAGTTAATAGATATAGAAAGGATTTTTTAAGAGGGTTGAAAAATTGAATATTGAAAATTATTAGAACGGTTGTTAGTTTATATGAATTTATGGATTAACAACCGTTTATTTTATTGCAAATTTCACATATTTAACATAATTTTGAATTTTATGTTAATTTTTTTTGATTTATGTCGATATAGATAATGTGTAAAATATTTGATTGAAACGGATTTCAATCAGATACTCAAAATCAAGGAGGAAAGTAATATGAGTATGATATCGGGAAATGTGACCAGTGGTGTCACTTCTTACAGCACCGCCGATACGACGCGTGTTGATCAGAAATCTAAGTCCGATAAGTCATATGAAGCGGCAAAAGCAGCTGAAGCGTCCGGGACGTCGAAAACGTCGGGATCATCAGCAAAGAAAGCTGTTAGTGGTAAGACTATCGGGAATCCACAATTAAGCGAAAAAGCAGCTAAATATTATGAGACCTTAAAGAAAAAGTATGCAGGTATGGACTTTATTCTCGTAAGCGAAGACCAGAAGGTTCAGGCGCAGGTTGATTCGGCTAAGTATGCTAATGCCAACAAGACCGTCGTTCTTATTGATGAAGACAAAATTGAGCGGATGGCGGAAGATGAAAATTATCGTAAAAAGTATGAGAGCATTATTGCAAATGCATCCAGCGGTATAGCACAGTTAAAAGATAAACTGGCAGGAAGCGGTGCAAATGTAAAAACGTTCGGAATGCAGATAAACGATAATGGAACTGCTTCATATTTTGCAGTGCTTGAGAAGTCAAGTGCCGCACAAAAGGACAGGATTGAAAAGAAAGCTGCTCAGAAGAAAGCTGACAAAAAGGCTGAAGAAAAAAAGAAAGCAAAGGAAGCAGAAAAAGAGCAGCAGGCTAAGCGGAAAGAAAAACGGGGGCAGGTCGGTAAAAACGATTCTGAAAATAAAACAGATTCCGCAGAAAGTAAAACCATAACAATCACAGCATCGTCAATTGATGAATTATTAACGAAGATAAATGATAAAGTTATGGCAGACATGAGTGATAGTATCCAGACTGACGAAGAAAAGGCTAGGGGACAGAAATTCGATTTCAGTATTTAATGGATATTATAATAAACGGAGAATGCAGAGCGCACATGATAAGCATATAGAAAGGATTGATGGTTATGTTTCCTACAGTTGGAACTATTAGAAACAGTGTTAATCTTTCTGTTATGGCGAATAAATGGGAGCAGAAGAAGCAGAATATTAATAGCAAAAATACAGGCAACCTTACTGCAGAAGATCGGGAACTCATAATGTATCAGCAGGAGGCAGATGATATTCGGGAAAACCGAAAACCGGCAGGTATTGATGCTAAACTGGAAGCAGGTGAAACACTTACACCAGAAGAGATTGATTATCTTAGAAAAAATAATCCGGAAGCATTAAAAGAGTATGAAGAAATACAAAGGGAACGTGAAAGCTATAGAAAAGCATTACAAAGGTGCAGATCTAAAGAAGATGTAGAACGTCTTAAAATGACAAAGACAAGTCAGTTTATGGCAGCTACAAAGGATATTTCAAATAATGCAAATATTTCGAAAGGTGAAAAGATAAAGCTTCTGAAAAAAATACTTATGAAAGAAGCTGGTGTGGATGTTGAACACAACGAGTTTATAAAGACATTACAATATGTACAACTTCCAGAAAAAGATGAGGATTTACGCAAAAAAGTTGGGGCTGACAGTGATAACATAGATAACAGTCTGATCCGGAATAATGGGGAGAGCATAGATAAGGATACGGATAATGCAGCAGATATAAGCACACAGAATAAAACAAATAATGCTGCTGGTTCCGGAACAGATGAAATTAATAATTCAGGCAATAACGATAAAAAAACTGGTTGTTTGGGGACAGGCCATGAGGGGGCAAGTCGTACAGAAAACACAAAATATGCAAATGATGGTTCTTTATCATCAGTTCATTCTAAGGTGGACAGTGGGGGGGTCTGATACCTTAAAAGTGGCTGATGTGAAGACTATTGATTTGTATGTTTAAGTATATTGCTGATAAACGTGAGAACCATTCACTTCTTATTAATAAATGAAGTGAATGGTTTTTTATTTTACTATTTAGTTTTAAAATGTGGAAGTGCTATCCATATTATACCGCATACTGCCATAAGCATTGGATAAAATGTGTATGGGACTATTGCAAAGCCGGACAGAGTGACCTCATAGCCTGATGTTGCAGCTGATGCATATAACAGTTGTGCTCCATAAGGAAGCAGCCCCTGTATTACAGAAGCAAATATGTCAAGCAGTGATGCAGTTTCCTTAGGTGATATATCATATTCTGTACTTATTTCCCTGGCAAGAGGAGCTGACATGATTATTGCAATAGTATTATTTGCGGTGGCTGCATCAATGCCTGCTACGAGGGTTGCAATTCCGAGCCTGGCACCACGTTTACTTTTAATCTTATTTTTAATAAAACCAAGAATCCAGTCAATACCGCCATTATTTTTAATAAGTGTTCCGATACAGCTTACAATAATAGAGATAACAGTTATGTCATACATTGCTGTTACCCCATTTCCCATTGACGTAAATATTTCAATTCCTGAAAGAGTACCGGTAATTAGACCGGATATAACAGATAAAACTGTACCCGATATTAATACAATAAATACATTTAAACCTGACAGTGCACCAACAAGGACGACAATATAAGGTATTACCTGAAGAATATTGTAGTCAGTATTTTGGGTAATACTAACACTTGTTCCGGATGCAGTTATAAATAAAAGAATAGCTGTGATAATAGCAGCGGGAAGCACAACAAAGAAATTCGTCTTAAATTTATCCTTCAGTGCACATCCCTGAGTTTTAGTTGCAGCTATGGTAGTGTCTGAAATCATGGAAAGATTATCTCCAAACATTGCACCACTTACAACAGCACCTAAGCAGAGCGCAGTGCTTATACCGGTCTTCTGGCTTATACCAATGGCTATTGGAGCAAGTGAAGAAATGGTTCCGACACTTGTTCCCATGGAAATTGAAATAAAACATCCGATAATAAAAATTCCAACAATAGCAACATTTCCAGGCATAAATGAAAGACCCAGATTAACGGTGCTTGAGACGCCCCCGGCAGCACTTACTGTTCCCGAAAATGCTCCGGCAGCTAAAAATACAAGACACATGGTTATAATATTTTCATCAGCAAGTCCTTTTGCAATTTCAGACATTTTTTGGTTGAAGGTAACATGTCTGTTTTGCAGAAATGCTACGATAAGGGCAATTAAGAATGCTATAATTGCAGGCATACTGTAAAAGTCGTTAAACAAAATACCTGCACCAATATAAATAACTAAAAAAACAACTACCGGCAGAAGTGCCATGGCGGAAGGCGATGTGGCATGTGGATTATCTGTAGCACCGGATACTACAGAAACTTTATTTATTTTATTAATATCAGTTTTATTAGTATCAGTTTTATCAATATAAGTTTTATTAATATGAGTTTTATTCATAGTCTGTCTCCATTCTTGCGTCACTTTTAAAGACGCATTACCTAGCGATTTAAACCATATAATATTTTATATTAATTGATATTACTATTCAACGGAAAATAGTGGTAAAATAAGAACAAATGTTTGAATAACATTATTTGAAAAGGGTATTTTTTATTATGAACATGAATGAGAAGCTATATAACAAAGCAGATAACAGGACATATATTGTAATTGATCTGAAGTCTTTTTATGCTTCAGTGGAATGCATAGAGCGTGGACTTGATCCTATGACTACAAATCTTGTTGTAGCTGATCCTGAAAGAACGGAAAAGACGATATGCCTTGCGGTGTCTCCATCAATGAAAGCGCTTGGAGTTGCAGGCAGATGCAGGGTATTTGAGATTCCAAAGCATATTAAGTATATAATGGCGACACCAAGAATGCAGCTTTATATTAATTATTCAGCAGAGATTTATTCGATATATTTAAAGTACATTTCTAAAGAAGATATTCATGTTTATAGTATTGATGAGGCATTTATGGATGTTACGGATTATCTGGAAATGTATCAGATGAATGCGGTTGAACTTGGTTCTATGATTATGAAAGACATACAAAAAACAACAGGAATTACGGCTACATGTGGGATAGGAACTAATCTTTATCTTGCAAAAGTAGCGTTGGATATTTCAGCAAAACATGCTGAAAGTCATATTGGCATACTAGATGAAGAGATATATAAAAAGACATTGTGGAATCACAGGCCAATTACAGATTTCTGGAGAGTTGGGAGAGGGATTGCTGCACGTCTTGAGCGTGTAGGAATATATACGATGGAAGGACTTGCACATGCGGATGAAGATATGTTGTATCGTATGTTTGGGGTTGATGCAGAGCTTCTTATTGATCATGCATGGGGCAGGGAGACAACACTGATGTCTGATATAAAGACTTATAAGGCAAAAAATAATTCACTTTGCAGCGGACAGGTACTTGGTTGTGACGTAGATTATGAGGGCGGGAAGCTTATTGTAAAGGAAATGGCAGATATGCTGAGTCTTGATCTGGTTGACAAGGGACTTGTTACTGATTCAATAACGCTTCATATAGGATATAATAACCGTATTGAGGATAAGCCGGCTCACGGAAGTATCCGGATGAGTATTTCTACGAGTTCTGCAAATACAATAATGAAATATACACAGCAGCTGTACGACAAAATTATTGACAGACATTTACCAGTACATCGTATAACACTTACATTTAACAACATTTCTGATGAGGCATACAGGCAGTATGATCTTTTTACAGACCCGGCAGAGCTTGAGCGGGAAAATAAACTGCAGAAAGCGATGATTGATATAAAAGAAAGGTTTGGGAAAAATGCGATTCTAAAAGGAATGAATCTGCAGAAAGGAGCAACTGCGATGCAACGTAACCAGCAGATTGGAGGACATAGAAGTGGGGAATAGAGTAAGTGCAGATAAGGCAGGTGCAAATAAATTAAAAACAGATGAAGTGTTAGTATCAGGGAAAAAGGTACGCCCCAAAATGCCAAGACAGGAACGGGCAAAGCAGTTTATGCCATTTTCAGCATTAAAAGGATATAAGGAAGCGTTACGAAGCAAAGAAAAAGTTGTTGTTTCAAAGGCAGACTTATCTGATGAGTATAAAGAAGAGCTGGATGGAAAATTAAGATTGATACAAAAGAATGACATTGTGACTGTAGTGTATTATAATAAGAACGAATATATTAAAATCAGTGGAATGGTTTCAAGAATTGACAAAACATCCAGAATTTTAAAAATTGTAAATACAAAAATCAGTTTCGATGATTTGTATGATATTAGTAGAATACAAAATCAGTGAGAGGGCAAAAGATGAAGTTTTCATTATTTTCAACATTAAAAGGTTATAAAAAAGAATATTTTTTTAAAGATATTTTTGCCGGGATTATTATTGCAGCAGTATCTATACCTATTGCCATGGGATACGCACAGATTGCAGGAGTACCGGCAGTTTATGGATTGTATGGTTCAGTGTTTCCAATAATATTATTTGCTATGTTTTCAACTTCAAAGCAGTTTATATTTGGAGTTGATGCGGCACCGGCAGCAATTGTCGGAGCGGCTCTTACCACTCTTGGTATAGAAGCAGGTTCTGCAGAGGCAATGCAGTATGTGCCGGCAATTGCATTATTTGCCGGGATTTGGCTGCTGCTTTTTTTCTTTTTGAAAGCAGGGCGCATTGTTGATTTTATTTCCACACCTGTCATGGGAGGCTTTATAAGTGGTATATCATTAACAATCATTTTAATGCAGATTCCCAAATTAATGGGAAGTGGTGCAGGATCAGGTGAAGTTATAGAACTGGCTGAGCATATAATTGAAGCCTGTAAAAGTCTGAATATGTTATCACTGGCATTAGGAATTGCAGCGCTTGTGCTTATACGGCTTGCAGGCCATTTTATACCGAAATTTCCAATGGCTATAGTGATTATGGCAGCAGGAGTTGCTGCTACAATGATATTTCATGTTGATGAACATGGAGTTGTTTTGCTGAATTCAGTAGAACCCGGGCTGCCGGGATTAGTGCATATAGATTTTGCAGGTGTGAATCTGACTCATGCAGCAGGGCGCGGACTTATGGTAGCGGTAGTAATCATGGCGGAAACGTTATTGTCAGAGAATAATTTTGCATTAAAAAATGGATATAAGATTGATGAGAACAGGGAAATTCTTGCATGTGCAGCTGGAAATCTTGCTGCAGCAGCAGTTGGATGCTGTCCGGTAAACGGAAGCATATCAAGAACATCAATGAATGAGCAGTACGGCGGAAAGACACAGGCCGTATCAATAACAGCCGGTATAACAATGATGGCAGTGCTTATAGGTGCAACGGGATTTATAGGGTATCTTCCGGTTCCTGTTCTTACGGCAATCGTAATATCTGCACTTATGAATGTAGTTGAGCTGCATCTTGCTGTTCGTTTATTTAAGGTAAGCAGAAATGAATTTTATATATTTATAGCAGCATGCTTAAGCGTATTGTTTTTGGGAACAATTTATGGTGTTATAATCGGAATATTGTTGTCATTTGTTGCTGTAATCTTAAAAGCAACAAATCCGCCGCGTTCTTTCAGGGGAATTATTCCTGGAAGAGAGGCTTATTATGATTTAAAACGTAATAGAAATGCATATCCAATTAAAAATACTGTTATTTACAGATTCAGTGAAAATCTGTTTTTCGCCAATATAAAAATTTTTCAGACAGATATTGAAAACAGTATAAAGGATGATACAAAAGTTGTTATTGTAGATGCGGCAGCGATTAACAGTCTTGATATAACTGCGGCGGACAGGCTTTGTATGATGGCAGATAATTTTAAGAAAAAAGGAATAAAGTTTTATATAACAGAACATTCTGCGAATGTAAATGACCAGATGAGAAGTCTTGGAATAGGGCATCTTATTGAAGAGGGAATGGTCAGAAGAACCATACTGGCAGCACTAAATGACGCTGGAATAGATAAGCCATGGCCGCTTGAAGTTCCTGAAAACGCACAGGAAGAAGTACATGTCATGATTCCGGCGGAAGAGGAAAATTCACTGGAAGAATTTGCGTGGGCATTTGGAGATAAAGCTGTTGAACACATGGAAGAAAATGTCCATCAGGTAATGGAGCAGTTACATAATCTGCCTGATATAGAAAAACTGGCAGATATGGGATTAAGTGAAAAAATAAAAAGCTGGCATGCATTTGGAGCTATTGATGAGGATGAGCTGATCAGGAGAATTGAAATGCATATCGATGAATTGCCGGTAAATATGACAGTTGACAGAAAAATAATTCTTCATTTGCTTGAAAAACGACGCCGTAAGATTGAAGATAAGATTGCAGAAACACATCCCGATGTGCTTATTCAATTAAAGAAGAGCCGCGAACGTCTTGAAAAGCGTCTTGAGAAGCAGAATCCTGAGGCGGCAAAGAGACTGCATGAGTGGGAGAAACAAATTAAAGAAGAGCTTGAATCTGATGATGAAAAATAATAATATAAAGAAATGGAGATTAGTGTGGAAATTATGATAATGCGATAATTTTTCACACAGCTATTTGTGCCGCAGGCGCCACAAAGTAGCTATAATCGCAGAGCTGAATTTGAAATTCAACTCGCGATTCCTCCGATGCAAAGCATCTGCGGAATGGAGATTAATATGAAAAAAGAAAAAAAGGGACTGATTGTATTAACCAGTATTTTAATAATTCTTGCCGGAAGTATTCTGGCAGTAAGTCTTAATGTTACACAGGTAATCATAAATACTGTATCGGGAACTGAAATGAATCAGGCTATTACAGAGCGTGTAGTGGATGAACTGCTGAACTCAGGCAGCGGTTCAGATTCAAAGCTTAAGTCGCAGATACAAAATTATATTGAGGAAAGCGGCGATGTTAAAAAAATCACATCTAAGATTGTCAGTGAAATGACGAACTGCATTAAAGAGGGACGTGATTATGAGAATGTGGATATTTCTGAAGAGGTAAATGATCTTACAGAGGGTGCATTAACATATATGGAAAAAAGTCTTGGAAAAACAGAAAATCTTGACGCTGACAGCAACAGTTTACTTGATAACATAAAGCAAAAACTTCTTAAAAGGATTAACCCTGTAATTGAAGATAAAATCAATTCTTACGCACAAAGTAAATATGAAGATATGAGGCATGGGAATACAGTATCAGGTAAATTAATGAAAATTTATGCTGTATTGATAGCCGGCTGGTTTAGAATAATGCTTGCAGCTATAATCATTGTACTTGCAGTTGCTATATTAATAATGGCATATCCGACAAGACGTGCATTAATGTATTTTGGGATAGACTGTATTATTATTGCGGCGGTTCTGACGCTGCTTATAAATATAGTTGGTAATAATATAATGCTGATTATATCAAATAAGACATTGGGAAAAACTGTGACATTTGATTCGTCTGAGCTTATGATCAATGGACTCATACTTGGAGTTGCGGGATTTGTTATGCTGCTTATTAATTTACTTTTTAAGAAGCTACACAGATAACAGGTATAAAGATAAAATTTATATTTTACTTGACAAGTTACCAATTGGTTACTATAATTAAAGTGACCAATTGGTAACTTTGTTTTGTTTTATAAATAACCGGGTTAAAAACGCATAATGTTTTTGGATTGCTTATTTATAAATCAATGTATCAGAATTTGGCAGGGAGGATATCAATGGAATTAAAAGAGAAGAGTACAAAAGAAAGAATTCTGGAAGAAGCACTAAAGCTGTTTTCGCATAGTGGTTACATGGGAACTTCCATGAATGATATTGCAGCAGGTTTGGGAGTTACAAAGGCTGCATTATATAAGCATTATAAGAGCAAACAGGAAATACTTGATAGTATAGTTGAGAGAATGAACCAGATGGATGCAGAAAGAGTAAAAAAATATGATATGCCGGAAGGAAAGATGGAGGAAGTGATAGCAGGGTATAAAGATACGGCATTTGATAAAATAAAGCAATTTACAAGAGTGCAGTTTCTTCACTGGACAGAGGAAGAATTTCCATGTTGCTTTAGAAAGATGCTGACACTTGAACAGTTTAGGGACCCGGAAATGGCACGTATTTATCAAAATTATCTTGCACAGGGACCGCTTTCTTATATTGAAACTATTTTTGAAGGATTAACCCATAATAGTAAGGATGCAAGCCAGCTGGCATTGGATTTCTATGGTCCTATTTTTCTTCTTTACAGTATATATGATGGAACAGAAGAAAAGGATAGCGTTGTAAAACTTGTAGATCAGCATATGGATTGTTTTTGTAAGACACTTGAAGGGAAAGTTCCGGATAACGTTGAATGATATATGTAAAGTCTTGAGGAGAGTTAAAATTTAATGAATGAAAAGTCAGATGAACAGGAATGGGTACACTGCCCTGCCTGTGGGAACAAAACAAGACTGAAATTGCGGCGGGATACAATTCTTATGCATTTTCCATTGTTTTGCCCGAAGTGTAAAAAAGAAAGCCTGATCGATGCTAAAAATTTTAAAATTATGCAGATGGGCAAAGAAAAATATAATAAAAAGTCAGACGCATAGACGCAGTACGAATTGGAATAAGATTTCGTAGTGCGTCTTTTTTTATGGAGGATTATTATGAAAGCAATTATTTATACATCTAATACCGGAAGCACAGCTGAATATGCAAAATTGTTAGGGAATGAGCTGAATATACCCGTTTATAGTGCTGCTGAATCAAAGAAAAAGGTCCTTGCCGGTTCTGAAATTATTTATCTTGGATGGGTTATGGCAGGCTTCAGGTGCTGCAGAGGAAGAGTTAAAAAAAGCAGGACTTACCCTTAATGGACATGAGTATTGTGGAAATGGGAAATTAGATATGGTTGAGTGGATATACAGATATGTTAATCAATAATGAAGGCGTTTATGCTATGAAAACAGAATAAAAAACTTACAGAAAAATGTATTGCAAGGGAGCTGCTTTAACGCATCATTAATGAGAATAAAGCGTCTGGTAGTATTCAATCAGTTTGAATGAAATAAGGATGACTTTAGGTAATGTCAATGATATACTTATTTATATACAAAAAATATTTGTAGAAATGAAAAATAAGGATAGGGATATGCATATATGGATAAAGTTAAAGAAATGCAAGATGGTTTAAAGACAGCATTTATTGATAATACATATAATTCAAATCTGGCATATAGACCGGAGTTTTTATCAAATGACTATAAACAGGGGAAAAAGGTTTTAGCATCGCTAGAGCAGGAATTATCTAATTGCGATGAATTTTGCATTAGCGTAGCATTTATAAAGCAGAGTGGAATTGAGCCATTGCTTATGACGTTAAAAGAACTTGAAAATAAAAATATACAGGGTAAAATATTAACAACAGATTATTTGACGTTTAGTGAGCCGAAGGCACTTGAAAAACTTGCCGGCCTTAAAAACATCGAGTTAAAAATGTTTAGGACGGCAGGGAAAAATGAGGGATTTCACACCAAAGGTTATATTTTCCGAAAGGAAGAAATATATAGGATTATAATTGGAAGCTCTAATATGACGTTGAGTGCAATAACAAAAAATCGAGAGTGGAATACGAAAATTGTTTCGACAGAATATGGACAGGTTGCAAAGGATATATTGCAGGAGTTCAATCAGCTCTGGAATGACGAAAATTCATATTCGTATCAGGATATTATAGAAACATACAGGCAAGAATATTTAAAGAAAAAATTAATAGAAAAACAGCAGAAGTTAGCATTACAATCACAGGTTGTTGAATTAGAGCAATATAAATTAAAGCCTAATAAAATGCAGATAGCATTTATTGATAATCTGGTGAAAATGATTAGTAGTGGTGTCGGAAAGGCTTTATTGCTATCAAGTACGGGAACAGGAAAAACTTATGCATCTGCATTTGCGATGCGGGAACTTCAGTATAAAAAAGTGCTCTTCATTGTGCACCGTAATCAGATTGCAAAGCAGGCTCTTAAATCATTTCGTAAGGTGTTCGGTGGAAGTGTTTCAATGGGGATGTTATCCGGGACACTTAATCGAATGGAGTATGATAAAGATTATATTTTTGCAACAATTCAAACACTGAGTAAAGATGAAAATATGCGCAGGTTTTCGCCGGAGCATTTTGATGCGATAGTATATGATGAAGCTCATCATACCAGTGCAGACAGTTATAAAAAAGTTATGAATTACTTTAAACCTCAATTTTCATTGGGAATGACAGCAACGCCTGATAAGAGGGATGATAATATTGACGGAAAAAATATATATGAAATATTTGATCATAATATTGCATATGAAATACGCCTGCAGCAGGCTATGGAAGAAGATTTGCTTTGTCCGTTCCATTATTTTGGTATAACTGATCTTGAGGTTGTATCGGATAATAAGAAGAAAAAGGAGAATATAGAAAACTTTGGATATTTAACATCTGATGAAAGAGTGGAAAATGTAATAAAATGGGCTAAGTATTATGGCTATAGTGGAGATAGAGTCAAGGGGCTAATATTTTGTTCACGTGTAGATGAGGCAAAAGAACTTTCAAGAAAGCTAAATGAAAGAGGATTAAGAACTATTGCGTTAAGTGGAGCCGATTCTGAGGAGGTAAGAGCAAAAGCTATTGAAAGATTGGCAATGGATGAAACAAATACGAATAGCGAGATAAATACAGTACAAGATATGCAGCCACTTGATTATATTTTGTCAGTGGATGTTTTTTCGGAAGGTGTTGATATTGTTGAAGTTAATCAGGTAATAATGTTAAGACCAACACAATCACCAATTGTATTTATACAGCAGTTAGGAAGAGGACTTCGTAAGGCAGAGGGAAAGGAATATGTTGTTGTACTTGATTTTATTGGTAACTACACTAACAACTTCATGATTCCAATAGCACTTTCTGGTGATAGAAGTTATAATCAGGATACAATTAGAAAATATGTTATCAGTGGAAATAATACAATTCCAGGAGCATCAACAATTCATTTTGATAGGATTGCAAAAGAAAAGATATTTAATTCAATTGATAAAATTAAAGGAATAAAATCAATAATACGTGAAAGCTATATTTCATTAAAAAATCGTCTTGGAAAAGTACCATATCTTATTGATTTTTATGAAAATGGTGAAGTAGATCCACTTGTTATTATTCGTGAATATAAAACATATCAGAATTTTTTGCTTTCTGTAGAAAGCGAACAGTATTGTAACAAAATTTCCAGTCAGGAGCTTGTAACGTTGGAATATTTGTCGAAAACTATTCTGAGTGGTGCAAGACCATATGAACTTGAAATTTTAAAAAAGTTTTTAAATCAAGATGTGGTTTATGTTGATAAAATTAATAACGAATTTAAAGAAAAATATGGATATGAAATGGATACAGCATCTTTTGAAAGTGCTATTAATGTTTTGCAGGGACATTTTGTTAGTAAGGATGATGAATATAAGAAATATTGTCATATTGATATAGTCAATTATAATAAAGAACATATGATTTTGAGAATGAAAAATTTTTCAGAGCGTTTACAGCACATGGAATTTTATAAGCAGGTCAATGATATTATAGAAGTTGGACTTAAACGATATAAAGATAAATATTCATTGTGCCAGGCTGATGAAAGACCATTTGTATTATATGAAAAATATTCAAGACGAGATATAAGTCTTCTTATGAATTGCGAAAAAGATTTTTCATCTACTATGTATGGAATGAAACGAATTAAAGACGATGTTTTTATTTTTGTTACATATCATAAACAACAAAATATTGATGATGAAAAAAACTATGTCGATGGAAAACCAGATTATGCTGATGTATTTGAAAATAATATGATATTTAGATGGGATTCTCAAATCGGCCGTGGAATTAATAGTTCATATGTTAGTGATGTTACTAATTCTGCAAGAAAGCATCTTCTTGTAAAAAAGTGTGATGCTGAAACGGGCTTTTATTATATGGGACAATTTGATGTTATTGGCATACAATCAGCAAAGAAAAAAGATAATAAAGGAAAAGAAAGAGAAATCACGAAATTTCAAATGCGTATGCATCATGCGGTAAGAGAAGATATATTAAAATATTTGCAAAGTAGTATACTTCTTAAAAATAATTAGGAACATTTAGAATTTGTACTTAGTAATAATTATGCAGAAGCATCTTTTTAAATTATATAATTTTATCAAAATTAGCCCAAAAGAAAATTACAACGTTAAATATGAGATTTATCCTCAAATACAAGTTGCAAAAATAAAAAAATGGGATATAATAAGGATATAGGCAAGAAGTCTGAACAAATGGAGGTAAATAAGATGTTATGCCAATTTACAGTGAAAAATTTTAAGAGTATACGGGATGAGGTAACATTTGACATGCAGGCTGCCGCCATTTCTGAGCATGAAGACAGAATTATAAAGGATACGGATGATGAATTATATTTACCAGTATCTGCTGTATACGGACCGAATGGTGGTGGAAAATCAAATGTTCTTGAAGCGTTGCATAGCTTGGTTACAAAAGTATTGAGACCATTATATGCTACAAACAACAATGAAGATAT
The DNA here is from genome assembly GCA_934330725.1 of uncultured Lachnospiraceae bacterium. GTDB lineage: Bacteria > Bacillota > Clostridia > Lachnospirales > Lachnospiraceae > Lachnospira. Next base: position 68,758 of record CAKRGM010000005.1, on the reverse strand, counting down.
TGCAATAAAGATGAAAAAGCTTGTGATAGATCCATTTGCTTTTGATGAAGAGACAATAAATGAACCAACAGAGTTTGAATTGTTTTTTAGAACAGCGTTAGCTGAGTACCGATATGAATTGGTTGTAAAAAAAGACATAATCAAATACGAAAAGTTGGATCGTATAAAGTTAGAAACGGGACGAAAATCAGCGCTTTTTAAACGAGATGAAAATGAAATCGTATTGAAAGGTGCATTTGCAAGATTAAAAACCAGCGATGAATTGTCAGATACATTACCGCTGCTATCTTATCTTGGAATTACTTACAGTAAAAATGAAGTGATTCGGGATGTGTTAGATTGGTTTGATGAAAAAATTGTTTTTTTGAATTATGGAAACCCTATGCAGGAATTGCGAATGGCTGTTTCAAAATCAGAGGACGTGAAGAGACTAATGCTTCAGATGATTCAGGAGATGGATTTGGATATTGTGGATTTCCGTGTAGAGGAAAAGGAAGATGACAGAATTGAAGTGTTCACAAAGCATATAGTAGATGAATATGAAGCGGAGTTGAATTTACTAGATGAATCCAGCGGAACAAAGAAATTATTTGGATTGCTTCCGTTTATTGCGAAAAGTTTATTGAGAGGAACAACTCTTGTAATTGATGAGCTGGATGCAAAGATACATCCGATATTACTCAAGTACCTTATTATGACGTTTAGCGATATGGAAAAAAATAAAAAAGGTGCGCAGTTGATTTTTACATCCCATGATTTATCTACTATGAACAGTGAAGTATTCCGAAGAGATGAAATCTGGTTTGTAGCTAAAGGAAATCGCCAGAACTCAAAATTATATTCACTTGTAGAATTTAAAAATGAGAAAGGTGAATCAGTACGCAAAGATGCTAAGTTCGATAAGCAGTACCTGGAAGGAAAATATGGTGCAGCTCCTTACCTCAGAAAAATTATAGATTGGGGGACGGTGAATGGCTAAAAGAGGCAGAAAAGAAAAAGATAACTGGAAGAAAAAACGTCGACAGGAATACCTAGAGAAAAAGGAGTTTCGATATTATATTTTTTGTGAAGGGCAGGCAACGGAGCCTAAATATTTTCAAGGATTTAAAAGATATATTGAAGACAACCCTATTTATCGTGACATGGTGTTGATTGAAATCGAAGGTTGTCAGGCTGAAACTATGAGAGTAATCGGAAAGGCTGAAGAATACGTCCGTGAGAATAAGATTGCGAAAGGGCAGATTTGGTGTGTCTATGATAAAGATAGCTTTCCATCCAGCGATGTCAATGGAGTGGTTCAGCGAGCAGAAGTATTGAATCGAAAGAATCCGGACCTTCAATACTATGCAGCGTGGAGCAATGAGTGTATCGAATTCTGGTTTATGTTGCATTTCGCATACTACACTTCAAACAATCACAGGTCTGAGTATAAGAAATTTTTGAATGAAAAATTTCAAGAACTACGAATTGGAAAGTATGAGAAAAATATGGATGATATATTTGAAATGTTGATGAATGGTGGAAGTCCCAAGTTGGCGATTAGATATGCAAAACGGATTATAAAAAATGGAGAAGGAAAAATGCCTGTGGATATAGCACCCGGAACGAAGGTGTATGAGTTGGTGGAGGAGCTGGCGAAGTATTTGCCAGAAGAAGTAAAAATTAAGTTTGTCGATATTCGGTAGGATGAATTAAAAAAATGAAAGCAGAGGACAATAAAAGATGAAAACAATAAAAGTTGTTGCAGCAGTTATTTGTGATTCAATAAGTGATAAAAAATTAATTTATTCAACAGCCAGGGGATATGGCGAATTTAAAGGACAGTGGGAGTTTCCTGGTGGAAAAATAGAGAAAGGTGAGACACCGCAGCAGGCGCTTAAGAGAGAGATTATGGAAGAATTGGACACAGAAATAGTGGTAGGAAATCTGATTGATACGATTGAATACGATTACCCACAATTTCATCTATCTATGGAATGTTTCTGGTGTGAGGTTAAATCAGGACATCTTGTCCTGAAAGAAGCACAAGCTGCCAGGTGGCTAAAAAAGGATGAACTATACACTGTACAATGGCTTCCGGCTGATAAAGCCTTAATTGAAAAGGTGAAAGACAGTATGCGTTGAATGCAGAGAGAGTCGGTTAAAAATCGCAGGCTTATTCTTTTCTCGACAAAATCGACACATGTGTCTAAAATTAAAATTGACATTGATGTCGAAAATGGAGATGTGAATATGATTAGTAAAAAACAACGAACAAGTGAAAGTATCTTAGAAGCATCATATGAAGTGTTTGCAAGAGATGGATTTAGTAAGGTCACAATGAAAGATATCTGCGAGGCTACTGGAATGAGTAGAGGCGGACTGTATAGCCATTTTGGAAGTACAAGAGAGTTGTTTGAGGCAATACTTGAGAAGATAAGCCGGAAAGATGAAATGAATTTTCAAAAAGAAATGGAAGAAGGAATGTCAGCCGTTGATATTCTTAATCGGGCTCTTACGCTGATGAGAGATGAAATGGAGCATTCAGAGGACTCATTATCACTTGCAATGTATGAATATTCCTGCCCCTGTTCCAATGACATGATGAATCATTTTAACCAAATTGGTGAAAAGAAATGGTCAGAACTTGTTGAATATGGAATTGATAGAGGCGAATTTAACGCAGTGGATATAAATGAGATTGTAAATGTAATTCTATATGTATATCAGGGAGTTAGAATGTGGAGCAGGATTGTAAGTATGACACCTAAAGTATTTGATTCAATTACAAATCATATAAGAAAGCAATTGGTAAAGGAGTAGATTATGATTTTTGAGACAGAAAGATTGAGACTGCGTCCATGGAAAGAGGATGATGCAGATAGTTTATATAAATATGCTAAAGATCCAAAGGTTGGTCCTATAGCTGGATGGCCTGTACATACGAGTGTGGAAAATAGCAAAGAGATTATCAGAAATGTTTTATCAGCAGATGAGACTTATGCTGTTTGTCTAAAGGAAGATAATGTGGCAATCGGAAGTATTGGATTAATTCCACCGGCTCAGTCGCACACCAAAGCAACGGCTGATGAAATAGAGGTTGGATATTGGATAGGAGTACCTTTCTGGGGCAATGGTTATATTCCGGAGGCTGTTAAAGCATTACAGAAACATGTCTTTTTAGATTTAGACTGCAGCGCTATGTGGTGTGGTTACTATGACGGAAATGAAAAGTCAAAGAGATGCCAGGAGAAGTGTGGTTTCACATATCATCATACGGAAGAAAATAAGCCGTGTACGCTTATGGGTGATGTAAGAACTGAACATTTCACTTATCTTACTAAGGAACAGTGGCAGAATAATCAAGGATAAGAAGTTGGCTTATTTAAATTTTTGACAGGAGGAGTTATAATGAAGACGTTAGTTGTGTTTTTTTCAAGAGCAGGTCAGAATTATTTCGGAGGTTATTTGTTAAGATGGACATAATGATAAGAGAGTACAAAGAACAGGATTTACAGGATATGATTCGTATCTGGAATGAAGTAGTTGAAGATGGCGTTGCTTTTCCGCAGGAAGAGCTGCTTACAGTGCAGACAGGAAGAGATTTTTTTGCAGAACAGACATATACTGCTGTTGCACAGGATAAGGATACAGGAAAAGTTTATGGCCTTTATATTCTGCATCCTAATAATATTGGACGATGTGGACATATCTGCAATGCCAGCTATGCTGTCAGCAGACAATCACGGGGGCTTCACATTGGTGAAAAACTGGTTTCGGATTGTCTTAAGCAGGGCAAATTACATGGATTTACTGTACTGCAGTTTAATGCAGTGGTTGCTTCTAATGTCCACGCCAGACATTTGTATGAGAGACTTGGGTTTATTCAGCTTGGTGTGATTCCAAAAGGCTTTCGTATGAAGGATGGGCATTACGAAGATATATGCCCATATTATCATGAGTTAAACTGATGGCAGGCAGATGAACTGCTGGTGAACTGCTGGTGAACTGCAGATGAACTGATGGCAGGTTTTTCTTGACTTTTCTTTTTTTAATGTGCTATTATTTGGAAGTTGGTTAAAACACAATTTAATACATAAATATTTTGGACAATAAATGTCGCCTATCTAATGTCGGACGGATGGGCTGCATGTATTGTCCTTTTTTTGTGGCAACCATAAAAAATAAGAAAGGAAGTTTTAAAAAATGCCAAAAACAAGAGGAGAATCTATATTTTTTACAGCCATCACAGCATGGATGATGGTTTATTGTATGACTTTATATAACACGGTACTGGCAACGGGGAATTTCACAAATAAATCATTTCTGGATGCTTTTAAAAATATGTGGATTGAGTATATAATTATTTTTCTGCTGGCTTATTTTGTATCAGGTCATATTGCGAAATATCTTGCTTTTCGTGTTGTACAGCCGGGGGACAGGCCGATATGTATTATTCTGTGCATTCAGACATTTACAGTGGTGATGCAGGTGGCATTTGCAAGCATAATTGGGGTATATCATGGTTATGGTTTTACTATGAACTTTATTCCTGATTATATAATGACATATTGCAGGAATTTTATTATGGCACTTTTGCTTCAGCTGTTTATTGTTGGCCCGCTGGCAAGATTGATTTTCAGGACAGTGTTTATCAGAGGAAAATATGTAAAAGATTTGAACGAAATGCTTGAATAAGATACTTAAATAATCGGTCTGAATAAGTAACCGGGAATAAGTAATTGTATAATTGTCCTTGACAAATACAAATTTGTAATGCTATGATAACAATCAATATGGTTTAATTGGAAACGACACATCCTCCGGATGATAACGAACAACACATTAGTTTTAGTTATCATAAGGAGGATTTTTTATGCCAAAAAACAAGTTTCAGGATGTTATTTTTACAGCTATTATGGTATATGGAATGGTTGTTTATAATGTAGCACTTAATACCGGAAAGGTAGACGCTTCAACATTTATAGCAGCTACACATGAGTTGTATATCATGGTGCCGGTTGCGTTTATACTGGAGTTTTTTGTAGTAGGTAAAATCGCGCGAAAGCTGGCATTTACAGTAATGAGACCAACTGACAGGCCACAGTTTATAACATATGCAATATCCATATGTATATGCTGTATTATGTGTCCAATAATGAGTCTTGTCGCAACAATTCTTTTTAAAGAACCATCATTTGGAATGTGGGTTAAGGCATGGGCATGCAATTTCCCTATGGCAATCTGCTATCAGATGTTCTATTGTGGACCGTTGGTAAGGCTTATATTCAGATGCATATTTGCAGAAAAGCAAGGATAATGTAAGATTAAAGCAATCCTGTTTCCGAAAATATGTTTTAAGTTAAAATTGAATATCAGGATAATCTGTCCGGAAGTGCTGCAGGATTTTGCCATTTAGTTTAAATGTATTTTACAGCATTTCCGGACATTTTAATTATTTGATATAATGCATAAAATATACGTGAATATATCTGTAATGTATGTTATGATGTCAGCAGGAATCCGCGGGATTTTTATATCTGTGAAAATTTGTGTAAGATTACATGACGCAGGAAAAGAAATATATAATAAAGAAGCATTTTGTAAAGGAGTATTTAAAGCATGAGAGAATGGGAGAAAGCCCAGCAGGGGTATATGTATGATGCAAACAATGATAAGGAGATTGTAGAGGCGAGAATAAAATGTGCTGATTTATGCTATGAATTCAATACATGTAAGCCTTCAGATATAGAAACACAGAAAAAAATTATCAGACAGATGATTGGCGAGGTGAAAGGAAGCTTTGTAATTACAGCACCTTTTTACTGTGACTATGGAAGTAATGTCTCTATTGGTGATAATTTTTATACTAATCATAACTGTACAATATTAGACGGCGCAAAGGTCAGCTTTGGAGATAATGTATTTATTGCACCAAATTGTGTATTTTCTACAGCCGGACACGCAATTGATGCGGAACAGAGAGCAGCCGGACTCGAAATTGCATTTCCTATAACTGTTGGAGATGATGTATGGATTGGCGCCAATGTGTCAGTGCTTCCGGGAGTGACTATTGGAGCTGGCACGATTATAGGAGCAGGAAGTGTAGTAAATAAAGATATTCCAGGCGGTGTAGTTGCTGCCGGCAATCCATGCAGGGTAATCCGGGAAATTACAGAGGAGGATAAACATAAATATAAAATATGGAAAAAGTAGCTTTTCCTTATGATATAAATGAAAATGCCAGTACAACAATACCTAATATGACAAGAATAATACCAGTGGCACGGTTTAATGTCTTTGGAGCAGCTTTGTTTGCAAACAGGGCTGCAATTCTTGCCCATATTAAAGTGAATATAACGCATAAAATCCATACAGTCCAGTCAGGCATGCCGCCAATTGCGAAATGCGAAACGGCACCGGTGAGTGCGGTAAATGTCATTATAAATACGCTTGTACCTACTGCCGTCTTAAGCTCATAACCTAATACGGTTGTCAGAATAAGAAGCATCATCATACCGCCGCCGGCACCGATGAATCCACATATGAAACCGATTAATACACCACAGATGACAGATTGGACAGCACGTTTTCCGGATGAGACCTTTTCCATGGATTCTTTGGTTGTCATAACAGGTCTTAAAATAAATTTAATTCCAAGAAGAAATGTCATGAACACAGAGAAATTACCCATGGTTGTTGAGGAAACAAGGCTTGATATATAGCTGCCGATGATAGTAAAGATTAGTACACTGACCATCATTATCAAACCATTTTTAATATCAAGATTTTTATTTTTACCATATGTATAGGCAGAAACAGCACTTGCAAGTACATCAGAAGACAATGCAATACCTACAGCCGTGTAGGGGTCAATTCCTAAAAATGTGATGAGCATGGGACTGATAACAGCAGCCGCACTCATTCCTGCAAAGCCGGTTCCAAGGCCTGCGCCCATACCTGCAAAGAATGTAACAAGAATTGTTATAAATAAAGTCATGTCAGTTTTCCTCCTCTAAAATGTGGTCCAGATTTAATTCCATTTGTTTTATTCCTTCAGAAATTATCTTCTCTGTGGCTTCATCGATATTGGCGAATATTTTTTCTGTAAAAGAATGCTGAAGATCATGCCCTTCTTTAATGATGTCCGCAGTCTTATCCGTACAGATAAGATGAGTTTTTCTGCGGTCATTTGCATCGTTTTCCCGTATCAGATACCCTTCGTTTACAAGTTTGTCAACATTTATAGATACCAGATTAGCTTTGATTTTACGAATTTCAACAATATCTCTTGCCGTTGTATATTCTGGATTGTTAGCCAGAAACATCAATATATCAAAAGCTGTTTTGGGAAGCTTTAATTCATGGCACAATGGTCTGCACACTGCAGCATAGGCACAGGACAGTTTCATTGCAAATTCGATACCAGTATTCATCTACAATCTCCCTTACACTATATATTCAAAAATGAATTGTTCATATATGAACTATATTACTACTTGCTGATGTCGGATACAAGTGTTGTGCTGATTTTCATTATATTTTTTAATTTATCTGTAACTGTTCAAAAAGAAAATATTCAGGCTTTTGACGCTTATGGCGTTGCTGTATAAATGAGTATTAATTTTGATATAAATGTATATTGTGTTTTTTCAGCCAGTGAGAGTATAATTACAAAGTATAAATAATAAGTTTAAAAGCCTGTTACACATACCGGTATATCGATCCTTAAAAACCAGACTAAAAACCTGTTAATTTTGTGCGATGTACTGGCGATGTATGGGACATTCAGGAAAGGGTTGTAATCCAAAATGGGTAAAACGGTAAAAACAAAAGAAATGGATATGTTAAATGGTACGCTTGCAGGAAAACTGATTCTCTTTTCGATACCATTAGCATTCAGCAGTATTTTACAGCAGTTATTCAATTCAGCAGACGTGGCTGTGGTTGGAAGATTTGCGGGAGACAGGGCTTTAGCAGCTGTAGGAAGTTGCGTTGCACTTGTCGGAATATTTGTGAATTTAATAGTAGGACTTTCTGTTGGGCCAAATGCAGCACTGGCAAATCTTATTGGACAGAAAAAAAGAGAAAAAATAAATGTTATGATGCACACTATTTTAGCATTTGGAGCAATATTGGGAATAGTGCTTATGTGTATTGGCATGTTGTCCGCAAGAATTGTATTAGAAGTATCGGGAACACCGGAAAGTGTTATGGATGAAGCTCTTTTATATATCAGAATATATTTTATCAGCATACCATTTATGATAATCTATAATTTCGGTTCTGCAGTTTTAAGAAGTTTTGGTGATACAAGACGTCCTATGTACTATCTGATTTTATCAGGAACTGTTAATGTTATTTTAAATCTTGTCCTGGTAATCTGCTTTAAACTTGGAGTATCAGGTGTTGCTATAGCTACGGTAATATCCAATATATTAAGTTCGGCTCTGGTAATTATTAATTTGTACCGCAGAGAGGGTGAGTTCCAGTTCAGATTTCACAACCTTAAAATAGGCAGCGGGGATTTAAAAAAAGTACTTATAATTGGAATACCGGCTGGAATACAGGGTGCAATTTTCTCTGTTTCCAATGTATTTATACAAAGTGGAATTAATTCTTTTGGGGAAGATGCAATTGCAGGTTCATCACTTGCGTTGAATTTTGAATATTTTACTTACGATATAGCATCTGCGTTTGCCCAGGCAGCAGTGACGTTTACCAGTCAGAATTTTGGAGCAGGGAATCTTAAAAGATGCAAAAAAATATTCTGGCTTTGCATGTTGTTTGGAATGGCGTTTACGGAAATATTAAGCGTTATATTTATGATCTGGGATGATTTCTTTGTAAAGATTTATACTATAAGTGATGCAGTAGCAGCTTATGGACTGATAAGAATGCACCATGTCTGCTCGTTAGAGGGACTGACAGCTACTTATGAAGTGGAGAGTGCAGCATTAAGAGGAATGGGGAAATCACTTGAGCCGTCTGTCATTACGATATTGGGAACTGTAGTTTTCAGAATGATCTGGATGGTTACTATATTTAAAATAATTCCGACTTTTGATATGCTGATGAATGTATATGTGGCTTCATGGGTATTTACGGGTGGAATCTTATTTATTATTTACTTAAGACACATGAGAAAACTTGAGAATAAACATGGCTGGTAAACATTTTTGTATTCAGGGCACTAAACTTATACATAGGAGTGTGTGTAAGTATGGTTTATATGACCAACCGGTTGAAAGTTGCCTCAGGAATTTATTTATGATAGAATAAAGCATTAATTATTGATTAAAATAAAGGGGAGTGGAGAATAATCATGAAAGAGTTATCAATCTGGATTGCCGGAGCGGAGGGGAAAATTGGAAAAGCTTTGTGCAGACATTTAAAAACAACAGATTTTTTCCGTATTGTGACGACAGATAAAGATCTTAATATCGTAGATGCACAGGCGGTTACAGAATTTGCCAATATGAATCGTCCTGCAGTTGTTATAAACTGTGTTGGGATGTCTGATGAAAAAGAATGTGAAGAGAATATGGTAGAAGCATTTCGCGTTAATGCACTTGGTGCACGTAATCTTGCGGTAGCCACACGTTCAATAAATGCTAAAATCATTCATATTTCTACAGATGATGTATTTAGCGGACTCAGGAAAGAAAAACTTACTGAGTTTGATGTGCCGATGCCGGTATCAATATATGGTAAGTCAAAGCTGGCAGGCGAGAATTATGTCAGGGAACTTAATCCAAAGCATCTTATAATAAGAAGTTCGTGGATTTATGCAAATGATAAAAATGACTTTCTTACAAATGTTTTAACAAAGGCAAAGACGGGTGAAAAGATTAAAGTATCGCTTGACCGTATAAGCACACCGACCAGTGCAATGGAACTTGCAAAGTTTATAGATGTGCTTCTTACAAGCAAGGAATATGGAATATATCATGCCTCATGTGAAGGCGCGTGTACGCGTTTTAATTTTGCAAAAGCTGCGCTTGGTTATGCAGGGCTTAATACTGAACTTGTTGAAGGTGTAATAAGTGAGCAGAATGAAATTAATACACATTATACTATACTTGAGAACCTTATGATGAAAATGACGGAAATATATGAAATGCCAAAGTGGGAAACGGCGCTTAAAGAATATATACAACATCTGTCTTTATAATAACATGAAGGAGGAAGTTTCAGATGCATGAGGAGAAAAAGAAGAAAAAAATAAGCGCCACAGGTAAGATTTTAATAGGCCTTATTTTAGGTATTGTCCTGGGATTTATTCTTAATTATATTGTGCCTGACAGTTATATTAAGAATGATGTAATTATAAATGGAATGCTGTATGTTGTTGGAAATGGCTTTTTAAAACTTATGAAAATGCTTGTTGTTCCACTTGTATTTACATCACTTATCTGTGGGGCGGCAGCAATTGGCGATACAAAAACCCTTGGGAAAGTCGGTGTAAAGACTATTATTCTTTATATATGTACAACGGCACTTGCTGTAACAGTTGCAATCAGTATTGCAAATATAATTAATCCGGGTACAGGACTTAATATGGAGCAGTTGCAGTCAGCCAGTGCTTCAGGCAGCAATATAGTACAGACAGCACAGGATTCGCAGAATACAAATTTTGCTGAAACATTGCTTAATATTATACCTGACAATCCATTTAACTCACTTTCCAGTGGAATAATGCTTCAGGTAATTGTATTTGCTCTTATTGTAGGTGTTCTTCTGGCTAAAATGGGAGAAAGAGCGGAGCTTATTTTTAACTTTGCAAGTCAGTGTAATGATTTAATGATGGAAATGACAATGCTTGTTATGAAAGCAGCACCGGTCGGAGTATTCTGTCTTATTGCAAAGACATTTTCAGGGTTAGGGCTGGATGCAATAATCCCATTGTTCAAATATGTAATAAGTGTTATTGCTGCACTTGCCGTACAGTGTTTAGGTGTATATATGCTTTTACTGTTTGTATTTACAAGACTTAATCCGTTTAGATTCTTTAAGAAGTTTCTGCCGGTATTCGGATTTGCATTTTCAACTGCAACATCTAATGCAACAATACCGCTTTCGATTGAAACACTTGAGAATAAGATGGGAGTATCCAAAAAGATTTCATCATTTACGATTCCGCTTGGTGCAACAATAAATATGGATGGAACATCAATAATGCAGGGCGTTGCAGTTGTATTTGCAGCACAGGCTTATGGAATTCATCTTGGTATAGGCGGATATTTAACGGTAATAGCAACAGCAACGCTTGCATCAATTGGAACAGCAGGTGTACCAAGTGTTGGACTTATTACTTTGTCTATGGTATTTGAATCTGTTGGACTTCCAATTGAAGCAATAGCTCTTATTATGGGAATTGACAGAATCCTTGATATGATAAGAACAGCTGTAAATGTTACAGGAGATGCAGTATGTACGACAATTGTTGCATTTCAGAATAAAGCAGTTAATCTTGACAGGTTCAGACAGGATGATAAAAAGTCTGAAAATGAATAAAACTGATACGGCAGCCATTTATTTTATTTAAGATAAACGATTATCATCAGTCGTCAGGAATATCATGAAATTTTCCTGAGAGTTCTTCTGTTTTGATAATGTTAATAAATGCGTGAGGATCAATTGAACGGATAAGCGGGATAAGCTCACGTTTAGCCTCCGCATTTATTACAGAATAAATCAAAGTTTTCTTTCGTTCTTCGTAACATCCTATTCCCTGGAAAAGCGTTGCATCGTGATTGGTTCTTTCGCGTATTGCATGATATATCTCGTCTGATTTATCAGATATAATAAAAAGGGTTTCCTTCTTATAGCGTTTGTACAACATCTGAATTACCTGCGTGCTACAGAACTGATATATTATGGAATACAAAGCAATTGACCAGCCAAAAAGTGCGCCTGCGATTACGAGTATAATAACATTTCCAAGAAGTATATAATTCCAGGCATCAATTCCTTTTTTCTTTGATAAGAATATGCTGATAAAATCAGTGCCACCTGTTGTGGTTCCGGCATTCAGACACATGCTGATTGCAAATCCATTGAGCAGGCCTCCAAAAACACTTATTAACAGGACATCATTTGTAAAAACATATGGCGGCAGGATGTCTACAAAAACACTTGACAGGATAATAGTAACAATTGAGTATATTGTGAATCTTTTGCCAATATACCTGAAAGCAATGTAGGCCGGTATTACATTGAGTGCTATGTTAAAAAATGTAAATGGTATATTAACATTAAAAAAATCCAGACCTATTGCCTGCAGGAGCAGTGAAACTCCTGAAAATCCCCCTGGAAATAATCCGGCTGTTTTAGCAAAGCAGCGTAAGTTCCAGGCGTAAAGAACGGATGCTGATATAACAACAATTATACGGAAAATCTGATAAAACTGTGGATGTTTTTCTTCAAGTTCTCTAAACATAATAATCCTCCCCTTTGTTTTTATAGTAGCATAATATTATATAAACTGCCAAAGATTTTTAAGAATTGTGTTGATAATGTCAGTCAGATTTTATAACATCATGTCATTGCACTTTTTATTTAAATATTTTATAATAATAATTATTAGATGAAATACTAATGATTTTGAAATATAAATCATTATTATATATGAGTCAGGGGTGGGACTATGAAGGAAAAGGGGTTTATAAAAGTACGTATAGTCGTTGTTTTAGCAGCATTTATATGCATATTTTTTTCAGTAGATAAGTGTTCTGACAATATAAGCAGGGAGCTTGTTTCACAGACGAACAACTCCATGCGTTTTGTTGCAGAGCAGAATAGAAAGTCATTAGAACGTGAAATAATGTCTGAGTATGATTTTCTGCGGGTAACGTCATACTCCTTAAGTGGTAAACCGGAAGCAGCAGCAGAACTTATACAGCAGTTAAGTGCCGTAACCGATGTTTATAATATAAAAAGAATCGGATATATAGACAGCAGCGGGATGTGCATAACTACAGATGGTTATAAAAAAGATCTTTCATACAGGGAATTCTTTAGAAAAGGTATGAAAGGTGAGGTTAATGTGACAAGCAGTATTGATGATACCATAGGTCAGACGGAAAAGATTAATGTACTTAGTATTCCTGTATATGAAAGTGATAACAGCACAGTGCAGGGAGTATTTTTTGCTACATATACATCTGAGAACTATAGAAATGCACTTGATTTTGAATCATTTGATGGCGAAGGAAGAAACTGTATTATTGATAAAATGGTAATGTAATAGCAGCTTCGCCACATTCGACATTGGAAAATGCGGAAAATTTATTCGAAAAGCTCGAAGAATCCAGCAGTGATAATAAAAGCGCGATACAGGATATAAAGAAATCCATTTCCAATAATGATGAAAGTGGAAATGGAAGCTTTTATCTTGATAATAAACAGTTATTTTATCTTGAACCAGTAAATATGTTTGATGGAGATATCCAATGGTATGTTGTTATGACGGTTCCGGAAGACTACATAAAGGGTTTGGAAGAGCCACTGCATGGATATATAAATCAACTGGTATTTATTCTTGGGGTAGTATTAGTTATAAGTATAAGTATTTTTATATATTTTCACAGGAACCTCCAGAAAGAGTTAAAAAAGTACATATATGAGGATCCACTTACAAATGGTGGCAGTTTTGCAGCCTTCTGTAAAAAATTTGCGCAGCGTAAAGTAAACAGTGGTTATATAGTTTCACTTGATTTAAGTGATTTTAAGGTTATTAATTCTACATGCGGAGTTAAAAAAGGTGATATTGTTATAAAACGAATGTGGGATATAATAAGTGCAAGTCTTAAAAAGGATGAGTTTGCCGCACATATTAATGCTGATTATTTTGTTATTTTTATGTACGAATCTGAGCGTAGCCGTGTTGCTGAAAGAATTAGTCATATGGGTTTTGAAATATCTGATCTTGCAATTGAATTAAATGCGCCTCATATTGTTCCTGCATTTGGAGTATATTGCGTAACAGAATCAGACAAAACACAGGAAACTCAGAAGGTTCTGGGTAAAGCTAATATGGCTAAGAAGGTAATTAAAGGCAGACATGACAGGTGCTATGCATTTTATGATGAACTTGATATGGATAAGATTGAAGAACAGCGCATAATTGAGGATGATTTCTATAAGTCATTAAGACAAAAGAGATTTGAATTATGGTATCAGCCAAAGTTTGGCAACAAGGGAATGGATGTTGTTGGTGCAGAGGTGCTGGTTCGCTGGAAAAATAAGGCTGGTGAAGTGATTTCACCGGGAAAGTTTATTCCTTATTTTGAGAAAAATGGCATGATATCCAAACTTGACGAATATATATTTGAAAATGCATGCATGCAGCAGAAAGAGTGGAAGGAAGAAGGTAAAAAACGTATTCCGGTATCAGTAAATATATCAAGATCAAGTTTGTATTATGCTGATATAGTAGACAGATATATTAAGATTCTTAACAAATATGGTCTTGATACAAGTTATATTCAGTTGGAGATAACTGAAAGCGCAGTTATTGACAATAAAGAGGCAACAAGTCTGATACAGGGTTTTAAGAAACATGGATTTAAAATTCTTATAGATGATTTTGGACATGGATATTCATCAATAGCGATGCTTAACAGTGCACAATTTGATGTGATTAAATTAGACAAAAGCCTTATTGATGCAATTGGTAAACAGACTGGCAATATTTTGCTTGACCATCTTATTGTTCTGGCACATGAACTTGGAATGAGCGTAACAGCAGAGGGCGTTGAGAGTAAGGAACAGGCTGATTTTATATGGAGTCTTGGGTGCAATGATATTCAGGGATATTATTATTCAAAGCCATTGAATAGAAATGATTACGAAAAATATTTATAATTAAAAGTTCTGGCTGATTAAAGAATAAAAAAAAATAAAATCTGAAGTACATAGATGTTGCAGTGTACTTCAGATTTTTTATATATTTAGAGTCTGATTACATGATTATATGTGTGGTAAATTATACTGCTTAATTGCTTAGGATTTCATCAGCAAGTTTTTCCATTGATATGATATCTTCGGGTTTCATTGTTGATTTTATTGTAACTGTATTTTCACACACTTTAATATCCTTCATGCTGTCAAATGATGTTTTCATACATCTTGCTGCAGTTGGAGCCCATGAACCGTTTTCTATTATTCCTGCAGTACGTTTCTGGTAGCTTTTATGAGACAGACGATTAAGAAAATCTTCCATTGGAGGGAATACACCGGCATCATAAGAAGCAGCAGCTACAATCAGTTTACTATAACGAAAAGCATCTTCAACAGCTTCGGCCATGTCATCTCTTGTTAAATCAGTAAATGCAACTTTTTTTGCCCCTTTTTCATTTAATATTTCAACCATTTTTTCAGCAGCAGCTTTTGTATTTCCGTGGATTGAGGCGCATGCAACTAAAACACCGTCATCTTCTGGTTCATAGCTGCTCCAGATTTTATATTTATTTATATAAAATTCAAGGTTATCCTTTAAAACAGGACCATGAAGAGGACAAATTGTTTTTATATCGAGTCCTGCAGCTTTTTTTAACAGGGTCTGTACAGGCGTTCCATATTTTCCTACTATATTAAAGTAATAACGTCTGGCTTCGCATGTCCAGTCTTCATCAGTGCTTAATGCACCAAATTTACCGAAACCATCAGCAGAAAACAGCACCTTTTCAGTAGTTTCATATTCAACCATGACCTCTGGCCAGTGTACCATTGGTGCCATAATGAATTTCAGTTTATGTGTACCAAGATCAAGCTCATCACCTTCTTTTACTGTAATGCAACGTTCATCAAGTCCGCTGATATCGAAGAATTGAGGAAGCATAGTTTTAGCTTTAGCACTTAAAACAAGTTTTGCATCAGGATATTTTTCTGTAAATTGTTTGATATTTGCGGAGTGGTCCGGCTCAAGATGTGAAATGACAAGATAATCTGCCGGTTTGCCATTTAAGGCATTTTTTAAGTTATCAAACCATTCGTCTGTTTTTCTGGCATCTACAGTATCCATAACAGCAGTTTTTTTATCGAGTATAACATATGAATTATATGATACTCCGTTTGGAACTTTATACTGGCTTTCAAATAAGTCTAAGGTTGTGTCGTCAGCTCCAATATACTTTATTGAATCTGAAATAATAGGTTTGCTCATAAGTATCCTCCATTCTGGAATCTTTTATGTGAAAAACATATGTTATGTTGCAGGATTCACATAAATTCCCCTCTGCATAATATTTTATCTATTCAGATTATAGCATGTTATTATATTATTTCAATAATAAAATAGTAATCGTTACTATTTTCTGTGAAATTAAAAGAAAATATTTGAAATAATATTGAGAAAAAAACAACATTTTTCTTGATTTTTCGCTAAAAACATAGTAATGTATTTAATACATAGTAAATTAGTAGGATAGGTATTATATAAAACGTTAATACAAAAGGAGAGCTATGGGATATTTTCCATTCTATATTGATATAAAGAATAAAAATGCATTAATAGTAGGGGCTGGAAAGGTGGCTTTTCATAAAATAAAGAAGCTTATTCCATATGAAACCAGACTTCATATAATTGCAGAAAGAATTGATAAGGATGTTTATGAACTGGCTGAACACAATGGCAATGTAACGTATGAGCAAAGAAAGTTCAAAGACGATGATATTGAAGGAAATACATTTGTTGTAGCAGCAACATCTGATGAAAGTCTTAATGCTCATATATACAGGTTATGCAGCAATAAAGGTATTCTTGTTAATGTTGTAGATGTTAAGGATAAGTGTGATTTTATATTTCCTTCTGTTGTTCATCAGGGTAATTTAAGCATTGGTATTTCAAGCAGTGGAACAAGTCCTTATATGACAAGAATTATTGCAGATAAAATAAAAGAAATAATTCCAGATAATATTGAAGCAATTCTTGATTTTTTAAGCGATGTCAGAATCATGGCAAAAGAAAAAATAAGTGATTCGCATTGCAGGGCAGAATTCCTTTCAGAAATTGCAGCATGGTGTTATGAAAATAATACAACAGCGGATACAGATATGATTGAAAAAATTATAAATAAATTCAATAAATAATGTTGAACGCATTCAGATTGCAGTGTACTATAGAAAGATGAGTCTGATATTTACAGGCTTGCTTAATCAGGTTAACAGTTACATGTATAAAGCGTGTAGAAATGAGGTTAAATATGGCAAAGATAGCAAAACAATTAACACAATTGATTGGGCATACACCATTACTGGAAATATGTAATTATGAAGAGGAACATAAACTTGACGCAAAACTTATTGCAAAGCTTGAGTATTTTAATCCACTTGGAAGCGTTAAAGACAGAGTGGCATGTGCAATGATAGAAGATGGAATCAGGCAGGGGAAGATTAATTCTGAAACTGTTATAATTGAACCTACAAGTGGTAATACAGGTATAGGTCTTGCAGGTGTCTGTGCGGCCAAGAAGCTTAAGCTTATTCTTACAATGCCGGATACAATGAGCGTCGAGAGAAGAAAAATCGTTATGGCATTAGGAGCGCAGGTAGTTCTTACGCAGGGACGTCTGGGTATGAAAGGTGCTATAGCAAAAGCAGAAGAACTGAAAGTAGAATATGGAAATGCATTTATTCCACAGCAGTTTGATAATCCATCTAATCCGCAAATACATACAGCTACAACAGCCAGGGAAATAATTGAAGATACAGATGGAAAAGTTGATATATTTATAGCTTCAGTCGGAACCGGTGGAACTATAACCGGAACGGCAAGAGGACTTAAAGAATATAATAATGATATTAAGATTATAGCTGTTGAACCGGCAGGTTCTCCGGTCCTTTCAGGAGGTTGTGCAGGACCTCATAAGATTCAGGGAATCGGAGCAGGATTTATTCCTAAGGTAATGGATGTTAACATCCTGGATGAGATTATAACAGTGGAAAATGATGAGGCATTTTCAGCAGCAAGAGCAGTAGCTTTATCGGATGGTCTTATTGTCGGAATATCATCAGGCGCTGTTATAAGCGCGGCAACAAAAGTAGCACAAAGGCCGGAAAATGCCGGAAAAAATATAGTTATGCTTCTTCCTGACACAGGAGAAAGATATCTTTCAACATCGCTGTTTGAGTTTTAATGGATGGACAGGATAAAAATTATATTTATTAATAAAATATATAGAAATACAAGGTAAAAAAATGAAAGTATGTAGTAACAACATCAAAAAGCATAATAGAATATTAAGGGCTGTCTGCATGAAGACAGTAAAAAAGGTCTCTGCCTGTATACTGCTGGGAGCAGTGCTGTTTTCAGCTTCAGGGTGTGGTAAAAGTGATGATGGAATTATTACTATTACAAATGTTTCATATGATCCAACGAGAGAATTTTATGAATCATATAATCAGTTGTTTATTAATTATTATCAGCAAAAATATGGACAGCAGGTAAAGGTAATCCAGTCCCATGGAGGTTCTGGAAGCCAGGCAAGATCAGTTGTTGAGGGATGCAGGGCAGACGTTGTTACACTTGCACTGGAACATGATATTACGCTTATTCAAAAAACAGGACTTATCGACAGTGGCTGGGAGCAGGAATTTGAACAGGATTCAGCACCATATACATCTACAATTGTATTTCTTGTAAGAAAAGGTAATCCTCATAATATCAGAGACTGGGATGATTTAGTTAAAGAGGGTGTTGAAGTGATAACACCAGATCCTAAAAGCAGCGGAGGCGCATGCTGGAATTTCCTTGCGGCTTTAAGTTATGCAAAAGGAAAGTATAGTGATGAGACAAAGCAGGAAGAATTCCTTCATCAATTGTATTCTAATGTATCTGTACTTGACTCCGGAGCAAGAGGTTCAACAACAACATTTGTCGAGAATAAAAAAGGAGATGTCCTGATTTCCTGGGAAAATGAAGCTATTGCAACAGTCAGAAACTATCCTGGCGAATATGAGATAGTCAGTCCGTCTGTCAGTATCCTTGCACAGCCAAGTGTTGCAGTTGTTGATGACAATGCGCGCATGGATAAAACAGAAGAAGTAAGCCGTGAGTACCTTTCATATTTATATTCAGATGAGGCACAGAAACTGGCAGCTGATAATGGCTACCGCCCGACAAACAAAGAAATACTTGAACAGTATTCAGATGAATTTGACCTGAATATCAGACTTACGACAATAAATGATTTTGGCGGATGGGATGAGGCGTATAAGCAGTATTTCGATGATGGAGCCTTGTTTGATAAGATTTATAATTAGAAACTGCATTTAATAAATTTTTATTTATATTGTATTGCAGTGAATGAATGGGAGATACACATGAGCACAAATAAAGCTAATGAAAAAGAAATAAAACTTAATAAAGCTAAAAAAACAAGGGTTATTCCTGGATTTAAGTTTACGCTTGGTGTTACTGTCACAATGCTTTCTCTTATAGTTCTGATACCACTTGCTTCAATAATGGTATATTCGCTTAAGCTTTCTCCATTGGAATTTTTTCAACTTATAACGAAACCCAATGTTGTTAATGCGTTTGCTACAAGTATTGGATGTTCGTTTATAGCAGCACTTATAAATGTGGTGTTTGGGGTAATTCTTGCATGGGTTTTAGTTAAATATGATTTTCCATGCAAGCGCATACTTGATGGATTTATTGAACTTCCATTTGCACTTCCAACAGCTGTTGCAGGTATTACACTTTCTAAAATGTACTCAGATACAGGTATTTTAGGAAAACCTCTTTCAGCACTTGGGATTAAGGTGAGTTATACACATATTGGAATAGTTGTGGCGCTTGTATTTGTCGGGATTCCTTTTGTTGTAAGAAATGTACAGCCGGTACTTGAAAAACTTGATAGTCAGTATGAAGAAGCTGCATATATACTTGGGGCATCACCTTCAAAAACATTTTTCAGAGTTATTATTCCGGAGTTAAGACCTGCCATACTTACTGGATTCGGGCTTGCATTTGCCAGAGGAATCGGTGAATATGGAAGTGTTATATATATATCAGGCAATAGTGCGAAAGAGCACACGCAGGTTATTTCATATGTTATAATGCAAAAACTTGGGTACATAGATTATGCCTCAGCAACAGCCATTGCATTAGTGATGCTTGTTATATCTTTTCTACTGCTGCTTGCAATTAATGTAATCCAGATGCGTCAGTCGAGAAGAACAAATATGATTTAATGAAATGCATTATCGATAGTCAGGAGTGAGATTATGAACGAGCAGATAAAGCTTGAAAAAAGGAAAAAAAGAACTAAATACATACTTATTGCCATAAGTTTATTATTTGTATTTATAATGCTTGTGCTTCCGCTGTTTTCAATTATATACAGTTCATTAAAGCAGGGCGTTGCATTTTATTTCGAATCAATATCTACAAAGTATGTAATAAATGCATTAGGTGTAACACTTCTTGCTACACTGATTGCAGTTGTAATTAATACATTTTTTGGATTGTGTGCGTCATGGGCGCTTACAAAGTTTTCATTTAAAGGTAAACAGATACTTGCAACACTGATTGATATACCATTTTCAATTTCGCCGGTAATTGTCGGTCTTGCATTCCTTATGACATTCGGAAGGCTTGGCTGGTTTTATCCGGTAATAAGATGGCTTAATGAAATATTTGGTACTAATATCAGAATTGCATTTGCCATTCCGGGAGTTGTTCTTGCAACAGTATTTGTAACATTTCCTTTTGTATCAAGAGAAGTGATTCCGGTACTTAATGCACAGGGAAAAGATGAGGAAGAAGCGGCAGCACTTATGGGAGCAAGCGGACTTAAGATTTTCTTTAAGATAACATTTCCACAGATTAAATGGGCATTTATCTACGGAATAATTCTTTGTACGGCAAGAGCACTTGGTGAGTTTGGTGCTGTTAATGCAGTATCTAAAACAAGAGGAGAAACATTTACACTTCCTCTTGAAATTGATGCTCTTTATATGTCGGGAACAGACACTGCTGTAACAGCTGCGTTTGCAGTTTCTTCGATTCTTGTTATTATAGCAGTAATAGTGCTTGTACTTAGAAATATCCTCGAATACAGATCAAAGAAAAAGTCGGAGGTTAAATGATATGTATGTTGAAATGAAAAATATATACAAACAATACGGTGATTTCAGGGCCTCAGACAATGTGAGTTTTGGCATTGAAAAAGGAAAGCTGGTAGCACTTCTTGGACCGTCAGGAAGTGGTAAGACAACACTTCTTAGAATGATTGCAGGGCTGGAGATGCCTAACGCAGGTGATATATACATAGATGGAAAAAGGGTAAATGATATTCCGGCATCTAAAAGAGGAATTGGTTTTGTATTCCAGAGCTATGCGCTGTTCAGATATATGACGGTATATGATAATGTCGCATTTGGACTGGAATTACAAAAGGTTCCCAAGAAGGAGATTAAAAAACGTGTAACAGAATTACTTGAGATTACAGGGCTTTCGGGAATGGAAAAAAGGTATCCAAATCAGCTGTCTGGAGGACAGCGGCAGAGAGTGGCATTTGCAAGGGCACTTGCACCAAAACCACAGGTGCTTCTGCTTGATGAGCCATTTGCTGCAATTGACGCAAAGGTCCGGACTGAGTTAAGACTATGGCTTAGACAGATGGTAACAAAACTTGGAATCACAAGCATTTTTGTTACGCATGATCAGGATGAGGCGGTAGAGGTAGCTGATGAAATTATAATAACTAATCATGGCAGGATAGAGCAGATGGGAACACCGGCAGAAATATATAAGTCGCCGGACACTCCTTTTGTTGCAAAATTTATTGGAAGATCATTAGAAGTCAAAGATTATCATACACTTAATGGATTTGATAAGATAGAAGGAGCAGATGTTGCTGTAGTAAGACCGGAATTTGTGAAGATTTCCAAGTTCGGCAAGCTTGACAGATACATGAGTGCAGCAGAGGAAGGAATCGTTGAGGATGTAGTGTTTAAAGGCAACAGACTTGATGCTACCATAGATGTCCATGGAGTGAAGATAATAGGCGAATGGTCGCTTGAGAAGGAATCGCTTGAAATGGGAGAGAAGGTAACGCTTTTAATATACAGACTGTATGTTATGGGTAACGACAGAACCTACCTGTGTGAAAATAAAGAAATGCAGGAAGATGATGTATTTTATATCTAAAGATTGGAGAAATGTGTATGCAGATCAGAGAAATGAAAACAATCAACACGGACATCCTGATAATAGGCGGTGGTACAGCAGGATGTTATGCAGCATTAACTATTGCTGAAAAGTCAGATTATTCTGTTGTAATAGCAGAAAAGGCTAATATAAAGCGAAGCGGATGCCTTGCAGCAGGTGTCAATGCCATAAATGCATATATTGTTGAAGGAAGAAAACCACAGGATTATGTTGATTATGCAAAGAAGGATGCAGATGGCATCGTAAGAGAGGACCTTTTACTGACAATGTCAGAAGGACTTAACAGAGTTACTGAAAAGATGGAGAAACTGGGTCTTGTAATTCTTAAGGATGAGAATGGAAAGTATGTTGCAAGAGGAAACAGAAATATCAAAATCAATGGTGAAAATATCAAGCCAATTCTTGCTAATGCGGTAAAGGCACTTCCAAATGTAACAGTAATCAACAGAATAAATATAACTGATTATATCGTTGAAAATAATAAGATACTTGGAGCATATGGCTTCAGTATTGACGAGGATAATATAGACGGTGAAGAGGTTGGTATTGCATATAAGATTAATGCTAAAAAAGTGTTATGTGCAACCGGAGGTGCTGCCGGACTTTATAAGCCAAATAATCCGGGCTTTTCAAGACACAAAATGTGGTATCCGCCATTTAATACGGGTGCCGGATATGCAATGGGCATAAATGCCGGAGCAGAGATGACAACATTTGAAATGAGATTTATTGCTCTTAGATGTAAAGATACTATTGCACCAACAGGAACAATTGCACAGGGTGTTGGAGCAAAGCAGGTCAATTCAAAAGGTGAAGTATATGAATCAAAATACGGCCTTACAACATCACAGCGTCTGTATGGTACAGTAAGAGAGAACATTGAAGGCAGAGGGCCATGTTATCTTAGAACAGAAGGAATAAGCAGCCAGCAGGATGAGTCATTACTTAAGGCTTATCTTAATATGGCACCAAGTCAGACACTTAAGTGGATTGAATCAGGAAAAAATCCAAGTGAGCAGAATGTAGAAATAGAAGGAACAGAGCCATACGTTGTAGGTGGACATACTGCAAGTGGTTACTGGGTCGATACAAAGAGAAGAACTACTATAGACGGACTTTTTGCAGCAGGTGATGTTGCGGGTGGATGTCCACAGAAGTATGTAACAGGTGCAATGGTTGAAGGTGAAATTGCTGCTGAAACCATGGTTGAGGAATTGAATAAATCGGACAAGAAGTCTGCAACCGAGATTTTGAATAAATCGGACAATGATTTCGATGATAAAGTTGCAGAGTACAATAAGATTCTTGGTAATAAAGACGGCATTTACAGTACCGAACAGCTTGAAGATGCCATGCAGAAGGTAATGGATACATATGCAGGTGGTATCGGAAGTCATTATCAGTTTAATGAAAAACAGCTTGATCTTGCAAAAGAAAAGATAGAACATCTTCAGGAACTTGCAGATAATCTGAGTGCTGATGACTGCCATGAGCTGATGTTTGCATATGAATTAAAGGAAAGACTTACAGTCTGTCTTTCACTTATTGAACATCTTAAGGCAAGAAAGGAAACCAGATGGCACAGCTTTGATGAAAATCTTGATTATCCTGAAAAAAGTGATGAATGGCTTAAATATGTCAACTCAGTTAAAAAAGATGGTAAAATTCAGATAATTACAAGAAAGCTTGTTGAAAGGGGTGAAGTATATGAGCATAGCAATAGATAAAAATAAATGCAAGGCATGTGGAAAATGTACACAGGTGTGTCCGGGAAGCCTTATAAAGAAAGACAAAGATGGCAAAGCATATATAAAGTATCCAAAGGACTGCTGGGGATGCTGCTCATGTATAAAAGAGTGTAAGTTTGATGCTATAGCACTTTACCTTGGTGCTGATATAGGCGGTATGGGCAGTAAGATGACAGTCAATGAAAGAGATCATTATCTTGACTGGAATATTACCAAAAAGGATGGTACTGTAGAAACAATAGTAATTGATAAAAAAGAATCCAATAAATATTAAAAAGTATAGGAGAAAAGAGCAATGGGAGAATTATCACATCTTGATGCACTAGAGGCAGAGGCAATATATATAATCCGTGAAGTGGCTGCGGAATGTGAAAAGCCGGTAATGCTTTATTCAATAGGAAAGGATAGTTCGGTAATGCTTCATCTTGCGATGAAGGCATTTTATCCGGAAAAACCACCATTTCCTTTTTTACATGTTAATACAACATGGAAGTTCAAAGAAATGATTAAGTTCAGAGACGAACAGGCTAAAAAGCTTGGAATTGATATGCTTGAGTATATTAATGAAGAAGGCGTTAAGCAGGGAATAAATCCATTCGATCATGGCTCTGCTTATACAGATATCATGAAAACACAGGCATTAAAGCAGGCACTTAATAAGTATGGTTTTACTGCTGCATTTGGTGGTGGACGAAGGGATGAAGAAAAGTCAAGAGCAAAGGAAAGAATCTTTTCTTTTAGAAATGAAAACCAGGCATGGGATCCTAAAAATCAGAGACCTGAAATGTGGAAGCTTTATAATTCAAAGATAAATAAGGGTGAAAGTATCAGAGTATTTCCTATTTCAAACTGGACAGAAACGGATATATGGCAGTACATAAAAAGAGAAAATATTGAAATAGTACCACTTTATTTTGCGGCTGAAAGACCTGTCGTAGAGCGTGATGGAATGTATATCATGGTTGATGATGACAGAATGAGATTAAAGCCTGGAGAAAAAGTCCAGATGAAGAGTGTACGATTCCGTACATTAGGATGCTATCCTCTTACAGGTGGTATAGAATCAACAGCAACTACACTTGATGAGATTATTGACGAAACACTTTCTGCCGTATCTTCTGAAAGAACTACACGAGTTATTGACAATGAAGCAGCCGGAAGTATGGAAAGAAGAAAAAGGGAGGGCTATTTCTAAAATGAGAAGCTTACTTAAATTTATAACATGTGGTAGTGTTGATGATGGAAAATCAACACTTATAGGACATATTCTTTATGATGCAAAACTTTTATACGCTGATCAGAAAAAAGCACTTGAGCTTGACAGCAAGGTCGGAAGTCGTGGTGGTGCAATCGATTATTCATTGCTTCTTGATGGACTTATGGCAGAAAGAGAACAGGGCATTACTATTGATGTTGCCTACAGATATTTTACAACTGATAACAGAAGTTTTATTGTAGCTGATACACCGGGACATGAAGAATATACACGAAATATGGCTGTTGGTGCTTCATTTGCAGATCTGGCAGTTATTCTTCTTGATGCAAAACAGGGCGTACTTGTACAGACAAGAAGGCATGCAAGAATATGTGAACTTATGGGTATAAAATACTTTGTATTTGCAGTAAATAAAATGGATCTTGTTGGATATGATGAAAACAGATTTAATGAAATTAAGGCACAGATAGATCAGCTTTCAAAAGAAATAGGACTTGAAAGCATATATATTATTCCGGTTTCTGCAACTGAAGGCGATAATGTTACTAAAAAGTCAGAAAACATGCCATGGTATAAAGGAGAGGCAATTCTTCCGTATCTTGAAACAGTTGATGTTACAGAAAACAAACAGGAAGAAGGATTTTATATGCCGGTTCAGAGAGTTTGTCGTCCTGACCATACATATAGAGGTTTTCAGGGTCAGATTGAATCAGGTGAAATCAAGGTCGGTGATGAAATTATCTCACTTCCAAGTAATGAACATGCACATGTAAAGAGTATTTTAGTTGGAGACAGACAGTCTGAATCAGCATTCAGAGGTCAGCCTGTAACTATACAGCTTGATAAGGAAGTTGATGTTTCAAGAGGCTGCGTACTTGCAAAAGGAAATCATCTTCCAATCAGCAAGTCTTTTACAGCAACGATTTTATGGATGGATGATAATGAATTAAATCCGGGTACTGATTATCTTGTAAAGCTTGGAACAAAGCAGATGCCTGCAGTACTTAAGAATATCCAGTATAAGATTGATGTAAATACAGGAGAATTTATCCCGGCAAATGTTCTTAAGAAAAACGAAATTGCTGTATGTGATATTTCATTGCAGGAAGCAATTGTTTTAGATGAGTTTAAGAAACATAAGACGCTTGGTGAGTTGATTCTTATAGACAGAATTACAAATATGACATCTGCATGTGGTGTTGTAACTAATTCAGAAGTTGATGACAGTAAGGATCTTAAAGCTGCATTTGTATATGGAAGTCTTAAGGCAAAGGCAGATGTATTTGAAGAGTTTTACTATAATCTTGACAGTATGACAATAAATAAAGTAAGACCATCCGGAAAGACTTATACAGTTGGTGATGAAATACCTGTTGAGGGTGAAAGCTATCATTATCCTGATAATTTCGATATTGTGGTTCTTAGAGACAGTGTCTATGTTAAGGTACGTAATAGAAAAGTTGAACAGATTGATAAGCTGGACAATTACAAATATACAGGAGTACCTGTTATTAATGGCAGGGGATTTGCAGTTAAGGCAGACAGTGAAAGCGAGTTTGAAGAGTTCAGAAATGACCTTAAGGCACAGCGTGAGACAATCAGCAGTGGATTCTTCAATAAATGGGTTAAGTTTGAGACCTACAGAAAGATTGTATTTAAAGATGAAATCTGGAATTAATATAAGTTAAACTGTTTTTATTGTTTTTACTTGACATTTTTAAAAATAAGTGTATTATATAATTCATATTAAGTCGATAGGAATAATATAAAAAGAGGTACGTATGAGATTTAACACAGCATTATTACATGGTGATTTCAGAGGTGATGCTACGACAGGAGCTACTCTGACACCAATATATCAGTCAAGTGCTTTTGAGCATAAGACAGCAGAAGAACTGGAAAAGATATTTCACAACCAGGCTCCGGGTTTTTCGTATACAAGAATAGGTAATCCTACAATTGATGCATTTGAAAAGAGAATGACTGCTTTGGAAGGAGGCGTGGCAAGTGTTGCCTGCGCTTCCGGAATGGCAGCTCTTTACAATGCTTTCTGCAATATATTAAGGGCAGGTGACGAAATAGTATCAAGTGCCAGTCTTTATGGTGGAAGTATTGATCTTTTCAGAGATTTGGAAGCATTTGGAATAACGACAAGATATGTAGAAAATAACAACCTGGAAGAATTCCAGAAAGCAACAAATGAGCATACAAGACTATATTTTGCTGAAACAATTGGAAATCCGAGACTTGATGTAACAGATATTAAAGCATTGGCTGATCTCGCACATAAGAACGGGGTCCCACTTATTATGGATAATACAGTTGCTACGGCATATCTTATTAAACCGTTAAGTCTTGGAGCTGATGTTGTTGTCAATTCAACGTCAAAATATGTCAACGCTAACAGCAGTGCAATATCAGGTGTTATTACAGATGGTGGCAAATTCAAATGGGATACTGATAAATATCCGGGAATGAAGGACTTTAAAAAATTCGGTCCGTTTGCATATACTGCAAAGTTAAGAAACGGATTATTCAGAAATACAGGAGCATGTCTTTCACCACAGAATGCGTTTTATAACAGTATCGGGATGGAGACACTGGGAATCAGAATGGAACGTGTCTGTAGTAATGCAATGAAGCTGGCAGAATATTTTGTACGTAACCATAGTGAAATGACAGTTAACTATCCGGGATTAAAAGCAAGCAGGTGGCATGATATAGCTGTAGAGCAGTTTAAGGATAAATTTGGTGGATTGATTACAATAAGGACTGGAAGTAAGGCAAAGGCATTTGGTATAATAAATGCACTGAAGCTTCCACTTATAGTATCAAATATTGGAGATACAAAAACACTGGTAATTCATCCGGAGTCAACACTTAATGTGCACAGTACTGAGGAAGAAAAAGAAACGGCAGGCGTATTTGATGATCTTATACGAATCAGTGTTGGAATAGAAGATATAGAAGATTTGATTGAAGATTTCGGACAGGCTATTGAATCAGTAAAGGATTGTGAGTAAAATTAAATAATATTCAGGAATTTATGAATGCCGGACGTTTATAATACAGACTGTGGTCAGATAAAATGTGTAGAAAGGAACTATTATATAATGGCAAAGATCGATTATGCAGCATTAAAAAAAGGTGGCTTTATGAGACAGAAGCAAAAGGGCTTCTTTTCATTAAGAATTCAGGTCGTAGGAGGTAATCTTACGGCTGAGAATATCAGAGCCGTAGCGGATGTAGCTGATAAATATGGTAAAGGCTATGTTCATATGACATCAAGACAGGGAATTGAAATTCCGTTTATCAAGTTTGAAGATATTGAAGAGGTAAGGGCTGAACTTGCTGATGGCGGTGTTAAGCCTGGTGTATGTGGACCAAGAGTAAGAACAGTTACAGCCTGCCAGGGCAACCAGGTCTGTCCAAGTGGATGTATTGACAGCTATGATATAGCTAAAAAGCTGGACGAACATTACTTTGGACGTGAACTTCCACATAAATTCAAATTTGGTGTTACAGGATGCCAGAACAATTGTCTGAAGGCAGAAGAAAACGATATCGGAGTTAAAGGTGGCATGGAAGTTAAATGGCTTTCTGACAAATGTATTAGCTGCGGTGTCTGTGAAAAGGCATGTCGTGAAGGCGCAATTAAGTGTACGGCTGATGGAGTGGTAGTTGATTACAGTAAATGTACTAACTGTGGCAGATGTGTAAAAGCCTGTCCTACAGATGCATGGGATGCTGAAAGTGGATTCATAGTTTCTTTCGGTGGATTATTCGGAAACCATATTTACAAAGGTGAGCAGCTTCTTCCAATTATAAAAGATGAAGAAACGCTTTTCAGAGTAACTGATGCAGCTATTGAATTCTTTGAAGAGCATGCTAATCCGGGCGAAAGATTCAGACTTCTTCTTCAGAGAGTTGGAGAAGATGAATTCAGGGCTAAAATTAGGGCAGCATACGAAAATAACTAAATGCATTTTTTAATGTAAATACCTGTTTTACATTGAATAAATCACATGAATGGAGGAGAAAATATGGAAATAGCAGGAATTAAGATTGATGATCAGGTTGATATTACGGATAAGGTGTGTCCATTAACATTTGTTAAGGCAAAGGTTGCATTAGATGAGTTAGAGGATGGAGAGATACTTTCAATCCGAATGAATGACGGAGAACCTGTGCAGAATGTTCCAAGAAGTATAAAAGAAGAGGGACATCAGATACTTAAGCTTGTTAATAATGAAGATGGTACATACAGCCTTATTGTAAAAAAGGTTGAAGAATAAAAAATATAGTGTGCGCATTTAATAAGGCGTTTAAGAAATGAGGTTAATATGGCAGCAAGAGTAAATAAAGATGATTTTAAAGAAAAGGTACTCGAAAGCGAACTTCCTGTACTTGTAGATTTTTATTCAGACAGTTGTGTACCATGTAAAAGAATGTCTCCAGTCATAGGTGATATTGAAGATGACAGGGAAGGAAAACTTAATGTATTCAAAGTAAATATAAACTTTGACAGTGAACTTGCAGAGGAATATTCAGTTCAGTCAGTACCAACACTTGTGCTTTTTAATAAAGGCACTGAAGCTGCAAGACAGACCGGAGCAGTTAGAAAAGATGCTCTTGATCAGTGGATTGATGAGAATCTTAAATAAGAAATAAATAAACAGCCGTAACAGGCAGAAATGAGGAGAAATATGCAGATTACAGTTGCAGGAACAAAAAAAGAAGTAAAAGACGGATTAACTTTACCGGAACTTATTGAGATGGAAAATGTTGAAACTCCAGAATATGTTACAGTTTCAATTAATGACGAATTTGTTGAAAGTGATGCCAAGGCAACAACAGTTCTTAAAGATGGAGATAATGTAGAATTCCTCTATTTCATGGGAGGTGGAAGCTATGGCGTTAACTGATGAGCAGATTGAAAGATATTCAAGACATATTATTCTTAAAGAAGTAGGCGCAAAAGGCCAGAGAAAACTTCTTAATGCAAAGGTACTTATTGTTGGTGCCGGCGGACTTGGTGCACCTGCAGCAATGTATCTTGCAGCAGCAGGTGTTGGAACAATTGGTATTGTTGATGCCGATGAAGTTGATTTAAGTAATCTTCAAAGACAGATAATACATCAGACAGCAGACATCGGTAAGGCAAAGGTTAAGTCTGCTAAAGAAACAATCAATGCAATGAATCCTGATGTTACAGTTAATACTTACAGAGAGTTCCTTACAAGTGAGAACATCATGGATATTATTAAGGATTATGATTTTGTAATTGATGGTACAGATAATTTCCCGGCTAAGTTCCTTATAAATGATGCATGTGTTATGGCTAAAAAACCTTTTTCACATGCAGGTATTATAAGATTTAAGGGACAGCTTATGACTTATGTTCCTGGAGAAGGACCATGTTACAGATGTGTATTTAAGAATCCACCACCAAAGGATGCTGTTCCTACATGCAAGCAGGCCGGTGTAATCGGAGCTATGGGCGGTGTTATTGGAAGCCTTCAGGCAATGGAAGCAATTAAATATATTACAGGTGTAGGTAAACTCCTTACAGGTTATCTTCTTACATATGATGCAATTAATCAGGAATTCCGTAAGATTAAGCTTCCAGCATACACAGGTGGTTGTGCAGTATGTGGAACACATCCTACTATTACAGAACTTATTGACTATGAGCAGGCTGAATGTACAGATAAAATGTAATTAAGCGAGGTAAAGTTTATGATTTCAATGAGAAAGTCAGATTATGATTTGATTTTAAATCATGCAAGATCTGTTGTGCCGGAAGAAGCATGCGGTCTTATTGCAGGGAAGATTGAGGATGGCAACAAGATTATCGAAAAGGTATATATCCTTACAAATATTGACCATTCTAATGAACATTTTACATTGAATCCTAAAGAGCAGTTAGCTGCTGTAAAGGATATGAGAGCTGCCGGATTTGTTCCACTTGGAAACTGGCATTCTCATCCAGAATCACCATCAAGGCCATCTGATGAGGATAAACGTCTTGCATATGACAGCAAGGCAAGCTATATGATTTTATCACTTATGGAACCTGAAAAACCAGTACTTAATTCATTCCATATTGAAGGTGATATTTCATCAAAGGAAGAGCTGGTTATATGTTAGATATAGCAATTATAGGCAGTGGACCTGCAGGCCTTACAGCTGCAATATATGCAAGGCGTGCAGGTCTTGACATACTTGTTATTGAAAAAGAATATATGGGAACCGGACAGATTGCGGACAGCAGTCGTGTTGATAATTATCCTGGATTTCCGGGTACTGACGGCTATAGCCTGGGAGAAGCATTTAGAAATCACGCAGAATCTCTTGGAACTGAATTTTTAGATGCACAAGTTACATCAATCAATAAAAAAGATGGTTTCTGGGAGTTAAAATGTGATAATGGCACAGATATCCATGCCAGGGCAGTTATATACAGTGCCGGATGTAAACATCGCAATCTGGGGATTGAAGGCGAAGAAAAATATTATGGAAAGGGAATTTCATACTGTGCGGTATGTGATGGAGCTTTTTATAAGGGAAAAAGCGTTGCTGTCGTAGGTGGCGGCGATACAGCGTTAGATGATGCATTATATCTTTCAGATGTCTGTGAAAAAGTGTATCTGATTCACAGAAGAGATGGCTTCAGGGGTGCGACAGGTACGCTTAATAAGCTTAAGGCAAAAGAAAATGTATATATAAAAACAAATGCTGTTGTTAAAGAAATTACCGGTGAAAATAAACTTGATGGAGTAATCTTAAGTACAGGTGAGAAACTTGAAATATCAGGTTTATTTGTTGCAGTAGGAATGATTCCACAGACAGAGCTTTTAAATTCATTTGGTGTTCTTGATGAAAATAAATATATTAAAGCAGAGGAAGATGGAAAAACAAGTGTTGATGGTCTGTATGCTGCAGGTGATGTAAGAACCAAAAAGTTAAGGCAGGTTATTACAGCTGCTTCTGATGGCGCAAACACGGTTAATTCGATTTTAGAATATCTTGCGTAGATGTTTAGGAAAGGAAATTCTATGAAATATATTAATGACAGTGCAACAGAATTAATAGGAAATACTCCTATGCTTTATCTTCATAAATATATGGAGAAAACAGATGTTAAGGATGCATCAATCCTTGCGAAGCTTGAATACTTTAATCCGGCAGGTTCAGTAAAGGACAGAGTTGCCCTTTCAATGATAGAAGATGCCGAAAAAAAGGGACTTTTAAAACCTGGTGCTACTATTATTGAACCGACATCAGGTAACACAGGAATTGGAATTGGGGCAGTTGCAACAGCTAAAGGTTACAAAGCAATTCTTACACTGCCAGAGACGATGACTGTAGAGAGAAGAACCCTGTTACAGGCATATGGTGCACAGATTGTACTTACAGATGGTTTTAAGGGAATGAAAGGCGCCATTGAAAAAGCTGAAGAGCTTCATAAGGAAATTCCTGGTTCTATTATTCTTGGACAGTTTGAAAATCCTGCTAATCCTAAAGCACATTTTGAAACAACAGGTCCTGAAATCTGGAAA
This sequence comes from uncultured Lachnospiraceae bacterium, assembly GCA_934330725.1. Taxonomy (GTDB): domain Bacteria; phylum Bacillota; class Clostridia; order Lachnospirales; family Lachnospiraceae; genus Lachnospira. Next base: position 36,073 of record CAKRGM010000005.1, on the reverse strand, counting down.
CAGACTGAGGGAAAAGTTGATATTTTTGTTGCAGGAGTTGGTACAGGTGGTACAATATCAGGTGTAGGTAAGTATTTAAAGAGCCAGAATCCTGATGTAAAAATAGTTGCTGTTGAACCTGCAACAAGTCCTGTATTATCAGAAGGTAAGTCAGGCCCTCATATGATTCAGGGAATCGGAGCAGGATTTGTACCGGATACACTTGATACATCGGTTTATGATGAAGTAATAAAGATAGAAAATAATGATGCATTTGAAGAAGGAAAAAGAATTGCCGTAACTGAAGGAATTCTTGTTGGAATAAGTTCAGGAGCTGCACTTAAGGCAGCAACGATTCTTGCAAAGCGTGAAGAAAACAAAGGCAAGGTGATAGTTGCACTTTTACCTGATTCAGGTGACAGATATTTGTCAACTCAGCTCTTTAAATGCAAGTAATTTTATTTACAGAATCTTTACAGGAAAATGTATTGCGTAAGGAGATGATATTAATGAAAAGCCTTTTGATCAAGGATACAACAAAAGAAGAAAGAGAACAGATAATAAAAGAGTCTCTTGACTGCGGAGGTGGCGGATGTGAGAATTGTTCATCCTGCTGGCTTGGCGGTGGTACTCCTTGGGGAATATATCAGGACTACGTTGATGGTAAACGTGAAATACGTGAAATTAATGCAGAGTATAATGCAAGGTATATAAAAGGAAATTAGTATTTTATCAGATAGCGCAGAAGTGAGGGATTATAGTGAGACCGCCCGATATTAAGGATTCTACAAGAGACGAAAGACTTGCTTGTATAAGACAGATGTTTCAGTGTAAAGCTGATTGCGATTCCTGTGGACTGTGTCAGGTTTTTCATGGCAAAGAGCCGGAAATCGCCTATCAGGATTATATTGATGGAGTAAGAAGTTTTTTGGAAATATCCATGGAATACAGATAGTTGATTATATTATAATATTAATATCAAAACCATATTTATGGAGTGGATTTTTACTGGTCATATAATAATTGACCATATTTTCGCCACACAGCCTGAATAATCAAGCTGTGTGTTTTTTTTCGCGTTATGAGTTATAGACCTGTAAGTCAGGTCATTTTTAACCCGGATATCATCAAATTTAATAATGGAGGTAATAATGAATCAGGAATTTATGAAGGAAAAACCAATACTGCCACTTGTTATTTCAATGGCACTGCCTATGACAATATCAATGTTAATTAATGCATTATATAATATTATAGACAGTTTTTTTGTAGCTAAGATAAGCGATGATGCAATGACTGCATTATCACTTGTATTTCCTTTGCAAAATCTTATCAATGCAGTAACAGTAGGTTTTGGAATCGGAATAAATGCTGTCATAGCATATTATATAGGTGCACAAAAAAAGGAAATAGCAGACCGTTGCGCCTCAGTGGGAATTATGTATAACATGCTTCATGGAGTTATGCTGACAGTTGGATGTATTTTTGTAATGCCACATTTTTTAAGACTTTTTACAGATAACAATGAAATAATAGAAATGGGAATTGAATATTCAAATATTGTTTTTTTATTTTCAATTCCGGTTTCAATTTCAATCAGCTTTGAAAAAATATTTCAGGCTGTCGGCAGGATGAAAGTATCGATGTTTTGTATGCTGGCAGGCAGTATTATAAATATAATACTCGATCCTCTTCTGATATTTGGAATAGGGATATTTCCACAACTTGGAATAAAAGGGGCGGCGATTGCCACTGGAATAGGACAGCTTGCTACACTTGCAGGATATATAATTATTTATCTGACAAGACCATTATCCGTAAAGGTAGGAATGTGTTATATAAAACCTGATAAAAATATTACTAGAAAAATGTATTCAATAGGTATTCCTGCAACACTTAATCTTGCATTGCCATCGCTGCAGATATCGGCACTTAATGGAATCCTGGCGTCATATTCTGAGTCGTATGTACTTGTGCTGGGAGCATATTACAAGCTTCAGACATTTCTTTATCTTACAGCAAATGGTGTTGTGCAGGGAATGAGACCACTGCTTGGATATAATTATGGAGCGGGAGAAATTAAGCGCGTCAAAAAAATATTTGAAACTGCACTGGCAATAATTGCAGGGGTTATGGCAGTCGGAACTGTGTTGTGTTTAGTAATACCACAGTGCCTTATAGGTTTATTTACTGATAATCCACAAACAATTGAAACAGGTAAAACTGCATTGAGAATAATAAGCATTGGATTTGTGGTATCATCAGTTTCGGTTACAGTATCAGGAGCCTTTGAGGCTCTGGGGAAAGGCATACAGTCATTAATAATTTCATTGTTAAGATATATCATAATAATGCTTTTTATGGCTTTTGCCGGAAGCTATATATGGGGAGTAAACGGAGTGTGGAATGCGTTCTGGATAACAGAAGCATTTACTGCAGTAATTTCTGTTATATTAAAAAATAAGTTCTTTATCGTTGACATTTTGAAGGCTAAGAATTAATATTTTTGTATAAGATTAATTTTTACATCGTTATTTGTGCTGCAGATGTTGCAAATAGTCATTATTGCAGAACTGAATCTGATATTTGGCTTGCGTTTCTATATCTGGAAAGTGATTTTATAAAAGATTTATTGAAATTGCATAAAAACATAAGGCTGGAATAACGTAAGAAAAAAGATGGGGGATAATTAACAAAGGATATGGGAGTGGAAAAACGAAAATCAAAAAGAATTGCTATTAGTGTTAAGATAGTATTAACGCAACTTGGTAATGAGACTTCAAACAAAGATACAAAGTCAGATGTTGACGTGAACGTTATTAATATATCCGAGGGTGGAATTGCGTTTGAATCAGAATATAATTTTGAGGTGAATTCTTATTATAATACAGTTATAACACTTGATAATAAGGATTCAATTGAAACGGTTATAGAAATACTCAGAAAAGAAGATTCAGGTAATGGTGAAATAACTTATGGGTGCAGATTTATAGGAATTAACCCGGAAAATAAGTTTAAAATTGATGTATACAGAATTGTTAGTGAAAGTAAAACTGAATAAAAAACGGAGAATGTTGTAAAAGCTGTAAGCCTGGTGTGTTCACCAGGTTTACAGCTTTTTTACACGTATTTTACAGGAACGTGATAGATAACTTTACAATATAATGTGATAATTTTATAAAATCTTACTAAAGATGCAGTTTAATATATTTTACATTACTGTAGTTAGTGTATTATCTGAAATACAGGTAAAGAATGGAGACTATATGAAAAAGTTGTGGAGTTATCTTGAGAATAATAAAGCTTATAATAGTGAAAAAAGAGAAAAAAGATTTATGCTTATAAATACATGTGCATGGTTTTTTATAGCATTTCTATGCTGTATGGCAGCAGGAGTATTTTATGGATACAGTGAAAAATGGATTGAATGGAGCATTGTTATAACCGGATATGTAGCAATATTTGGTGGATTGATTGGAGGATTTATATTCTGCGGCAATACTGAAAACTGATTAGTAATAAATAAAATAATTGTTTTAAGCAGCCGCCTTAAGTGCTTTTAATTCCCTTACCGTAAAATATCCGCATACTATGGCGGCAGCAGCATCAGCTATCGGACCGGCATACATTACACCGTCAATTCCCATAAATAATGGAAAAATGATTATTAGTGGCAGAAGAAAGATTATCTGACGTGTAAGTGACATGAAAACTCCAAGGTATGCTTTTCCAATGGAATTAAATAGATTTGACGTTACGGGCTGTATTCCGTTTACCAGGGTAAGGAACATATAAATCCTGAAATAACGCTCAGAGAATTGGAAATACAAATCACTTCCGCTTCCGAAGGCACTAATAATCTGCTTTGGAAATACCTGAAAACATATAAATGCAATGAGAGAAAGCACAGATGCTGCACCGATGGCTGTAAGGTATGTCCTTCTTACACGGTTATATTTTTTTGCACCATAATTAAAGCCGATAACCGGCTGTGCTCCCTGGGAAATCCCTATTACAAATGACATAAATATCATATTAACTTTTGTGATAATACCGGAACATGCAAGTGGAATCTCTCCTCCGTATACAGATTGCGCACCATAGTGGGAAAGAGTATTGTTAAGGACTATCTGTACTACTGTCATGGCAATCTGGTTAAAGCATGCGCATGCGCCCAAAAGAAAGATATTTTTGCAGTATGTCCATTTTAAAGAAAAGCTCTTACGTGTTAATACAATAGTTTTAAAATGAAACATATAACGAAGGCTTATAGAAAATGATATAATCTGTCCTATAATCGTTGCGAGGGCGGCTCCGGACATTCCCATGTTAAATACAAAAATAAATAATGGATCCAGGATTGTATTTACAATTGCACCGATTAACATGGACATCATTGAATATTTCGGACTTCCATCAGCAAGTATCAGTTTGCTCATACCTGTATTTGCTATAAGAAATGGGAAACCAAAGGCTGTAATTCTTGTGTACTCACTGGCAAATGGAAGAACATCTTCAGTAGCACCGAAGAATTTAAGCATCGGAGTAAGAAAAAATGTAGAGATAAGGAACAAAGTAATTCCAAGAATTGCCATAAGACAAATTCCGTTTCCGGCGTATCTTGCTGAATTTGTTTTCTCTCCGGCACCGAGATTTAGTGAAAAATTAGTTGCACTTCCGATACCAAGAAGAAGCGATATGGCAGTGCAGGATGTTGAAAGTGGAAATGCGATATTTGTAGCAGCATTTCCAAGCATTCCGATTCCCTGCCCTATGAAAATCTGGTCAACTATATTGTACAATGCTGTAACGAGCATTGAAATAATGCATGGAATTGCAAATTTAACAAGAAGCCTGGATTCTTTTTCATAACCAAGCGGATTTTTTTTCTTATTTGTCAGTTCGTCTGATGTCTGCATAGATATTCATCCCCTCTGTTCTCAATCTCGATTAATCTAAATATTATATAGTTACAGGAAATTCTCCCTATATGAAAATTCCCGAATACACACTAGAAGCAAAAGTAATGCCTGGTATATGTTTATATATGCTATAAAATTAAATTTGTCAATGCTATTTAGTCAAACTGATGATGTAATTAATATTAACAAAAAAATAAAGCTGCCGGAATTTCTTTAAGAATTTTAAGAACTTTCGACATCTTTATTTTTTAAATGTTACGACATCATTAGGAGTGCATCCAATAATTATACATAATTTTTCTAAAGTAATCATTGTAATATTTTTATTTTTCTTTAATGAGTCCAACGTTTTATTATCAATACCATTCTGTAATAGACGGTATTGAGAAACCCCGCGCTCTTTCATAGTTTTCCATAAAGGACTGTAATCGTAGATTCTAACCACCAACCTTTTAGTTCCTAATGGTTAAATTATATGTAAAATATTTAAAAATAAACATTGTGGGTATAACCACAATGTTATATAATAAAGCATATTAATAATTTATGATGTCGGAGACAGAGAATGCCTGACGGATTGTTTTGTGCTTTTATTATGGCATCATAATCTGTTAATAATTTTATAAAAATTTATGAATACAAGCGGAGGAGAGAATATGAAGTGTCCAAAATGTGGAAAAGAATTATCAGGAAATAGTAATTTTTGCCCGAATTGCGGTGAAGCAATTGATGCAGAAACAATGCAGAGAGCACAGGCAGAAAATATTTATGAGGAGACTGGTACAGAAAGTAAAGACGAGGTGATTCAAAATTTGAAAGATAAAAAAGATAAAAAAGGTAAAGAAGGTAATGGGGGAAAAGCATTTTTTGTACTGGCAGCATTATGCAGCATCGGTAAAGGAATTGCTAAATTCTGGAAAAAAGGTAAATTTCATAAACTGATTATTATAGTTATTGTATTAGCAATAGTCGTAAATATAAAAGGATGTGTTACAGGAAAGTCTTCAAAATCATACAGTACTTCAAATGATTACAATAATTCAGGTGAAACTGTTCAGAAAAAAAATGTGTCTGAGGCTGAAACTAAAGAAACAGATACTGAAACAAATCAGGAACCTGCACAGCAGACAACACAGGAAAGTACAGTTAAAGAGACTTCGGAAGCCACAACAAAAAGTTCAGAGGAGTCAGTTAATGGTATAAGACCATCATTTAAAGAAGCTATAGACAGCTATGAAGCTTTTTTTGATTCATACTGTGCGTTTATGATTAAATATAAGTCTTCTGAAGATACAGCAGGCATGCTGGCAGATTATACTGAGTATATGAAAAAATATACGGATACCATGAATAAGCTGGATGGATTAAAAGGCGAAGCTAATGATGCCGAATTAAAATATTATACGGATGCAATGATCAGAATTAATGAAAAATTAGCGAAAGCAACACAATGACAGTTTAATGAAAAGATATAAGTACTTCAGGATAATTTGATAAACACACATTAATATCACCCTCTGTTGCATTGCTGTAAGTTTATTAAGAAAATAAGCATCTATATAAGATAAGTGAGATTCTTTACAGTTGACAATTTTATGTTATGGAATTAATATTGCTATATAAAGTATTAATTATTGTTGTAAAAAAGAAATATATAACCAGAAAATGGAAATAACGTTTTGGAATTTATATTTTTGTAAATCGGCTACAATATGGAGGTACAAGATGCATAATGAAACTGAGGGGATTTCAGAGGCAGTCCTGGAAGAAATAATCGAAATGTTTAGTCCATGTATGGATGATTATCTTTATTTACTTGATTTTAAGCGTGATTTTTACAGAATTTCAAGTGAAGCATTAAAACGTTTTGCATTGCCTGGTGAAAGCTTTTATGACGCAATGCAGATGCATAAGCAGTTTGTATATCCGGAGGATTATCCACTCCTGATAAAAGATCATAATGATATTATTTCAGGGAAAAAGAAATTTCATAATTTACATTACAGATGGCTTGATAAAAGTGGTAATCCTATCTGGATTAATTGCAGGGGAAGAGTTATAAATGACGGGAATGGTGAGCCATATCTTTTAATTGGATGCATTAATGAAATCGGTAATAAACAGAAGGCTGATAATGTGAGCGGGCTGTTGGGTGAGACAAGTTTATCTTCATATGTTCATAAGTATACAGACAAAAAAATATCAGGTTTTTTTATGCGCATCGGAATAGATGATTTTAGTTTAATCAATGGTAACTTTGGTGTGAAGTATGGCGATTTTATTTTAAAGCATACAGCTAACTGCATTATGGAACATCTGAATGAACATCAGAAACTATTTCATGTTGGAGCAGATGACTTCATGATTGTTGATTTTGCCGGTGGAACTGTTGAAGATGCTTCTGAGTTATATAAAAAAATACGTTTATCGATAAACCGTTTTATAGAAAATAATAAATATAAGATGGTATATACAATTTCTACGGGAATTATGGATGTATCATCACTTACAGATGGTTATGACAGTGTAATGAAGCTGTCGGAATTTGCACTTAATGAGGCAAGGAACAGAGGTAAGAACAGCTATTACATATTTGACTATAAGGAATACGATGTATTTCTCAGAAAAAGAATGATAACAAGAAAACTTCATCATGCTGTTAATCATAATTTTCAGGGATTTGAGGCATATTTTCAGCCTATTGTTGATACAAAGACATATCGCCTTCTTGGTGCAGAAGCATTAATGCGTTTTACTATTCCTGCTGACGATGGAAGTAAAGAAGCAGAAATGATTTCACCGGCAGAATTCGTTCCACTCCTGGAGGAGACCGGCCTTATTATTCCTGCAGGAAAGTGGATATTAAATAAAGCGATTTCATTGTGCAGCATATGGCAGAAATACATACCGCAGTTCCGTGTAAATGTAAATCTTTCATATATTCAGGTAAGTAAAAGCAGTATATTGGATGAAATTCTTATGGCACTGAATGAGCATAAGCTGGATTCATCCTGCATAGGAATTGAGCTTACTGAAAGCGGATATATTGATTCAAATCCACACTATAAAAAACTGTGGGAAGGACTTAAGAAAAACGGGGTTAAAATAATACTTGATGATTTTGGAACCGGATATTCTAATCTGCACTGTCTTGGAGAGTTAAATCCTACATATATAAAAATTGACCGCACATTTACCTTAAAAGCGTTAAATAATGAATATGAGCGTAAACTTATGAAATACATCATAGATATGGCACATAGTCTTGGACTCGCTATTTGCGTTGAAGGAATCGAAACTCCGAATGAACTTATAAGTCTTCAGAGTTTAAGCCCGGATTATATTCAGGGATATTTGTTTGGAAGACCGTATCCGGGAAATGAATTTTATAAGCGATTTATAAACGTGGAGTAGATAACAGAGTCTTAAAAATAAAAGGATATAATTATTGTAATTCATAATTTGGAGTGTGACGGATGAAAGAGTATGGGTTGGAGAAAAAAGACAGGCCGTCTGAGGCAGGAGAAATACAATTTTGTAAAGTAGCTTTTCATCATGAATTAGAGGATGTACTTGGATCTGCAGGAATGGGCATATGGGCAATTGAAATGGTTGATGGAGAACATCCAAGGTTTTATATTGACGATGCAGCAAGGAAAATCATGGGCATAACGCAGGCTCTTAGTCCTGAAGAGGTTTATGATTTCTGGGAAAGAAATGTTATGCCATCAGAGATTGATTCTGTAAAAGCCAGCGTTAATGAAATGATTTCAAATGGAAAATCTGAAAATACATATGCGTGGATACATCCTGTGAAAGGGAAAATATATGTAAGATGTGGTGGCACACTTGACAAATCTTATACAAAAGGTATCCGTATAAGAGGGTATCATCAGGATGTTACAAAGATACAGTCTATTAAAGAGGAAAAAGAAAGAGAGCTAAAAAATAATATAGAAAACCAGTCAATTATGGCTGCATTATGTGAAGAATATATTTCTGTTTATTACGTTAATCTTGATAAAGATTCATATGAAATAAAAAAACGTGGCGGTTTTGCTAATCAGGGAGAGATATTCAGGCTTAAGACTTATACGGAAGTAATTAAAGCTTATGTTGATAACTTTGTGAGAGAAGATGAAAGAGAAGATTTTATGGAAAATCTTTCAGTGCATAAGCTTAGTGAATTTTTTAAAAACCATGATGATTTTATATTCAGATATCGTGCGTCAGAAAATCCAGGCGGACAGAGTAATTTTGAGATTCATGCGGTAAGGGTGGGAAAAGGAGAAAATTCAACATCACATACCATTATACTGGCATTCCGGTGTATTGATGCAATTGTGAAGAGAGAAAATATTCAGAGGGAAAAGCTTAAATCAGCGCTTGATCAGGCTAAAAAAGCCAATGCAGCAAAATCATCCTTTCTTTCAAGAATGTCACATGATATCCGTACTCCAATAAATGGGATATTAGGACTTATCGAGATGGCTGACAGAAATCCTGATAACATGGAAAAACAGCAGGAATACAGGGATAAGGAGAGAGTTGTAGCTAATCACCTGCTGTCACTTGTAAATGATGTACTGGATGTAAGATTCTGAAAAAGGTCAATAAGCATACCGGCGATAGCTTCTGTATAAAAGTTACACAGGAAATTTCTGAAACTGTCAGTTATAGTGACATCCAGATTTTTCTCAGCAGTTCGTACCATATTTTCCATTAATCCGATAAAATCCTGATAAAAGAACCTTTTTAACTGGTCGCGTCCGACAGAATCATATATACAGTTAAGAAAATAAGAGTTCTTTTCCACATATTCAATAACAAAATAGAAAGCGTCTTTATAATCTATAAGCAGGTTAAAGTGTTTCACAACTTCAAAAGCTTCCTGTTCAAGCATCCATTTTAATAATCCATATATATCTTCAAAATGATAATAAAATGTTTTTCTGTTAAGATTACAATTCTTTATCAGTTCACTGACTGTTATCTTTGAGAAGGGCTTGTGTCTCATAAGTTCTTTCAAAGAAGTACAGAGAGCCTGTTTAGTCTGTAACAGCAGCATTGAAATTGAGGGGGTACTTAAGATGATAGTAAGAAGCATCAGCTATAAAGGAAACGGTCGGCTTACTGATAAATGCATATATATGCATTTATCAGGCACAAATAATATTTATGAACTTACAGGATATTTAAGGCAACTGTGCAAAACTGATTATAGTAATTTTTGTTATCTTTGTATTGATACTTACAACACAGTCATGGTTCGAACCGGTCATAGTAATGGTGGGGCTTGGCGTTGCAATTATAATAAATGCAGGCTCAAATCTGATATTTGGCGAGATATCATTTGTTACTAATGCGGCAGGAAATATATTGCAGCTTGCGGTGTCTCTTGATTATTCAGTATTTCTGATTCACAGGTTTACCGAGTGCAGGAAACAAAACAGTAACACTAAAGAAGCGATGGTAGATGCACTTACCATGTCGACATCTTCCATATTATCGAGTGGATTTACAACAGTAATAGGTTTCCTTGCACTGTGCCTTATGCAGTTTGGGATTGGTCCCGATCTGGGATTTGCACTGGCAAAAGGTATTGCAATCAGTCTTATAACTGTATTTACATTTATGCCATGCCTTATCCTGTCAACATATAAATTGCTTGATAAGCTTGAGCACAGACCGTTTGTGCCATCATTTAAAAGATTTGGACAGGCAGTGCAGAAAATCATGATTTCATTGGCAGTAGTATTTGTTATTACGATTATTCCGGCTTATCTGGCATGGTTTATTGATGATGATAAAGCAGCAGATGCTGTAAAAGCTGCGATTAAAGCAGAATATCGCCTTATTGATACAGCACAGGCATATGGAAATGAGCGAGGCGTCGGCGAAGGAGTAAGAACATGTGGCGTGCCAAGAGAAGATTTATTTGTAGTATCAAAAGTTGCAGCAGAGCACAAGACTTATGAAGATGCAAAAGCAGGCATTGATGAGACTTTAAAGAAGATGGGGCTGGATTATCTTGATATGATGATTATTCACAGTCCACAGCCATGGGTAGAGGTTAATCAGAGTGAGAACAGATATGAAGAAGGAAACAAAGAGGCATGGAGAGCACTTGAGGATGCTTACAGGGAAGGAAAGTTAAAGGCAATCGGTGTTTCTAATTTCCAGATCGGTGATATTGAGAGTCTTCTTGAGACGGCGCAGATTAAGCCGATGGTTAATCAGATTCTTCTGCACATCAGCAATACTCCGACAGAACTTGTTGAGTATTGTCAGAAAAATGATATTTTAGTTGAGGCATATTCACCAATAGCACATGGTGTAATTCTCAATCAGCCGGAGATTAAAGCTATGGCCGACAGATATGGCGTAACAGTTCCACAGCTTTGTATCAGATATACAATACAGCTTGGTACAGTTTCACTTCCAAAAACTGCAAATCCGGAACATATGAAGACTAATGCAGATGTTGATTTTGAAATCAGTGCAGAGGATATGGAAAAGCTTAAGAATTTCAAGCACATTGAAAGCTACGGAGCCAGCAGCGGATTCCCGGTGTATGGTGGTAAAATATAAAAAAGAGATGGTGCGTCTAATTAAAATATTACAAATTGAAATTTGTATAACTAAAATCCTTACTTTTCTTAGTTTTATGCGGCTTGACGGTATGTCTTGCCACTCTATATGTATCCTTTTCCCTTGTTTTTGCCCTTATGAGGTATCTACAAGGGAAAGTTTTTATTATTCGATTTTATTCTCCAACCACCTTATCAAGTAGTCGGGCTGAGTTTCGCTTACTCTCTCGGTTAGCGTGTGCGTAGACATTCATAGTGGTACTTACATCCGAGTGTCCGAGTAATTCCTGCACATCCTTTGGTGTTGCTCCATTTGAGAGCAGGTTTGTTGTATAGGTGTGTCGTAGGGTGTGGAAGTGGAAATTATCATCAAGCTCCGATAATCGTTTCCTTGCTGTCCTTAAAGCTGTCTCAACCGTTGCAGGGGCTTCGTATGCTCCGTCCGGTCTGATACATACAAGGTCAATCTCGTTGTAATCAAGAGGAATGTCCTCTGTGCCATCCAAATGGTAAAGCTCATAGTAGACACGATTCTTTTCCTTGACTTCCTTGTAGTAGTTTCTCTGATAGAGTTCTCCGTAACTGAATACCTGCTTTCTGTGTTCCTTTTTCGCTTTCTTTAAGATGTCAGCGAGCGTATTACAGAAATCCACGATACGGACTTTCTTTCGCTTTGTCGAACCAATCTCGGTCTTGTGTCTTGCTCCGTTGTAACGGACACTTCTTCGTACTGTCAGATACTGTTCCTCAAAGTTAATGTCACTCCAAGTCAGTCCGCACACCTCTCCAAGTCTAAGACCTGTGTAGTATGCTATCTGTACTGGCAGGATAGCAGGCTTGTTTCTTTCTTTCAAGTACTCCATAAGCGTCTGATACTGCTCTGGTGTGATCGGATTGATAACCTCTGCATCCTCATCATTATCAGAAAACAAATCCACATCTTCCTCGGCTTTCCTACGCATTACCACATACTGCATTGGATTAAATGTGATGTACTGCTTTGGAAAGACTGCAAATCGGAAGGATTGTTGCAGGACTGCGTGGAAAGAACGGATATAGTCGATGGTGTAACCCTTTGACTTAAAATTTCCTTCCTCACCGCCAAATGCAAGCAAATCCATAAACATCTGCAAATGCTCCGAAGTGACTGTCTTTAGTTTTCTGTTTCCAATTGGGTGCTGCTTAATCCTGTTTACTGCCTATAAATAGTTACCGACTGTACCATTGCTAAGTGAACCCGTTTTCAAATCTTCCTCTGCCCATACATCAAGCATCTGTCCGAGTGTGAGATTGTCCGCTTTGGCTAGAAACTTTTTTGCGTCATAATCCTCCATAGCCTTGCGTAACATTTTCTCTGTCTCTGATTTGCTTTCCGTACCGGCAAATTCTTTTTGAACCAAGTTACCACTTGCGTCCTCCACATAAAAGCGGTAGTACCATTTCTTGCCTTTCTTTCTTACAGAACCTTTTGCCATAATCGTTTCTCCTTTCGATATCGGCAATCGGAACTGGTGAAATGCTTCTTGCGTGTAAGTATATCATAGCTTCGATTACCGTACTATACCGAGTCGGGATCTTTTTCTGATAAAAGATTGGCTAGTCGATTTTTCGCTGTCTCAGGATTTTTGGAATACATTCTTACAATATCGCCCATATCGTTAAATGCGTTGACGGTGTGGGTGATTTCTCTAAGGAACATAATCTCATTGTATTCCTTATTTGATTCAAACCCCATTGTCTGGGCGAGTGCCTTGTTGTCTGCATTTCCTTTGAAATTCTTACAAGCGAACTGGAACGAATCCACGAACAGCTCGTATTCCTGTAACATCAGCAGTAGCAGGTCTTTGGAAAAATCACTTTCGGACTGTTCCATATCATAAGGGAGTTTATTCAGAATGGAAGTCATCACATCACGAATCTGTAATTCCCTTTTATCCGTAATGTCTGTTTCGTATTCGTCTGTCTCGCCTTTCAGCCATTCTACAGATACATGAAGTGCATCTGCCAGACCTTCTAAGGTCATTTTCTTGGTGTTATCAATCGTTCCTGCTTCGTATCTCTGAATGGTGGATGCGGTCACGCCCATCTTTTTAGCGACATAAGGCTGGTTCAATCCTAACTCCTGTCTGCGGCTCTTTGCTCTGCTTCCGATTGTCTTTCGCAATTCCTTATCTTTTAACATACTTGCGAACCTCCTTTTTCGGTATGTCCTTACTATATCACATAACGCGATATATTGCAATATGCAATTTGGTAATAATTATCAAAATATCGTAACGCTTAACAAAGCGAAACAAATGCAGTATAGTTACCGTGTAAAAATTGCGTAACGCAAGTTCTGGGAAAGGGAATAAAATGCACAAGACTTGTAATCCTACGCAGGAATGAGGTGATCGAATGACAGAATTAAAGTTTGCTCTCTCCATTGAAAAAGCTGCCGACTATACAGGCATCGGAAGAAACACTCTTAGAAATCTTGTGGAATGGGAAAAGCTGCCAATCCTTAGAGTTGGAAGAAAAATCTTAATCCGCAAGGAACGATTAGACGAGTTTCTGATTCTCAATGAGGGGAAAGATTTACGAGACAGATACGCAGTAAAAGCTGTCAAGGGAACTATGAAAAATGAATAAGGGACAGTCCTAAGACCATCCCTCTGGTATGTATCTGACTAAAAGCCATGATATACCTACACGCAAATTGATTATATCACGAGCAAGTCCTCAGATACAACCAGAACTTTTGGAAAATGAGGACAAGATTTTAATAGTAAAAAGCACTATTAAAATCCGAATGTAATAGAGCATTGCTCTATTAAAAACAAAAAGTAATAGCACAATGTACTATGAAAGATTTATTGGTCAGAAAAATGCTATTGTTTTATCATTTTTAATAACAGAGTGCTATTGTTTTTGAGGTCTGAAAACCAAACTCATAATAGCAAATGTGCTATTGTTTTGAAGAACTATGCGAAACCCAAAAAATGTGCCAATTAAAGGCACAAAAATAAGTGCTGAGGGAACAATTACAGCTAAAAGTGAACTTCATAAGCAAGCCCTCGGCGTTTGAGAGCGAAATACACCCATCGCACAAATCTTCGATTTGTACACTGTGTATTTCGCTCTGCAAGGCTTAACCGCCACAAGGCGGATGTGTCCGCAAGATGGGTGCCTATGCACCCGCTCACAGGGGGAAGTCCATCACTCACAACTCACCTATCTTATCCGTCCTCTTTCCAAAATAAAAACTGGAAAAGGAGAAAATCATAATGCCAAGAAATTCATTTGTGCAGATGTTAAAGCTCCACAATGTTCGTGGAAGAATCTATTATATTTCAAGTGAAAAAAGCAGGAAAATCTCTATGCAATATATGAAACTATAGACCGAAAATTTTGGAGGGAACTTGCCAAGTGCAATCAGACAGAATTTAAGAAAAGCGGTACAGAGGGAAAATGTATCGAAGCAAGAGAATTTATCATTGCCCTGCCGGAATCCTTTGTGGATTATCCGCCAGACGGACTATTGAAATATATGACGGATAAATTCAAAAGTCGGTATAGTGTAGACTGTATAGCAGCATTACACCACAACAAGAGAAAGACGAATTATCATATCCATCTTATCTTTGCAGAACGAAACTATCTGGACGAACCCATAGAAAAGGTTGCTACCAGAAACCGCTACTATGATGAACATGGGAACTATGTCCGCACCAAGAAAGAGGTGCTGGACGAAAACGGAAAGCTCCGAAAGAAATGTAAGGTCATCAAAAAAGGGGAAGTCTATGAAAGACAAATATTTACCATCAAGGACGCTAGCTTTAAGCAGGAACATTTCTTAGATGAGGTCAAGGTGTTTTATACCGATGTCATCAACGGACTTGTTAAAGATGAGAAAGAAAAGCTGTCTGTATTCAAGCGTGGGGATGTCTATCTTGCAACTAAGAAAATCGGAAAGAACAATCCCAAGGCAGATAAGATTGCACTTAATAACAAGGTCATACAGGACTGGAATCGCACTGTGGATCACGCTCTTGTATCAGGTATGGAGAGAAAGGAAATTCTAAAGGTTAAGCAGGAACAGATTTCAACTCCGATCAAGGAATCCATACAAAAATATGGCAATCATCCGGAGTTTCTGTTTATGATCATATTTAGAGCAATCGAACTGTTAAAGGAACTCATAAAGCTGCTGGTACAGAAACAGGAACAGATGAAAACTATAATCTCCGACTTTATGGAGCGTAGAAACGAAAACAAGGATAAGCAACCTGCTCCTACTGCTACACAGGTAGACAACCAGCCCGCACCTAGCGTAGATACAATGGTCAAAGCACCTGTCACTACTACCGCAGAAAAGACCGTTATCCCGCCAAGACCGAGAATGTCCGAACTGGCACACGCCTATGAGATGCGTCTGGAAGAGATTATGGAGAAACTCAAAAGCCAAAACAGAGCCATTCATACGCAGGAAGTGGAGAAAGAACTGATTGACGAGGATTTGAAGAACTGTACAGGATTATTCCAAGGAAAGAAACGAAAGGAATTGCAGGCACAATCTGACAAGTATACAAAAACGATTCAGACCATGAAACAGGGATTATCTCATATCGTATAGGATTACAAATATCCAACGATAGATGTGTTCATGCAAGACTATAAACAGGGTAAGTCGGAATATGAATCCTATGTTAGATCCACCAAAGAATGGAAGTCCAAGTATGGAGAAAACTCAATCCATCGAAAGTTGGCAGAAAAACAGGCAGAAGTTCAGAAATGGGAACAGGACAGAGACATTAACTATCAAGCACAATTCAGCAAACGCACTAGATAATTATCAATTGCTAACAGAAGGTAAATTAGATTCATTATCTTCTGTTAGAAAGCCCAATTAAAGGAAAATGAGAATATTCCTACACCCAAAGCTATTGAAAAATCATATGTGTTATGATATGATTTTTATAATTTTAGGCGTATCAATATGACACACAAAGAGAGGGGAAATTGGTTAAGATTCGTATAAATAAATATGGCAAACTTACAGAAATGTAAGGACGCAAAGCATGAAGTCTACGTAATAAAATATTTATATTTTATTATACTGATGGTTCGGTTGCAATGTTTCACATTGCAGTTTTTTACTTTAGGAAAGGAATATGTTATGAAAAAATTTATTAGAAAAGCACTGGCATCTATGCTGGTGTTTACAATGTGCTTTAGTTCCGTCAATATATCTGCGTTTGCACAAAATGTTGACGAGATTGATACTACTACTGAAGTGGTAATAGAACAAACAACGGATGATACTATTGAAGAAACAACAAGTGTTGATGAATCTATTTCGGAATCCGAAACGGATGCAGAACCGACAACCACTTCTGATAACAGTGGATGGGATCAAACAACAAAGGAGAAGATTTTTGAAGGAGAAAACTTCAAAGTTTACTTTACCCTTTCGTCTAATTGGGATGCTGGTTACAATGCCACTATCAAGTTAGAGAATACAGGTGATGAGTCTATTCAGAATTGGTACTTGGGTTTTGAATATGCAGATTCGATTACAAACATATGGAACGCAGAAATATCATCGAATGAAAATGGATATTATACCATTAAAAATGTAGGTTGGAATCAAAATATTGCTGTAGGACAAAGTATTGAATTTGGAATTACTAGCAATGAAGGGTTTTCTGGTTTTCCTTTGAAATACGAGTTGTTGGGACAAATCAGTAATGTTAATATTGGAGATTATAATATCAATTATATTCTAACTAACGATTGGGAAACAGGTTTTAGCAGTACTATTACTATAAATAATGACTCAGATACAGATTTTGAAGATTGGGTTTTAGAATTTGATTTTGACAGAAACATTACGGAAATCTGGAATGGTATTATTGAAAAGCATGAAGGAAATCATTATGTTGTTAAAAATGCAACATATAATGCCAATATAGTAGCTGGTCAATCGGTTTCTTTTGGATTCAATGGAGATGAAGGTAGTTTGGAAGATGCCCCAAAAAGCTATTTACTCTATTCATATAAATTATATAATGGAAAATCAATGGAAATTGATACAGATAATGATGGTTTAGTCGATGGTGTAGAAAACCTTCTAGGATTAAATTATAAAGAAAAAGATTCCGATGGTGATGGTCTTGATGATTATTTTGAATACTCTTTGTGTGGTTTAAATCCTCTAGAAAAAGATACTGATGGTGACGGAGTATTAGATGGAGATGAAGACTGTGACGAAGATGAACTATCAAATGCTTTGGAGAGTTATTATAATACGGATCCATTGGTGAAAGATACGGATAACGATGGATTAAATGACTATGAAGAAGTTATTACATACTTAACAAATCCGTTGTGTATAGATACCGACGAAGATGAACTAAGTGACTATGACGATGTTAAACTTGGTTTTTCTCCATTAAATAAAGATTCAGATGATGATGGAACAATTGATTCGCAAGAAATTGTAAAACAAACCTATGAACAGGTTATCCTTGATTCTGAAAAAAAGGCGGTTACTAAAGTATCGCTTGATATGTCTACAAATGGCAATATTGAAAATACATGCGCAATCAGCAATACATATAATATAGATAAGATGTCATCTGATGTTGTTGGATTAGTCGGAGTTCCTGTAGAAATAAATTGTAGTTCAAATTTCGAAAAAGCAACAATAACTTTTTGGTATGACAAAGATGAACTTGGTGATGTAGATGAAAAAGATTTAGCAGTTATGTGGCATGATGTAGACAACCATTGTTACCGATTGCTTGATGAAGAAAGCATTGTTAATACTGAAAAGGGAACTGTTAGTTATGTTACTACACATTTTTCAACATATATGTTAGTTGATAGAAATAAATGGTATGATGCATGGAAGCAAAATTTAGACTACAGAACAAGCGTTTCGGATAAGAACATGTTCTATGATTTTGCGTTTGTTATTGATGTTTCTGGAAGTATGTCTGGAGCAAGAATCTCAACCGCAAAAGAAGCGTTAAAGGGATTTGTACAACAATTAGGGTCAGAAGATGAGGCTTGTCTTGTAAAATTTAATTCATATGCATCTGCTGTAAGTGATTTTACAAGTGACCAAAATGCTTTGAATAATGCTGTAACTAGCTTGAGGGCCTCAGGTGGTACTAATGTAAATGCAGGTTTATTGAAAGCACTAGAATTATATGATAAACAAGAAAGTAATGACAAAAAAAAGATAATCGTTCTTATATGTGATGGAGATGTAAATTACAATGAATCCACAATAAATCGGTGTATAGAAAATGATATTTCAATCTATACAGTTAATGTTGGAGCAAAATATTCGGATACCTATTTAAAAACAATGTCAGAAAAAACAAGTGGTGAATACTATTACTGCACTTCAACTAGTGACATCGAAGAAGCATTGGGGGTAATTCAGGGAAAAACCATAGAAGATATAGATCCAACAGATACCGATGGAGATGGGTTATTTGATGTATATGAAACTGTTGGTGTACGATTAGAAAATGGTAAGGTAATACATACGGATCCTAATTTGAAGGATACGGACGGAGATGGATTGACAGATTATGAGGAGGTAGGACTCGTATATTCTGTAGACTTAAATATAGGTTCCTTACTATCAATAAAAGGTAAATATGTACTTATGTATAGTGATCCTTTATTGGTAGACACTGATAGCGATGGAATAATAGATTCCAAAGATGATAAACCATGGACATATAATTCCGTAAAGAACTTGTTAATCTATCAATCGCCAAGACCAAAAGGGTTGAATGCAGATTGTTCAGTGGCAGCCGATATGAAATATGGACAAACAACAAGGTCTGATATATTAAATATAAATAAACAATTCAAGTATCAATTAGAAGAAGCAGATTCAGAAAATTGGGGGGCAAATACATTATTTTCTGAATTTGAAGATATGTCCACATCACTGTTTTCAACAGGAGAAATGGAAAATGTTATTAAAAATATGATTTTACATTTTAAAGAAGGCTCAGGTAGTGATTACTCAAATGCAACATTAACTCAGGAGGCATATAAACATAAAAGTACGCAAAAATATATCAATGATATAAAAGGGGAAGTCATTAGAAGATTAAAGAATAATGGCGGAAATATCTATGATTTAGAGTTTACCGAAGAAGGAAACCAATCTGGAAAAAGTATATATAATTGGGCACAGCAAAATGTTAGTTATCCTCGTTTTCATGAAAATTCAGATATTATCCATGGTCTTACAATATGTGTTAATGATACATGGGGCAATACTGTAGAAGTGAAGGATTATAATTTTGATGGAGAGCATTTTTCTGGTACTCTACATTTTTGCATATATGATCATTTTGGTTTAGATCAGCCAGACGTTGAAAAAACATATGTCAATTTAGCAGGCTTTAGAGCATGGTATGTATTACAACATTATGATTACTTTAATGGCTCATTTGTTCCGTTTGTTACATTGATGGAATTTGATGTTCCATTTGAAAGTGACATTATAATGTTTAAACCAGGTAAGTAGGTAAATATATGAAACGAGAATTCAAAGTATTATCAACCGTTTTATATATGATGCTTTTGTGTATATTTTTAGGTGCATGTGGCAATAGCGAAAATGCATATTTTAAAGGACAGTACCTGTATATGGACGGTACAGAATACATAGAAGCAACTGGTTTGTATAAAGAATCTAACACAATTGTCGGAAAGACGAGTGATGATTATACTATTTATGAAGTTGATGGAGACAGTGAACATAATTATATAGTGATACGTTCATTTTTTGATCAGAATTTATATGTTAGAAAGGATTATGTAAAAGATAAAACAGTAATAGAGGCACTCTGTTTCAATCAAAGTACATCTAAATTTGTTTATGACGAAAGTTTTATAGACAGTTTTATCAAAGAACTCTTAGAAGACGAGAGTATTTTAGAAATAGATAATAACACTTTAATGTCATATAGAACAAGCGGAATAGATGTATATATAAAATATGCTAATGATAGCGTAAGTGAATATTGTGGAAGTATAATTTATGATGGTTCGAAGTATTTGTATTTCAATGCTCAAAATTCTACCACAATATTGGTTAGTGAAGAAGAAAAAAAAATGCTGGAAAAATTCGAAATATTAAAGAAGTAGTTTGTTCTTCATTGTTCCATATTCCTTGCAAATTGCGTTTGGAATAAAAAATATCATTAGAAATCATAGAAAAAGCGTTACACTTCATAGTGACCATATTTATGATAAGTGGCAAAATATGTGTGTAACGCTTTTTAAGTGTATTATAGTTTTAAAATACTTTTGAGCAATGTCTTATTCTACATCTGTCGTATTTATCCAATATTGCATTTCAGAATTAAGATATAGTCTAGCGTATTCTAATGGTTCATCAATCGCAAGTGCATCCAACATTCTTTGGGAGTTGGGTGTTGTAATCAAGCAGTCTTCTGCCTTGCCACAGTCAATCCGAAGTATATACCCATTGTAATAATTGATGTCTATGGTGTTGTGATATTTGTTATATTCAGCGTGTACGATATTCATATTTGAAATGTCCTTTCTCTTATCTGTTTTAGTTGTAGAAGCACCTCAATCAGTTCCAGCCGATTATGTAATTTATATAATGTTATTAGCTGTTACTAGATTTTGTTTCCCTTATTTTTGCCCTTATGAGGTATCGTAACGCAAGGGAAAAGGATATAACATAAGGGAAAGTCTAAGGAAAACCTCACTTGCCCAAACTGTAGTAAAATCAAGGCATTGCGGATTTCACAGTAACACTTTATAATACGAATTGGGTGTTAAAGAATTGTAGGTATCAAAATTGAAATTTGTAAAAAGGTAGATAAGGGAAGAAGAAAAATATGTTATATACAGTTGGCGAGATGGCGGAAAAGCTTGGAGTCACAGCATCAACACTCAGATATTATGATAAAGAGGGATTGCTGCCGTTTGTTGAACGATCAAGCGGCGGAATCCGTATGTTTAAAGAAAGTGATTTTGAATGGCTGATGATTATAGAGTGTTTAAAGAAAACCGGACTTTCAATTAAAGATATAAAGAAGTTCATTGACTGGTGCATAGAAGGTGACAGTACGATTGATGCGCGTCTAGAGCTGATTCGTGAGCAGAAGGAACGTGTTTTAGGTCAGATAAAGCAGCTTAATGAAACACTCGATATGTTAAATTATAAAGAATGGTATTATGAAACTGCCAAAGAAGCAGGAACCTGTAAGGTTCATGATAAGATAACAGATGAAGAAGTGCCGGAAACACTTAGAAAAATACGCAAGAAATCAAAGGGACTACATTTTACTTAGGAGTATTATCCTCAATTAATTTCCACTAGACGATTTCATTTATTTGTGTTAGTTTAAGAGTATAAATTGTCGTAATGTTTTTTTGGGGGGAAATTATGAATTTACAGATGATGGTCACATACATAGCAGTTGATTTTTTCTGCATTATTATTGCAGTTACGATGTGGCTTAATATAAAAGGTGATTTTGGCAGTGAATTTGAGGTTAAATCACTTAGACGTGCGTTAACATCATATGTTTGTTTTCTTGTGCTGGGACTTGCGTGGATGCTGATGCAGGATAAATATATTGCATTTAATCAGGTGTCAGGATGGCTTGCAAACAGCTTATCACTGATATGTATGTCACTTACAACATATTTCTGGTTTTTATTTGCAATGGCGCGTATAAGAAGAAATGGTAAAAGACCCGGCCGTTTTTCTGAGTTTATATGTATGATTCCAATTGCACTGGAAGTTTTATTATGCTTTACAACACAGATAAACGGCTGGGTTTTCCGTATTACAGCAGATGGCACATATCAAAAGGGACCATTATTCGTTTTTACTTCTTCATTACAATACTTTTATAGTATATGTGTATGTATATATGGAATATGGTATGGGGTTTGCGAAAAAAATCATGATAAGAGGAATTTATGCTTTTTATTCAGTTCATTTATTCTGCTTCCAATGTTCGCAGGATTAATTGAGATTATAATCGGCGGTACACCTATTATGGCCCCTGCTATTATTACAGCATTGTTTATTGTCTTTGCATATACACAAAGGTCACAGATATATAACGATTCACTTACAGGGCTTAATAACAGAAGAAGGCTTATTTCATTATTGGAATATAGGCTTGCCCAGACTGATGCACAACATCCTTTGGTGATATATATTATTGATGCAAACAATTTTAAAAAAATCAATGATAAATATGGGCATGCAGAAGGTGACAACGCACTTATTACAATATCTGAAAGCATGAGGAAGCTTGCACAGGAATATAATTTGTTTGTGTCACGTTTTGGTGGTGACGAATTTGTAATGGTTGATTATAACACAGTTTTGAATGATCCTGAACTTGTCATTGACAGATTTAATTCTATATTAAAGCACAGATGTGAAGAAAAAGAACTTGAATATTATATCACAGCGGCTATTGGATATACCATCATTAATAATTCGGATATTCAGCCGGAAGAAGCTATAAAATCAGCAGATAAAATGCTTTATGATAAAAAGAAAAGTCGTGTTCATCACCGATATTAAGTGAGCTTTTGGACGATTAAAAAAATAAATGCACTTATAAATATGAATGTGCGGAAATGGAGAGCTTTTACTATGAATACTATAAGGAAACAACCGGAATGGCTTGAAGATGCTTTGTTTTATGAAATATATCCGCAATCATTTCAGGATACTAATGCAGATGGTATAGGTGATATAAATGGTATTATCAGAAGACTGGATTATATAAAAGAACTGGGATGCAATGCAATATGGATTAATCCATGTTTTAAATCACCATTTATGGATGCAGGATATGATGTGGAAGATTATTATATGGTAGCATCAAGATATGGAACAAATGAAGATCTGGCCAATCTCTTCAAAGAAGCACATAAGAAAAACATGCATGTAATACTTGATCTCGTACCGGGACATACAGCAGTAACACATGAATGGTTTAAGCAGTCGATGAAGGCAGAAAAAAATGAATATACAGATCGTTATGTATGGACGGACAGTGTATGGAATGAGCCGGCAGGTATGGGATGTATCAGAGGAATTTCAGACAGAAACGGTTCATGTGCCGTTAACTTTTTCTCACATCAGCCGGCACTTAATTACGGTTATTATAAACCAGAGCTTTCATGGCAGCAGTCAATGGATGATGAGGGACCACGTGCTACACTTGAAGCGATGAAGGATGTAATGCGCTTCTGGCTTAAAATGGGCTGTGATGGATTCAGGGTTGATATGGCTGGCTCTTTAGTAAAAAATGATCCTGAAGGCAAGGGAACAATAAAGCTGTGGCAGAATGTACGTGAATTTCTCGATACGGAATTTCCTGATGCAGCAATGGTTTCTGAGTGGGGAGAGCCTGATAAGTCACTGGAAGGCGGTTTCCATATGGATTTCCTTCTGCATTTTGGCCCATCACATTACAATGATCTTTTCAGGTGTGACGAACCATTTTTTTCATCACATGGTAAGGGCGATGCGTCGGCATTTGTAAAAAAATATATTGAGAATTATGAAAAGACAGAGAAAGAAGGCCTTATATGTATTCCATCAGGTAATCATGATATGGACAGACTTTCAAGAAAATTAAATGGTGATGAGCTAAAGATTGCATTCGCATTTCTTCTTTCAATGCCCGGGGCTCCATTTATTTATTATGGAGATGAGATTGGTATGAGATATGTAGAAGGGCTTACATCAGTTGAGGGCGGTTTTGAGCGTACAGGTTCACGTTCACCTATGCAGTGGGATGATAGTATTAATGCAGGGTTCAGCCATGCACAGGCTGATAAGCTGTATGTAAAACAGGACCCGCATGCAGACAGACCTACGGTTATGAATCAGATAAATGATGATAACTCACTTTATAATGAAATTAAAAAGCTGATAACTGTAAGAAAAGCGCATAAAGCTTTATTAAACAAAGGAGAGATAAAGTTTGTGTATGCAAAGGAAAACAGTTATCCACTTGCTTATATAAGAAGCAGCAGTGATGAAAAGATTTTAGTTGTAATAAATCCTTCAGGTGAAAAAGTACAATTTCCATATAAGGGTAATCCGGGTGAATTGATTTACAGGTGCGGTGGCAGTGTAACATCAGATGGAATGGTTGTCAGTGCAGAACCACAGTCGGCTGCATTTATTGTTTTAAAAGACTGAGGAGTAAGTGGTTACATTAAAAGAAATAGTCGATTAACTTAATTTTTTCAGTTTATAGTTTTGAAAAAGACTTGACAAAATAATAGAATAAGATAAAATATAACAGTGCTATATAGCATTGTTATATTTTTGCCTGCAGCTGCAATATCAGGCAGGAAAGGAGGAACATATGACAGAAAAGGCAGAGAATACAAGAACTAATATATTAAATACTGCGATGAAGCATTTTTTGGAATATGGATTTACCGGGGCATCGCTTAGGAGCATTGTAAAAGATGCAGGGCTGACGACCGGAGCATTTTATAAGTATTATCCTACTAAGGAAATGCTGTTTGATGCGTTGATTGATCCATATGTAGAGCATATTTATAAAATATATGACGATATTCTTGATAATTTTGAGAAACTTCAGATTGAAGACCAGACAAGGAATATGACTGATGCATCTGCAGATGGAATGGAACAGATAGTTGATTATATTTATGATCATTATAATAATTTCAGACTATTGTTAAAATGCGGTGATAGTGGAAGATATGAAAAATTTATACATAATATGGTGGACAGGGAGATAAAGGCAGGTGAACGGTATATGCAGAAACTGCGTAGTGCCGGGATTAATGTGCCTGACGTCAGCTCAAGTCTCGTGCATATGATATATACAGGCTTTTTTTCGTCTGTATTTCAGATTATTGAGCATGATATAGACAGAGAGACATCAAAAAAGAATGCACACCAACTGAGGGAATTTAATACCGGTGGCTGGGAAAGATTATGGGGTATTGAGTTCTCAGATAATAATAAATAGTATTTGGCGGTGAAATATTTTGAAACTGGAATATTTAAGAGCCGCCAAATTTATTATAGATATATTAGAAACAACTAACAATAGTTAGAATAAGGAGAGCAAAAGGATGGAAAAAGAAAAAAAATCATCTGTCGGTTGGATTCTTAAGTGGGCGGGACAAAAGAAATCCGCTTACGTATGGAGCGTTTTGCTGGCAATAGTCAATGTGGTGTTCAGAATCATTCCGTATTTTATCATTGCTGATGTGGTCAGGATGTTTCTGGATGAAGAGAAAGATATGCAGGCATATCTGACAAAGGCAGCACTGATAGCAGGAGCATTTATTTTAGCGGAGCTGTTTCATTCGTTATCAACGACATTTTCGCATAAGGCAACATTTACGGTGCTTTCAAATATCAGAAAGTCATGCTGTGATAAGCTTGCAAGAGTGCCACTTGGATATGTGAAGGATACACCTTCCGGTACTTTTAAAAATATTATGGTGGAACGAATTGACAGTATTGAGACGACACTGGCTCATGTTGTTCCGGAGTTTACGTCGAATCTTTTGGCACCGGTTATTATCATTGTATATTTCTTTATGACAGACTGGCGGCTTGCACTGTGGTCATTTGTGCCAATGGTAGTGGGACTTTTATCATTTTTTGGAATGATTATTGATTATAAACCCAGTTTTGAAAGAACAGTTAAGACTACAAAGGATCTTAATGATGCAGCAGTGGAATACATAGATGGAATAGAGGTTATTAAGGCATTCGGAAAGACTGAGAGTTCTTATACAAAGTTTACAAAGGCTGCCAGAGCATGTGCAGATTCTTTTATTTCATGGATGAGACGATGTGCAGTTTTTCAGGCACTGTTGTTTGTGGTTATGCCGTATACACTGCTTACAGTTTTGCCGTTTGGCGCACATTATGTAGACAATGGAACACTTTCAATATCAAACTTTGTAATGTGTATCATTTTGTCGCTGGGGATTGTCGGACCGCTCATTACAGTTGGATCCTATACTGATGATCTGGGAAAAATCGGCGTAATCATTGGAGAGGTTACGGGGATTCTTGAACAGCCGGAGCTTGAACGGCCGGAAAACAGCAAGGCTGTACTGAAAGACAATTCTATTACACTTGAAAATGTTAAATTCGGTTATCATGATAAAGAAATTCTGCATGGTGTAAATATGGAGTTAAAAGCCGGTACAGTCAATGCTATTGTGGGTCCTTCAGGAAGTGGAAAATCTACGATTGCAAAGCTTATTGCATCACTTTGGGATGCAGACAGCGGAAGTATAAAGATTGGTGGTGTAGATGTAAAGCAGATTGCATTGCCGGAGTTTAACAGTAAAATTGCTTATGTGTCTCAGGACAATTATCTCTTTAACGAGACAGTACGGGAAAATATCAGGCAGGGTAATCCCAATGCTACGGATGCCCAGATTGAGGAAGTTACAAAGAAGAGTGGATGTTATGATTTTATTATGAATCTGGAAAATGGCTTTGACACGGTAGTCGGAGATGCCGGAGGCCATTTGTCCGGTGGCGAAAGACAGAGGATATCAATAGCAAGAGCAATGTTAAAAGATGCACCAATTGTAATTCTTGATGAGGCAACCGCATATACAGATCCTGAAAATGAGGCAATTCTTCAGAATTCCATTGCAAAGCTTGTGGTGGGAAAGACGCTTATAGTCATTGCACACAGGCTTTCAACAATTAAGGATGCTGATCAGATATTTGTGGTAAATGAAGGTAATGTGCAGGCACATGGAACACATGAGGAATTAATGGCGTCATGCCCGTTATATAAAGATATGTGGAATGCACATATTTCTGTCAGGGATACAGCAAAGGAGGGTGAATAATATGTTTACAATTCTGTCAAAATTTTTTAGATTTTCCGGTAAAAAAAACAGCAGTAAATTCAAGCGTTCCATAGCACTTGGAGTAATAGAGGCGCTTTCTTCGGCAATGAGAATACCGGCAATTATGTGCATACTTATGGGAATCACAAGTGGCGGGTCAATGGGCAGATACATTGCAGGTTCCCTGGCAATAATGGGGGTATCTGTAGTTATAAGTGTACTTTGCAAAATGAGGTCAACAATTCTGCAGACAGAGGGAGGATACAATACATGTGCTTTTAAAAGAATTGAGATTGCAGAGCATTTAAGATATCTTCCTATGGGATATTTTAATGCTAATAGTATTGGTGAGATATCTTCCGTTACCACGAATACCATGGAAAATCTGGGAGACGTGGCTACACGTGTTGTTATGCTGACCACCCAGGGAATACTTGAAACAGTCATGATTGCCCTGATGATTCTGGTATTTGACATAAGAATCGGCCTGATTTCAGTAGCAGGTGTGGCTGTATTTTTTGTAATTAATACGTTCATGCATAAAGCCGGTAAGAAAGAATCAGAATGTAAGGTGTTGTGTGATACAAAGCTTATAAGTCAGATTATGGAATATATTCAGGGAATTTCAGAAGTAAAATCATATAATCTGATTGGCAGTCAGACCAGACGTTTAAATGATGCAAACGATGCCTGTGCAAGGACAAATATAAAAATGGAAATGGTATTTGTACCATTTCATTTTATGCAAAATGCAGTGACAAAGATTACAAGTGCAGTTGTAGTAGCATTTTCAGCATACTTTTATATCAGCGGAACCATGAGTATGATTTATGCTATCGGTATGACAATTTCAGCATTTATGCTGTATGCAAGTCTTGAATCCGCCGGAACTTATTCTTCACTTTTGCATGTGGTCAGTGTATGTGTAGACAAGGCAAATGCGATTCTCGAGCTTGATACGATGGATATAGACGGCAAAGACATAAAACCGGAAAATCATAACATTGAGCTGGAAAATGTAACATTTTCTTATGATAAGCGAAAAATCATAGATGGAATCTCACTTTCAATTCCGGAAAAAACTACTACAGCAATCGTAGGACCATCAGGTGGTGGTAAGTCTACACTTTGTAATCTGATTGCCAGATTCTGGGATGTGGATTCCGGTAAGGTGACATTAGGTGGTGTTAATGTGAAGGATTACAGCATGAACAGTCTTATGAGCAATTTTGCCTTTGTATTTCAGAATGTTTATCTGTTTGAAGATACCATTGAGAACAATATCAGGTTCGCAAGGCCGGATGCAAGCCATGAGGAAGTTGTTGAAGCGGCGAAGAAAGCATGCTGCCATGACTTTATAAGCAAGCTTCCGGATGGATATAACACTGTAATAGGTGAAGGTGGCGCTACACTGTCAGGTGGAGAAAAACAGCGTATCTCCATTGCACGTGCCATCATGAAGGATGCACCGGTTATTATTCTGGATGAAGCAACTGCAAATGTAGATCCGGAAAATGAAAAGGAACTTGTCGAAGCTGTTGATGCACTGACAAAAGAAAAAACAATCATTATGATTGCACACAGATTAAAGACAGTAAGACATGCGGATCAGATTGTGGTGGTCAATCAGGGGCGGATAGTCCAGAAAGGCACACATGAGGAACTTATGAAACAGGATGGAATTTACAGAAGATTTGTAAATTCAAGGGAACAGGCGGTAAGCTGGAAAATCATCGCATCGGCGTGATTTTCCACACTGTTTATCACACTGCTTTTCACACTAATCTGATTTTGCCATTTTGTTTAATCGTGGAATTATTGTAATAAGCATGGTAGTAAAGCTTAAACTTCCACCTATTACATTAGATACAGGTTCTGCCATAAATACGCCGTTCGTTCCCATGTGCAGTATATATGGGAAAATGTATGTAAGTGGAACAACAATAAACACTTTACGCAGAAGTGAGAAGAAAATGGCCTGTTTCTTGTAATTGAGGGATTTAAATACAGTCTGGCCCATGTATTGAAGATCCATAAAAATAAAAGCGGCAAAATATAGTTTAAGTGCAGAAACAGCATCGTTTAATAAGTCATTATCCGAGCTGAATATTTTTATAAGAAATTCAGGGGCGAGCAGTATTATACTCCACATTATACCTGTATATGTGATTACCATAACTGCCATTGTTGCCATAGCCTTTTTAACACGTTTCGGGCGTCTGGCACCATAGTTATAGCTTAATACCGGCGAAGCCCCTTCTGTCATGGCATATATCGGAGTTTCAACTACCTGACGTATACTTGATATGATTGTCATGACAGAAATATAAACACTTCCGCCTGTGACAGAAAGCACATTATTACAGCATATTGAAACAAGGCTGTTAGTAAGCTGCATAATAAATCCGGAAGTTCCAAGACTTACAATATTTTTTGCATCATCAAGGCATGATTCAAATTCTTTTTTATGTAAAAAATGTATTTTTAGCTCGGCACGGTTACAAAGAAAATAAAGTACAAATACAGCTGATAATATCTGTGACAATACGGTAGCAATAGCAGCACCGGTTATTCCAAGGTTGAGTAAGAATATAAATAATGGATCAAGTATAAAATTAGCAATGGCACCTATTGCAACTGAAAGCATGCCAATAGTTGAATATCCCTGGGCATTTATGAAAGGATTCATTCCGGTGGCAATCATTGATGGAAGCGTACCTGTCATATATATCGTCATATAGGGACATGCATATTTAAGTGAATCAGTATCAGCTCCAAAAAGAACCAGAAGGGGTTTGGCAAAAATAAAACCAATGAGCATAATAATGACAGCACTTATGCAGAGCATTGAAAAAGAGGTATTCATTATTGTTTTGGCCTTTTGGGAATCTCCCATGCCACGCCTTATTGAAAAGAGAGGCGCACCGCCACTTCCAAAAAGATTACTGAAAGCAGTTATAATAATGATAACCGGAAAACATAATCCGACAGCACCAAGTGCAGTTGTACCTATATCAGGTATACGCGCAATGTATATTCTGTCTACGATATTATATAAAAGGCTTAAAATCTGGGCAACAAGCATAGGTAATGCTGCACCCAGTATGTTATTTGTAACTTTTCCGTTTTCAAAATCAATTCGTTTCATATTATATTAATCTTACCTCGTCTATTTTTCTTGACATTCAGTATATCATGAATTACCATATATTAAAAATATTGTTTTTGTGTTGCAAAACAATAAAATT
The DNA here is from genome assembly GCA_934330725.1 of uncultured Lachnospiraceae bacterium. Lineage (GTDB taxonomy): Bacteria > Bacillota > Clostridia > Lachnospirales > Lachnospiraceae > Lachnospira. Next base: position 5,428 of record CAKRGM010000005.1, on the reverse strand, counting down.
TGTATACCAAAGATTTATAGTTGTTTTAGTTGATGAAGTCGTGAGGAAAATTTACAATGGAAATTAAACAGTTAGAGTATTTTCGGGCCATCGTAGAAGAGGGAACGGTAAGCGCAGCTGCAAGGGCTCTTCATATGACACAGCCGCCAATAAGCTATAAGATGAAGATGTTGGAAGATGAGCTTCAGGTGCAGCTTTTTCTGCGTGGAACAAAAAAGATAACACTTACAGAAGCAGGTAAGGTGCTTTATGCCAGGACACAGAGTATTCTTACAATGACAGATATCACCAGACGTGAGGTAGTTAAAGCAAGCCAGTCAGCTACACTTCATATTGGAATGACACCATCTACGGTATTGATGTTATCTGAATATTTAAAAGAATTTTCAATGAAGCACAGTGAGATTCACTTTGATATTCATGAGGGTTCTACTTTTACATTAAAGAATAAACTTGAAAACAGGGTAGTAGATGTTACAACGCTTAGGACGCCGATTGTATTAAATGGCTGTGAAACAAAGACGCTTGTGAAAGAAAAGCTGCTTGCCATGGCTGCTAAAGGATATCATTTAAAATCCGAAAAGAAAAATACAATAAGTCTTAATGAACTGTCAAAACAGCATCTGATACTTTCGCACCGGTACAGGAAATATATGCTGAATGCATTTGAAAATGCCGGCCTTACCTGTGATATTTATTATGAATGCGAGGATGCCAGAACTGCCATGACGTTAGCTGAAAAGGGATTGGGGGTTGCGATACTTCCGGCATCAATGGGAAAGCTTACGGATAAAATTAAGGCATATGATATTTCAGATGCAGACCTTATTACAGAAATACTTCTTGCATGGAGAAAAGAAAGACTTCCTGAAGAAGTATCAGCATTTCTTAGAGAAATGCAGTAAAATTATTTTTGTACAGGTATATTGTGGTTTCAGGTGTTTGCATCTGGCATCATGAATATATATTAGAATTATATTTAGAATCACAGTTGTGCTGGAAAAGGCACAGGAAATGGAGGGGTAAGTATGACTAAGGAAGAAAAAATAAAAAGATATCAGCAGATGAATGGTAAAGTCGTTCCGGGTCAGATTGTATGTGCAGGATCATCATTGATGGAGATGTTTCCTGTAGAAAGATTCATTGAGGAGGATCATCTTGATACAATTATTTATAATCGCGGTATTGGAGGCTTTATAACGGATGAGCTTCTTGAAAATATAAATGTATGTATACTTGATCTTAAGCCTTACAGATTATTTATCAACATAGGAACCAATGATCTTAGTAATCAGGATATTGCTATTTCAGATATGATTCATAATTATGATAAAATATTAAATATTGTACAGGACAAGCTGCCGGAAATAGAAATATATATGATGGCATATTATCCTGTTAATTATGATGCAGCCAGAGAGGATATGAAAGAATGCCTCCGGGTTCGTACAAATGAAAAAATAAATAAGGCAAATGAAGCAGTAAAGAAACTTGCAGTAAAGCATAATGCAAAATATATAGATATTAATGCACCATTAAAGGATAGGGATGGAAATCTGCGGGCTGAATATACGATAGAGGGAATGCACATAAAAGAAGAAGGATATCGTTCAATTTTTGATTTATTTATGAAGTACGCAAAGGAGCCACGCTGGAAAATAACAGGATAGAACGGGGAAGGGTACATTTTTGGCGCAGGTTAAGGCGGTTACAAAGGTTACGAAAAGTTCTTGACTTAAAGTTAACTTTAAGTGGTATATTTAAAAGCAGATAATAAGTAAATCATAAAGAAATAAGGATTGGGGGATTAGAGATTATGTATATTGAAAAAATCAATGGACCTGCTGATGTAAAGAAACTGGCAATTGACCAGTTACTGGTACTTGCAGAGGAAATACGTCATGCACTTTTAATAAGAGCAAGTAAGCATGGTGGACACTTTGGACCTAATTTTGGTATGGTAGAGGCAACAATTGCATTGCATTATGTATTTGATTCACCGAAGGATAAGATAGTATATGATGTTTCCCATCAGAGCTATCCGCATAAAATGCTTACAGGAAGAAAAGACGCATATCTTTATGAAGAACATTATGATGATGTATCGGGGTATAGTAATCCTAATGAAAGTGAGCATGACTTTTTTACGGTAGGACATACTTCCACATCAGTCAGTCTTGCATGTGGTCTTGCAAAGGCAAGAGATTTAAAAGGTGAAGACGGTAATGTAATAGCTGTTATCGGTGATGGATCCTTAAGTGGCGGCGAAGCTCTTGAGGGACTGGATTATGCGGCAGAGCTTGACGGTAACCTTATTATTGTTGCAAACGATAATGATATGTCAATTGCTGAAAATCATGGTGGCTTATATAGGAATCTGAAACTTCTCAGACAGACAAAAGGAAAGGCAGAATGTAATTTCTTCAAAGCCATGGGGCTTGATTATCTTTATGTAGATAAAGGAAATGACGCCGCGGCGCTTATAGAAGCTTTTCAAAAGGTAAAGGACAGTAAAAGGCCGGTTGTCGTGCACATTAATACACTTAAGGGAAAAGGATATGCGCCGGCAGAAAAAGATAAAGAAAGATGGCATTATAATGGACCATTCGATATTGAAACAGGAAAGCCGTTGTTTACGTCAGATGTCGAGGATTATACAAGTGTAACAAGAGACTATCTCTTAAAGAAAATGAAGGAAGATCCGGCTGTTGTGGCTATTACAGCAGGCACACCTACAGTTATGGGATTTACCGAAGATAAGCGAAAAGAGGCAGGACGTCAGTTTGTTGATGTTGGCATTGCTGAGGAGACGGCTGCAGCACTTGCATCGGGAATTGCTGCAAACGGCGGCAGACCGGTATTTGGGGTATACAGCACATTTCTTCAGAGAACATTTGACCAGGTATCACAGGATATCTGTATTAATAAGAGTCCGGTTACAATTGTGACGTTTGCCGGTTCTGTCTTTGGAATGAATGATGTGACACATCTTGGCTTGCAGGATATACCAATGCTTGCCAATATTCCAAATCTTGTTTATTTAGCACCTGCAACAAAGGAAGAATATATTGCAATGATGGACTGGAGTCTTATGCAGAATGAGCATCCTGTAGCAATAAAACTGCCTGGTGGTGCAATGGTTTCAGATGGTAAAGCTGTAACAAAGGATTTCGGTAAGCTGAATAAATATGAGATAACACAAAAGGGAAGTCATGTTGCAATAATAGGACTTGGGACATTCTATGGACTTGGAAAGGAAGCAGCAGATTTGTTAGAAGAAAAGACAGGTATTCATTCAACAGTCATTAATCCGTATTATATAACAGGTCTTGATGTGGAAATGCTTGAAGGTTTAAAGAAAGACCATAGTGTTGTAATCACGATTGAAGACGGAATACTTGATGGTGGCTTTGGCGAAAAAATTGCCCGTTTTTATGGAGACTCAGATGTAAAAGTCTTAAACTTCGGATTAAAGAAGGAGTTTCTTGACCGTTATGATGTAAATGAAGTCTTAAAGGACAATCATCTTACAGCAGATCAGATTAAGGCAGATATAGAGAATTTACTTAAATAAATCAAATGCCTGATAACATTTAATCAGAGAGGTTCGTAAGGACCTCTTTTTTACGTTACAAAATCAAAACCTTGTAAAATTATGGAAATAAGCGGTTGGCTATATATTCAAACAAATGTAAACTAAAAAGGTACTATAAAAAGATAGGGAGCATGGTGAGAGCATGCTTGGTATGTGCTTTAAAAGCAGTACTGAACGGAATATAGTATGAGAAATTATACTGATGTGATGATTTTTCACACAGCTATTTGTGCCGCAGGCGCCACAAAGTAGCCATGATCGCAGAGCTGAATCTGACATTCAGCTCGCGATTCCTTCGACGCAAAGCGTCTGCGGAATGGAGATTAATATGAACGAAAAAACAGAGTACTTACCACTTGGAAGTATTGTAATAGTAAAAGGCGGAGTAAAAAAGTACGTTATTGTTGCAAGGGGACTTCAGGTGAGAGTAAATGGAGAAAACCAATATTTTGATTATGGGGCATGTATGTATCCGGAAGGAATGCAGAAAGACCGGTTAATGTATTTCCAGCATTCCAATATTTATAAGGTGGTGTTTCAGGGATTTTCTGATGATGATGACAAAATCATGGTGGAGAACATTAATGAGACAGTGGAACGGATGAATATTAAACGTGCAGATGTAAGAAAACTGAAGCTTGAAGAGAATTTTGATGAGAATTAGATGGCAGATAATACAGAATGTCTCAGAAAAGGGTGATTCCTTCGACGTGAAGCGTCTGCAGAATGGGGATTAATATGGCGCAGAACTATGACAAAAAAGAATATAATAAATTAAATTCACAAAAACAAAGCAATGAAATCCAGCAGAATGAATGTCAGAAAGAGATATATAGTCTGGATGAGAAAATTGACAGGCTGAAAAGTGCATACAACGCTATTGGTGAAGCGAAAGACGACATTGACGATATCAAAAATAAAAATAAAAACATGTGGGATAATTATGAATCAACATGGAAGGGAAAACGTGCAGACTATTTTCATGATCTGTGCGAAAGTGGCGAGTTGAAAGAAAGTTATAGAGGTTATGTCAATAATATAGATTCAGTTGAAGATAACATTAACTGGGAAATCAATAAATTACGGGAAGAACAGAATGAAAAGTATGGAGTCTTGTCCGGACTGGTCAATGCGTGGGATGATCTTTGTACCAGAATACAGAATTTTTTTAATTAACCGGGTATGGGCATTACGATTATTATAGTTAATTGCCCAACGTTCAGTTTTTCAGGTTATGCCTGGCAAAATTAACAATTCAACGCAGGCACGCTCGCGCTGCTTAATGCTGGCAGCGGTACGTAAGGCGGTAAAATACACCGCCTAAGTACCGGCCGCACTAAAGCACCTTGCTTATGAATTTGTTAATTTTACATAACTGCATCACGGATTTATGAGTTTCGCAATTACCTATACGATTATTATAAGAGGAGGAGAAAATACATATGAACTTATTAGTGGATGGTTTAGCAACCGGAGAACACATTAGTTTTATGCAAATGAATGCAACCGGGCTTTCGGTTGAAGGAATAAGTACAGAAATCAGCAGCCAATCGCAGGCATTACAAAAGTTTATGGATACATACAGGCATTTTTCGGAAGCATTATCTGCATATCAGACAATAATTAACAATGATTTGCAGAATGTTACCAATGCAGTTAATGCATTTATTGAAACAGACACAAAGCAGAGTGAACAGCTTGATATTTTTTCCCAGAAATCAAATAAATATTTTTTACAGCCATAGGAAAAGGATGAAAAATGAATGGATTTGTTATAAAATATAATGACATATACAACCTGTTATGGGAGTATAAGGATAAGCTTGAAGGACT